>NZ_FNWZ01000005.1:0-711319 GCF_900108575.1 Tardiphaga sp. OK245 | reverse complement strand
GGATAGACAAACCCCTGGACAGTGTGACGGACGACCAAGTCAAAACGCGTTCGGCCAAGTGCTTTGCGGCTACCCTGTCCCTCCGCCCTGGGACATTAATTTTGGTGATGGGACCGTTCGCCATGGCAGATGTGCAAGCAACCGAAAAAACACCGCAGGCGGAACGTCGGGCACTTGCTCGGCGCCTCCGAAAGTCCTGATGCACTCACAATTGCGGAAGACCGCATTCGCATCAGGCCCAAGGGTGCAACGGGCACCCGGCGTTCCGCACGCCCTCTCACAGGAGGGTGGGAATGCAAGCAACGACGGCGCCCCCGCGCCGCAAACAATGGGGGCGATGACGCATGTCTGCAGAGCAGTGGCTGTTTGACATTCGAAGAAGCTGGGACGCGCAGGCGTTCGTGGAATCCCCCGCCTGGCAAAGCTTCGCTTCGCGCGGGGGGAGGGATAAGAGAAGCGCCGCTAATCCTGCAGCTCGTTCACCTTGCTCACCCAGATACGCACGTCAGTGAGCACCTGCGGCAGCACGTCCTTGACCTCCTGCACGGTCATGCCGGCCTTGATGCGGGGATCGTAGAGGATGTTGAGGATGTACTGGTCGTAGACGTCGAAGAAGCCCATCTGGACGTTGTCGTTGAACATCGTCCACGGCACCGTACTGGTATCGTTGATCGGGCCCAGCGACTGCAGCAATTCCTCATAGGCGCAGTCGAGAAAGACGAAGTCGCCATTGTCGACGGTGAGGATCACGTCGGAGCGTTCGATCTCGAAGGCCTCGTTCTTGCGGAAGCCGGACAGGCATTGCGGGTCCAGGGAGTCGCGGATCTCGTTGGCCCGGTCGGTGCCATAGAAGGTCGAGATGGTGCGATAGAGATCGCGGTCGCGCACCAGCTTCACCAGTACATTGGCGTCGTCGCGGTTGTCCGCCATGGCGATGTTGAGATGCTGCACCCGGCGCGCGATGTCGGTCACGACCTTGGCGATTTGAGCCTTGCGGTCGGCACGGCCCTCGGCGAAGACCCGCACTGGAAGCTCATATTTGCGGATGCGGTCGACGCGGCCGGCGAGGTGATACTCGGCGCCAAAGGCGGTCTTGAAAAAACCGTCGATGATCTCGCTGTCGGTAAAGGTTTTCTTCTCGGTGCGCTGGCGCGCCGTAACGGCGGGCGGCTCGCTCGCACCGGCATAAGACGGCTGCGGCACGAAGGCGGTCAAAGACGCTAGCGCCAGCAGCGCGGCAATCGTCCGGACGATGAATCGATCTGGTGTCGGGGCGGGCATTATTACTCAAGTTCTCGCAATGCGCGTATTTGCGCAAGCGTTCAGTGCCGCCCCCGCGGACAATTCGAAGGCTTCCCGCAGGAAGCCTTCGTTCTCAGCTCAAGCTCAGTTCTTGACGATGACCGTCGCGCCGACCGAGACGCGGTTATAGAGATCGGTGACATCGTCATTGGTCATGCGGAAGCAGCCCGAGGACACGGCCTGCCCGATGGTCTCCGGCTCGTTGGAGCCGTGGATGCGGTACAGCGTCGAGCCGAGATACATGGCGCGGGCGCCGAGTGGGTTGTCGATGCCGCCGGGCATGTGGCGGGGCAGGTCGGGGCGGCGGGCGAGCATCTGGGCCGGCGGGGTCCAGCTCGGCCATTCCTTCTTGGCGGTGACGCGGTGGACGCCGCCCCAGCGGAAGCCATCGCGGCCGACGCCGATGCCGTAGCGCAGCGCCTGGCCGCCCGGCTGCACCAGATAGAGCCGGCGCTCGGCGGTGTTCACGACGATGGTCCCCGGGGCGTAATTGCTGTGGAAGCCGACGGTCTGGCGCTGGATCGGGCCGGAGCTGTTGCCGCCGCCATTGCCGAAATTGGAGAAGAAGTTGGAGAGCGACGGGCCGTCGTCGACCTCGAAGTCCTGCGCCGGCGGCTGGTTGCGAACGCGTGCATCGGCAGGAAACGCAATTGTGGTGAACGCGGCTGCGGCAAAAAAGAGAGCAAAAAGGCGCTTCATCATGGTCCTCGCCAGAAAAAATTGAGGCCCAAGACAGGCCATAAATCGCCCCGATCCGCAACCCACGGCCGTGTGAGGACAGCCCGGATGGAGCGATAATAACCGGCGTTCAGCCCGCCCCGCGGCCCTCACAACGAAGCCTTGCGTTCCGACCCTTTGACGGGCCCTCCGAACAATGGTTCATCAGCCCCCGAGATCAAGAAACCGAGATACGACCCTGAATCAAACGGAGTGAGACGATGAACGGTGCGGAAAGCCTGGTGCGGACATTGGTGGCGGGCAATGTGGATGTCTGCTTTGCCAATCCGGGAACGTCGGAAATGCATTTCGTTGCGGCGCTCGACCGCGTCGAAGGCATGCGCTGCGTGCTCGGCCTGTTCGAAGGCGTCGTCACCGGCGCGGCGGATGGCTACTTCCGCATGAAGGGCACCCCGGCCTCGACGCTGCTGCATCTCGGTCCCGGCCTCGCCAATGGCCTCGCCAACCTGCACAATGCCAAGAAGGCCAATTCGGGCATCGTCAACATCGTCGGCCAGCATGCCGTATATCACATCGAATACAACGCGCCGCTGACCTCGGACATCGAGGGCCTCGCCCGTCCGATGTCGCAGTGGGTGCACACCTCGCCGGATTCCAAGTCGGTGGCCAAGGACGGCGCCGCAGCAATTGCCGCCGCCAAGGATCGCCAGATCGCGACGCTGATCCTGCCCGCTGACACCGCATGGGGCGCGGCCGATGGCGTGGCCCCGGTGCCAGCCGAGAAGCAGAGCGCCGGCTATTCGGCGCAGGCCGTCGAGACCGCCGCCAGGATCATGAAGGACGGTGGCGCCTCGACGCTGCTGCTGATGACCGGCCAGGGGCTGACCGAGAAGGGCCTGGCGCTGGCCGAGCAAATCGCCGGCAAGACCGGCTGCAAGGTGATGGGCCAGACCTACAATCCGCGTATGGCACGCGGCCGCGGCCGCTTCTCCATCGATCGCATTCCTTATGTGATCGAAGCCGCGCTTCCGCTGCTGAAGGACTTCAAGAACATCGTGCTGGTGGAAGCCAACGATCCCGTCGCCTTCTTCGCCTATCCGAACAAGCCGAGCATGCTGAAGCCGGAAGGCTGCGAAGTGCATCGCATAACCGCAGGCGGCGAGAACTCGATCGCTGCGCTGGAAGCGCTGGCCGGCGCGCTCGGTGCCAAGCCATCGGATGTGAAGCCGCAGAAGCTCGCCGAACTGGTGAAGCCGACCGGGGCGCTGAACCACACGACCATCGCGCAGGCGATCGCCTATGCGATCCCGGAAAACGCCATCATGGTCGACGAGTCGCTGACCACCGGCCGCGGCTTCTTCCCGCCGACCGCAGCGGCCGCGCCGCATGACTGGCTGCAGAACATGGGCGGCTCGATCGGCTTCTCGACCCCGGTCGCCACCGGTGCCGCCGTGGCCTGCCCGGATCGCAAGGTGATCTGCATGGTCGGTGACGGCAGCGCGATGTACACGCTGCAGTCGCTGTGGACCCAGGCCCGCGAAGAGCTCGACATCACCACCATCGTGTTCGCCAACCGCAAGTATCAAATCCTGCTCGGCGAATTCGCAGGCGTCGATGCCGGCGAGCCCGGCCAGCGCGCGCTCGATATGCTCAACCTCGACCGTCCGGCGCTCGACTGGGTGTCGCTCGCCAAGGGCATGGGCGTCCCCGGCGTTTCGGTGTCCAACGTCGACGACTTCAATAAAGCGCTCGCCAACGCGATCGCCGCGAAGGGTCCGAAGCTGATCGAAGTGGTGATGTGAGCGGCGGTTATCATCGCAGCTGACAAATACCCCGCTACCAAGCGGGGTGCCTGCCAAATAGAGAAAGGCTCCGGATCACTCCGGAGCCTTTTTTCGGCGCAACTCCACGCAGCGCTTTCTCCGGCAGGGATTGTGCTCTGCAACCTGGGCGCATCGGGAACAATAGTTGTGAACATCGCGTTGCAGAGGGACAGCTACCGCACAGACAAGTTATTTCAGCGCACTCATAAGATCAGATGGCAAAAAATCGTTGGGACGACGAACAGATTGAAATTTTGAAAGGGCTTATCGCGCGTAAAGTATCGCTGGCCAGAGCCGCGGTGATCATGAAACGACCGCAGAGTTCCGTTCAGATCCAGGCACGCCGGCTCGGAGCACCATTCCCCGGTGTTCGCGCGATTAAGGCGCGGCTGAAAGCGCAAATCGATGAAGCCGAGAAGAAAGCGTTGCGGTGAAAAGCGCGATTGAGCTTGTGGTTGCCGCCTATGTCGATACGAACCAGCTAAGTGCGTTGCAAGATCTCAAGGTGCATCGCGAAACGCTGGCGGCGTCCGTCCGCAACAGAATGGACTTCAATTTCGGCGTGTTGCTTGGGCAGCTCGACGACGACATCCGCGAAATCGAAGCCGGTATTCGCCGATTGCGTGCTTCGATGGAAGCGCGGCCAGCGGTCGAGTCCTAAGGAGGTGCGCGTCGGTCACGTTGCCAAGTCCTCCGTCTGTTCGCTCCAGCGCAGATAGTCGCGTGGTGAAATTCCCATCGAGCGACGGAACATAGCGCTGAAGGCACTTGGACTATCATAGCCGAGATCGAGCGCCACATTGGTCACCGGTTCGCGCATGGTCAGGCGCGACAATGCTTCCATCAATCGCACCTGCTGGCGCCATTCGGCGAAGCTCATGCCGGTCTCGCGGCGAAACAGCCGTGTCAGCGTCCGTCGGCCGAGGCCGCCGATCTGCGACCAGGATTCCAGATCCTGATTGTTGCCGGGCTCGCGCAGGATCGCTTCACAGATACGCGCGAGGCGGCGGTCCTGCGGCATCGGCGCACGCAATGGTACCGCGGGCATGCGACCGATTTCGGCAAGCATCAGATTCATGATTTGCCCTTCGCGGCCATCCATATCGTATTCGGTCGGGAAGGTGACGGCTTCGTTAAGCAATGCGCGCACCAGCGAGGAGACTTCCATCAACTGACACGAGGTCGGCAGGCCGATCGTCGCGTCGGGTTCGACATAGAGCGTACGCAGCTGCACGGTGCCCCAGCAGCGGCTTTGATGGACAACGCCGGGCGGGATCCACAGCGCGTGCTGCGGCGATACGGTCCAACTGCCGGTTTCCGTGATCACGGTCATGACGCCGGTCAGGCCGTGGAGAAATTGCGCGCGGCGGTGGCTGTGCCGGACGCCGACGCCGCCCGAGGAGAATTCGGCAGCCATCGCAACCACCGGGCGTTGTGCGGTCTGGAGTGCATCGGCGCGGCGGCCGCTGGCCTCGAAGCCGGAAAAACTTACCATGGCCGGCGGCGCGACGCGCTGGCGCGGCGTGTTGCACGAAATTGAAGAGATATGGCCCATACGCGACAAATCCTGACCCTGTGAAGACGGAGATGATGCGCTGACATCGTACCCTAGGATAGAGGTTTTGAGCGCATCGTTCCGGACGTTGCCATTCTCAAAGCAGGCTTCATGCCACTAACGCGTTTTCCAGCGAAGTGGGGACCGGTTCGCATTAAGAAAACGCGTAAAACAACAATCCTGAGCCCCGTTCCGATTCAATCGGAACGGAAAAGGCTCGGGCAGAAACAAACGCAGGAATTCGATGACCCGCATTACTCTCATGACAACCCTGTCCAACACCATGGGCTTTCTGGAGGACCACCTGAAGCGGGTGGTTCCCGGCGCAGTCGTGACCACTTGGCCGGAGCAGGGCGCGCTGGACGGGGAGGTTGTGGTCTGCTGGAAACCACCCGCAGGCGTGATGGCGACCATGCCGAATTTGCGGCTGATCCATTCCATCGCCGCCGGCGTGGACAATGTGCTGTCAGACACGGCGCTGCCGAAGCTGCCGCTCTGCCGGATCGTGGATCCGCTGCTGGGCAAGGCGATGGCCGAATATGTGCTGTGGGGCACGCTGTATTTTCACCGCGAATTCGACCGCGTCTCCACCAATGCCCGTAATGGGCACTGGCATCGCTACGATCAGGTCGCTGCCGCTGACAAGCGCGTCGGCATTCTCGGCCTCGGCACCCTCGGAATCCAGGCTGCCACTCTGCTGAAATCGGTCGGCTACAAGGTCTCCGGCTGGTCGCGCTCCGCAAAACAGGTCGAGGGTGTGGACGTCTTCGCCGGCGACGCCGCGCTCGACGATTTCCTGGCGCAGACCGACATCCTGGTCTGTCTGCTACCGCTAACGCAGAGCACAGTGGGAATTCTGAATGCTGACCGCTTCGCCCGCCTGCCGAAAGGGGCGGCACTTATTCTCTGCAGCCGTGGCGAGCATCTGAACGTACCGGATCTTGTCGCATCATTGCGTTCGGGCCATTTGCGCGGCGCTATTCTCGACGTGTTCGACAAGGAGCCGATGCAGCCTGACAATCCGCTGTGGACGGAGCCGGGTATTCTGGTGACGCCGCACATGGCCGGATTGGCCAAGCCACGCGTCATTGCCGACCAGATTGCCGAGAATATCCGCCGTCTCGAGGCTGGAGAGATTCTACTCAACCGCGTCGATCCGGCACTGGGATACTGAATGCCTGCTCATTCACGGAACATGCTCGGTTCTCGGACAACGCCGGCCCGATCGCGATGATGATCGGCCCGGCGACGGCGGCGGCTTGAATTTTGCAAGCTCATCCTTGCGCGTCAGTGCAACCCTGACGTTCAACCCTCTGTGTCCATCGGGAGAGCTGAATGAATCGACGTGAGTTTGCGAAATTGCTGGGTTTGAGCGCTACGGCGCTGTCAGGCATCCCGCTCGGCATTACCCGCGCCACGGGGCAGACCAGAGGCGGTACGCTCAATACGATCATCCAGCCCGAACCGCCGATCTTGGTCACGGCGATCAATCAGCAACAGCCGACGCTCACCGTCGGCGGCAAACTCTATGAGAGCCTGCTGCGTTACGATTTCGATCTCAAACCGATTCCCGGCCTCGCCAAATCCTGGGAGGTTTCGCCGGACGGGCTGACCTACACATTCAAGCTGTTCCCGAACATCACGTTTCACGACGGCAAGCCGCTGACCTCGGAAGACGTGATTTTCACCATGACCAAGGTGCTGATGGAAACCCATGCGCGCGGTCGCGTGACATTTGCGCGCATCGCAAAGGCGGAAGCGCCCGATCCGCTGACGGTGATCTTCACGCTGAAGTCGCCCTTCGCGCCGTTCCTGACGTCGCTGGATTGCACCACGGCGCCGATCCTGCCGAAGCACATCTATGAGGGGACCGACTATCGCAAGAATCCCGCCAATGCGCAGGCGATCGGCTGCGGTCCGTTCAAGCTCAAGGAATGGGTCAAGGGATCGCACATTCATTTTGTCCGGCACGAAGGTTATCATCGGCCGGGCGAGCCCTATCTCGACGAAATCATCTATCGCGCGATCCCCGATGGTGCGTCGCGTACCGTGGCGGTCGAGCAGGGCAAGGTGCAGCTGACGCAGTGGGGCGATATCGAATTCTTCGAGGTGCCGCGGCTGTCGAAACTGCCGAATTACGAGGTGTCCACCAAGGGCTACGAGTTCTTTGCGCCGCATCAATGGATTGAACTCAATAATCGCATCAAGCCGATGGACGACAAGCGTTTTCGTCAGGCCGTGATGCATGCGATCGACCGCAAGGCGATGCTGCAGCGAATCTATTTCGGGCTTGGCAAGCTGGCGACCGGCCCGATCTCGTCGAAGACACGGTTCTACGACAAGAACGTCAAGACCTATGACTACTCTGTCGATAAGGCGAAAGCGCTGCTCGACGAGATGGGGCTGAAGCCGGGTCCGGATGGCAAGCGCGTCACGCTGCGCTTTCTGATTTCGCCGGTCAGCGAGGCCAATACGCGGGCCGCCGAATTCCTGCGCCAGTCGCTCGGGCGCGTCGGCATCGATCTGCAACTGCAGACCACCGATATCGCCGGCTGGGCACAAAAGTTCGCCGATTGGGATTACGATATGACCGCCAACCTGGTTTACCAGTTCGGCGATCCCGCGCTCGGCGTCGCGCGCACCTACATCACATCGAATATCAAGAAGGGCATCCTGTTCTCGAACACTGCCGGCTATTCCAATCCGGAAGTTGATCGCCTGTTCGAAGAAGCAGCCGTGGCGACATCCGATGACAAGCGGCAGGAGCTTTATAGTCAGGTCCAGAGAATTCTCGTTGAGGATGTTCCGGTGGTCTGGACGTTCGAGCAGGACTATCCGAACTTCATCGACAAGCGGCTGAAGAACGTGTTGTCGACGGCGATCGGGGTGCACGAGACATTCGGGGCGGTGAGTTTCGGATGACGTTGAACGCTTTAAATATCTTTGCTACAAAGGAATTAAGATGAACAGACGTGAATTCGCGAAGCTATTGGGTTTGAGTGCGACGGCGCTTTCGGGAATTCCTCTCGGCGTCACCCGCGCCGTCGGTCAGACCAAGGGCGGCACGCTCAATACGATCATCCAGCCCGAGCCGCCGATCCTGGTGACGGCGCTCAACCAGCAGCAGCCGACACTGACGCTGGGCGGCAAGATCTATGAGAGCCTGCTCCGCTACGGCGCCGATCTCAAGCCGCTGCCTGGTCTCGCTGAGTCCTGGACCGTTTCACCCGATGGCCTCGTCTATACGTTCAAGCTGTTTCCAGGCATCACCTTCCATGACGGCAAGCCGTTGACGTCGGAAGACGTGGTGTTCTCGGTGACCAAGGTCCTCGTTGAAACCCATGCGCGTGCGCGCGGCACCTTCCTGCGCATCGAAAAGGCTGAAGCGCCCGATCCACTCACAGTGGTGTTCACGCTGAAGGCGCCGTTCGCGCCGTTCCTCAATTCGTTCGATTGCACCACAGCGCCGATCGTGCCGAAGCACATCTATGACGGCACCGATTTTCGCAAGAACCCTGCCAATGCGCAGGCGATCGGCTCGGGCCCGTTCAAGCTCAAGGAATGGGTCAAGGGCTCACACGTTCATCTCGTCAAGCACGAGGGTTATTACCGCAAGGGCGAGCCGCACCTCGACGAAATTATCTACCGCGTCATTCCGGACGGCGCATCGCGCGCCGTCGCGCTCGAACAGGGCAAAGTCCAATTGACGCAGTGGACCGACGTCGAACTGTTCGACGTCGCGCGTCTCTCGAAGCTGCCCAATGTCGAAATGACCACCAAGGGCTACGAGTTCTTTGCGCCGCATTTCTGGCTAGAGTTCAATCTTCGCACTAAGCCGATGGACGACAAGCGCTTCCGTCAGGCTGTGATGTTCGCGGTCGATCGCAAAGCGCTGCTGCAACGCGTGTTCTTCAATCTCGGGAAGGTGGCGACCGGACCCGTTTCGTCGAAGACCCGGTTCTACGAAAAAGATGTCAAGCAGTACGACTACTCGCTGGACAAGGCGAAAGCCCTGCTCGACGAGATGGGCCTGAAGCCCGGTGCTGACGGCAAGCGTGTCAGCATCAAATTCCTGGTTCCGCCCTATGGCGAAATCTGGCAGCGCTCGGCCGAATTCTTCAAGCAATCGCTCGGTCGTGTCGGCATCGATCTGCAACTGGAAAATCTCGATCTCGCCGGCTGGGCCGAGCGTACCAGCAACTGGAATTACGAGATGACCTGTAATCTGCTTTACCAATTCGGCGATCCGGCGCTGGGCGTGTCGCGCAGTTACATCACGGCGAATATCCGCAAGGGTATTCTGTTCTCAAATATCGCGGGCTATTCCAATCCGGAAGTAGACCGGCTATTCGAGGAAGCCGCCGTGGCGACCTCTGACGCAAAACGTCAGGAACTCTACACGGCCGTGCAGAAAATTGTCGTAGAAGAAGTCCCGATCGCATGGATGGTCGAGCAAGACTTCCCCAACTTCATCGACAAGCGGTTGAAGAACGTCATCACCACCGGCATCGGTGTGCACGAGACTTTTGGAGCCGTGACGCTCGGTTGAAGCCGAAGTTACTGAAAGTCGCTTGATGGCTTGGCTGTAGCCGGACGTGCAAGCGTCCGGCTACAGCCACTGTCAGGCGTCAATGTTTAAAGGAAGAGGCTATGAATAGACGTGAATTCGCGAAGCTGATGGGCGTGAGCGCGGTTGCGCTCTCGGGTATCCCCCTCGGCATCACCCGTGCCGCTGGCCAGACCAAAGGCGGCACGTTGAACACGATCATTCAGCCAGAGCCTCCGATTCTCGTCACTGCACTGAACCAGCAGCAGCCAACGCTGACCCTGGGCGGCAAGATCTATGAGAGCCTGCTGCGTTACAGCCCCGATCTCAAGCCGCTTCCCGGTCTCGCACAGTCGTGGGAAGTGTCGCCGGACGGCCTGACCTATACGTTCAAGCTGTTTCCGGGCATCACCTTCCACGACGGCAAGCCGCTGACGGCGGACGACGTCATCTTCTCGATGACCAAGCTGCTGCCGGAGACCCATGCGCGTGCGCGCGGGATTTACTCGCGTATCGAAAAAGCAGACGCGCCGGATCCGCTCACCGTGGTGTTCAAGTTGAAGTCGACCTTTGCACCGTTCCTGACCGCGCTCGACTGCACCACCGGTCCAATCGTGCCCAAGCATATCTATGACGGCACCGAATATCGCAAGAACCCGGCCAATGCACAGGCGATCGGCTCAGGCCCGTTCAAGCTCAAGGAATGGGTGAAGGGCTCGCATGTTCATCTCATCAAGCACGAAGGCTATTACCGCAAGGATCAGCCGTATCTCGACGAAATCATCTATCGCATCATTCCCGACTCAGCTTCGCGCGCTGTCGCGCTGGAACAGGGCAAGATCCAGCTGACGCAGTGGAACGACATCGAAATGTTCGATGTCGCGCGGCTGTCGAAGCTGCCGAATTTCGAGATGACCACCAAGGGATACGAATATTTCGCCCCGCACCAGTGGCTCGAGCTCAACAACCGCATCAAGCCGATGGACGACAAACGTTTCCGTCAGGCTATTGCCTATGCGCTCGATCTGAAATCGATGGCACAGCGCGTTTACTTTGGTCTGCCCAAGGTTGCGACCGGTCCGGTGTCGTCGGCGACCAGGTTCTACGAGAAAGACGTCAAGCGTTACGATTACTCGCTGGACAAGGCGAAGGCGCTGCTCGACGAGATGGGGCTCAAGCCGGGTGCCGGCGGCAAACGCGTTACCATCAAGTATCTCACCCCGCCTTATGGTGAAATCTATCAGCGCGCGGCCGAGTTCATTCGCCAGTCGCTCGGCCGCGTCGGCATCGATGTGCAGATCGAAAACACCGACGTCGGTGGCTGGGCGGAGAAGTTCAGTAACTGGGACTACGAGATGACCGGCAATCTGGTCTATCAGTTCGGCGATCCCGCGCTCGGCGTGTCGCGCACCTACATCTCGTCGAATATCAAGAAGGGCATCCTGTTCTCGAACACGGCAGGATATTCCAATCCGGAAGTCGACCGTCTGTTCGAAGAGGCTGCAACCTCGACCTCCGAGGCCAAGCGTCAGGAGCTCTACAGCCAAGTGCAGAAGATCCTAGTCGAGGACGTGCCGGTGGTCTGGATGTTCGAGCAGGCCTATCCTACCTTCATCGACAAGCGCCTCAAGAATGTGACTACAACAGCGATTGGCGTGCATGAATCGTTCAGCGACGTGAGCTTCGGATGACGGCGGTGTCGGTCGATGCAAAAGGCGGTCGCGTGTTCGCGATCGCCCTCGCGCTTGCGGGGTGGTTTGTCAAATTCGTAGCCGTCGTCTTGGTCATTGCGACCTTCAACTTTATTCTCGTTCATGCCGCACCTGGCGATCCCGCGCAGGTGATTGCCGGCCAGAGCGGCGCCTCCGACGAAAAGCTTCTGGCGCAGCTGCGCGCTGAATACGGCCTCGACAAACCCTATCCGATTCAGCTCGCCACCTATCTGAAGCGCGTCGTGACGCTCGACCTTGGTTATTCCTATCGCCAGCAGCGGACCGTGGCGTCGCTCATTCTCGAGCGCTTGCCAGCGACGCTGCTGCTGACGGCGACGGCTTTCAGCCTCGCGCTTCTATCAGGCATCATTCTCGGCACGCTCGCCGGTGTCCGCGCCGGCAAGTGGTCCGATACGGTGCTGACCGTCGTGTCGTTGCTGCTTTATGCAACGCCGGTGTTCTGGCTTGGCTTGATGCTGGTTTTGCTGTTTTCGGTGCAACTCGACTGGTTGCCGGCGTTTGGTTACGTGACCATCGGTGTGCCGATGACCGCACTGCAGCGCATGGTCGACATCGGTTGGCATTTGATCCTGCCGGCGGTGTCGCTGGCAGCGGTGTATCTCGCGATCTACACGCGCCTGATGCGTTCGTCGGTGCTCGATGTGACCCATCAGGATTTCATCAAGACCGCGAAGGCCAAGGGCCTGAAGCAGGGCCGTATCATCATTCGACATATCCTGCGCAATGCGATGCTGCCCATCGTGACTGTCGCCGGCATGCAGGCCGGTGCGCTGGTTGGCGGTGCGGTGGTGATCGAGACTGTGTTTGCGTGGCCGGGTCTCGGCCGTCTCATCTATGATGCGCTGTTGCAGCGCGATTATCCGGTGTTGCTGGGCGTATTCCTGGTGATGTCGGTGATTGTGATTGCTCTCAATCTTCTCACCGATGCGATCTACCGGGTGATCGATCCACGCGTCTCCGTGCGTGCTGCATCGTGAACGGGATTATATGATGTCTACGCTCAAATCGTTTCTCCGCCATCCCACCGGGATGATTGGTCTGATCGTCCTCCTCGCGGTGGTCCTCCTCGCGGTGACGGCTCCGTGGCTGTTTCCTGACGACCCCTGGGACATGGTCGGCGCGCCGTTCCAGCCGCCGTTCAGCGAAGGGCTCTGGCTCGGCTCCGATATGCTCGGCCGTGACGTCGCTGCCGGCATCGCGCATGGTGCGCGCATCTCGCTGATCATCGGCGTCATTTCGACACTGACCTCCCTGGTTATCGGCGTCACCATCGGCGCCATCGCCGGCTATTTCGGCGGCAAGGTCGATGAGGTGATGATGCGCATCACCGAACTGTTCCAGACCATCCCGGGCTTCATTCTCGCCATCTTGCTGGTCGCGACCATCGGGCCGAAGATCTCCAACATCATCTTTGCCATCGGCATTGTCAGCTGGCCGCCGCTGGCACGCCTGACGCGCGCCGAGTTTATGCGGCTGCGCGGGCGTGAGTTCGTTCAGGCTGCGGTCTGCCAGGGCCAGCGTCCGCTGACCGTGGTGCTGCGACGCATCCTGCCGAACGCGATCTCGCCGATTATCGTCACCGGATCGCTTGCGGTCGCTAGCGCCATCCTGATCGAGAGCGCCTTGAGTTTCATGGGTCTCGGCGATCCCAATCTGATGTCGTGGGGCTTCATGATCGGTGCTGCGCGCACTGTGATCCGTCAGGCATGGTGGATGAGCGTGTTTCCCGGCCTCGCCATCCTGCTCACCGTGCTGGCCATCAATCTCGTGGGTGAAGGTCTCAACGACACGCTGAACCCCCGTATCTCACGCAAGCGATAGTATCCATGACCGACAAAACACTGCTTGCCATCGAGAACGTCTCTATCAGCCTGCCGCCGGGCGCAGATCGTCCTTTTGCCATCGAAGACGTATCGCTCACAGTCAACCGCAACGAAATCGTCTGTCTCGTCGGCGAGTCCGGCTCCGGCAAGTCGATGACCGCGCATGCGATCCTGCGACTGCTGCCCGACCGAACGGGCGTTGCGCAGGGCAGCATCAGCTTCAATGGTAACGACATCGCCAAGGCCGATGAGCCGACAATGCGCAAGCTGCGCGGCGGCGCGATCTCGATGATTTTCCAGGAGCCACTCAGCGCGCTCAATCCGCTGGCCCGTGTCGGCCAGCAGATTGCGGAATCGATCATCACACACACCAAGCCGACGCCGTCCAAAGAGGCGGTGGATGCGCGCGTGCAGGAGTTGATCCGGGACGTTGGCCTGCCGGATCCGGTGGCGCTCGCGCGCAGCTTTCCGTTCCAGCTCTCGGGCGGCCAGCGTCAGCGCATCATGATCGCGATGGCGATGGCGAATAATCCGGCGTTGCTGCTGGCCGACGAGCCGACCACGGCGCTCGACGTCACCACGCAGAAGCAGATTCTCGCGCTGGTGAAGAAGCTTCAGTCGGAGCGCGGCATGGGCGTGCTGCTGATCACCCACGATTTTGGCGTCGTTGCCGATGTCGCTGATCGCGTCGTGGTCATGCGCAACGGCCGTGTCGTTGAGCAGGGCACCGTCGACGAGGTCCTGCGTAATCCGAAGGACGATTACACCAAGAGCCTGATCGCCGCCGTCCCCGGCGCGCGCTCGCTGACCAAAGCTGATCGCAAGATCACCGGTGAGCCGTTGCTCGATGCGGTCGGGCTGAACAAGACCTTCATCACCAAGCAGGGCATGTTCCTGCCGCCGCGCCGGACCGATGCAGTACAGAATATCTCGCTCGGCCTGAAGGCGCGCGAGACGGTGGCCATCGTCGGCGAGTCCGGCTCGGGCAAGTCCACGCTGGGTCGGCTGATCATGCGGCTGATCGAGCCTGATACCGGCTCGGTTCATTTCGATGGCAAGGATCTGTTATCACAGCGCGGCGAGCGGCTGCGTCAGATGCGCCGCAAGATTCAGATTGTGTTCCAGGATCCCTTCGCGGCGCTCGATCCGCGGCAGAAGGTCGGCGACGCGATTGCCGGCGGCCCGATTGCCTATGGCACGCCCTCGAAGGAAGCCATGGCCGATGCCAAGCGCCTGCTGGCCCGCGTTGGCCTACAGGAGAGCGCAGCCAACCGCTATCCGCACGAATTCTCCGGTGGTCAGCGGCAGCGCATCTGTATCGCGCGTGCGCTGGCCCTGAAGCCCTCGGTGCTGGTGGCGGACGAGGCTGTCTCGGCGCTCGACGTGTCGGTGCAGGCGCAGGTGCTGCAGCTCCTCGCCGAACTGCGCGAGGAGATGAATCTGGCCATGATCTTCATCACCCATGACTTGCGTGTAGCCGCCGAAATCGCCGACCGCATCGTGGTGATGCGGCGCGGCGAGATCGTCGAGCAGGGCGAAACGCAGAAGATCTTCCAGAATCCGAGCGACGCTTATACGCGTGCGCTGCTGGATGCGATTCCCGGCCGTGCGATGTTTGCTGGTCCAGGTGCCAGGCAGGTGGAAGTCGCTTCTGCATAAAAAAGAGCCCGCCAGGCTTTACGTCTGGCGGGCTTCGCAATTCTGTCAGGTCAATCCAGCTTGACGTTGGCCTCGGTTACGACCTTGCGCCAACGCGCGACTTCGGCTGACACCATCTTGCCGAAGTCTGCGCCGGCCACATCAGGCACGTCGGAGCCGTTGCGTTCCCACGCTTCCTTGATCGCCGGCACTTGCAATGCAGCTTTCAATTCCTTCGCCATGCGCTCGACCACGTCGGTCGGCGTGCCCTTGGGGGCGAACAGCCCGTACCAGGTGGCGACTTCATAGTTTGGCAAACCGGCTTCCGCCGCGGTCGGCAGATCGGGAAAGGCTGCCACGCGCTTCGGAGCGGCAATCGCCAGCGCGCGGAGTTGCCCCGCGCGGATTGGCGCGGCCGAAGAGCCGAGACCGTCGAATACGACGGGCACGTGACCGGCGATCAGGTCCTGCATGGCCGGTCCGGCGCCGCGATAGGGCACGTGCTGGATCTTGGTCTGGGTCAGGATCTTGAACAGCTCGCCGGCCAGATGATGCGTGGTGCCGGCACCTGCCGAACCATAGGAGAGCTTGTCCGGGTTGGCCTTCGCATAGGCGATGAATTCACCCAGTGTCTTGGCGGCGACCTTGTCGGGATTGACCACGATAACCTGCGGTGGTCGTGCGATCAGCGCCACCGGGATGAAGTCTTTCTCGATGTCATAATCGAGGGTGGGATAGAGCGACGGGGCGATCGCGTGATGCGCGGCACCCATGAAGAAGGTGTAGCCGTCAGGCGCCGCCTTGGCAGCCGCCGAAGCGCCGACCGTGCCCCCGGCACCGGCGCGGTTTTCGATGATGACGCGCTTGCCAAGCTGGGTATCGAGCTGCGCCGCCAGTGGTCGCGCAAAGGCATCGGTGCCGCCGCCGGCAGCGAAGGGAACGATGAAGGTGACTTGTTTCTGAGGCCACGCCTGGGCGTGAGCGCCTGACGTAATGGCCGAACAGCTCGCCATGACGGCGAGCAAGGCGACGTGAACGGCTTTGATCCGCACGGTAATCCTCCCGATCTTGATGCGTCATTGGGCGACGCTTGGTCTTATGTTCGGCGAGATGCTCTGTGGATGCAAGGTATCCGGCACCGGTATAACTCACACTATAGTCGGTATGGTTACGCCAATGGAACCGGACAAGGCTGTCCGTTGAGGCGTTTCGCCGCTAGCCACCCGCGGCTAGGCACCGGCGGCCATTTTTTCTGCGGCGATCATCTCGATATGCGGAACTGCATCGACGAGCTCGCGGGTGTAGTCGGTCTTCGGGCTGTCAAACAACTGATGACTCTCGCCTTCTTCGACGATGGCGCCGTTGCGCAGTACGATGGTCCGCTGACACATCATGCGCACGACGTTGAGATCGTGGCTGACGAACAGGAAGGCGAGATTGTCTTCGCGGCGCAAACGGTCGAGCAGCTGCAATACCACGGCCTGAACCGAGACGTCGAGCGCGGCCGTCGGCTCGTCCAGCACCAGAAGCTTCGGCCGGCAGGCAATCGCGCGCGCGATGCCGATGCGGGCTTTCTGGCCGCCCGACAGCTGGTGCGGAAACCGTTCCAGCAGATTGGCAGGCAGGCCGACGCGGTGAGCGCATTCGCCGACACGCTGGCGCAACGCCGCTCCATTGCGCATGCCGAGCAGGCGGATTAGCGGATGCGCGATACAGTCGAAGGCGTTGAAGCGCGGATTGAGGCTGTCGTTCGGGTCCTGGAAGACGATCTGGATCTCGCGGCGCTGCGGCGCCCGGTGGAATTCGCGCGCGGGAATATGGCTGATCGACTGGCCGTTGAAATTGATGGTGCCTTCGGTCTGATCGAGCAAACGGCAGATCATGCGCGAGGTCGTGCTCTTGCCGGAGCCGGATTCGCCGACAAGTCCAACGCTTTCGCCAGGCGCAATCGCCATCGAGAAATTCTCGACGCCAACAGTGCCGTCGTCGAAACGTTTGACGAGATCGAGAACTTCCAGCAGCGGCGGCGTGCCATGCGCCGGCTTCGGCGGCTGTGGGACGGGCACCGCCGGTACCAGCAGCTTCTCGTCATCGGTCACGAGATCCTCGACCCGCGAGGTTGCGGTCGGCGATGCTGCGACGAGCCGCTTGGTGTAGGGATGCTGCGGCGACCGGAACAGCGTCAGGGCGTCGGCTTCCTCGACCAGTCTGCCCTGTTCCATCACCACGACGCGGCGGCAATAGCGGGCGGCGAGGCCGAGATCGTGGGTGATGAGGATCGTCGCCATGCCCCGCTCGGCGGCGATGCTGGCGAGGAGATCCATCACTACCTTTTGCGTGGTGACATCGAGGCCGGTGGTCGGCTCGTCGGCGATCAGCAGCGCCGGATTGCTGGAGATCGCCATGGCGATCATGACGCGTTGGCACATGCCGCCAGAGAGTTCGTGCGGATACGCGTTCATCCGCTTCTCTGGATCGCGGATTTTCACCGCCCGCAGCAGTTCGAGGGACTCTGCGCGGGCCTCGGAGGCGGAGATCTTGCGATGCGCGAGAATGGCATCGGCGATCTGCTGGCCGATGGCGCGGATCGGGTTCAGCGCGCCGCGCGGATTCTGGAAGATCATGGCCATCGCCGAGCCGTGCATCTCGCGCAGGCTGGCGCTGGTCATCTTGGTGATGTCGCGATCACGGAAACCGATGCGGCCGCCGGAAATTTTACCCGATGCGTCCAGCAGGCGCGTCATCGCAAAACCCGTGACGGATTTTCCGGAGCCGCTCTCACCGACGATCCCCAGCGTTTCGCCCTCGGCAAGCGACAACGAAATTCCGCGCACGGCCTCAACCGGGCCGCGGCGCGTTGAAAAGGTGACCTGAAGATTCTCGATATCGAGCAGCGGTTTTGGTGTCGTCATCACGTTCGCTGTCTCGGATCAAGAATATCACGCAGCCCGTCGCCGAGCAGATTGAAGCAAAGCACGGCGAGCATCAGCGCCAGGCCGGGAAACGCGACCAGCCACCATTTGCCGGTGGAGATGAAACGCGCGCCTTCAGCGACCATAATGCCCCATTCAGGCGTCGGCGGCTTGACGCCGAGCCCGATGAACGAGAGGCCGGCAGCATTGATGATGGCCCAGCCGAGATTGAGCGACATCTGCACTACCATCGCAGGCAGCACATTGGGCAACAGAAAGCGCAGCACCACCGAGACATGGCTGTCGCCGCAAGCGCGAGCGGCCTCGACCCAGCCGAGGTTGCGGCGCACGTTCACTTCTGCGCGTGCAAAGCGGATATAGAACGGCAGGTTGATGATTGCGGTGGCGATCACGATGTTCTCGACGCGATTGCCGAGGGCAGCGACCATGGCCATGGCCAGCACGAATAGCGGGAACGCCATCAGCACGTCGACGAAGCGGCCAACAGCGCGATCCAGCTTGCCGCCCGAATAGCCGCAGAGGGCACCGATGACGGCGCCCAGCGCGAAGGAGATGCCGACCGCAGAGACGGCGATGGCGAGGTCGAGCTGTGCGGCGACGATGATGCGGCTGAACACATCACGGCCGAGCTGGTCGGTGCCGGCCCAATGCGCGGCACTCGGCGGCATCAGGGCGTTTTGAACGTTCGATGCGATGGGATCATAGGGTACGATCCACGGACCGAAGATGCCGACAAAGATCAGCAGCGCGGCGCCGATGGCGGCGATGCCGGTGATGGGGTTGCCACGCAGGATGAAGGCGGCGTGTTGAAGTGTTGCGCTGCTCATCCGATGGAGATCCTGGGATCGGCGATGCCGTAGAGCACATCGACAACGAGATTGACGATAACGAAGACCGACGCCATCAGCAGCACGAAGCCTTGCACCGGTGCGTAGTCCGACGACAGCAGCGCGTCGAGCGCGTAGGAGGCGACGCCTGGCCAGGAAAACACTTTCTCCACCAGCACATTGGCGCCGAGCATGGTCGAGAACACGATGCCGGCAATGGTGATGACAGGCAGGATCGCATTACGCAGCGCATAGGTGACGATGATGCGCCACCATGACAGGCCGACAGAACGCGCGGTGCGAACGAAGTCGCTGCCGAGCGAGGCCAGCATCGAGGCGCGGGTGATACGCGCCAACGGGGCGATCACAAACAGCGCCATGGTGCAGGCCGGCAGGATCAATTGCTTGAACGCGGCCCACCAGCCATCGAAGTCGCCGGCGAGCGCAAAGTCGATCAACAGGAAGCCGGTATGTGCTGGCGGCAGCGTCGTGAAGATATCGACGCGCCCGGTCGGATCGGGCGACACGCCGAACAGATAATAGAAGATATAGATCAGCAGCAGGCCCGACACGAAGGTCGGGACACAGACCCCGAGCGCGCAGAAGAGCCTCACGCCGTGATCGACCAGCGATCCTGGTTTCAGCGCTGCAAGGACACCCAGCGGGATTGCGAGAACAAGTGCGATCAGAAGTGCCGAGAAGGTGAGTTCGAGGGAGGCCGGCAGGCGCTCACGCAAGTCCTTTGTGACGTTCTGGCCTGTCATCAGCGAACGGCCAAGATTGCCGCGGCCGACATCATACAGATAAAGGAACAGTTGCTGTGGCACGGGCTTGTCGAGACCCATCTGTTTGCGGATGGTCTCGATCTCTTCCTTGCCGGAGTTGGGTCCCGAGGCAAAGAACACGGCGGGATCACCCGGCAATACGCGCATCAACAGGAAGGTGAAGATCAGCACGCCGAACAACGCAGGCAAGGAGGATGCGAAGCGTCGCGCTGCACGGATAGCCGTTGCGCCGAGAGTCGTCATGATCGGTTACTCGTAGTCATGGGCAGCTCGCTGAAGTTAAGTTCGCAAGCTGCGTAGATCCGAAGCGCCGCTGAGGGGCGCTTCGGGATTCGCTCGCATGGTGCTCGGAAAATCACTTCCGGCTGAGGTCGCGGTAATCGACCTGGCGATGGAACTGATAGGTGTAGCCCGTCAGGTTCGAGGCCATCACCGCGTCCTGGCTCGGCTGCCACAGCGGAATCTGGGGCATCAGGTCGAAGTTCATCGCGTTCAGCACCTTGCCGTCGGCTTCGTACTTGGCCTTGTCAGCCTCGAAACGAGCCTTCTGCGCGACCGCGGTCAGCTCGGCATTGTCGATAGAGCTGTAGTTCCAGCGCTGATTGCCGGTGTAGAAGTTGCGGTAGAAGTAGTCGGTCGACGGCAGCCAGGCGACGATGCCCTCGGTGAAGAAGGGCAGCTTCTTCTCGGTGATCTGAGTCGACATCTGCGCATCCGGCAGCTTCTGGATATCGACCTTGATGCCGATCTTGGCGAGCGATTCCTTCAGCAGCGCAGCCATCGGCTCAGCAGTTGCCGACTGGCCCACATTGAAGCTGAACGTGGTCGAGAAACCGTCCGGATAGCCTGCGGCCTTCAGATAGGCCTTGGCCTTTTCGAGGTCGAGCTTGATCGGCTGCTTGATCGGAAATGCACCGCTCGGCGGCTTGCCATCGGCCCAGGTCGCGCCGGCCAGCAAATCCCCGCGGCTGAACAGTGCCGCCTTGAACATGTCGTCATAAGGCAGCGCATAGGCCACGGCGCGACGCACGTCCGGCTTGTCGAAGGGAGCCATCTGGTTGTTCATCGAGATGAAGGTGATGGCGTTATACTGCGGCGTCGAGATCACCTGCAGCTTGCCCTTGGCCTCCAATGCCTGCGCGTCGCTGGCCTGCAGATCGATGACGATATCGGCGTCACCTTTTTCAACCAGGTTGGCGCGCGTTGCCGGTTCCGGCACCGACTGGATGATCAGGCGCTTGAAGAAGGCCTGCTTGTCGCCGGCGGCACGATTCCAGGCGTCGTTGCGCTTGAGGATGACCTGCTCGCCGGGCTTGAAGGTCTCGACGATATAGGCGCCCGATCCGGCAGTGTTTTCCTTGAGCCAGGCCTGTGCCCACGGATCTTCCTCGGTGGCGTGGGCCTTGGCGAGTTTCGAATTGATGATGATCGGATAGACCGTGGCGAGGTTCGGCAGCGCCAGTTTGTCCGGCTGCGGCAGTGTTACTTCGAATGTCGTGGGATCGATCACCTTGAACTGGCTGGCATCGGTGAGCGAACCGGTCAGCAGCTGCGCCTTGCCGAGGATCTTGGCGGTGACGGCGCGGTCGAGCGACCACTTCACGTCTTCGGCCGTGACCGGCGAACCATCCTGGAATTTCGCATCGCTGCGCAGCTTGAAGGTGATCTTCAGGCCATCCGGGCTGACCGTGTAGGACTCTGCGAGTTCGCCGCGGATGGTGTCCAGATCGAACACCCATTTGCCATTCAGTTGCTTGCGGCCGAACGACACCAGACGATCATAGGTCGAGAGGCTGACAGCGAAGGCTTCGCGGGTCGAGCCGGGAATATTGGGATCGAGCGTGTTGACGGCGGCGCCGGTCACGTAACGCAGCGTCTCGGCGCGGGTCTGCGCCTTGGCAGGAACGGCAGCGGTGAAAAATGCCAGCGCTGCGGCGGCGCCGAGCATCTGCTTGGAATAGATCAGTCCCATAACCCTATCCTCTGAATTCGACGGAAACTCTGAACGGACTCGTCAGTGCCGAGGCTGTCGAGCGACGCATCCACTGAAGCAAGGAACGCGCCAAACGATGGTCGATAGGTGCCAAGCGGAGAACTTTCCCCGTCGGGATAATTTGGTCCTTTAGCTTTTTGCCGCAGCTTCCGTCGCCCTTGCAATGGTCACTTGTGGAACGTCGTAAGCCTCGAACGCGGTCCAGTATCGCTCGATATCCGCGCGGAACAAGCCGCGCGTCAGACCATGCACCAGTTTCGGGATCGCGGTGGTCATCGCATTGATCGATGACCCCGACGGACCGAAGCTCATGGTGGACGCAATTGCGAAAAGATGGATGTCGGCGATCCACGGCGTGGTGCCGGGAACGCGTTCCATCAGCGCGTAATCATCGCCGAGATATGGAAAACGGCCGAGGCGCGGGCTGAACTCGGTATCCGGCGGCTGGTAGCGATCAGACCAGATCGCGATATTGCCGGCGCAGCTCTGTAGCTCACGACGGCCTGCGAAATCCATGTCGATCCCGGTTCCGCAGATCACGAAGTCTGCAGTGAAGGTACCCTGTGGCGTCTGCAATGTAACTTGGTTGCCTATTTTTTGTGCCGACTGAACGGGCGCGTTTTCGTGGAGATGGAAGCCGGCATGCCGTGCACAGCGATCCCAGGTCGGCTGTGGGAAGCCTTCGCGCAAATCCATGAGCCGGCGCATGAAGCGCCAGCGCCAGGCATCGTTGAGCTCGCTGAAGTGACGTAGCAGGCCGCGGAAGGTTAGCCAGTGGTAGGGCTGCACGATTTGGATTTCCGCGCGGCGGCACAACAGGTGCACCTCAGCGCCGGCTTCGAGCGCGGTTGCCGCATTGTCGAAGGCGGATGCGCCGGCGCCGATCACGGCGACGGTCTTGCCGCGCAGAGCTTCGAAATCGATATCCGCAGATGCATTCACGCAAAGCGATGATGGCAGGTGCTGGAGTTGCTCCGGGATCATCCAGTCGCCCATGCCTTCCTGGCCGGTGGCCAGTACGATCTTGCGCGCATGGATGGTTTCGATGCCGCCGGCGCTCTGCACGGTGGCTGCAAGCAAGCCGTTCGCGGCAGGTGCAATGTCGAGGACTTCGCAGCCATTGCGCACGGGCACGCCGGTAACGCGCCTGAACCACAGCAGATAGTCCGCCCAGTGACCGCGCGGGATGCGGTCGAGCGCCTGCCAGTGATCCCTCCCGAACATGGCTTCGTGCCATGACTGATAGGTGAGGGTGGGGATATCGAGATCGGGCCCGGTGAAGTGCTTCGGGCTGCGCAGTGTCGGCATGCGGGCGTAGGTGAGCCAGGGGCCTTCGCGGCCTTCGGCGCTTTTGTCGACAACGAGTATATTGGTGACCTGCGACCGCAGCAGGCCAAAGGCCGCTGTGACGCCGCCCTGGCCGGCGCCGACGATCAGCACGTCCAGCGCGGCTGTGCCGTCCGGCGCGGATTTCGGCTGCAGCCACGGCATGTTCGGATGGGCGATCTTGTGGAGATCGTCGCGGACCTGCGCTTCCAGCGCTGCGAGGGCATCGCTCATGCTGCGAGCCATCCGCCATCGACCGGCATGACCGTGCCGGTCGTGAAGGAGGATGCATCGCTCGCCAGATGCAGCGCGGTCTGCGCGACTTCTTCGGCCAGACCGAAACGCTTCATGGCGTGACGATTGCGCGAGGCATCGCGTACAGGCTCGGGGTCCGCATGGCGCGCGAAACTGCGGCGCAGCAGCGGCGTGTCGATAGCGCCCGGTGCGATCGCGTTGACGCGAATGCCGTCGGTGGCGAAATCCACGGCCATGGTGCGTGTCAGGCTGATGATCGCGCCTTTGGCTGCGATATAGGCGCTGTTGCCCTTGCCGCCGGCGATGGCCAATTGCGAGGCCAGCGTGATGATCGATCCCTTGCCCTGCTTCTGCATCTGCGGAATGGCCACGCGCGCCCATAGCCAGGTGCCGCCGACATTGGTGCGAAACACGGCGTCCCAATCTTCTGGCGCTGTAGTCACCACGGTGCCGCCGCAGGAAAAGCCAGCCGAGGTCATCAACACGTCGAGCTGACCGCGCCGGGCGACGATCTCCCCGACCACGGTCTGCGCAAAATCGCCGTCGCCGACATCACCGAGATGCGTCGACGCCTTGGTTGCATTGGGCAGTGTCGCCAGCGTTTCTTTCAGGCCGGCCTCGTCGCGATCGACCAGTGCGACAAACGCGCCTTCCTGTGCGAACAGCATGGCACTGGCCTGGCCGATGCCAGAGCCTCCGCCGGTGATGATTGCTGTACGTCCCTGAAGTCTCATGTCATCACCCTATGCTGTGCCGCGCCGACCAGTCGATCAGATCCGCGGCTGAGTCGGCGCAGCCAAATTTGGCGCGCCATCCGAATTCCTGCTCCAATCGCGCGACCGATAGCGGTGCCCTGTCGCTGTCACTGTGCAGATCGATGCTTGGGGTTTCGCCGGTGCTGGCCAGGCGGCAAACAAAGCCCGGATGGGATTCCGCCAATTGTTGGCCCCATTCCAGCGCTGACCACGGGGTGGCGGTTGAGATGTTGTAGAGGCGATGCTGCGTCTTCGGCGCCTCGATCAGCAAAGTCATGGCATCGGCGACATCGGGCGCATAGATCCAGTCCCGCACGCCGGAACGGACCAGAATGGCGGCGCTCTGCTTCGCGTGCGCCGTGAAAATCTGCATCAGCGGGCTGAGCGTATCCCGTACGCCTGTTGCACGCTCCCATGGTCCAAATACGGCGCTGAGCCGCACGCTGATGAAATCGGTCTGCCAGAGCGCGGCAAGACGCGATGCGACCTTCTCAGATGCGAATTTGGTGATCGCGTAGAGCGAGACAGGATCGCAGGGCAGTTCTTCATCGAGAACAGGATATTTGAACGCGGAGGCGCCGTATGCACCGGCAGATGACAGATTGATCACGCGTTTGACGCCATGGCGGTGTGCTGCCGCGAGGATCGGTGTTTGCGCCATCAGGTTGACTTGCAGGATGCTTTCCGGATCAGCGGCATCGCGCTCTGTGCTTGCCGTGATCGCAGCGCCGAGAACAATGGCATCGAAGCCGGTGGTGACGACACTGTCGATCAATGTCCGGTGGAGCACATCGCCGATGATCACCGAAAGCCTGTCGCCATGGTCAGCGAAGGCAAGCTGCGCCGCCGGTGGCAGGCCCGAACGGTCGAACAGGGTCACCACATGGCCGCGCTTCAACAGGGCTTCCGCGATATTCAGCCCGACAAAGCCGGTGCCGCCAAAAACGAGAATCTTCATCGATCAACCTGTGAACCGCGAGGCGGTCCTTCGTCCCTGTTTGGACCATCGCGCTCGATGCCCCAAGCACGTTTTGCAGGCGTGTGGCGCACAGTTGAGTGGCAGTCGGAAGCAATAATTTGACGCAGCCTGAGCTTGTCGCATCTTGTGACTGATGTCACTCGCCGGCGAATTTTCGGCAATGGCCGCTTTCGCGATTGCCGTCCGCCATTCCTCCGGCAAGGATGGCATCAACGGCCGCGCAGCAACGCACGATCGTCGCGCGCGCAGGCCGTGATGAATTCCAGCACGGCGCGCACCGACGGCTGATCGACGAGGTCCGGATGGGCCAGCAGCCAGATGTCTGAGAGGCTGGCCAGCTTCTGCGGTGCGACGCGGACCAGATCCGGATGGGCGTCGCCGACGATGCATGACAGCACGCAGATGCCGATCCCTGCGCGGACCGCTGCGAGCATGTCGGCCTGCGACGAGCAGCGGATGGCGACGGTGGCGTCCTTGGTGATGTGGTCGCTCCAGCGTCCGAGTTCGGAATTCGACGATTTGTCGGCGAAGCCGATGACAGTGTGGTCCTTCCAAGCGGCCCGCTGTTCGGGCAGCGGGCATCGCGCTGCGTAATCGCGCGAGGCGTAGAAGCCAACGCCGAGCTTGGCAATTTTCCGCCCGGTGAGATTTTCGTCGCCGGTCTGATACAGCCGGAGCACGATGTCGGCCTCGCGCTTGCGCACGCTGACCGGGAAGGGATGCGTCACCAGCTGGATCTCGACATGCGGATGCTGGCGGATGAAGGCGCCGATATGCGGCATCAGCCAGAAATTCGCGAGCGTCGGCCCGATGGACACCTTGACCACGCCGCGTGCGCTCTGGCCCGACGCGCCGGCGGCGGCTTCCGCTTTCAGCGCGGCCTCGGCCATCGCTTTGGTGCTCTCATGAAAGCGCCGGCCACGCGCCGTCAGCACCAGCCCTTCGTCGGAGCGCACGAACAGCTTGGTGCCAAGTTGCTTCTCCAGCGCCGCGACCTCGCGGCTGACGGTCGGGTGGCTGGTGCGCAACTGCCTGGACGCGCCGAGATAGCTTCCGGCGTCGACCACGGCATTGAAGGTGCGACAGAGATCCCAGTCCATGTGATCAAATCCGGAAGGCTTATTGTTCAAATTCGAACAACACGCGCGGGCGGTCAACCCCTATAGTTCGATTATAAAAATATAAGGAAACGCTTATGTCGCTCCCCAAAGCTCTCGATGGCACCCTCGAGCTGCCTGTGCTCGGTTCCCCGCTGTTCATCGTCTCCGGTCCTGAACTCGTCATTGCGCAATGCAAGGCCGGTATCGTCGGTTCGTTTCCAGCGCTGAATGCGCGGCCGGTGGAAGTGCTCGATCAGTGGCTGACGCGCATCGAGGATGAGCTCGGCGAATACAAAGCGAAGAATCCCGGCAAGAAGGTCGCGCCCTATGCGGTGAACCAGATCTGCCACGCGTCCAACGACCGGTTGATGAAGGACATGGAAACCTGTGTGAAGCACAAGGTTCCGATCATCATCACCTCGTTGCGCCCGCCCTCGGAGATCGTCGAGGCCGCGCATTCCTATGGTGGCGTCGTGTTTCATGACGTTATCAACGTCAAGCATGCGCGCAAGGCAGCCGAGCAGGGCGTCGATGGACTGATCCTGGTCTGCGCCGGTGCGGGTGGCCATGCCGGCACGCTGTCGCCCTTTGCGCTGGTGCGCGAAGTGAAGCAGTGGTTCAAGGGGACTGTGCTGGTATCTGGTGCAATCTCCGACGGTTACGGGATTGCGTCGGCGCTCGCGCTCGGCGCAGACCTCGCTTATATGGGCACGCGCTTCATTGCGACCGAAGAAGCCAATGCCGACCCGGCCTACAAGAAGGCGCTGACCGAATTCGCCGCGCATGACACGGTCTACACCAACCTGTTCACCGGTATTCACGGCAACTATCTCGGCCCGTCCATCGCAGCCGCCGGCCTCGATCCCGACAATCTTCCGGTGGCTGACAAGACCAAGATGAACTTCGGCTCCGGCGGTAACATGAAGGTCAAGGCCTGGAAGGACATCTGGGGTTGCGGCCAGGGTATCGGCCAGATCGTTGATGCTCCCCCGGTGGCAGAACTCGTGGATCGCCTGAAGCGCGAATATGCGGAAGCGACCGGAGACTTTGCGAGACGGGCACGCGCATAAGCGCGGCCCGATAAAAATATAACGGGGAGAAGACAATCATGACATCAGTCATGCTGAGGACGCTTGGGCTTTTCGCTTTTGCCGTCTGCGTGAATGCGCCGACGCAAGCTGCGGCCAACAGCAAGGAAGAGATCAAGATCGGGCAGACGCTTCCCTATAGCGGTCCGCTCTCGGGCTTCGGCGTGATCGGCCGTGCGCAGGAAGCCTATTTTGCCAAGCTCAACGCCGAAGGCGGCATCAACGGGCGCAAGATCAAGTTCATCAGTCTCGATGACGCCTATTCGCCGCCGAAGACCGTGGAGCAGACCCGCAAACTGGTGGAGCAGGATGAGGTTCTGATGATGTTCGGGACGCTCGGCACCGCGACCAACAACGCGGTGCATCGCTATTTGAACAGCAAGAAAATCCCGCAGCTGTTCGTGCTATCAGGCGCGACCAAATGGGCGGATCCGAAGGGTTTTCCGTGGACCATGCCGGGCATGGCCGCCTATGAATCGGAAGGCGTTGTCTACGCCAAGCACGTGTTGAAGACCAAGCCGGATGCCAAGATCGCCATTCTCGCGCAGAACGACGATCTCGGCAAAGACTATGTGGCTGGCTTTAAACGTGCGCTGGGCGACAAGGCCGCCAGTATGATCGTATCCGAGGCGACCTATGAGACCAGTGCGCCGACGATCTCGTCGCAGCTTGCGGCGCTCAAATCGTCCGGCGCGAATGTGCTGTTCGGTGCGGTGGTTGGCAAATTCTCGTCGCAGATGATCAAGGGCGTTGCGGAAATCGGCTGGAAGCCGGACCTGATGTTCGTCCCCACGTCCGCTTCGTCGATCACCTTTCTGGAGCCGGCAGGTCTGGACAACGCCACTGGCCTGATCACGTCGAGTTATCAGAAAGACATCAACGACGCGTCATGGGCCAACGACGAGGACGTGAAGGCCTATTTCGCTTTCATGAAAGAGAGCCTGCCGTCAGCCGATCCGCGCAACACCAATTATGCAACCGGCTTCCTGAATGCGCATCTCATCACGCATATCCTGAAAGCGTGCGGCGATGACGTCAGCCGGGACAATATCCTGCGTCAGGCGACGTCGATGAAGAACGTCAAGCTGCCGCTGTTGCTGTCGGGTGTCACGGTCAATACCGACAAGGATGACTATCTTTCATTCCAGCAACTGCGGTTGCGCCGTTTCAACGGCAAGAACTGGGAAGGCTTTGGCGAATTGCTCGACGACCAGTGAGCATCTGTACCATCACATCGACAGAACAAGGATCGAAGCCAGCGATGGCTTCGATCGATTCAAGAACAATATAAGGGCGGACAATGATTATCAGCGGCAACCGGGCGATCAGCTATCCGGACATCATGCAGCGCATCGCCAAGGTGGCGACCGGGTTCAAGAGCCTCGGCGCAGGCGCCGATGCGCCGGTCGGCATGATGCTGCGTAACGATTTCGCGCTGTTCGAGACTGCGTTCGGCGCAGGTGCGCTCGGCGCGCGTGTGGTCCCGATCAACTGGCATCTGAAAGGTGAAGAGGTCAGCTATATTCTTGCTGACAGTGGCGCGAAGCTGCTGGTCTGCCACGCCGACTTGTTGCCGCAGATCGCGGAAAACCTGCCAAAGGGGTTGCCGCTTCTGGTCGTCCGCACGCCGCCGGAAATCTCAGTCGCCTATGGTATTCCCGAGGCCGCGACCGAAGTGCGTGCCGGCTGTACCGACTTCGATATCTGGCGCGAGCAGCAGGTGCCGATGGAGAACGTTCCCAAGCGCGCGCTGACCATGTTCTACACGTCGGGCACCACGGGCCGTCCCAAGGGCGTGACCCGCGCGGCCATGACGCCGGAACAGGCTGCGGCATCCGAGCGCGTCGGCGGCATCGCCTATGGGCTGAAGCCGAACGAGGATCAGATCATCCTGATGAACGGGCCGATGTATCACTCGGCGCCAAGCTCCTACGGGCTGATGGCATTCCGTCATGGCAGCACGATCGTGCTCGAACCGCGTTTCGATCCCGAGGATCTGCTGCAGCTCACCGAGAAGCACCGCATCACCAACATGCATATGGTGCCGACTATGTTCGTGCGGCTGCTGCGTCTGCCGGACGAGGTGAAGTCGCGCTACGACCTGTCGTCGCTACGCTTCATCATCCATGGCGCAGCGCCGTGCCCGATCCATGTGAAGCAGGCGATGATTGCGTGGTGGGGACCGGTGATCAACGAATATCTCGGCTCCACCGAAACCGGGGTGCCGATCTGGCATTCGTCTGAGGAAGCTCTGAGGAAGCCGGGCACGGTCGGCCGCACCATCGAGGGTGGCGTGGTCAAGATCTTCGACGCCGATGGCAAGGAATGTCCGGTCAATGTGCCTGGTGAAATCTTCATGCGGCAGACCTCCGTGCCGGATTTCGACTATCAAGGACGCCCGGAAGCGCGGGCGGAAGCCGGCCGTGAGGGCCTGATCAGCGTCGGCGACGTCGGCTATCTCGATGAGGATGGCTATCTCTTCATGTGCGATCGCAAACGCGACATGGTCATCTCCGGCGGAGTGAATATTTATCCCGCCGAGATCGAGAACGCGCTGATCGGTATGGACGGCGTGCGTGATTGCGCGGTGTTCGGCGTGCCCGACGACGAGTTCGGCGAACGGCTGGTCGGCTGCGTCGAGCTCGAAAGCGGCGTGACGCTCACCGTGCCTGAGATCCAGGCCTGGCTCAAGCAGAAGCTCGCGAACTTCAAAGTGCCGAAGGAAATCCATTTCCACGATGCGCTGCCGCGTGAATCAACCGGCAAGATCTTCAAGCGCAAGCTGCGGGATCAGTATGGATCGTCGACGGTGGCCTAAAGGCACATCAGCAAAATGGATGGACCGATCAGAAACGAAAGCATACCGCGTTACCAATTGGTAATGGGGACGTAGCAATATACCAACGGTTGCGTGGCGGCGGGGTTCGCGGCACCGCATGGTTGACCATGGGCCGGGGGGCCATATTGCTTTATTTCCTTGAACGTAAGTCACATCAATCTGCCCAGGCGCAGGCGGACGCCATCAGCCGCTCGCAGGCGGTGATCGAATTCAAGCTTGATGGCACGATCGTTACGGCCAACGAGAATTTTCTGAAGACGCTGGGTTACTCGCTCGACGAAATCCGCGGCAAGCATCACAGCATGTTCGTGGAACCAACGTCGCGTGACAGCGCGGACTATCGCGAATTCTGGAAGAAACTCGGCAGGGGCGAATTTCAGGCCGCGCAGTACAAGCGCGTCGGCAAGGGCGGTCGCGAGATCTGGATCCAGGCCTCCTACAATCCCGTTCTGGACAGGCACGGCAAACCGACCGGCGTCATCAAGTTTGCGACCGATATCACCGCCGAGAAAATCCGTAGCATGGAGGCCGATGGCAAGATCGCGGCCATCGATCGCGCGCAGGCCGTGATCGAGTTCAACATGGACGGCACGATCATCACCGCCAACGATAATTTTCTCGGGACGGTTGGCTATGCACTGCCGGAAATCCAGGGCAAGCATCATCGGATGTTCGTGCCGACCGTGGAGAGCGAGAGCGCCGAATATCGGGCGTTCTGGGAGAGCCTCAGTCGCGGCAATTATCAAACTGCCGAATACAAGCGAATCGGCAAGGGCGGCCGCGAGATCTGGATTCTTGCGACTTATAATCCGATCCTCGATGAGCGCGGCAAACCGTTCAAGGTCGTGAAATTTGCGACCGATGTGACCAAGCAGAAATTGATTTCTGCCGACAATGGTGGGCAAATCGAGGCGATCGAGAAGTCGCAGGCGGTGATCGAATTCCGCATGGACGGCACTATCGTCAAGGCCAACCAGAACTTCCTCGATGCTGTCGGTTATGCGCTGAGCGAGATTGTTGGCCGTCACCACAGCATGTTCGTCGAACCCGCCGAGCGCGGCAGCGCCGCCTATGCGGAATTCTGGGCGCGGCTCAATCAGGGGCAGTATCAGGCGGCCGAGTACAAGCGGGTCGGCAAGGGCGGTCGCGAGATCTGGATTCAGGCCTCCTACAATCCGATCCTGGATCTCAACGGCAAGCCTTTCAAGGTCGTGAAGTATGCGACCGACACCACCGCGCTCGCCATCGGCCGCATCAAGGCGACGCGCGCCCGCACCCTGATCGACTCGGTCGCGTCCGGCAGCGAGGAAATGAGCGCGTCGATCCGGGAGATTTCCGAGACCATGGTCAAATCACGACTGACGGCGACAGGCGCTGCCGAACGCGTTCAGGCGGCTGACGCGCAGGCGCAGCGGCTCAATGACGCGGCGCAGGCCATGGGTGGCATCGTGGAGTTGATCGGCAACATCACCAGCCAGATCAATCTGCTTGCTCTGAATGCTACCATCGAGTCCGCCCGCGCGGGCGAGGCCGGTCGCGGCTTTGCAGTGGTCGCGTCGGAAGTGAAGAACCTCGCCAATCAGGCGAAACAGGCTACTGACAAGATCACGGCCGAGATCGACGGGCTTAACGGCGTCAGCGGCGACGTGGTAAGTGCCCTTGGCGCCATCAAAACGGCGATCGAGGAGGTCAACGAATTCGTCAACTCGACCGCAGCAGCAGTCGAGGAGCAGAGCACGGTGACGGCCGATATGTCGGTGAACATGCAGAGGGCTGCAGCCGAGTTGGCCTGAGCGGGTCGACTGATCAAGCCAACAAAAAGGCGCGAGGCCGATAGCCTCGCGCCTTTCGTTTGGATCAGGTGTTGATCCCAAGGATCACGTATTGATCCAGACGGCCTTGATGTTGAGATATTCGTCGATGTGATGCACGCCGGACTCGCGGCCATAGCCGCTCATCTTGTAGCCGCCGAACGGCACGGCGGGATCCATCGCCTGATAGCAATTGATCCAAACCGAACCGGCCTGCAGGGACTTCGCGAGGCGATGCGCCTTGCTGACATCCCTGGTCCAGACTCCGCTGCCGAGACCGAAGGTCGTATTGTTGGCGCGCTGTACCAGTTCGTCCATATCGGTGAACGAGATCGCAGAGATAACCGGTCCGAAGATTTCTTCCTGTGCGATCTTCATGTTGTCCTGGACGTTGGCGAACACGGTTGGCTGCACGAAGTAACCCTTGGCGAGGTCACCGTCGGTCAGGCGGCCGCCGCCCGACAGCGCCTTGGCGCCTTCGCCGCTTCCGGTGGTGAGATAGCCGGTGACGCGGTCGAGCTGTTCCTTGGAGACCAATGGCCCGAGCTGGGTGTCGGGGCTGGCACCGTTGCCGACCTTCAGCTTTTTGGCGAATTCGGCGACGCGGCCGACGAATTCGTCATAGATCTTCCTTTCGACGAACAGGCGGGTGCCGGCGCTGCAGATCTGCCCGGAATTCGCGAATACCGCCATGGCAGCGCCAGGAACAGCCGCATCGAGATCGGCGTCGGAGAACACGATGTTCGGCGACTTGCCGCCGAGCTCGAGCGACACGCGCTTGAGGTTGCCGGCCGAGGCGCGGATGATCGACTGGCCGGTGAAGTGGGAACCGGTGAAAGCGACCTTGTTGACGTCCATATGCGAGGCCAGCGCGGCGCCTGCGGTCTCGCCATAGCCTGGCACGACGTTGATGACGCCAGCCGGGAAGCCGGCTTCGAGAGCGAGTTCACCAAGACGCAGCGAGGTCAGCGGGGCTTCTTCAGCGGGCTTCAGAACGATGGTACAGCCGGTGGCGATGGCAGGGCCGATCTTCCAGATGCTGGCTGACAGCGGCGAGTTCCACGGAATGATCGCGCCGACGACGCCGACGGGCTCCTTCAGCGTGTAGGAGAAGATTTCGCCCGGCAGCGAATTCTCGATGGTCTCGCCATAGATCAGCGTGGCCTGGCCGGCATAGAAGCGCAGCATGCCGAGGATGCGCTGCTTGCCAGCGAAAGTGCGCATGACCGGCGCGCCCATATCGAGCGTATCGAGCATCGCGAGTTCATCGAAATGCTTCTCGACGAGCTCAGCGAATTTCAGCAGCAGCGCCTGGCGCTCGTAAGGCTTGGCCTTGCTCCACGGGCCTTCGAAGGCGCGGCGTGCTGCGGCGACCGCAAGGTCGATATCCCCAGCATCGCCTTCGGCGACGGTGGCGAGCAGCTCACCGGTAGCGGGGTTATGCGTCTCGAATTTCTTGCCCGACTTCGCATCGACCCATTTGCCGTCGATCAGCATCTGCTTGTAGGAGCCGTTCGCGTAAGGGTGCGCGGTGGCAGAGATTGGCTGCATCAAGCCCATAATGTGATCCTCCCGGACGTTTGATTAAAGTGTCGTTGTAGCGCGCGGAATATATCGTTTTCGCGAAACGGGTAAAGGCGGGGAACCCGAAACGACTTGCATGGGAGGTCTTCGCGACCAATTCATGATCGTGAATTGATGCTTGGAATCGTTCAACTGATCTCGTGGATCCAGCGCGTGAAAATGCGATCGGCCTGGGCTGGCAGTCGGTTGGCGACGGCAGCGGTGCTTGAACGCAGTTGCGCGATGGGAATGCCGGCGGCGGCCAGTTCGACCGCGTGACCGACATACCATTCCTCGAGCTGCCGTGGATCGGCTTCGAGATGGAACTGCAGCGCCAGTGCATGGCGACCATAGGCAAAGGCCTGATTGTCATAGGCATCGTTCGAAGCCAGACGGATGGCACCCTCCGGCAGATCGAAGGTGTCGCCATGCCAATGCAGAACGCTGGCGCCATCCTCCGCCAGCGGCCCGAGGCATGAGGCCGCGCCTTGTTTCGTCAGGGATACCTGACCCCAGCCGATTTCCTTGATGCCGCCGGCATAGACCCGGGCGCCGAGCGCGCGGGCCATCAATTGTGCGCCAAGGCAGATGCCGAGGGTCGGGCGCCCCTGCGCGAGACGCCGTTCCAGCAGGGCGATCTCACGTGTCAGGAACGGGTAGGCATCGGCCTCATAGACGCCGATGGGGCCGCCCAGCACGATCAGGAGGTCGGCATCTTCGATGGAGCGGTGGGAGACGTCATCAATGGCGGCATCGCAGAACGAGACGTCCCATCCCTCACGATCCAGTACCGACGACAGCAGGCCCAGGTCCTCGAAAGCGACATGACGCAGGGCGACGGCAGAACGCCGGTGACGGTTCATGAAGAAGGGCTCACACGCAATTGACCGGCGATCGTTATATCCATAAGAATATAACGATCAACAGCCAATTGTGTGGCGCACTACGCCGCTGGTTGCCTCAGACGTTGAGATTCATCCAGACGGCCTTGGGCTCGGTAAAGTTCTCCAGCGCCGCATCGCCGTGTTCGCGGCCGAAGCCGGAATCGCGCGAGCCGCCCCAGGGGAGCCGGACATCCGTATAGCCATAGGTGTTGATCCACACGGTGCCGGCTTTCACCTGTTTGGCGAAGCGCTGCACGCGGCCGATATCCGAGCTCCAGACACCGGCGGCGAGGCTGTATTTGGTGCCATTGGCCTTGCTGATGGCATCGGCCTCGTCGAAGAACCTGATGATGCTGACGACCGGGCCGAAGATCTCCTCCTGCGAGACGCGCATCTCGTGGTCGACATTGCCGAACACTGTGGGGGCGACGAAATAGCCGCGGTCGCCGATCCGGGTGCCGCCGGTCGTCACAGTCGCGCCTTCCTTGGTGCCGATATCGACATATTCCAGCACCCGCTTCATCTGCAATTCGGAGACGATAGGTCCCATTGTCGTACCGGACAGCGCGGGATCGCCGACGCGGATGGCCTTGGCGCGGGTCGTCATGCGCTCCACGACCTCGTCATAGACCGACGCATGCGCGAGAATGCGCGAACCGGCCGAGCAGACCTGGCCGGAATTGAAGAAGATGCCGGAAGCGGCGGCCTTGGTGGCGGAATCCAGATCGGCGTCGTCGAAGATCACATTGGCCGATTTGCCCCCGAGTTCGAGCGTGACGCGTTTCAGATTGCCGGCGGCGCCGGCGAGGATTTCGCGGCCGACGGTCGGCGATCCCGTGAAGGTGATCTTGTCGATGTCGGGGTGATCGACCATGGCACGGCCGGCGGTCTTGCCAAATCCCGGCACGATATTCAGCGTGCCTGGCGGCAGGCCGGCGTCCAGTGCCAACTCGCCAATCCGCAGTGCCGAAAGCGGCGTGATCTCGGCCGGCTTCAGCACGACGGTGCAGCCACAGGCCAGCGCCGGCGCGATCTTCCACATCCCGATCATCAGCGGGAAATTCCATGGCACGATGGCGCCGACGACGCCGATCGGCTCGCGCACCGTATAGGTCAGCGCGTCATGGCGCGCCGGGATCACCTGTCCGTTGATCTTGTCGGCCCAGCCCGCATAGTAACGCAGCGTATCGATGGCGGCAGGCAGGTCCTGGCGCTGCACGGCGGCGAGCGGCTTGCCGGTATCGAGACTTTCCAGCGCGATCAGTTCCTGCGCGTGATCTTCCAGCAGTTGTGCGAAACGCTGCAGCACGAGACCGCGATCGGCCGCGCGCATGCGGCCCCACGGACCCTCAAGCGCCTTGCGCGCCGCGCGGACCGCACGGTCGATATCGCCGCTGTCGGCTTCGGCGACGACGGCGATGATCTCGCCCGTCGCGGGATTGAGGACATCGAAATAGCGACCGGACAACGGTTCGACCTGCTGGCCGTCGATGAGGAGCCGTTTGCGCGTCAGTTTCGACGATACAGAAATGGCAAGATCGGCATGTGAGATCTCTGGCATAGTGTATACCTCCCGATGTTTCGACGATCGGATCAGGAGGGGCATCGACAGTAAATATGAGAACGTGAGTCACAGCGCGGCGGCACATATGCAATCGCGAACATAGGTGGCAGGGCGATAGGAAGCACGATGCGCATCGATATCGAAACCATCTGGCGATTCCGCAAGCCGGGTTCGCGCCAGCCGACATCGGTGATGCTCGGCTTTCTCAAGGACATCAATGAGACCGGCAAGCTGACGCTTGCGGCGAGCCGCAACCAGCTGTCATACCGCCATGCGTGGAGCCTGGTGAATGACTGGTCGGCCTTCTTCGGCGTGCCGGTGGTCGAGCGGAGCAAGGGCAAGGGCACCAAGCTGACGGCATTTGGCGAGAAACTGGTCTGGGCCGGCGAACGGCTGGAAGCGCGGCTCGGACCGCAGCTCGACAATCTGGCGCAGGAACTGGCGACCGAACTCAAGGAGCTGCTGCCCAACCATCCTGCGGTCATCCGCGTTCATGCCAGTCACGGTTTTGCCGTGTCGAAACTGCGCGAGATGCTGAACACCACGGCGGGCACGGGCATCGATCTGCGCTATGTCAGCAACCAGACCTCGCTGGTGTCGCTGGCGCATAACACCTGCGATCTCGCCGGCGTGCATCTGCCGCGCGGCGAATTGCGCAAGCGCAGCGTCAATGCCTGCAAGGAGTGGGTCGACAACCGCGTCCATCGCGTTGTCGGTTTCGCGACCCGCGAAATGGGGCTGATGGTGAAGCCGGGCAATCCGCTGCGCATCACCTCCATGGAAGCGCTGATCAATCCCGCGATCCGCTTCGTCAACCGCGATCAGGATTCCGGCACGGGGTTGCTGTTCGATCAGCTGCTTCGTCAACACAAGATCGATCCCGAACAGATCAACGGTTATCAGCAGGTGGAGTTCACCCATGCGGCCGTCGCCGCTTATGTCGCTAGCGACATGGCCGACGTCGCCTTCGGCGTCGAGGCTGCGGCGCGGCAATTCGGGCTGGATTTCGTGCGGTTGCTGACCGAGGATTACTATTTCGTTTGCCGCGAGACGCTGCTCGACCAGGAGCCGATGAAGCATATCCTCGCATTGCTGCGCAGCGCAGAGTTTCATGACGTGCTGGTCAAGCTGCCTGGCTATGCCGCGTCGGACACCGGCGCGATCAAGACCGTGAACGAGGTGTTTCACGGGAAGAAGTCGTAGCCATGCGCGAACGGACGCCTGTCCATGCGTTAGCGCTGTTGTGAGATGCCAAGGCGCGCGTTGATGCTATACGCATTTGCGCAAACCTCCCAGTTCTGGAGAACATCATGTCCCATCCCGCTCTGTCCGCAGGTTCTGTTGCCGTCGTTACTGGAGGTGCGTCTGGCATCGGCTTGGCCGCAGCGACGGCGTTTGCGCGACTGGGAATGCGCATCTGCATCGTGGATCTTGGCGAGGATCGTTTGGCTGAGGCGGCTGGCAAGATCGCCGGTGCGGCGCGCGGTGAGCGTGACGATGTCATGACCGCCGCGGTCGATGTCAGTGACGTCGGCGTGATGACCAGACTCGCGGTCGATGTGCAGGCCCGTTTCGGCGGCTGCGATGTGCTGATGAACAATGCCGGCGTTCAGGTGCCGACCTCGGCGCTCGGTCCGCGCGAGAATTGGGAGCGGCTGCTCGGCGTCAATCTGTGGGGCATCGTCAATGGTTGTCAGGCCTTCGCTGTGGACATGGTCGCGCGCAAGCGGCCGGGCCTGATCATCAATACGGGCTCCAAGCAGGGCATCACAACGCCGCCCGGCAATCCCGCCTACAATGTCTCCAAGGCCGGTGTGAAAGCCTATACCGAAGCGCTGGCGCACGAGCTGCGCAACACCGAGGGATGTCAGGTCTCCGCACATCTGCTGATCCCCGGCTTTGTCTTCACGCCGCTCGCGGCTGGCGGGCGCAGCGAGAAGCCGGATGCAGCGTGGACAGCCGAGCAGACCGTGGACTTCATGATGCAACGGCTCGACGCCGGCGACTTCTATATCCTGTGCCCGGACAACGACGTGCCGCGCGCACTCGACGAACGCCGCATGTTGTGGGCCATCGGCGACGTCGTGGAAAATCGACCGGCGCTGTCGCGCTGGCATCCCGATTATGCCGATGCCTTCGCCGAATTCGTGAAACGCAAATAGAACAACAAGGGAGAAACGCAGTGGATTACGTGAAATTTGGAAACACCGGCCTGGACGTCTCGCGTCTGTGTCTGGGCTGCATGACCTATGGCGTCTCCGATCGCGGCGCGCATGCATGGACGCTGGACGAGGACAAGAGCCGGCCGCTGATCAAGCAGGCGATTGAGCTCGGCATCAATTTCTTCGACACGGCGAATGTCTATTCGGATGGCACCTCGGAAGAGATCGTCGGTCGCGCGCTGAAGGACTTCACGCGCCGTGACGATGTGGTGCTGGCGACCAAGGTCTTCAACCGGATGCGGCCGGGACCGAACGGGGCAGGCCTGTCGCGCAAGGCGATCATGACCGAGGTCGATCACAGCCTGCGCCGGCTCGGCACCGATTATATCGATCTCTATCAGATCCATCGTCTCGACAAGAACACGCCCATCGAGGAGACGCTGGAGGCGCTGCACGACCTCGTGAAAGCCGGCAAGGTTCGCTATATCGGTGCGTCCAGCATGTATGCGTGGCAATTCTCCAAGGCGCTGTATACGTCGCGGCTGAACGGCTGGACTGAATTTGTCAGCATGCAGAACCATGTCAATCTGCTGAACCGCGAGGAAGAGCGCGAGATGCTGCCGCTCTGCGCCGACCAGAAGATCGCGGTCATGCCGTGGAGCCCGCTGGCGCGCGGGCGCCTGACGCGGGCCTGGGACGAGACCAGCGAGCGTCAAAATACCGATGAATTCGGCAAAACGCTCTATGTGCAGTCCGAGGAGTCCGATCGCAAGATCGTCGAGCAGGTTGCTGCCGTCGCCAAGGCGCGCGGCGTTCCGCAGGCGCAGGTCGCGATGGCCTGGCTGCTGCAGAAAAAAGGCATCACGTCACCGATCATCGGTGCATCGAAGCCGGCGCATCTGACGGATGCTGTGGCGGCGCTGTCGTTGAAGCTGACGAGTGAGGAGATCGCCTCGCTCGAAGCGCCCTATGTGCCGCATGCGGTGGCGGGGTTCGGTTAGCGTTGGCTTTAGAAAGCTAGAATCGATGGTGATGCGCTCGCACCCCTCCTCACGTCATTGCCGGGCTTGACCCGGCAATCCAACTTCAGGCCGCATGTTCGAGCGTTGGGCGAGGATGGATATGCGGGTCAAGCCCGCGTATGACGACCGAGTGGAGGGGCGCCTTGCCTGTCTAATGAAACGACGTTCGTCTCAGCTATACCGCTTCTCGTGCCCATCATCGGCATACCAGTCGAACGGCTCGTCCGAGAGATTGACGATCACGTTCTGGATCTGGGTATATTCCTCATAGGCGACAATGCCGTTCTCGCGGCCGATGCCGCTCATCTTGAAGCCGCCCCAGGGCGAGCAGGGATCGATGCGGTGGTGGTCGTTGATCCAGACGATGCCACTCTCCAGCCGATGCGCCACACGGTGGGCGCGGGTGACGTCACGAGTCCAGATCGAGGTGGCCAAACCAAATTCGGTGCCGTTGGACAGCGCGATCGCTTCCTCTTCGGTATCGAACGGAATGACGACGACCACCGGCCCGAAGATCTCTTCCTGCGCGATTCGCATATTGCCGGTCACGCCGGTGAAGATGGTCGGTTGATGATAATAGCCGCTTTCGAAGGCCTTGCCGTCCGGACGTTTGCCGCCGGCGGCAAGCGTCGCGCCTTCCTCGAGTCCGATCTTGACGTAGCGTTCGGTCAGCTCGCGCTGCTTCGCCGAGACCAGCGGGCCCATCTGCGTCGCCATGTCCTGCGGATCGCCGATGCGGATCATATTGGTTCGGCGCACCAGCTCTGCGACGACGGCGTCATGCACCGAACGCTGCACCAGTAGCCGAGCACCCTGCACACAGGTCTGGCCGGTTGCGATGAAGGACGCGAACAGCGCGGCTGCGACGCCGCGCTCGATCGGCGTATCGTCGAACAGGATGACCGCTGCCTTGCCGCCAAGTTCGGCCGCGACCTTGGTGAGGTTCGCGCCCGCCAGTGATGCCACCATCTTGCCGGTCTCGGTGCCGCCGGTGAGGTCGATCTTCTTGATGCGCTTGCTGGTGGTCAGAGCCTTGCCGGCGGTCGCACCATAGCCGGGCACGACATTATAGACGCCGTCGGGCACCCCGGCCTCCTTGAAGATGTCGCCGAGCAGAAGAGGTGTGATCGGCGCCAGTTCGCTGGGCTTCACCACCATCGTATTGCCCGCCGCCATCGACGGCGCGATCTTCTTGGTGAGGATCAGCAACGGATGATTCCATGGCGTCACATGGCCGACGACGCCGAGTGGCACCCGGCGGGTATAATTCAGGAAATTGCCGCCGAAGGGCGGGACGGTGTCCTCATGGGTGCGCGCCAGAGCGCCGAAATAGCGAAACCATTCCGGCAGCCGGCCCAGCTGCGCGGTCATTTCGCGGCGGGCGCGGCCGATCTGATCGACCTCGATGGTCACCAGTTCGGGGAGCTTTTTGGCCAGAAGTTCGCCAGCCCGGTGCATGATGTCGCCGCGGACCGCGCCCGGTGTCGCCGCCCAGATTTTGCCGGCGCGTTCGGCGGCGTCGATGGCCAGATCGATATCCTTTTCGTCCCCCTCGGCGACATCGGCCAGATGGCTGCGGTCCTTCGGATTCTCCACCTTGATGGTGCGACCGGTCGAGGCTGGCTGAAACCGGCCATTGATATAAAGCCCGAACGGGCGACCATCGTTCATCATTGGCATGTCCTTGAATTTGCATCGTGATCGGCCTGACGGCGGTAGCCGGTTCGGCGGACTATGACTAATCAGAAACAGGTGATTTTGCGATCAACGCGCGGTTGCAGCGCGGTGATTGAAACGGGTCGCTTAAACCGATTGCAGAAAGTCGCTTGTGGATTCTTTGAGCCCGGAAAGGCGCTCTTAACCGGTATTCATGCACGTTGGCGATGACGCCAACGACTCCGGTATCGTTTAATATTGATGCAACGCTCAGCCGATTATTGAAGGCAACCGAAAGCGCGGCAGGAGATTTTTTCAATGACCAAGTTAGACGCGGAAGTCGACGATCTCATCGCCGCCTGCCACGGCGACACCCGCGGTACCGTGGCAGCACTCATTCTCGTCAATCAGCAACTTGAGACCGAACTGGCCGAGCTGCGTGCGCAGATGGCCGCACGGCCGTTCGATGAGCAGATGGTGCACGCCGTTCTGCACTGATTGGTGACTTGATGCAGCGCAAGTGCGCCACAAGATTCGCGGTGTATAAATTCAATCTCGGCTGGGATTCGGAGCGCCCTTTTGGCGTAATCGGAATTCCGGGATGGAGGTTTGAATGCCCAGACAATTTGGATTGAAGGCGACATCGATTGCAGCGTCAACGCCCGCGACGGCGTGCAAAACGACGCTTGGCCTGATCGGATGGATGTTTGCGCCGAAGAACCGCGTGTCGCGTGGCGCCGCACCGGTGAGGCGCTCATCGGCATACACGGCGCTGCCCTATGCGCCAGCAAGCTGGCGCGGCTCCCGTGGCCGGCGATCGGTCTCGGTCAACTGAAATCCGTGTGACGTTGCGCGCTAGCGTGTCGAGCGTTTGTCCGGTGTGGCTCGTTCCTTAATTGGCGGCTCTTCCAGAAATTTGTTGGTCGGGGATGGGTCGTCCGTCAGCCAGTCCACAAAGTGGACGGCATTCTCGATCCAGTCCATCAATCTCGTCCAGGCGCGTGTCAGGGCATGTGGCATACCGATTAGTCGCAGATAGCGCGGCTCGGGTTCAGTGGAGCAGCAAGAGCAGTGGATTGGGCTGTCAGGCGGCCTTCATCATTGTCGGCTTATCGTTTCCAGTTGTGCAGTCGGCAGCGATCTGATCGTCACCCAGTTGCCTGCGACGCAGGGCTGACTGCATCTTGCCGAACACCTCGACGACAGTACGGAGCTCCCTGCGCAGCTCTTCGATCTGCGTCGGTCTCGGTCCCTCGTGATATCCCCGCAAATACCTGGCCGCGGCGACGATCTCCGGCGAAAGCGGGGCCTTCAGCTTGACGGCGAGCACCAGTCCTTCTCCGATCGCCTGCTGCAGGAATGCTATCGTATCTGCGAGCAACAGTTCGCGTCCCTCATGCCTGTCCATGATGTCGCCGCCGATTCGCTTAGGTTGACGCTGAGGGAAGGGTGCCGCGGTATGGGTAATGAATAGTCACGGAAAACCTTGCGCAGATTGATGGGGTCATCAATGCGGAGGTTGGCCGGCGCGACTCGATTCAGTCGTGACGGAACGAGCGAGCCAGTTGGTCCTCGATCGGCTTGCGGAGATAGGCGAACGCGGTACGGGAGCCATTCTGAATATAGGCTTCGACCGGCATGCCCGGCACAAGTGCCTTCCCGCCGAGCTTGGCGAGTTCTCCGTCGATGAGGCTAATGCGCGCTACATAATAGGACGCGCCGGACTGCTGGTCTTTTGTGAGATCGGCCGCTATGCGGGTAAGCCTTCCGTTGAGATCCGGTGTGATCGCGGAATCGAAAGCCGTGAAGCGCAGCTTCGCGGATTGACCTAGTCGGAGACGGTCAATCATCTGCGGATCGACCCGCGCCTCGACCACGAGAGAATCCTTCTCCGGGACGATAAGCATCAACTGTTCGCCCGCAGTAATAACGCCGCCCACCGTATGGATCGTCTTCTGGTGAACCATCCCGTCCTGCGGCGCCCGCAGCATCACGCGCGCGAGTTGATCGACTGCTGCGATCCGGCGCTCGGAGAGATCGGCCATCTTGATCTCCACCTCGCGCAGCTCGGTCGCGATCTCGCGTCGCTGATCCTGCACGACCTGAAGCGTCTGTAGTTCTGTCTCGGTGATGCGGCCTTTGGCCCGCGCCGTTTCGGCGATCAATTGTCCTTCCTCGCCGGTCAGCCGCGCGGCTTCGCGTTCGAGTGTGGTCAGCCGTGCGTAGGGAATTAGATTTTTCTCGAAGAGCTGGCGAACCCCTTCGAGTTCGCGCTGAATCAGTCGGATCTGTTCGCGCTTTGACTCGATTTGAGCGGCGAGGCCGTGGATCTCCTCACCGATCTGCGACGTGCGCTCGCGCAGTTGCGACTGTTGGCCGCTGACGGCTTCGCGTCGTCTGAGCAACAGGCTCGTCTCACCGGCGATGATGTCGGCGATCGCGGGCAACTCGATACGGTCCGCAAGTTCGCCCGGTATCACGAAAGCGTCGCGACCCTCTTGTTCCGCGCGCAGCCTCGCTCGACGCGTCCAGAACTGGTTGAGCTGGTTTTCGATCAGCGCCAGGTTAGCTCGCGTCATGGTCTCGTCAAGCCGGACCAGAACGTCGCCTGCGCGCACGCGGTCCCCGTCATTGACAAGAATTTCGGCGACCACCCCGCCGGTCGGATGCTGAATCCTGCGCACGTTGCTATCGACCACGATCTGTGCCGGGGCTATCACCGCGCTCGCGAGCGGCGCGGTTGCCGCCCAGACGCCAGCGGTGGAGATCGCCACGGCGAGTATAGCCAGTCCCGCATATGCAGTGCGCCGGATATCGCGGAAAGGATCAGGGCGGCTTGAGTTGGACGCTGCAGAATTTGGCATCAGGTTTCCTCAGCTTCGGCCGTCAGCGGTCATGCGGACTTCGTGCACCGGCTGTGACGCCACCTGGTTTGCAGGGTGTTGCGAGGCAAGCGCCTTGCGCAGGACTTCATCTTTCGGACCAAATGCCTGGACCTGGCCATTGGCGAGCGTCATCACGAGATCGACCCCTGCGAGAGCCGCCGGGCGGTGTGCGACAATGATGGCGATTCCGCCACGCTCACGCACGCCCTTGATTGCCTGGGTCAATGCAGCGTCGCCTTCGACGTCGAGATTGGCGTTCGGTTCGTCGAGCACCACCATGAACGGGTCCCTGTAGAGCGCACGTGCAAGCGCTACCCGTTGCCGCTGTCCACCCGAGAGGGCAGCGCCGGCTTCACCGATTCGCATTTCGAAGCCCTTTGGCAGGTTAAGGATCATGTCATAGGCACCCGCGGCTTTTGCGGCGGCAATGACGGCCGGTCCATCCATCTCCGGATCGAAGCGGGCAATGTTCTCGGCCACCGTGCCGTCGAACAATTCGACGTCTTGCGGCAAATAGCCCATCAAGCCGCCCCGAATTTCGGCGGGCCACTGGTCGAGGGTTGCGCCATCGAGGCGGATCTCGCCGCGCACTGCAGGCCAGATCCCGACCAGCGCACGCGCCAATGTGGATTTGCCCGACGCCGACGATCCGATGATTCCAACAGCCTGGCCGGCTTTGAGTTGGAACGTGGCATTCTGAACGATGGCCTTGGTGCCGCCCGGCGCGACAATGAAAACCTGACCGACCGTGAGAATGTGTTGGGCACGTTCTGGCGCAACGGCAGAAGGGCTCTCGTCTTGAGACGACAGCACGTCGCGTAACCGCTGCCAGGCCTGGCGGGCGCCGACGAAAGGACGCCAAACCGAGATCGCCAGTTCGACGGGAGCCAGCGCACGGCTGCCCATGATCGAGGAGGCAATCATGACACCACTGCTGGCCTGTCCTTCGATTACCAGCCAAGCGCCTAATCCGAGCAATGCCGATTGCAAGATGAACCGCAGGGTCTTCGACAGCGTGCCGAGCGCACCAGCAATGTCAGAACCGCGCTGCTGAGCGGCGATCTGATCGGCATTGGCTGCGCCGATGCGTGAGATGACTCGTCGCTCCATGCCGAGGGCGGCGACGACCTCGGCATTGCGGCGTCCTGCCTCCAGCTGGATGTTGCGTATGGCGGCATGGCGGGATGCTTCTCGCGTGGGCTTCCGTGTCAGAATTTCCGTAACAAGAGCAATGCCGAACAGAATGGTTGCGCCACCGACCAGGGTCCATCCAAGATACGGATGCAGCAGGAAGCACCCGGCGAGATACAGCGGCATCCACGGCAGATCGAACAGCGTTGTCGGCCCGAGGCCGGACAGGAACCCGCGCACTGAATCCAGATCATGAGCGAGTTGAACACCGCCGCCGCGGCTGGACTTCAAAGGCGATCGCAGAATGGCGGAATTCACTGGCTCCCACAACGCGCCATCAAGGGCAGCTCCGATGCGCGTCAGGATCCGCTGGCGCAACCAGTCGAAAACACCCTGCACAGCGTAGATCGCAATTACGATAATCGAGAGCGATACGAGAGTAGGAATGCTGCGCGAGGGAATGACGCGGTCATAGACCTGCAGCATGTAAATGGATCCGGTCAGCATCAGGATGTTGACCACGGCGGAGAACAACCCGACAGACAGGAACGCGCTGCGACATGATGCGAGAGCGGCACTCGGAAGATCTTGGTACTTCGATCCGGCTGTTCTGTCTGCCGAAATTGCTGCGGTCATATTTCACCTGGGCCAGTAAGCGACAGCGATGCGCGCCGGTCGAGTTCGTTATCTGGCTTCAGCGTCAACTGCGTGACAGCGCGTGAATTGCGTGCGCGTGCAATGATGCAGTCGCTCGATCAGCCATACGAATTGCGAGCGATGTTGCGCGGCAAGACACTGCAACAGCAAACACATTTGTTCTTGCACGTCGTGTCCGTGAATTTCGACCGTTGTCTGACACGTGATCGTTGGAGATTTCGAATTCGGTTTAGTTCGATCAGTTCCATCGTCGTTCAATGCGCTGCTACCAATCCGCGGTGGAGCAACCCGAAACGCTTTGCACTTTTGCGGGTGTGGCACGATGTCGCGATTTGCTGTGTCGCCTTTGTATAGTCGAGCAAAAAGAGCGGTCGGCGCGTGGCTTCACTGCGACGTTAGAAACCAGTCACGCGGCTGTTAAATCGACGTGGCTACATCCGGCGCATTAACTTTTCGTTAACCAAAGGCAGTCGGTCGCGCGTCTTCGCATTCTGCGAAGCGAGCGATGTTCGACGCACGCCTCAACGATGGAAGCCGATTTCATGTCAACGACATATCACGCCCTTGCCGTTAGCGATCTCGTCCAGGATTGGTCCAATGCCGGCGCAATCAACGCCGATGATAATTGGTCTTCCGTTCCATCGATCGTCGGCTATCTCGGTGACATCAACGCTGGTTCGCCAACTGGCACCGATCCGCGGACATTGACCGGCGCTGGGCTCGGCGCCGTCGATGTGATCGCCAATCAGACTGCCCCGAATTCTCTTACCAATGGCGGCGTTGCGGAATTCGCTGTTGCCAATCCGACCATTGCGCTGAACGGCTCGGGTACTGCCGACGCACCGAGCCTCGTGCTTTATCTCGATGCGAGCGGCCGCGATAATGTGCGACTGACCTTCAATGCGCGCGATCTCGACGGCAGTGCAGACGATGCGTCCCAGCCAATTGCCGTGCAGTACCGGGTCGGTTCCGCCGGGTCCTGGACGAATGTGCCGGGTGGCTACGCTGCCGACGTGACCACTGCGAATGCCGCAACTCAAGTGACGCCTTTCAATTTACTGCTGCCGTCCGAAGTCAATGGTCACGCGGACTTGCAGGTCCGGATTCTCACCACCAATGCCGGTGGCAATGACGAGTGGGTCGGGATCGACGATATCCGCGTCACGAGCAATGCCAGCACCCCGGTCGTAGGTCAGACTGTCGGCTTTTCTGCAGGCACGGTGTCGGTCTCGCATGACGAGGGCAATAGCGGCTCGACGGTCTATCAATTCACCGTGGAGCGCAGTGGTGGCACCGATGGCGATGTCTCATTCTCCGGAACCATTGCCTCTGCGCAGACCGACGCATCGGATTTTGTTGGAAGCGTGCCGAGCAGCTTTAGCGGCGTGATCCCGGCTGGGCAGGGCTCGGCAACGGTGACCGTTATGGTCGCCGGTGACACCACCAGCGAGCCGAATGAAAATTTCACGCTGACGCTTCAGAGCGCTTCCAATTCCACCGCCGTGGCGACCGCGATCGGCACCGCGCAAGCCACCGGCACCATCGTCAATGATGACGTCGCGATCACCAAGATCAGCGCCATCCAGGGTACGGGCGCCACCAGCGGAATGGTCGGCCAGACGGTCACTGTCGAAGCCATCGTCGTCGGTGATTTCCAGAATGGGGACGGCGACAACAGCCGCAACCTGAACGGCTTCTATGTTCAGGAAGAGGTGACCGACTCCGACGGTAATGTCCTGACCTCTGAAGCCATCTTCGTATTCGGCGGCAACGGTGACGTGGCCGTCGGCGACCGTGTCCGTGTCACCGGTTCGATCAGCGAGTATTTCGGTCTCACCGAACTCACCGCGACCAACATTTCCGTGGTTGAAGCGGGAGCAGTTGCCGATATCAACACGATGGCGACCGTGATCGATCTGCCGGGTGCCGGCACCACGCTGAGCCAGGACGGCGACTATCAGCCGAACCTCGAAGCCTATGAGGGCATGCTGGTCACGCTGCCAGAAACGCTCGTGATCACCGAGCAGTTCAACCTCGATCGCTTCAACGAAATCAAGCTGGTGGCAGGCGATCGCCCCGCACAGTTCACGGAGAATGCGCCGGACGCTGCAGCCTATCAGGCTTATCTTGCCGAACTTGGTTCGCGCACCATCACCTATGATGACGGCCTGAACGCCCAGAACGCGGCCATCAGCAATCTCGATGGCTTCGGCCCGACCTACAACACCGCCACCGCGCCGCGGATGGGAGACACGATCACCGGACTGACCGGCGTACTGGACTATCAATGGGCTGGCAATGCCGCATCGGGCGCGACCTGGCGGGTCCGCTCCGTCGAGAACGGCACGAATACGTTTGAAGACGGCGCCGCGCCGCGGACTACTGCACCCGACGATGTCGGAGGTACGCTCCAGGTCGCAAGCTTCAACGTCCTGAATTTCTTCAAGACGCTGGATAATGGCGCCAGCACCGCCATCGGTCAGGAGCCGCGCGGCGCCAACGACGCCGTCGAATTATCGCGCCAGACCAGCAAGCTGGTCGATACCATTCTTGCAATGGACGCCGACGTGCTGGCGCTGACTGAGCTGGAGAACGATTTTCTTCCCGGCTCGTCGGGCAATGCGATCGAATATCTGGTCGGCCAGCTCAATGCCGCTGCAGGCCCCGGCGCCTATGCCTGGGTCAGTCCCGGTCAGCAGTTTGTTGGTGGCGATGCCATCGCGGTCGGCTTCATCTACAAGACCGCGGATGTGAAAATCGCGGACGGGACGACGGTCGCGATCCTCAACGATGCCGATCTGCCTGGCCTCGGGCTTTCTGGCCTGCTGAGCCAGAGCACCGTCGGGCATGTTTTCGACGGCGCGAATACCAGCCGCAATGCGCTTGCGGTGACGTTCGAGCAGATCGCCACCGGTGAAACTTTCACCGCAATCGCCAACCACCTCAAATCCAAGAGCGGCACCGGTACCGGCCTCGATGCTGACCAGGGTGACGGTCAGGGCAACTGGCAGAACCAGCGCGAGCTCGCAGCGACTGCGCTCACCGCTTGGGCCAACAGCGACCCGACCGGCTCCGGCGACAGCGACGTGCTGATGCTCGGCGATTTCAACAGCTACGCCAAGGAGCAGGCAACGGGCATCATCGAGAACGCAGGCTATGAAAACCTGCATGGCCGGGAGGACGGTGCTTATTCCTACGTCTTCGACGGTCAAACCGGCACCCTCGATTACGCGTTCGCGAATGACAGCCTGTCGTCGCAGGTTACTGGCGTCACCACCTGGCACATCAATGCCGATGAGGCCGATGCCCTCGACTACAACACGGACTTTTCGCGCGATCCGGCGATCTTCGATGCCGATACGAATGTCCGCGTTTCCGACCACGATCCGGTCATCGTTGGTCTCGATCTGAACCAGAACCAGACGCCGTCGACCTACAGGCTGCAGATCCTGCATGCGTCGGATTTCGAGGCCGGTCTCGATGCGGTCGATCGCGCCGGCAATTTCGCCGCCATCGTCGATTACCTCGAAGAAACACAGGCGAATTCGATCACGCTGTCGTCGGGCGACAACTTCATCCCTAGCCCGTTCTTCAGCGCCGGCAGCGACGCCTCGTTGAAGGAAGTCTATGAGACTGCGCTAGAGACCTATTACGGTCTTGCCAGCGGCACGCTGAACATCACGCCCGGCTTCGGCAGTGCTGACATCTCGATGCTGAACATCATCGGCGTGCAGGCTTCGGCGATCGGAAATCACGAATTCGACGCGGGCACAAATCCGCTCGCAGCAATCATTCGGCAAACTGCCGGCTTCCCGGGCGCACAGTTCCCCTTCCTATCTGCCAATCTGGATTTCTCAGGCGATCCCAATCTTGCCGGCCTCTACACCAGCCTCATCCAGAACGCTGACAACTATTCCGGATTCCCGCCGGCCGCCGGCATCGGCAAGAAGATCGCGCCTGCGACCATCATCGAGGAGGGCGGCGAAAAGATCGGTGTGGTGGGCGCCACCACCCAAATCGTCGAAAGCATTTCCTCGACCGGCGGCGTCGAGGTGATCGGCGACGATGTTGACGACATGGCCGCACTTGCTGCGATCCTGCAGCCAACTATCGATAGCCTGATCGCTCAGGGTATCAACAAGATCATCCTGGTCAGCCATCTCCAGCAGATCGCGTTCGAGCAGGCGCTTGCACCGTTGCTGCACGGCGTCGACATCATCATCTCGGGCGGATCGAACACGCTGCTCGCCGATGCGCAGGATACGCTGCGTCCAGGCGACACTGCCGATGGCACTTACCCGATCGTGACCCATAATGCCGACGGCAACACCACGCTGATCGTCAATACTGACGGTGAATACTCCTATGTCGGCCGGCTGGTGGTCGATTTCGACGCCAATGGCAACGTTATCGCGGGAAGTGTCGATCCTAATGTCAGCGGTGCTTATGCGACCACTGACGAAGAGGTCGCCGATCTTTATGACAACGTCATCGACGTCGACGGTGACGGCGATATCGATGCGGCGGATGCCAATCCGTTCGCCGAAGGCAGCAAGGGGGATCTCGTCAACGACATCGCCCAGGGGGGCGGTAATGTGATCGACGCTCAGGACGGCAATCTGTTCGGCAGCACCAATGTCTATCTGGAAGGCCGTCGCGGCGAGGTCCGCACCGAGGAGACCAATCTGGGCGACCTCACGGCCGACGCCAATCTCTGGTACGCCCAGAAGGCCGATGCGACGGTGATGGTCTCGATCAAGAATGGCGGCGGTGTCCGCGATTCGATCGGCAGCGTCTCCGCAGTGGGCGGCGTCGCCCAGGAAAATCCGCCATCGGCCAATCCCGGTGTCGGCAAGGAAGAGGGCGACATCTCGCAGCTCGACATCGCCAACTCGCTGCGCTTCAACAATGCCCTGTCCATGGTGACCGTGACGGCAACACAGTTGCTGACGGTACTGGAGCATGCGGTGGCCGCGACCGCGAATGGCGCCACCCCCGGTCAGTTCGCTCAGGTTGGCGGTATCGCTTACTCCTTCGACAAGGATAGCCCGGCCGGCAACCGCATCCAGTCGGCAGCGCTGATCGACGAGAACGGCAATCCCGTCCTTGTTCTGGTCGAGAACGGTGAACTCGTCGTCAACGCCGACATGGCGATCCGGGTCGTGACGCTGAGCTTCCTGCTCACGGGCGGCGACGGCTATCCGTTCGCGAGCTTCATTGCGGCCAATCCGGCCTTTGCCAATGTTGTGAACCTGTCTCCGAATCTCGTCCCCGATGCTGGTCAGGTGGCCAACTTCGCGGCCGAAGGCACCGAACAGGACGCATTCGCCGAATATCTCGCGGCGCACTATTCCGAAACGGCCTACGATGTCCTCGACACCGACCGCGCGCATGACACACGAATCCAGAATCTCGATTACCGGCAGGATACGGTGCTGTCCGTGCAGCCGATCGTGCTGGTCGGCGACGATGATGACAACATCCTCACCGGCGCACTCGGCAATGATACGCTCTCGGGCGGCGACGGCGACGACACACTGACGGGTCTTGGCGGCAATGACGAACTCGACGGCGGGGAGGGCGATGATACGTTGCTCGGCGGTGCCGGGAACGACAATCTCACCGGTGGCGAAGGTGACGACGCTCTCAGCGGCGATGCCGGCAACGACGTCCTGGCCGGCGGCGAAGGTGACGACACGCTCTCCGGCGGCGCCGGTGACGACGAGCTCGATGGCGGCGAAGGCTACGACACCCTCGACGGCGGTGCTGGCAACGACCGGCTCGTTGCCGGAGCCGGCGATAGCGCATCCGGCGGCGATGGTGACGACATTATCGTGGTCTCGACCGACGATTACGCGCCGGCGTTGATCGATGGCGGTGACGGCAATGACATCCTGAAACTGGTGGGTTCCGGTACCGGCGTCATCGACACCAGCAACATTGTCATCAACGTCGAAAATCTCGTGGTCAGTGAAGGTACCTGGTCGGTCACCGGCAGCGACTACTCCACGGTTACAGTCGAGGGCGGCGCCACACTCATCAGCAACGTGGCTGTCAACAACGGCGATCTGCTTTCGGTCCATGCTGGCGGCAAGCTGATCACCGGCACCGCCATCCTCTGGTCGGGCGGCGGAGCCGCCGTGGTCGACAATGCCGGCCTGATCGAAGGATCGAGCCGCGTGCTCAACACCACGAGCGGTGTGACGGGCTCGTTGACCTTCAACAACGAAGCAGGCGGCATTCTTCGCGGTGCGCTGAGCCCACAACAGGCGGGACACGCTGATGCAACCATCACGATCAACAATGCTGGCGTGATGGAAGCGGGCGGTCGCGTCATCGACTTCCGCAGCTTCGATGGAGCCGGCGCTTCGGCGGTGATTAACAATCTCGCCGGCGGCATTATCCGCCAGTACGGGAGCGACACCGACGTGATCCGCCCCGGCAATGACGGGATTGTTAACAACTGGGGTACCATCACTACCGATCCTGGCTTCGTCGGCGGAGGTGACCTGATCGACTTCCAGAGCGATACCGGCGGCAAGGTCAACAACTATGCCGGCGGCTGGATGGAAGGTTCGCGCCATGCCGTGACCGGCGACAATGCTGTGACCGTCGTCAATTCAGGCACGATGATCGGCCGCAACGGCTCGGCGGTGAACATCGACAATGGCGGTTCTGAAGCCGAGAAGGTCTTCATCACCAACCACGGCACGATGGAAGGTCGCTCGGCGGAACTGTCCGACTCCGATGGCGATGCCATCGACGTCGATGGTCTGGTGCAGGTCCTGAACTACGGCCGTATCGCCGGCCTCGGCGCCGAGGGCTACCATGATGGCGAACCGAACGTCTCCGAGGGTATCGCCATCGGAGGAGGCTCCGTCGTCAACAGTGCTACTGGCGAGATCTACGGTTACGGTCGTGCTATCCAGGTGGATAATTCCAGCAACAGCAACGCGCTGGGTGTGTCCACGATCGTGAATGATGGCCTGATCCGCGGCGACGGTCACGGTCCGGAAGGCGTCTCTGCGGAAGACGCTGCCCGCTTCGACCTACGCGGCAATGAGGCGATCAATCTGGTTGGCGACTATGAGGATTTCGTCGGCAACAACAGCACGGGCCGGATCATCGGCGGCATATCGATGGGCGGAGCCAGGGACACCCTGAACAACTCCGGCTCGATCATCGCGACCGGTGGATCGGCCATCGACATGGGCGCCGGCAACGACCAGGTGAACCTCTATGTCGGTGCGACGGTGACCGGCAAGATCCTGCTCGGAACCGGCGACGACGTCGCTCTCTCCACCTCGGCTGGTGGCTTCGAGATCGATGGCGGCGACGGCAGCGATACGATGGCCATGGACTACGCATATGGCGGTGCTGACATCCTCAGCGGCGGAAACGGCAACGACTACATCTATGCCGGTGCAGGCAACGATCAGGTCGATGGCGGGGCTGACGACGATACGCTCTATGGCAATGACGGCGATGACCTGATCAAGGGCGGATCCGGCAATGACGATATCGCCGGCGGCATTGGAGCTGACACCATTCATGGTGATGGCGGCAATGACAGCATCGATGGTGGCGAAGGGAACGATACCGTCTTCTACACGGGAACGTTCAATAACCACGGCTACGCGTTGAACGGTGATGGCTCCGTCAAGGTCACCGACCTGCGCAATGGTGCGCCGGACGGGATCGACACGCTGCGTAATATCGAGCAGCTCAATTTTGTCGACGGGGCCTGGAAGCTAGTGGTCGGCACCAACGGCGACGACGCGATCACCGGTTCTGCCGGCAATGATCTGGTGTTTGGCGGCAGCGGAAATGATACTTTCCTCGGCACCGGCGGGCTGGATACCTATGACGGCGGCGACGGAACCGACACAATCGACTACAGCCAGATCACATTCAAGGTGACGGTCGATCTTGCCTCCGGGCTCGCTTACTACCCCGGCTATCTCGCCGGCGCCGATCACTTCAGCAATATCGAGAATGCGATCGGGACCGGCTATGACGATCTTCTGATCGGAACCAGCGGTGCCAACACGTTGATCGGGGGCGCGGGCAACGACGTTCTGAACGGCGGTGACGGCGACGACATCCTACGCGGCGGTGCAGGCAACGACACGATCGACGGCGGAGCGGGCTACGATGTGCTCGACCTGTCGGATGCGACCGGAGCGTTGACGGTCAACTACGCGGCTGGAACGGTGACGGGTGCCGGGATCGGGACCGATCATTTCACCGGCATCGAGGAGATCCTGTTCGGTGCGGGCAATGATCAAATCACCGGCGGCAACGGTGACGACACCTTCGATGGCGGTGCCGGCAACGACACCATCAATGGCGGTGCGGGTGACGATGCGCTCAGCGGCGGCGTTGGTGACGACGCGATGGACGGCGGTTCCGGCGACGACGTGGTGTCCGGCGGCATCGGCAACGATACGCTGAAGGCCGGCTCCGGCGATGACAGCGTCGATGGCGGTGACGGCAACGACATCATCGATGCTGGCTCGGGTGACGACATCATCGTGGCCGGTGCGGGTGCGGACAAGGTGAATGCCGGCTCCGGCAACGACATCATCGGCGGTGGAACCGGCGACGATATCCTGACCGGCGGTTCTGGCTCCGACGTGTTCGTGTTTGCCGCCGGGTTCGGCAAGGATATGATCACCGACTTCGCCGCGAGCGGATCTTCCAAGGACTTCATCCAGTTCTCCAGCGATCTGTTCTCCGACTATGCCGATGTGATGTCTCACACCGCCCAGGTCGGCAGCAGCATCGTGGTGACGCTGGATGAAAACCATGCAGTTACGCTCGCCAACACCAGCCTGGCGTCGCTTACCGCTGACGACTTCCGCTTCGTCTAGCGGCGGAACATGGCACACGGGGCGTTACTGACGCCCCGTGTGCACCTTACGTTTTTGCCTTGATGAATTGCGAGTCGCTACCGTCCGAGCCTGCCGCTCCGTCGCATTTCACCCGCGCGGAGCGGGCGCAATGTCCGCCAGCACATTATCGTGCCCATCGCTATGTGTTAGCGCACTCAGGTCGAATGTCTCTCCGCGAATGCGCGATAGGGTGGACAAGGCGCGGTCGCGATCACTTTCCAGAAGCTGACCGAGATGTGTGACAGCAGCGTTCGGCTTGCGCTGCCGGATCGCCTTCAATGTCGACGCCATTAGGTCGGCGCTGAGTCGGCGGATGTCGCGGGTCTGATAGTCCAGCGGCGTCTTCCATATGGTTTCCCATACGGTTTGATTGGCAAGGTCGGTGAGCAGTTCGACGAGCAGTTCGTTGCCCGAGCCGCGCGCAATGGTCTTTACCGCGCGCGTTGTGGTGTGTGCGAAAGCCATTGGATCATCGATCTCGACTGCGACTCTCAACTCGTCGCATCGGCGCGCCAATGTGTCGATGAAGCTTTCGACCGGCGTGGTCGCCATGGTGCGCACTGCCAGCATCGACAGTGCGGTGCGGACATTAAACAGGTCAGCCACCGATTTGAGTGACAGCGGCCTGATATAGGCGCCGCGCCGCGGAAAGATGTCGACCAGGCGCCGGCGCTCGAGAATGCGTATCGCTTCACGAATAGGGCCACGGCTGACGCCAAAATCGCGCGCCAGGTCGAGTTCGACAAGGCGCTCGCCTGCTTTGCGGCGGCCGGAGACGATCTCGGCACCGAGTTCCTCCGCAACCTGATCGGGGATCGTACGCGGCGCAAATCTGCGTTCGACGTCGTGCTGGTTATCATTGAATGGCTTGCGAAGTGTCGCTGCCATGGCTGCCTCCTGTCGATGCACGCTTGCCGCGTCATACGGTCCTGTCTACCGCAGAAGTCAATTGTTGACAATTGACAGTCGATGACCTTTCATTGGGCTACTGTCGCTTCAATACATACCGGCACAAGCTGGACTGCGATGGAACGTCCCGGTGCAAGATCTGCAGAACAGGGATGGCAAGGGAGGTGAACATGGCGGCTCTGTTCGCGTCGGCGCATGTCCGACTGACAACACCCCAACAGACACGCGTCTGCGGCTTTCATCCGTATGTGCAAGTGCAGCACCGGCAAACCCTGCAGCAGTGGATGATGCGCGGCGTCACTGGCCGTGTTCCTGCTGGCGAAGCGCGATGACAGGTGCGATCGACATCTCCGCTCCCACGGCAACGCGCGTTGCTGGAATGCCCGACGCGGGCGTTTCGCCGCAGCCGCCTTTGCTCGAAGTGCGCGATCTCTCGCTGTCATTCACGACGGCGCGCGGCGCATTGCCGATCACCCGGAACGTAAATTTCACCATCGCGCCGGGCGAGCGCGTTGGCTTGGTTGGTGAAAGCGGCTGTGGCAAGACCGTCACTGGTCTGTCGCTGCTGCGCCTGCTGCCGCCGCAATCGGCGCGGATCCAAGGCGATATCCTGTTCAACGGGACCAATCTGGCCACGCTGTCGCCGCGGCGCATGCGCGCCGTGCGCGGCCGTGAGATCGCGATGATTTTTCAGGAGCCGATGAGCGCGCTCGATCCTGTCTTCACGGTCGGCGATCAGATCAGCGAAGCCTATCGCATCCATTTTCCGGTCAGTCGCGCGGAGGGGCGCGAGCGCGCCATCGCTGCGTTGCGTGAAGTCGGTATCCCCGCGCCGGAGCGGCGCTGCGACGAATATCCGCATCAACTCTCGGGCGGCATGCGCCAGCGCGTGATGATCGCGATGGCGTTGATCTGCAAGCCGCAGCTGCTTGTGGCCGACGAGCCCACTACAGCGCTCGATGTGACCGTGCAGGCGCAGATCACCGATCTCTTGCGTTCGTTGAGCGAGCGCACCGGTACGGCATTGATCTTCATTACCCATGATCTTGGCGTCGTCGCCGAAACCTGCACCCGCATGATCACCATGTATGCCGGTGAGGTCGTCGAGGACGCGCCGGTGGATGACGTGCTGACGCGGCCACGTCATCCCTATACATCCGGACTGCTGCGCTCGCTGCCTAGCCTCAGCCCGCGCCGCGGTGCGCTGGCCTCGATCCCAGGTCGTGTGCCATCGCCGAATGCGATGCCGGCCGGCTGCCGCTTCCGATCACGTTGCACGCATGCCGTGGCAGGCTGCGAGCAGAGCCAGCCGATGGTCGAGATCGAACGCGGTCGTACTGCGCGCTGCTGGCGTGCTCCCGAACTCGTGCTGCCGGGAGCGGTGAATTGATGTCAGGCATGCGGAGCCACAAGCGGGACAGCGGCGGGATTCTCGCAGTGCGTGACTTGCGGATCCTGTTTCCGACCCGCGATGGCCGCGACACAGTCAAGGCGATCGACGGCATGGATTTCGAGGTCCGCGCTGGCGAGACCTTCGGCATTATCGGCGAGTCTGGCTCGGGCAAGACCACGCTTGGCCGCGCGCTGGTGTCGCTGCTACCGCCGAGCCATGGTCAGATCCTGCATGACGGCACCGATCCAGCTGCCCTCGGTGCAAGCGCGTTTCGCAAGCATCGCCGCGATTACCAGATCATCTTCCAGGATCCGAATGCCGCGCTCAATCCGCGCATGACGATCATCGACAGCGTGGTCGAGCCGCTGGAGATCATGGGCGAAGGCGATCATGCCTCGCGCCATCGCCGTGGCATCGAGGTGCTGGAGCGCGTCGGCCTTGCCGCCGAAGCGGCCGATCGCTATCCGCATCAGCTGTCCGGCGGCCAGAAGCAGCGCGTTAACATCGCGCGCGTGCTGACGTTGCGGCCCAAGGTCATCGTTTGCGACGAGGTGGTGGCGGCGCTCGACGTCTCCATCCGCGGCGACGTGCTCAATCTGTTTGCTGACCTGCAGCGCGAATTCGGTCTGACTTATGTGTTCATCACCCATGACATCTCGGTGGTCTCGCACATCTCCGACCGCATCGCCGTCACCTATCTCGGCAAGCTGATGGAGCTCGGTCCGGCCGAGGATGTGGTCGAGCGGCCACTGCATCCCTATACGCGTGCGCTGTTGTCGGCCGAGCCGGTGCCGTTGCCGTCGCATTTGCGGGTCGACCGCCGCATCATTCTCGAAGGTGAAATTCCGAGCCCGGTGGCGCCGCCATCGGGTTGCCGCTTCCGCACGCGCTGCCCGTCGGTGCAACCGCGTTGCGCCGAAGAAGTGCCAGCCTGGCGCGACGTCAAGCCGGGACACCGCGTGGCCTGCCATTTCGCCACGGCGAACGGTCCACCGTCAGACAATCAAAAAGCGCAACGCGCATCATAATCAACGGGAGGATTTTCGAATGACCACCATCGACCTCAGCAAGCGGACCCTACGCCGTCGTGACATTCTCGCGCTGATGGGTGGCGCTGCCGCCACCGGCGCGCTCGGCCTGCCAGCCTGGGCGCAGGAGGCCAAGAAAGGCGGCGTGCTGAAGGTCGCCGCGCCGGCCAATCCGTCGTCGCTCGATCCCGCCACCGGCGGCGCCGGCTCCGACCACAGCATTCTGTGGACCATGTACGACACACTGGTGGAGTGGGACTACGAGACGTTGAAGCCGAAGCCGGGGATGGCGAAATGGGCGTTCCCCGATCCGAAGACCATGGTGCTCGACATCACCACCGGCATCAAATTCCACGACGGCACGCCGATGGATGCGGAGGCCGTCAAATTCAACCTCGAGCGCAACCGCACCGACCAGCGCTCCAACGTCAAGCCCGATCTGTCCAGTGTGGATGCGGTCGAGGTCACCGGTCCGCTGCAGGTGACGCTGAAGCTAAAGAATCCCGACACCGCGCTGCCGGCGATCCTGTCGGATCGCGCCGGCATGATGGTGTCGCCGACCAATATCAAAGTGCTCGGCAATGAGACCGACCGCAAGCCGGTCGGCGCCGGGCCGTGGAAATTCGTACGCTGGAATGACAACGAGATCATCGTCGTCACCCGCCATGATCAGTACTGGCGCCAGGGCCGGCCTTATCTGGACGGCATCGAATTCAATATCATTCCGGAAAATGCCACCGCTTTGCGTTCGGTCGTCGCCGGCCAGAACGATATGGCGTTCCAGCTGCCGGCGCGATTGAAGCCGGTGATCGAGCGCGCCAAGAATCTGGAAACCGTCAGCTCGCCGACATTGTATTGTATTCAGGTCTACTTCAATTACGGCCGCGCACCGCTCGACAACGTCAAGGTCCGTCAGGCGATCAACTTCGCGCTCGACCGCGATGCTTTCGTCAAGGCGGCGCTCAACGGCCTTGGCGAACCGGCGCGCATGACGCTGCCGAGCTCGCACTGGGCGTTCAACAAGAACGTCGCGGGGATGTATCCCAACAATACAGAGAAAGCGAAGCAGCTGCTCGCCGAGGCCGGCTACAAGGATGGTCTCGAACTGACCATAGGCGGCTATATGGATCAGGATTCCGTGCGGCGTGGCGAGGTGATCCAGGATCAGCTCGGCAAGGCTGGCATCCGCCTGAAATTCACCCGCGGCACCATTGCCGAAATCAGCGCGCAGTTCTTCGCCACCGAGAAGAAGTTCGACCTTCTTGTCTCGGCATGGACCGGGCGTCCAGATCCGAGCATGACCTACGGGCTGAGCTTCGACAAAGGCGCTTATTACAATGCGGGCCGCAGCGGCGAGCCGGAGTTGTCGAAGTTGATCCAGGAGAGCCGCGTCAGCGAAGACCTCGCCAAGCGCGCCGATGTGTTCGCCAAGATCCAGAAATTCACGGTGGAGAACGCCCTGTCGGCACCGCTCGCATTCCAGTTCGAACTCGATGCGCTGTCCGCCAAGGTGAAGGGCTTCAGGCCCAATCTGCTCGGCAAGCCGAAATTCGAAAATATCTCGCTCGGCTAATCCGTCCGACACAGCAACCGGCGCCGCGATCATCGCGGCGCCCTTAACTGGTGTGAATTGCGCATGTTGAATTCCGGACGTCTCCGCATCATCGGTCGTCGCCTGCTGCAGACAATCCCGGTAGTGGTGCTGTCGACCTTCATCGTGTTCGGCCTGCTCAAGCTGGTGCCGGGCGATGTTGCGGTGACGCTTGCTGGCGACAATGCGTCGGAGCAGCGGATCGCCGAAATCCGCGAGCTCTATGGTCTGAACCAGCCGTTCCTGCTGCAATATGGCTCATGGCTCTGGAAGGCGGCGCATGGTGATCTCTCCAGCTCGCTGATCTCCAACGAAGCGGTGCTGACCTCGATCCAGCGCTGCCTGCCGCATACGCTGCTGATCGTCGCACTCGCGCTGTTCATGGCGATGTTGGTCGGTATCCCCTTGGGCATTGCCGCGGCAACCAAGCCGGGCTCGTGGATCGACGGCTTCGTCATGGCCATCGCCTCGCTCGGTGTCGCCGTGCCGAATTTTTGGCTCGGCATGCTGCTGGTGGCGTTCTTCTCGCTGCAGCTCAATTGGCTGCCGGCCACGGGTGCAGTATCGCTCATGAAAGATCCATGGGCGTCGCTCAGTCATGCCATCCTGCCGGCGGTGGCGCTTGCGTCCGGCGGCATTGCCGAGGTGGCGCGGCAATTGCGGTCGTCACTCGTCGAGATACTGTCGTCGCAACAGGTTCGCACGCTGCACGCCAAGGGTTTGCCGCCATCGTCCATCCTGTGGCGTCACGGCTTGAAGAATGTCAGCGTTAACCTGCTCACCGTCGTCAGCCTGCTAGCGAACCGCCTGCTCGCGGCGACCGTCGTGGTCGAGGCAGTGTTCGCGATTCCCGGCATGGGCGGCCTGATCGTCAACGGCGCGATGAACCGCGATTTCCCGGTGGTGCAGGGCGTCGTGTTCACCATGGTCCTGATCGTCGTGACGCTCAATCTGCTCACGGACATTCTCTACAGCGTCCTCGATCCGAGGATCTCGTCATGACGGATGCTGTGATGGCGCCCGAGCATCGGCCGGGACCTTTCTCGGGTTTTGTACGCTGGTTCGTCAGTGATCTACGCGGCGCTTTCAGCCTGGCTTTCCTCGTCGCATTGTTCGCGATCTCGGTTCTCGGCCCGTGGATCTCGCCATACGCGCCGGCTGCACAGGATCTCGACGCGGCGCTGGCGACCATGTCGACTCAACATTGGCTGGGTGCTGACGATCTCGGTCGCGATACGCTCAGCCGCCTGATCTATGGCGGTATGGCGTCACTCTATGCGAGTTTCCTTGCGGTTACGATCGCCGTTCTGATCGGCGTGCCGGTCGGCATTCTCGCCGGCTATCTTGGCGGCTGGGTCGATACGGTGATCAGCCGTGTTATCGACAGCTTCCTGTCGTTCCCGGCCATCGTGCTGGCGATCGCCGTGACAGGTGCGCTCGGCATCGGCCTTACGAACGGCATGATCTCGGTTGGCATCGTGTTTTCGCCGCAGCTTGCGCGCCTCGTCCGTGCGCGCACGCTGGTGGTGCGCAATGAGCTTTATGTCGATGCCGCGCGTTGCTTTGGCGGATCAACACCACGTATCCTGTGGCGTCACGTGCTGCCGAATGCGATCCAGCCCGTTATCGTGCAGGTCACGCTGTTGCTGGCCGCGGCATTGCTTGCCGAAGCCAGTCTCAGCTTTCTCGGCCTCGGCATTCAGCCGCCGGATCCGAGCTGGGGTTCGATGTTGGCGCGCGCCTATCAGAACATGGAAATCGCGCCCGAGCAGATGTATCCGCCCGGCCTCGCCATCCTGTTTACCGCTCTGGCCTTCAACACATTGGGTGAATCGCTGCGCGTCGCGCTCGATCCGACCATGAAACGCAATTGACCAAGACCAAGAAAAAGGAAGACGGTGATGACCGCAAGCGCCAAAGAAACTGAATATCTCGCCAGGCTGCACGAGCTGTGGGCTAAGGCCTGGCCGAAGGGCACGCCGAACAAGCCGCAATATCTGCATGGCGAGGTGGCGCTGACCGAATATTTGCGCGCGTGGGCCAAGCGTAATCCTGAAAAGCCTGCGGTGATCTTTTATGGTCACGTCACTACCTATGCCGAACTCGACGCGCAGAGCGATCGCTTTGCCGCATTGCTGATGGAGAAGGGGGTCCGCAAGGGTGACCGTGTCGCGGTGTTCCTGCCGAACTGCCCGCAATTCCATATCGTATTCTTCGGCATCCTCAAGCTTGGCGCTATCCACGTCCCCGTCAGCCCGCTGTCGCGCGCGTTCGAATTGTCCTACGAATTGAATGATACCGACGCCGAAGTCATCGTGGCGCTAGATCAGCTGGCGCCAGTGGTCGACCAGGTGCGGAGCGAGTCCAAGCTGCGCGAAGTGATCGTTACCAGTTTCGCGGATGTACTTCCGGCCAAGCCGACCATTCCCGTCCCTGACTCGATCAGTGCGCCGCGCATTGCCATCTCCGGTGCGACCGATCTGCTACTGGCACTGGCTGCGCTGCCCGCGCCAAAGCCGCTTCCGCCCGCCGGACCCGATGATATCGCTGCGCTGAATTACACCGGTGGCACCACCGGCATGCCGAAGGGCTGCGTGCACACACAGCGCGATATGGTCTATACGGCCGCCGCCAATCACGGCATCTCCGTCGTTGCCAATGAAAACAGCGTCTTTCTGTCGTTCTTTCCAGAGTTCTGGATTGCCGGTGAGAATTTCGGCCTGATCTTCCCGATGTTTACGGGCGCAACGCTTGTCCTGCTGGCGCGCTGGGATGCGATCGGGGCACTGTCGGCAATCGATCACTACAAGGTCAATGTCACTGCAATGCCGGTGGATGGCGCCGTCGAGCTGATGGATCATCCGCGGTTCGGGGAATTCGACCTGTCGTCGCTTAATCAGGTGCGTGTCGTATCCTTCGTGAAGAAGCTCAATCCGGCCTATCGCAAGCGCTGGAAGGATCTCACCGGCACGATCCTGACCGAAGCGTCGTGGGGAATGACCGAAACCCATACATCCAACACCCTTACGGCCGGTTTCCAGGATGATGATTTCGATCTGCTGTCGCAGCCGATCTTCGTTGGGCTCCCGGTGCCCGGTGCCGAGTTCAAGATCACCGATTTCGAGACAGGTGAACTCGTACCGCTCGGCGGCGAGGGCGAGATCCGCGTGCGGACACCATCGCTGCTGAAGAGCTACTGGAATAAGCCGGAAGCAACAGCGGAGTCGTTGATCGATGGCTGGCTGCGCACCGGCGATATCGGCACCATCGATACCGACGGCTTCCTGCACTTTCTCGGTCGTCGCAAAGAGATGCTGAAGGTCAAGGGCATGAGTGTATTCCCGCCGGAGATCGAGGCGCTGCTCGGGCAGCATCCGAAGGTTCTCGGATCGGGCGTGGTCGGCCGTGAAGATGCCAGCAAGGGGCAAGTGCCGGTCGCATTCATCCAGCTCAAGCCGGAAGAGAGAGGCACCATCACGCCAGCGGAACTGCAGGCGTGGTGTGCCGAACGGATGGCCGTCTACAAGGTGCCTGAGATCCGCATCATCGACGCGCTGCCGATGACTGCCACCGGCAAGGTGAAGAAGCAGGAACTCGACGCAAACGCGCCGCAGTAAATCGAAACGTTACATGGCCTCCGGTGTGGATGATGCCACCCCGGATCGCGTCTGTTGTTCAGGAGAGTTTTTATGCCCTTTCGCAAGTTGCTGATTGCCAATCGCGGCGAGATCGCCATTCGTATCGCGCGCGCCGCGGCGGACGCCGGCCTTGCCACCGTTGCCATATATCCAGCCGATGACGCGCTGTCGCTGCATGTACGGATCGCCGACGAGTCTACGGAAATCCCCGGCCGTGGTGCGCGTGCTTATCTCGACATCGAAGGTGTGATTGGTGCAGCGAAAGCCACCGGCTGCGATGCGCTGCATCCGGGCTACGGCTTTCTCAGCGAGAACGCCGATCTGGCCCGCCGCTGCGCCGAAGAGGGCATCACCTTTGTCGGCCCGTCACCCGCGGCATTGCAGCTGTTTGGCGACAAGGTTGCGGCCAAGCAACTCGCCAAGCGCTGTGGTGTGCCGATCATCGCGGGCACCACGGGCCCCTCGACGCTTGATGAGGTGAAAGCGTTCTTCACATCGCTCGGGAGCAATGCCGCCGTGATGATCAAGGCCATGGCTGGCGGCGGCGGCCGCGGCATGCGCGTGGTCGAACGCGCCGCAGATCTCGACGACGCCTATGCGCGTTGTCAGTCTGAGGCCAAGGCGGCCTTCGGCAGCGACGGCGTCTATGTCGAGCGTCTCATTCGCAATGCCCGTCATATCGAAGTGCAGATCATCGGCGATCGTCACGGCGATATCAGCCAGCTCTGGGAGCGTGAATGCACGATCCAGCGCCGCAATCAGAAGCTGGTCGAAGTAGCGCCGAGTCCGTCGCTGTCACACAAATTGCGCAGCCGCATCGTTGAAGCCGCCAAAAATCTTGCGGCGGAGGCGAAGTATGACAGCCTCGGTACGTTCGAATTCCTGGTCGATGGCGAGGTTGGCGAGGGCGATGGCGCCTTCGCCTTTATCGAGGCCAATCCGCGGCTGCAAGTCGAGCACACCGTGACCGAGGAAGCGCTGTCGGTCGATCTGGTGCGGTCGCAGCTCGCCGTTGCCGGCGGCGCCACGCTGGCGTCGCTCGGCCTCGATCAGGCCTCGGTGCCGAGCCCGCGCGGTTTCGCCATGCAGCTCCGCATCAATATGGAAACCATGGATGCCACCGGCGCCACAAAACCGACCGGCGGCACGCTCGCGATTTTCGAGCCACCGTCAGGCCCGGGTGTGCGTGTCGATACGTTCGGTTATGCCGGTTACAAGACCAGTGCGGCCTTCGACTCGTTGCTGGCCAAGGTGATCGTCCACACGCCGTCGTCGAAATGGTCCGACGCCATAGCCAAGGGCACGCGGGCGTTACGCGAATTCCGCATCGAGGGCGTCGCCACCAATATCCCGCTGATGCAGGCGATCCTGGCCAATGCCGATTTCCAGGCCAATCGCATCAGCACCAGCTTCATCGATCGCAACGTCGCCGATCTGGTCGCTGCCACACTGACAGCGGGCAAGCCGCTATTCGCCGCCAGCGGATCAACCGGTGATGCACGGACATCCGCCGGCGTCGTACAGCCCGCGCCGGAAGGATCGATCCCGGTCGCGGCGCCGCTGCAGGGCACGGTCGTGTCCATTCCGGTGGCCGAAGGCGATGTTGTCAGGCCCGGCCAGCAACTCGCCATCATCGAATCCATGAAGATGGAGCATCTGGTGACTGCGGAGCAGGGCGGTCGCGTCACCCGGATCGCGGCATCCGATGGCGTCACGTTGATGCAGGGCGAGCCCATTCTGTATATCGAACCTCAGGACGTGGCCGGCGACCTCGCCACGGAAGAAACCGATATCGATCTCGACCACATTCGTCCCGACCTTGCCGAACTGATCGCTCGCCAGGGGATCACGCTCGATGAAAACCGGCCCTCTTCGGTCGAGCGCCGGCGCAAGACCAATCAGCGCACCGCGCGCGAGAATATTGCACAACTGGTCGATGACGGCTCGTTCATGGAATATGGCAGCCTCGCCATCGCCGGCCAGCGGCGCCGCCGCGCGGTCGATGATCTCATCAAGAACACGCCGGCCGATGGTCTGGTCGCCGGTCCGGCCACGGTCAATGCCGCCAAATTCGGCGAGCATGAGGCTCGCTGCATGGTGATTTCCTATGATTACACCGTGCTGGCGGGTACCCAGGGCCATATGAATCACAAGAAGATCGACCGCATGCTGTCGCTGGTCGAGCAGTGGAAAATGCCGCTGGTGTTCTATGCCGAAGGCGGCGGTGGTCGTCCCGGCGATACCGATCGGCTCGGCATGACGGGTCTCGACGGGCCGTCTTTCGTGCAATTCGCGAAACTCTCGGGTCTCGTCCCGGTGGTCGGCGTGGTGTCTGGCTATTGCTTCGCGGGCAATGCTGCGATGCTCGGTTGTTGTGACGTTATCATCGCCACGAAGAACGCCTCGATCGGCATGGGGGGTCCTGCGATGATCGAAGGCGGGGGTCTCGGCGTCTATCATCCGGCCGAAGTCGGACCCGTCTCTTTCCAGTCACCGAACGGCGTCATCGATATTCTCGTCGAGGACGAAGAGGAAGCGACATGGGCCGCGCAGAAATATCTGTCCTACTTCCAAGGCGCCGTCACCGAATGGCGTGCGCCTGACCAGCGCCTGCTGCGGCGTGCGATTCCGGAGAACCGGTTGCGCGTCTATGACATCCGCGCGGTGATCGATCTGATCGCTGATGAGGATTCCGTGCTCGAAATCCGGCGCGATTTCGGCGTCGGCATGATCACTGCGTTCATTCGTATCGAAGGCAAGCCATTCGGCCTGATTGCCAACAATCCGAAACATCTCGGCGGCGCCATCGACGCCGCGGCCGGCGACAAGGCCGCGCGCTTCTTGCAGCTCTGCGATGCATTCGACATTCCGATCGTGTCGCTCTGCGATACGCCGGGCTTCATGGTTGGGCCGGAGGCGGAGAAGACCGCGATCGTGCGTCATGTCGCGCGTATGTTTGTCACCGGCGCGAGCATCACAGTGCCGTTGTTCGGCATCGTGCTGCGCAAGGGCTATGGGCTCGGTGCCCAGTCGATGATCGGCGGCGGTTTTCACGCCTCGTTCTTCACCGCGGCGTGGCCGACCGGCGAATTCGGCGGCATGGGGCTGGAAGGCTACGTCCGGCTCGGCTACCGCAAGGAAATGGAGGCGATCGCCGATCCGGTGGAGCGCGAGACCTATTACAAGAACAAGGTCGCCGAGCTCTATGCCAACGGGAAGGCGACCTCGATCGCTTCGGTGTTTGAGATCGACAATGTCATCGACCCCGCCGAGACGCGCCGCTGGGTGATGGCCGGCCTGCGTTCGGTGCCGAAGCCGCCGCAACGCGAGGGTCGCAAGCGCCCCTGTGTCGATACCTGGTAGCCACAACGAACCGACGGCTCACATTCCCGGAGGGGGTTCCAATGATATCAAAAACATTCGATACGGTGATTGAGGACGCCGGAAATGCACTGATCGGTCCGTGGCGACAGCCCCGACAGATGCTCCATGCGCAGACTTACGACTCTCACGCATCCATCCATGACGATGCCACCGCGCAGAAGCTCGGCTTCAAGGGCGGGACCATCGAGGGCCCGACCCATTTCAGCCAGTTTGCACCGCTCTGCGAACGACTGTGGGGCAAGGACTGGTTCGAGACGGGCTGCATCTCGGCCCATTATCGTGCTGCCGCCTTTGAGGGCGAGGAGGTACAGGCCGTTGTCGAAAAGCCGATCGATGGCGGGCATTATTGCACGATCAGGATGGCGAAGCGTGATGGCACCGAAGTGTTGCGCGGCAGTGCCTCAATCGGCGGCGATGCGCCAGCCTCCGCCCTGGATATCCGACTCACTGAGCTGAAGCCGCTGAGTGATGCCGTAATCCTGCGCGACATCAAGCTCGGCATGACCACAGCACCGCAGATTGTCCGGTTGGATTTCGATCAGAACATGGGCGAGCTCTATCCATTCTCGCTTGAACAGAAGCTTAAGGTCATCACTGAGCCGTCGCCCTATTACGCGCCAGAGAGCGCTGGCAACTCGCCATGGGGACGCGCGATCATTCCGATGGAAATGCTCAGTGTGTTATTTCAGCACGGCAGCAAGAAGGATCGTCTGCCGGTCAAGGGGCCGGCAGTCGGCCTGTTCGCCGATCAGGAAATCCGGTTGCTACGAGGTCCGTTGTTTGTTGGAGAAGACTACCGCATAGACCGAAAGGTCGTCGCGATGTCCGGCAGCAAACGCACCGAGAGTCTGTGGGTGCGCACCGAAGTCTTCAATAGCTCGAACGCGCTGGTCGCGACGATGCTGCTCAATCTGGCGACGCTCAAGGAATCCTACGCCAGCTACGACCAAGAATTCGCTGCGCTTCCTCGAAGCCGCGCGTAGCCTGATACGCTATCTTTGGTTCAAGGGGCGGCCAGGCCGGGACAAAGAGCGTCGGCAATCAGACAAAATCATCCCGGGATGTGACGCTCGTCACATCCACCTCCAGCGGGACGCAGTAAGGCTATGTGCCTTATCTGGAGGCAATCATGAGTGCATCGGAAGATAAACTGGAGCAGTCCTATCGTCGATTATACCATCGCTTGATGATCGGGGCCGGAGTGATTTGCGCCGTCCTCATGTGTGCGATCGTGGTTGGGCAAACCGCCGCAGTCCCCGCCATCATGAAGCAAATCGTTTCAGGCTTTAACGATGTACATCCGTCGTCAGGGGCGGAGGCGCCGTCGCTACGCGCAGGTCGCAGTTGTCGGCTGAAGAACTCCTGGTCTATGATCGGGATAGTACCATTCGGTCCGGCGGCAGGTATCGATGACAACGGCTGGCGTATCAAAGTCGAGTCGCGTGGCGACGTGGTTGCAATCTAGTCGTCAGGAGCGGCGTCCTGAAATCGCCGTTGTTCAAGTCTAGCTAACAAGTTCTTGGCGGGCAAAATTGAGTGTGATCCGCCCGCGATACCGAGTTTGTGCGCATTAGTGCACAAGAGTGCGGATCAGAACAGTGACCAGCGAGGCTGATGGCTAGATCAAGCGCTTCACTCGCATTCGAGAATCCGGAATGGGTGGTGCGCACACTGCTCTTCGTGGACGTGGTCGAGTCCGTGCGATTGATGGAAGAGAACGAGGCCAGCACCGTACAGCGATGGCGTAAACTCGTTAAAATGATAGATGAAGATATCTTGCCGCGGTTCGAGGGGCGGCTTGTAAAGAGCCTTGGGGATGGGCTCCTGATGGAATTCCCTCAATCTCCCCTCGCGGTGAAAGCTGCCTTTGCAGTCCAGAATGCGTGTGCGGTTATCAATGAAGGCGTTCCGCAAGATCAGTATATCCTCGTCCGTGAAGGAGCTCACGTCGGTCATCTTCTTGCCGACGAGCACGATGTTTACGGGGCTGACGTTAACCTTGCAGCCCGACTCACAGGTTTAGCGGGGCCGGGGGAAATTGTTGTATCGGCCGATGTTCGCGACCAACTCGTGCCTGTATTGGATGCCGACGTCGAGGATTTGGGAGCTTGTTACCTTAAACATGTGCATGAACCCGTTCGAGCGTATCGTGTCGGCCCACCAGGGCCGCGACCCGTGATCGAGCCAGGTGCTGTATCAATGCCGAAGTTGCGCGCCACTGTCGCGATCGTGCCTTTTACCGGGCTGGATGATGGTCCGGAACATCGGGTCATTGGCGAAGTGCTCGCCGACGAAGTCATATCCGCGCTTTCGCGTTCATCGGAGCTGAACGTCATCTCGCGCCTGTCGACGTCTGTCTTTCGCGGGCGGGATAGTTCGGTCGAGGAGATCAGTAGCTATTTGACGGCGAACTACGTTCTGTCGGGCTCTTACCGCAAGGCCGGAAGTAAGTTGCGGGTGAACCTCGAACTGGCATCTTCGTCGAATCTGACGATCGTTTGGTCTGATTCCTTCGTTTGTAGCGCGACAGCTTTGATCAGCGGAAAGGACGGTGCTGTCGCGGGTATTGTGACGGCGGTCAGCTTGGCGATCATGGCGCGCGAGCTTGAACGCGCGCAGTCGCAATCACTCCCGACCGTCGAGAGCTACACGTTGTTGATGGGGGCGATCGCACTCATGCATCGCCTTTCGGTGCAGGATTTTGACAGGTCGCGTCAGATGCTCCAGGTCCTGACCGAGCGTATGCCCCGCCAGGCCGTACCATGGGCATGGATGGCCAAGTGGCACATATTGCGGGTCCAGCAGGGATGGACCGATGACTGGAGTGCGGATACGCAACTGGCGCTCGATTGCGGGCGGCGAGCGCTGAGTGCCGATCCGCGCTGTTCCCTCGCGCTGGTGGTTATGGGCTTTGCTCATACCAATCTGCTGAAACAGTTTGACGTCGCGCAGGAACAGTATGACCTCGCGCTGCGCGTCAATCCCAACGATGCGATGGCGTGGCTGCTAAAGGGAACGCTTCTTGCCTTCAAGGATGCTGGAAAGTCGGCAGTCGAACACACCGAGCACGCGCTGAAACTGTCGCCGCTGGACCCTCACAGATATTTCTACGATTCCTTGGCCGCAACGGCTGCGCTCTCCGCCGGGCAATATAAGCGTGCCATCGATCTTGCGAACCGTTCGTTGCGCGCAAATCGCACGCATACATCTACGTTTCGCGCGCTGGCGATCGCGCAATGGCAACTCGGCCTTCATCAAGAGGCGCGCAAGACGGTGACCGAGTTGATGAAACTCGAGCCGGGCTTGACGGTCGCGAAATATCGCGAGCGTCACCCCAGTGGGGGATATGAAACCGGCCGCATCTGGTCGAGCGCATTGCAGGGAGCTGGTGTACCGAATTAGCAGAACGGGAGCGAAAACATGTGCACGATGGGTCCTGAAGGCGGCGCAGGAGGTGCGGGGGGCGCAGGCGGCGCCGGTGGTGCTGGGGGAGCGGGCGGTGCCGGAGGTGCAGGCGGTGCTGGCGCTGGGCCCTACGGCAGTTATGGATCGCCGCTGGTTGCCGATGCACTCGTCAAGCACCGCGACGGTATCGTCGGAAGCTGGCTCGGTCAGACCGTCAATCGGTCGCCACGTGCGCTGGACGACAAGAAGAACCTCGCGCTCTGGGAGCCGTGGGTGCGTGCGGCGGTAATCGACTTCGAACTGCTGTCGCACCTCCATTTTACGAGCCACTCAGAGAGATTCAGCTATAAGCATCAGGGCAAGAACGTCTCCCGGACACCGAGCGAGAAGTCGGTCACGGTCTGGCAGTTCCACGTTCAAACCACAGCGACAGATCCGTCCCCCAAAGCGAAATCGAGCCGGATAGCGACTTTGATTCGCCCGCCGGTCGACACTTTTAAAGGACAGCTAGAGTTTCTGGATCAATATTCCGATCTTCGCGAGGATCGTGTTTCAGAAATCGTGACCCAGCTCGGTCCTCAATATGCGTTCTGGAGTTCGGTCGTGAACTTGCATCCGGAGCGCACCAAGAAGACGATCGAGCTGCTCGATGCTGCGCTTCGGTTTGCGACCGCGGTGGAAATGCGCATCAAGCATGCTCTGGCGTGCTGGCGACCATATGAGCTGTCGTCTCAGGTTCAACCGATCATTCTAACGCCGGGCCACGGGACATTTCCGAGCGGTCATTCAACCGAAAATCACATGATTGCGCGCATCCTGTGGGAGCTGTACGGGCGCGAACCGAAACTGGGTGAGCAGTTGATGCGACAGGCGGCCCGCATAGCGGTCAACCGCACAGTGGCGGGTGTCCATTTCCCGGTCGACACTGCGGCCGGTCAGGTGCTTGGACTGTCACTTGCCCGCTATTTCATTCTGCGGGCGAAAGGTGGGTCGAGGTTCAACGCCTGGCGTTTTGACGGCGGGCGATACGCAGCTACTCAGGATTTCGATTTCCATGATTTCTATAATCCAGCAAACGGGCAGGAAAAGCCGAGTCCCCTGATCGATCCGCCCTATGTCGATTTTCTTGCCTCCACGCCGCCGGCTGTATCACCGATTCTGAAGTGGTTGTGGGACGCGGCGTTGGCAGAGGTGAAGTAGTTGCTAGGTAATGGCGGTAGGGCGATCGCATTCGCGAGGTGTGCGTTATGGCAGAAGGACAGAAGCGGGTTTCGCCTTATCTCGAATGGGCAGTGCTGACCGAGTTCGCCTATCTGCCGGGTGAGTGGTTCTGGGTCTTGTTGGAGCTTGATGGACCCGCGGAAGCCTTTGCCCGTTCCGTCGTGAGCTCGGGGCTGGATCAGTCCATTCGAATTCCTGCGGTCTATCAAGGGGCGCCGCCCTCGCTGAGAGGTGCCGATCTAACATGCTGTATGGCGATCGCAAGGCGCGAGGCTCTTTCCGCAATTGTTGGTGGCAACGTATCGCGCGGAGAGGCCAAACGGTTTGCGCCCCTGCTGCCCTCGATCAATCGAATCGAGCTTGGAACGCCGACGACACATCTGTTCGAGAAGACGGACCCGATCGAGCAGCCGTTGCTTGCCACAAGGCCGTCGCGACGGGCAATTGTTGCGATCATCGATGACGGATTGGCATTCGCGCATGAGAGATTCCGCTTTCGGAATGGCCGATCACGGGTGAAGTACTTCTGGAACCAGGATGATCACACAAATACAGGCATGCCGACGGGCTTCGGCTGGGGGCGCGAGCTGCAGGAGAACGAGATCAATCGGCTGCTGACGTCCTGCACGCATACTGGACTGCTGGATGAGGATGAGTTCTATCGGTTGGCCGGCCAGAAGCTGGTTGCTCGCCGCGCTAAGCACGGAACGCATGTCATGGATATCGCCTGCGGGCGCGATCCAAAGCATGCGGTTCCTGAAGATCCCAGCCTTCCCTATATTATCGGCGTTCAATTGCCGAAGTGGGTGACAGAGGAGACGTCGGGCGCATTCCTGACTCCGAATGTCTACGCCGCCATCTCCTATGTGCTGAGCCGTGCGGATCAGATTTCGGCCGCTGAAGGGACGGGGCCAATCCCTGTGGTCATCAATTTGAGTTATGGGACCATTGCAGGCCCGCACGACGGCACGTCACAGCTGGAAGCTGCGATTGATCAGTTGATAGCGTCACGCACCGCACCGCTCAGGGTCGTTCTGCCGGCCGGAAATCACTATCTGGCGCGATGTCATGCCTTCGTCGAACTGTCTCAGGCGTCAGTCCGTAGCCAGCAGCCCGAGCGCTTGAAGTGGCGCGTGCAGCCTGACGATAAGGCCAACAGCTTTATGGAGCTCTGGCTGCCCAAACAGCCAACAGAGAAGTCCCGGCCCGAAATCGCCATAAGGATTACCACTCCGACGAACCAGCGTAGTCCCTGGATCGGGGCTAACCAGAACTGGCAGTGGCGCGTAGGAGGCCGGCTCCGGTTCTTCGCGAAATACGATGCTACAGTCGGGGAGCGATCACAGATATTCCTTGCCATGGCGCCCACCATTGCTTTTACAACTCCTCCACGTACGGCGCCGTCGGGGACGTGGCTGATCGAGTTCAAAAACAAGAGGGCAGCAACGACAGTCGATGTTTGGATTCAGCGCGGCGACACGCCGTTTGGCTATCCGTTGTCAGGGCGACAATCTCGCTTTGAAGACGAGGATTACGTGCGTTTCGATCTTGCCGGACGACTGGAGCAAGACGACAAGGGCTCCAGTCCGGTCCGGAGGGAAAGTACAATCAACGCATTGGCAACAGGAACGCGCGCGATCGTTGCGGGTGCATATCGTCGCAGTGACAAGGATGTCAGCGAATATTCGGGGGGCGGAGGACGCGCGACTGCGGGTGGCGCGTCCCCAATCCGCAGCCCCGACGTGTCGGCAGTCGGAGACGAGTCGTCAGTGTACAGAAATCTGCTCGCCGCGGGCACGCGCAGTGGGTCCGTTGTGACGATGAATGGGACAAGTGTGGCGGCTCCCCAGGTGACGCGATTGATCTCGGAGTTGATGATCTCGCAGCTTGCCTGCGATCGTCCGGACGTACAGCGCATAGCGAGAACAGGAGACACGAAGGCGCCGGGTCCAGGCTCACCACTGGCTGTGCGGCTCGGGGCTGGCCGGCTGGATCGGTGCGGACGTCCAAACAGACCCTAATTATGGGCCGTGTGGAGCACAGGGGACACCGCGGTGTCGAAAGCGAAGGCAGCGAGATCTGCGAGCCGCCAGGCGGCAATACGTAAGAACGCGATCTTCAGCGACCTCGCGCCCGAAACGATTGCCCAGCTGTTTCAGCGGGCGTCTTTCCAGACCTTCGAACGGGGAGACTATGTTTTTCGACGCGGAGACCCTGGGACGTGCCTGTTCGGAGTTGTGGAGGGCTCGGTGCGGATGTGTGCATCCTCTCCTGACGGAAAGAGCGTGGTCTTGAATCTGATTGGTGCCGGTCAGACATTTGGTGAGATTGCCGTTCTGGATGGCCTCGACCGGACAACAGATGCGATCGCGAACAGTGATTGTGAGGTCTGGGGAATTGCGCGGCGCGATCTGATTCCCCTGGTTCGAACCGAGCCGGCTTTGGCTGCAAAGTTCATTGATCTGTTATGCGCCCGCCTGAGATGGACAAGCGAGCATCTGGAAGAGGTGATCCTTCACGGCCTCGAGGCGCGTCTTGCTCATATCGTTGTCAGACTTGCGGAGCGGAATCTGCGCATGGACGGCTCCCTCGTTGTGAATATGACACAGCAGAGCGTCAGCGAGATGGTGGGCATTTCGCGGGAGCGCGCAAATAAAATCATATCCGCCTGGGCAGACCGCGGCTGGGTTCTGGTCAAGAGTCGTACACTTGTCCTTCTCAATCCTCAGGCACTGAGGAACATCGCCTCGCGAAGTTAGAACGTGACGATGCCGTTGCCGATCGGATGTTCATTTTGTCGCAGAGCCGTGAAAAGATCTGCTTTTGGTCTCCCGAGAGGAGCTGGCTAGAGGACGAAGGCCGTGCGGCGCGGGATCGACGAAGCTACTGGTACAAAGTTGCAATCGGACAATTGCTGAAGCTTTCCGTTGATATTGAGTTCGGCCACAACAGCATCAACAACCTTCCTCACATCTTCCGATCATCCGGTTTGAAATCGAGCCCGATGTCGAGAACGCCGACGCTATGGGTGAGCCAGCCGATTGAGATCAGATCGACGCCGGTCGCAGCGATGTGCGGCGCTGTCGCGGGTGTGATGCGGCCAGAGGCTTCGGTGACCGCCCGACCTGCGACCATCGCGACGGCTTCCGTGAGCGTCGGTGGATCCATATTGTCAAGGAGTACCGCGTCTACACCGTGATCGAGCGCCTCGCGCAGCTGATCGAGCGTGTCGACTTCGAGCTCGATCTTGACCAGATGGCCGACACCGGTTTTCGCCCGCTTCAACGCCTCGGCTATGCTGCCGGCGATGGCGACGTGATTGTCCTTGATGAGCACGGCATCGTCGAGGCCGAACCGGTGATTGCTGCCACCGCCAACGCGGATCGCATATTTTTCGATGGCGCGCAGCCCTGGCGTTGTCTTGCGCGTGCAAACAATTTTCGTCTGGTAGTCGCGGACCGCTGCAACCACAGATGCCGTTGCCGTTGCGATTCCGCTCAGGCGGCACAGAAAATTCAATGCAACCCGTTCAGCAGTTAAAATACCTCGCGCGGGGCCGGTGATCGTAGCGATCACGTCACCGGGCGCCAGAACTGCGCCATCGTTGCGCTCGATATGCATCTCGATCGCGGGATCGATCAGTTGAAAGGCGAGTCGAGCGAGGTCGAGCCCGGCCACCACGCCGGGCTGGCGCGCAACAAGAAGTGTCGTGGCGCGTCGGCCGGCTGGCACGATCGCATCGGTCGTGAGATCTCCAGCTCGTCCGAGATCTTCAAGCAACGCCATGCGAACCAATGGCTCGATCATGACATGGGGGAGCGGCGAGGGCGTCATGGCGATCCTTTAGGTTAGGCGACGAGTTCCGGGATGTCGTCTCGCGCGGCTTGAAGCGCATCATCAAGGCGCAGCGTCGAACGCTGTGCCAGACTCGTGTGCTTCGGGAAGTCAGTGCGTGCATGCGCGCCGCGGCTTTCTTGGCGGCGCAAGGCAGCGATCACGATCATCAGGCCGACAATTGCGGGGTCGCTTGCAGCTTGCTGCGAGATCGCGAGGGGATAGAGCGCGCGAGCGGCGGCACGCAGGCCTTCGCCATCGCGTAATACGCCTGCGGCACGCGACAGAATAGGGCGCACCAAACTTGGGTCGCTGTGTGTTACTCCACCGGGCAACATTGGCTGCCGCCGCCGGATGGAGGTCGTTGCGGCAATATTCTGGGCAACCCAGCCGCCACACACGGCCGCCTCGAGGAGTGAATTACTGGCAAGCCGGTTTGCACCATGCAGGCCGGTGCAGGCAGCTTCGCCGCAGGCCCACAGACCGTCGACGGAGGTCCGCCCGGTCCGGTCAACCAGTATGCCGCCCATGTGGTAGTGCGCAGCGGGACGGACTGGGATTGGCTGCGTAACCGGATCGATTCCTGCATCGCGACAAAGTGCCGTGATGGCCGGGAACCGCCGCGCAAAGTCGAGTCTCTTCACGCCCCTTGCGTCGAGAAAAACCCGATGCCCCGCCGCGATGTGCCGCCAGACGGCACGTGCAACGATATCGCGGGACGCAAGCTCGGCGCCGGGGGCACCGGCCATGAAGCGATCGCTATTTTCGTCGACCAGGATCGCGCCTTCTCCGCGTACGGCCTCACTGATGAGCTTCAGTGGAGAGGACTTGCTGTCGAGCGCCGTCGGATGGAACTGGATAAATTCAAGATCGCCCATGACGGCGCCAGCGCGTGCTGCGAGCGCGAGGCCCTGGCCAAAGGATCCAGCCGGATTTGTCCCATGCAGAAACAGACCTCCGATGCCACCGGTCGCGATGACGACACGATCGGTGGCAAAGAGCACGGGTCCCGGGCCGGTATGGCCGAGAAGACCCACCACTGCATTGTCTTCGACGACCAGGCGCTGTGCCGTGGCTCCCTCGATCACCATGATCGAAGGCGTCTTGCGGACCATGCGGACCAGGGCTCGAATGACGTCCCGGCCTGTTGCGTCACCCCCGGCATGGATGATCCGGCGGCGCGAATGCGCGGCCTCGAGGCCGAGGATGATCTTGCCGCAGGCATCCCGATCGAAAATGACGCCGAGCCGCGCCAGCTGTTCGATCGCTGCGGGCGCTGCGGCGAGGATAGAGGCCGCGATGGTTTCGTCGCACAAGCCGTCACCGGCGGCGAGTGTGTCCGCCAGATGCAGCGAAGCATTATCATCCGCCCCGATACTGGCAGCGATACCGCCTTGCGCGAGTGTGCTCGACGATTCCGAGCCCAGCGGCGCGCCGGTCAGGAGCAGCACCGGTTGCGGCGCGAGCGCCAGGGCGGTCATGAGGCCAGCGATGCCGCCGCCGATGATGACGGGAGCGCCGTTCGTATCGTGCAATGCTGTCATGTGACGGCCAGCATTCGCTCGACCGCGAGGCGTGCGCGCGCTGCAACACTGTCGTCGATCGTGACCTCGTGCTGCATCGTCTCCAACGCGTGACGGATGTTGCCGAGCGTGATCGTCTTCATGTGTGGACAAAGATTGCACGGACGCATGAATTCGAGGTCCGGGTACTGGATGGCGACATTGTCGCTCATCGAGCATTCCGTCAGAAGCACGACCCGCGGTGGTCGTTTGCTTGCGACGTAGGACGACATGGCGGCCGTCGAGCCGGAAAAATCGGCCTCCACCAGCACCTCTGGCGGGCACTCCGGGTGCGCCAATACGACAACACCGGGGTGGTTCTCGCGCAATTGCCGCACCTCTTCGGCGCTGAAGCGCTCGTGCACCTCGCAATGACCGGTCCAGGTAATCACTTTCACTGCTGTCTCGGCAGCGATGTTCCTGGCCAGATATTCATCCGGCAGCATGATCACGCGTTCAACGCCAAGCGACTCGATCACCGCCTTGGCATTGCCTGAGGTGCAGCAGATATCCGACTCTGCCTTCACCGCGGCCGAGGTGTTCACATAAGTTACGATAGGCACGCCAGGATAAGTTTGCCGCAGCAGCCTCACGTCCTCGGGCGTGATGGAGTCGGCAAGCGAGCAGCCGGCACCGCGATCGGGAATCAGCACGGTCTTCGACGGGTTGAGTAATTTGGCCGTCTCAGCCATGAAGTGAACACCGGCGAGAACGATGACGTCTGCCTCCACGTGCGTCGCTTCGCGCGCCAAAGCGAGGCTGTCGCCGACAATGTCCGCGACGCAGTGGAAGATGTCCGGTGTCTGATAATTGTGGGCAAGGATGACCGCGTTGCGGCTCTTCTTCAACGCGATGATCGCGTCGATATCTTCTGACAGCATCGACCATTCGATCGCGGGGATCGCGTGGCGCACTTTCGCATAGAGATGTTCCGAAGGACGCAGTTCAGGTATCGACAGCATGATATATACTCTCATTGAGCATATATTATACTGTAATCGAGTATAAGGATTGTCAAGCCCCCGAGACGGGAAGTTTGGTTCCGGTGATGGCGCGTTCCGCAAGGACGGCACGGCGAAAGCGGAAGAGTTTTGCCGGACGTCCGCCGGTGTCCTGGCTGGTTTCGCCAGTTTCTTCAACGAGTTCCTGCTGCTCGATCAGACGGCGGAAATTCGGCTTGTGCACTTGCCGTCCCGCCAGCGCCTCAACACAGCGTTGCAATTGCAGCAGCGTGAATGTGTCCGGCATCAATTCAAATACGACCGGATGGTATTTGATTTTGGCCCTGAGTCTTGCAATTCCAGTGGCCAGAATCCGGCGATGGTCCAGGATCATGGGGTGACCCGGCGTGTTCGATAGAGCCGCACGGGTAGACGTGGATGCTGAGGAATTTCCGCGTGTCGCCTCCGGGATCAGTCTCGCCTCATATAATAGTTCGTACCGTTGCAGAACCAGTTCCTCGTTCCAGCTGTGCTCTTCGAAACCGAAGAGCATGGCGGCGCGCTGCCGACGAGCACGCTGCGCCGCCCGATCGGATGCTGCGGAAGCCCAGGCTTTGAGCCCTGGCTGCAGAGCTTTCTCCACCAGCGGCGGTGGGCCGTCACGATGATCCTCCCAGGGGAAATAATTATACCAGCCGCGCCATCTGGCCTCGTGTTCGCCAAGTGTCGGTTGTTCTCGTGTCAAGCCAAGATAGCTGATCGAGATGACATGCTGCGCAGTGGTGCCAGCGCGATCACGATCGGCAAAGGTGTAGAGCTGCTCGACATAGCCGAGCGGCAACCGTGTCTGCCGTTCGACCCAGGCACGTAGCCCCGATTGCAGCGAACGATGGGCGAGTTCGAAAGGTCCGGAGGGCAGGGCGCGCTGATCCTGGATCGTTAGAACACGAGGCTCACCCGAGGTCACGGCTACCAGCACGGCAACAAGATCAGCCGCAATTCCTTGCGGCGATGAATGCGCTGCCAGACGCGCTGGCCTGGAATTGGGGCTGTCAAGCGGGTTCATGAGCTCGTCTGCTTAAGTGTTCGTAGGTACAGGGTGAAAGGCTGCATCGCGAATCCACACCGATATTTTAACATGAAGCTGCAACGCGACGCGCACGGCAATTGCGGTCATCCAGACTTGAATGGGTCGCGTCAGCGCACTTTTCCGACGTGCCATCCCGGTTGGCCACTTGGCCTTATGAGATCGCGTGCGGATTGCGGATATTCCCGAGCATGTCGGAGATCTTACCTGGGCAAGCTCGCCGAAAAACGCGCTGGGCGAGGTGTTCACCGACTTTCTTCCACCGCCCTTATCTGTCTACGTGCTCTGTTCCCAGACACGCCAGCCCCAGCGATCCAGCAGGCGCTTGATCAACATCGACGGGCGGCCATCAAACGAGCCGCACTATTCATCCCACGTGATCTTCATCCCAGCCCCCGAGCGAACGAGAGGGGAGCACATTCCACGGATCGTTGCGCATCGTCCGCGCATCGTTCTGTGCTGAGTTATTTATCAGGAAAAGTTGGGAGCGAAAAAAGCCCAGCAATCACGGGCTTAAATGATGGGCGCACAAGGGATCGAACCTTGGACCTCTCCCGTGTGATGGCGACACCTACCGTAATAAAATCAGTATGTTATCGGGGCTTTACGGCGTTTTCCGCAGTTTTTTCGACACTCAGCCCGGCATGGGATGTTGACCTTTGGTCCCTCCGACAGGAGGTCATCCAGAACCTCACTTTTCCAAAATCTACCCAGCTGGAAGCTAAGCGCGTCGTCGCCAGCGCGTCCGGTGATGCCGGGCCAGCGAAGCTGATGTATCCAGAGTGCCGAGCAACGATATGAGCGCCTGCCTGGCTTCGGCTTCTCGGAGAAACCGCGCAGCGCGACCGGATGGGGCGTTGACCGTATCGCTGCCGCCTGAGAAAGCTCGGGTAAGCCCAACGTATCACAGATCGTCAATGTTCCGACTGGAGTCATAGTCTACCCGCAGGAGGTCATCACGCCGGTTAGGAGCTGGATGCAAACTTCATTCAGTAACATCCGGCACTGGTCGGAGATGGGAAAGGCGGTTACTTTGCCGCCTTCGAATAGCCGGATCTCTACGTAACAGACGTCCGCAAGTTCTTTCGGCTCGTCCGATGAACGCATTTGCACGTTCAACGGTAACGCGATTTTCCGTCTGGGGGTATGGCGGCGGCCAGCGCTGCAGCTTTTGCGCGCGACCTAGCATAGTCTGCGGACATCGCGAGCGCGGGGTCACGATCGCGCAATTCTTCGGCTACAATCGATTGCAGCCAGCGAACCGCAGGTTCGTTATCCATCCGACGATGCCAGTGCTGTTTGAGCTCGATAAGCGGGATGGAAACTGGCGGTGGCATCAACTTGAGACCGGCGTTGGCGTACCAAGCTCCCAGCGAGAAAGGCACCGTTGCGATCATGTCGCTTGTCGCGACCAACTGCGGCACGCTCATGAAATGGGGCAAATGAAGGACGACGCGGCGCTGCAGCTTCAGCTCACGGATGCGTCGTTCAAAAATCTCTTGGCTACGACCCTGCTGGCTCACCACAATGTGGTCCGCCGCAAGAAACTGATCGAGCGAAAGGTTGTCTCCTATTGCAGGATGGTCTCTTCGGGCGATGCATGTGAAGGGATGATCGAAAAGATCCTCCGTGACAATGTTGGGGCCGATGAGGTCGGGGAAGTAGCCAATTGCTAGATCAATCTCGCCGCGTTCGAGCGCATCTTCCAAATGCTCATGCGATGTCGCGACGCAGCGAAGGCTGACATTCGGAGCGACCGCCCGGATCCGTTGCAATATCGGCGGGATGAAGATCAATACGCCGATATCTGTCGTGGTAATCGTGAAGACACGATCGCTTTCCGCAGGCGAAAAGTGCGGCTTCCGCAAGATATGATGATCGACCGTGGAGAGCACTGTCCGCACCGGTCCCGCTATGGATTCTGCAAACGGCGTCGGCCGCATGCCGCGTCCGGTCGAGAGAAAGAGCTGATCTCCGAAGAATTCGCGAAGCTTTCGTAACCCGGCGCTGGCCATGGGCTGGCTCATGCCGAGTTGGCGCGCCACGGCCGACAGGTTCTGCTCCTTGAACAGCCCGTCGAGCAAAAGCAGCAGGTTGAGGTCCAGACGTCGGATATCCATCACAGTGATATCTCGTATCAGATAATACTGGATTTTCAATGACGGCGATCTGGCTAGATTGACCACGAGAAGCCCTCCAGCGGGCCATCAGGGGAAACGTTCAAGCCGATCTTGCCAGCCCGGAAATGGGCTAGTCGGCCACGCGCGCGCTCCCCCGAATTCGAATTCTACCGCGATTGCAGAGGCATAAGCCGCTGCTTGGTCCGCGGGTTTGGTTTTGAGGAGCTCACTTGTCGCTGCAGTCCGAACTGGGTGTGCCCCAACAATACACTTTGACCCTGTCATGCCGTGACGTACCCGGCATCGTCGCGGACGTGTCCCGTTGCCTGTTCGAGTGCGGCGGCAACATCGTCGAGGCGGCGCAGATGGAAGATGCCATGAGCGGCCGCTTCTTCATGAGAGTCGGGGTGGCAATCGAAGACGCTGGCGCGGCGGCGGTGAGGGCGAGCTTCGGCGATATCGCCCGGAAGTTCGATATGCAGTGGCGGCTCACGGATTCCTCCGAACGAAAGCGGGTCGTTCTTCTCGTCTCAAAATTCGATCACTGCCTTGGTGACTTGCTGTACCGGCATCGGCTTGGCGAGCTTGACATGGATGTTGTGGGCATCATCTCCAACCATCCACGCTCCTCGCTCAACGTCAGTTTGGTTGGCGATATTCCGTTCCACTATCTGTCCGTTACGAAAGAGACCAAGTCCGATCAGGAAGCGCAGATCAGAGAGATTGTTGACGATACGAACGCCGATCTCATCGTCCTCGCACGCTATATGCAGATCCTGTCTGACGACTTCGCCCGCTATCTGTCCGGGCGTTGCATCAACATCCATCACAGCTTCCTTCCCGGCTTCAAGGGCGCGCGGCCCTATCACCAGGCGCATGCGCGCGGCGTGAAACTGATCGGGGCGACGGCTCACTTCGTCACCGGCGATCTCGATGAAGGGCCGATCATCGAACAGGACGTGGAGCGGGTCAGTCACCGTGATACGCCGGAAGATCTGGTCCGCAAGGGGCGGGACATCGAGCGTCGCGTGCTGTCGCGCGCCGTCCACCTGTTCCTCCAAGACCGTCTTATCATCAATGGCGAACGCACAATTGTCTTCGCCGACTGACAAACAGGGAGAACAACGACCATGCACACCAAAGATCTGCGCAAGACGCCCGAAGGTTACTTCACCTCGCGCTGGGGCCTTCCGGAATACACCGACTGGATCGACGAAAGCATGTCCTGGAAAGAGACTTGCTCCATCGGCGACTGGTCGTTCCTGTGGGAGCGTCGTTTCAAGGGACCGGATGCGCTGAAGCTGTTCTCGGACACGTCGGTCAGCAGCTTCCAGAAGTTCGATATTCTGCAATCGAAGCACGTAGTCCATACCAACAAGGCCGGAAAGGTCATCGCGGAAGGTATTCTCAGCCGCTTGTCGGAAGACGAGTTCATGCTGTTTGGTCGCGGCACGTTCTGGGTCGAGTACAATCGGCTCCGCGGCAACTACAACGTGACCTCTCAGGCTGACGACTGGTTCAACTTTCAGGTTGCAGGTCCGACCGCTTTGGCGCTGCTCGAGAAGGTGGCGAAGACCTCGCTGAGAGACGTGAAGTTCATGCATTCCGGCGAGATCGAGATCGCCGGCTGCAAGATGCTGGCTCTGCGTCAGGGCATGTCGGGTGAGATCGGCTTTGAATTGCAGGGGCCGACCAGCCACGCCACGCAGGTCTATGACGCCATCATTTCGGCCGGTCAGGAATTCGGCCTCCGCAAACTCGGCGGTCGCGCGATCTTCATCAACCACCTCGAAGCTTGCTTCCCGACCATCGTTACCGATTACATGCCTGCGATTTTTGACGATGATATGAAGGACTATCAGGACGAATTCCGCAGAGCGATGCCCGGCTTCGCGTCGACCTTCAACGTTGCCGGCAGCTTTCAGTCGGACGACATCCGGGATTGGTATCGCAGCCCCGTGGAACTCGGCTGGGGGAAGACCGTCAAGTTCGATCACGATTTCATCGGGCGTGCTGCGCTCGAGGAGGAAGTCGCCAATCCGCGCCGCATCATTCGTACATTGGTGTGGAACGGAGAGGATGTCAGCGACGTCCATGCGTCGCTGTTCCAAAAGGAGCAGGAGCCCTATCAGTACATGGAAATGCCGCGTGATCAGCGTGGTTTCATGTATGCCGACCGCGTACTCATCGGCGGCAAGGATGTCGGCGTAACCACGTCACGTGGCTATAGCTATTACTTCCGCGAGATGCTGTCGCTCTGCACGATCGATGTCGCTCATGCCGAGATCGGCACCGAAGTTGAAGTGTTGTGGGGTGAACCAGGCAAGCGCCAGAAGAAGATCCGCGCAAAGGTCGCCGCGGCTCCTTACAAGAAGGACAATCGGCGCGCCGATCTGTCCAAAGCGTAAGCGCCATGGCCGCGCGCATCATCGACGGGAAGGCGATAGCAGCAGACGTCCGGGCGGAGGTGGCGGCCGGGGTCGCTGCCTTCGTCGCCGACGGCTCGCCGCCGCCTGGTCTCGCCGTGGTCCTTGTCGGCGAGGACCCGGCAAGTCACGTCTATGTTGCGAACAAGGTGCGGCAGACCGAATCCGTCGGGATGTCGTCGCAGCAATACATACTCGATGCTGCGACGACCGAGCGGGAACTCCTGGACCTGGTGGCGAGGCTCAACGCGGATAATCGCGTCCACGGCATTCTCGTCCAGTTTCCGCTTCCTTCGCATATCGACACCGCCAGGGTGGTAAGCGCCATCAATCCCGGCAAGGACGTGGATGGCTTCAACCCCTTGAATGTTGGACGAACGGCCACCGGAATGAAGGGCGCACTCACGCCATGCACACCGTTGGGCGTGATGCGACTGATCCATTCCGTTCATGACAACGTGGCGGGCCTCGGCGCGCTTGTCGTTGGGGCATCCAACGTTGTCGGTCGTCCGATGGCGCGCTTGTTGCTGCAGGAGCAATGTACGGTTTCCGTCGCACATGTCCTGACCACCGATCTCGAACGCCGCTGCAGGGAAGCGGACATCCTCGTGGTCGCAACGGGCGTCCCCGGTTTGATCCGCGGGCAATTCATCAAGCCGGGGGCGACGGTGATCGACGTCGGCATCACGCGCATCAAATCGTCTTCCGGAACGGAGCGCCTTGTTGGTGACGTGGCATTCGACGAGGCAATCGAGGTTGCGGGAGCGATCACGCCCGTGCCCGGAGGGGTCGGCCCGATGACGATCGCTTGCCTTCTGGCCAACACGCTCAGTGCTGCTCGATCGTCCATTGGCGAATCCGATGAGGATGCACATGGACAAGGTACGCTGCCGGCGATGAGCGGTTCAGTTACGGCAATGCAGGCGTGAGGAGGCACATCCATAGCGTCTAACAGAATCGCACTACGAAGATCGAAACGAAATCAAAGCCAGCCTTCACAAAAAGGCTCAAGGCGTCACAGAGGGAGGAGATCAATATGTTGAGTTTAAGAAAACTCGTGTGCGTTCTGACGATGGTGGTTGCAGGCTCGGCAGCCCAGGCGGATACGGTGAAAGTCGGCGTAATCGGACCATTCTCGGGACCGTTTGCGTCCGCGTTCGGAACGCCGTTCCGTCAGGGGATTGAGACATTCGTCTCCCTGAACGGCGACCCTGCGCCGAATACGAAGATTGAATTCGTCTATCGTGATCTTGGACTGGGAGATCCGGCACGGGCGCGGTCGCTCGCTCAGGAACTGATCACGGGTGAGAAAGTCCAGTATCTCGCCGGTTTCGTCTTCACGCCGAATGCCCTGGCGGTCGCTCCGATCATCGAGAGTGCCAAGATTCCGACCGTGATTTTTAACGCCTCGACATCGGTTGTCGTCTCGAAGTCGAACTATTTTGTTCGTACGTCCAATACCCTGCCGCAGGTCACCGTGCCGGTCGCAAAACGCGCGCTGGAAAGGGGCATCTCGCGCGTGATCACGATCGTCAGTGACTACGGACCCGGCATCGACGCCGAAACCGCCTTCAAGCGGACATTCGAGGAAGGAAAAGGGGAGATCGTCGAGTCCATCCGGATGCCCTTGTCCACGACCGACTTCGGACCGTTCCTGCAGCGCATTCGTTTGGCAAAACCGGATGCATTGTTCACCTTCCTGCCGTTCGGTCCTCCGACGTTCGGTTTTGTGAAAGCGTATAACGACAACGGGCTTCGCCAGAGCGGCGTACGCTTCCTCGGTACCGCAGAGACGCAAGAGACCGATCTGCAGGCCCTGGGTGATCCGGCCATCGGTCTGGAGACCGGATACTTCTATTCCGGTGCTCACCGTTCGCCCGAAAACAAGGCCTTTGTCGAGCGGCTTGAGAAGCTGTTCCCCGGCGCGATCGCAAATCCGGCGACGGTTTCGGCGTTCGACGGAACGCGTGCGCTCTACACGATGATCAAGGCGACCGGCGGCAAGGCCGATCCCGCAGGAGCGATGGCAGCGATCAAGGGAGCCAAGTGGGAGAGCCCCCGCGGTCCGATCTCTATCGATCCCCAGACGCGGGACATCATCCAGAACGTCTACATCCGCAACGTTAAGCGTGACGAGTCTGGAAAGTTGATCAACGAAGAGATTCAGATCTACGCCGATCAACCGGACTACGGCGCAGCTCCTGCTGCCAAGTAGCAGGCCGCACTCGAGAGCGAGGGTAAATTGTTGGAACTTGCTGCAAGCATTCTGATCGACAGTTCCGCATACGGCATGACGCTGTTCATGATCGCAGTGGGACTATCGGTCACCCTCGGACTGATGCGGGTTGTCAATCTCGCACATGGTCTGTTCGCTGTCCTGGGCGGATACCTGACCTGGTGGACGATGCAGAATCTGCACGTTCACTATGCGATTGCGGTCGTGGCCGCGGTCCTGGGCGTGGCTGTCGTTGGCCTCGTCCTCGAACGAACGATCTATCGGTTCATCTATGCGCGGGGACCGTTGGATCAGGTATTGCTGTCCATCGGTGTCGTATTCGTCGGGATTGCCGTCACGGGCGTCCTGTTTGGCGACGGGCTCAAATCCGTTCAATTGCCACCGCTGTTGTCGGGATCGACGGATATCGGGTTTCGCGTGATCCCGACGCATCGCATTCTGGTCGTATTCAGTGGGATCTGCGTCGTTTTCCTGATCTGGATGGTCTTCCAGTATACGCGTTTCGGCGTGCGGCTACGTGCGGCCGTGGACAACACCTCCGCTGCGGAGGCGCTCGGTATCGATAGCCGCGCGCTCTACGCCATCGCCTTCAGCCTTGGTGCCGCCTTGGCCGCGTTCGGCGGCATCCTCGGCGCCGAGATCATGCAGATCGAGCCATTTTATCCGATGAAGTATCTTGTTCTATTTCTCGCTGTGGTGGCGGTAGGCGGTCTTGGAAACATCTGGGGATCGCTCGGCGCTGCCATGTTGCTCGGCACGGTCGATACGAGCTGCAAATATTTGCTCCCGGCTTATGGATCGATGCTGACCTATGCGGCGATGCTCGCGGTGCTCAGCATCCGGCCGCTGGGCTTGTTCGGGTCGGAGGAGGCATGATGCGGCTCGCCGTCCAACGACGCCAATGGCCCGTCGAACTGCTCATCATTCCGACCACTGCCGCGCTGCTGGCTTATCTGTTTCCCAGTCAGCTCGGACTGTTGACCCAGATCGCGACAACGTCGCTCATGATCCTCGCTCTTGATGTGGTCGTCGGCTATGCGGGAATCGTGACGCTGGGCCATGCGGCATTTTTCGGCCTCGGCGCTTACGCCGCCGGCATCTATGCCATGAAGATCGTGTCCGAGCCGTTGAGCGGGCTACTCGTTGGCGGGATTGTTGGATGTGCAGTCGCCTTGCTGACGGGTACGATCGTCTTGCGGGCCCGGGGACTGTCATTGATCATGATGACCATTGCTGTCGCCCAGATCGTACTCGAGATAGCCAACAAAGCGCGCTGGTTGACCGGAGGTGACGACGGCCTTTCCGGAATCGAGATGTCGCCGCTGCTCGGCATCTTCGAATTCGACTTTACCGGTCGGACGGCGCTCGTCTACAGCGTCGCCGTCCTGACAATCAGCATGTTCATCCTGCGCCTCGTCATGCGGTCAGCCTTCGGATTGACGTGCGTCGGCATACGCGAGGATCGCTTGCGGATGTCGGCAATGGGATGCGACGTCAAGCGGCATCTACTCGTGGCCTACGGGCTGGGTGGTCTGTTCGCCGGAATCGCAGGCGCTTTATCTGCACAAACGGTTCAGGTAGTCGGTCTTCACAGCCTCAGCTTCACGACTTCCGCTGAAGCGCTCGTGATGCTGATCCTTGGCGGGACAGGGCGATTGTGGGGGGCGCTGATCGGGACGTTGCTGTTCATGACGATTCACCACGTCGCCGCCGAACTCGATCCGTTCCGTTGGATGCTGACCATTGGTGTCATATTGATCGTTGTAGTGCTGGTTGCTCCCGGAGGCGTCGTCAACAGCGTAATTGCTTTGCGGCGTCGATTTGCCCGGAAGGAGGTCGCAAATGTCTGATGCGCTGACGATCACTGGGCTCTGCAAGAACTTCGGCGCGCTGGCGGTCTCCTCCAACATTTCATTGTCGCTGAAGGTGGGCGCTCGCACTGCGCTGATCGGCCCCAACGGCGCGGGCAAGACCACGCTGATCAACATGATCACGGGGGCATTGGACCCAAGTTCCGGAAGGATCAGCTATTTCGGTCGGGATATCACGGCCGTTTCGCAGGCCGAACGGGCTCGGAATGGATTGCTCCGCACCTTTCAGGTGACACGTGTCTTCCGGCCCCTGACAGTGGCAGATAACATACGGCTTGCGGTGATCCAGCAGCAGGGGATCGCAATGCGCTTCTTCCTCGACGTCGCGCGTGAGCCGGGCATCAACGCGCGCGTTGAAGAGGCCCTTGCAATGCTGGACCTTGAGCCGCTAGCCGACCGCCGGATCGAGGAACTGGCATATGGCGAACGGCGCCTGGTCGAGATGGCACTGGCGCTCGCCGGGCGGCCGAGGGTGCTTCTGCTCGACGAGCCGGCTGCGGGCGTTCCAAAGAGCGAAAGCTCGATCATCATGCGCGCGATCGGCCGACTGCCAACGGATTTGGCGATCCTTTTCATCGAACATGATATGGACCTCGTTTTCCGCTTTGCCGAAGAGATCGTCGTGCTTGTGGCGGGTGAGATCATGACCGTCGGGACACCTGCGCAAATCTCGGCCGATGAACGGGTCAAGGAAATCTATTTCGGAAGGCGGCAGCATGCCAATGCGTGAGCTCGTACTGGACAATGTATCGGCGGGATATGCGGGTGCCACGGTCCTCGAAGGCGTCTCCCTGAGCGTGAAGCAAGGCGAGCGCGTCGGCATCGTTGGCCGGAACGGTGCCGGAAAGACTACGACGTTGGGAACGGCGATGGGGTTTGCCGAACTGCGTGGTGGCAATCTGAAGGCTGACGGCAAGGACCTGCGGCGCCTCAGACCGTTCAAGCGTGCGCGCCTTGGCATCGGCTACGTACCGCAGACGAGGGACATCTTCCCGACGTTGACCGTGGAAGAAAATCTCGAAGCCGGGCTGAATGGCCGGTCCCGAGATCATCTGTTCGAAGCTTACGATCTTTTTCCGCGCTTGGCCGAGCGCCGCCGGAATCGCGGTCGCGATCTGTCGGGCGGTGAGCAGCAAATGCTTTCCGTCGCACGGGCACTGATGAACGATGTGAGCATTCTGCTGCTCGACGAACCGCTGGAGGGCCTTGCGCCGGTCGTCGCGGATGAATTGATGGCCGCCATCAAACGTCTGACAGCCGATCGTGGTCTCGGATGCATCCTAATCGAGCAGCACGTCGATACGGTGCTCGACTTTTGCGACAACGTACTCGTTCTCGAGCGCGGAAGATCAGTGTTCTGGGGTGACGTTGCCACGCTGCGAAAGTCGCCGACGATCCTCAACAGTGCTATCGGGTTGCATCGGATTGAGTGAGGAAGCGGGAAGGCCTCCGAAAGCCACTGTATTCTATATCTCGGCCTGGCGCTGCTGCCTGCGACTATTCGGACCTATCACGGCTGCGGCGCCGAAGATGCGGCAGCTATTCTCGCGAGGGGCTGCTCACGCATAATCGTGAACGCTTGAAATCACGCGTGCTGGCCATCAGGCGGCGGTGAGAACAGTCATGGTTGTGCATCACCCACTTTTCCAAAGCAGTTGCTTCCGTTCCCCCCCGAGAACACCGGGACGAATTGGGCGGAATGACTGCGAACAAAACGTGGCGGAAACACCTGCCACAGCGAGAAAAATCAACATCTTAGAAGATGTGCGCTGCGTTCGGGATGCAGGGGACTGTCCGCTTCAGATGGCCACAATCAGCGAATGTCGGTACCGGTGGTTGCGAGTCCAGGGCTTGAACTCGCCCGTGTGTGCGACGCTGTTGCTGCAGGCTCATGACTAGCAGTGCTGCCGAGAACGTTCCCGGAAAAAACTCCGCAGTTATCCCCGATTGGATGCGTGCTGCGTATCGTTCTGCCGGCAGTTGCCGGGAACGATCGTACCTAATTCAAAAAAAAGATAAGGAAAATCAGTAGTTAGGTGGTGGGCGCACAAGGGATCGAACCTTGGACCTCTCCCGTGTGAAGGGAACGCTCTCCCGCTGAGCTATGCGCCCGGGATGCCGTACAGACCAAAAGGCCGGGCGGTAATGGCCCGGCGGGGACTGACGTCAGTGGCGCGATTTAGGGAATAGGGGGCGGGGGTGTCAAGCAAACCCTGCCGCAAGTTCTAACAATAACTCCGCACAATAAGTCTCCCCATCCGGCCGGGCGGGCCATTTGGGTTCCTGGCCCGCGATTTAGCCCGGCTGCGTGGCGCGGGAGGCATGGGACTGCAGCGCCCGGATCCGGTCGGCGAGGGTGCTGTTGGGGGCGAAACCTGCGTCATTGGCCGGTCGCGGCTGGGCCGCGGGCGCCGGAGCGGCGGCCAAAATTGCCTCGATGGGCGAATTCGGCCCTTCCAGCGTCATGGCCATCTTGGCCACTTCGGCGGCGATGTCGTTGATGCGCTCGCGCAGCAGCGCGTTTTCCATGCGCTCGGTGGCCCATGCGCTCTCGGCCTGCTGATGGACGCCGTTGAGGTCGCGCTGCAGCTTGGCGCGCTCCTCGCGGGCGGCGGCGAGCTCGGTCTCCACGGCGGCCTTCTCGGCGCGCAGCTTCTCGAGAACAGGCGATCCCTTGGCGCCGTTCATGGCGGCGAGCTCGACGCGCAGGTCGCGCGCGATCTGTTCGGCGGCTTCATTGGCTTGGCGCAACTGGCTGTTCTCGAAATCGCGCTCGGCGAGGATCTTGGTCTGGGTCGAGAGCTGGCTCTCGAGATCAGTGACGCGGGCGCCGAGCTGTTCGGCTTCGCGCACCTGGATGGTGAGCTGCTGATCGAGATCAGTCACGCGCTGGCTGAGATTCTCGACGCGCGCGCGCGCCTCAGTGAGTTCGCGTGTTGCGGTGTCGGATTCGCCGCGCTGCAGCTCCAGCCGGTGCTGCGTATTGGCGAATTCCTTTTCGGCATCGCCGACACGGCCCTTCAATTCCTCGACCTGCGCACGCACGGCGATGAGCTCGACCTGGCGGGTGTCGGCCACCATGGAGCGGTCCGAGAGGTCGTGGTTCAGCTTGGCGAGTTCGCTCTGCTTGTCACTCAGGGCCTTTTCGGCGGCGCGCAACGCTTCCGTCTTGCTGGTGAAGTCGGCCTCGGTGAGGCCGAGCTTTTCCTTCACGGCGGCTTCACGGGCTTCCAGCGCGAAGATAGTGGCGTTCTTTTCGCCGAGCTCAAGCTTCATGCGGTTGATGGCGTCGGACTTCTTGCCGAGTTCGGCGAGCTGGCTGGTGGTCTTGTTCTTGAGCTGGTCGACGCTCATTTCCAGCCGGCGTGCCGCCATGGCGAATTCCGCGCGCAGCTGGTCCTTGTCGGCCTGGATTTCCGCCATCGACAGCGGCGTCGCGGCTTCGAGCCGGCGGGTGGTGAGGCGGACGGCGCGGTTATGCACCAGCGGCATGATCATCAGGCCGCAGAGCATCGAGATCAGAAAACCGATCGCCAGATACATGATCGGTTCAACCATGACGAATGCTCCCACGCTCTCAAAATGCAGCGGTTACCATGCCATGGGGCCGCCGGCAAAGACAGCGTAACGCCTCGTTAACCTTTATTCGCCCGTTCAGAAGCGCTTGATCGCACGACCGCGCGACCGAGGGCTTAGAACGGGTTCCAGGTCGCGCTGGGGGTATATTTGAGATAGCCGATATTGGCGCCGAGCCGCAGGCCGAGACCCGAACGGATCGGCACCAGCACGACGTTGTTGGCAGTCAGTGCCGTCATGCCGAAGCCGCCGATGATGTAGGCGGAGCCGTCGATACCGGCGAAGCGCTGATAGATCGCCTGGGTGGCGGGCAGGTTATAGACCAGCGTCATGGTGCGGGCGCCGTCGCCGCCCCAGTCAAAGCCGACCGAAGGACCCTGCCAGTAGACGCGCAGATCGCCGGCATTCTTCGTATAGAGCGTGCCTTCGCCGTAACGGAGGCCTGCCACGATCGCGCCGCTGCCTTCCTCGCCCAGAATATAACCGTTCGGCAGCCCCCACTGGCTGACGGCCTTTTCGATCACCGAAGCGAGGCCGCGCGAGACATTGCCGAAAAACCGGTGTCCGGCCGTCATGAGTTCTTCGGACCGATAGGTGTCCGGTGCGGCCTGGCCGCGCGGTGGTTGCTGCGCAGAAGCCGGCGAGAAGGCGAGCGTGAACGTGGCTAGCGCGACCGCTGCCAGGCGTGATGCGAAGGTCATGAAAAGAACCCCTGGTATTTCAAATTTGCGACCGCGGCTTTAACCGGATGCTGAGAAGCACGGTTTAACTCTGCAGTCATTGTCCCCGACTCCCTATACTATCGGTATCAACTATGACGGCACAACGGCGGGAATTGTCAGGCTGGAGCCGTGGAATTGCCTTGATTCTGCTGCTGGCGGCCGCTCTGGTCCCGGCGGGCGCGCAGGCTGCGACCAGTGAGCGCGTGGTCACTGACCGATATACGGGTCTCGCAATCAGCGGTTTCGATCCGGTGGCCTATTTCACCGAAGGCCGCCCGACGCTGGGGCAGCCGGACTTCGAAATGTCGGAAGAGGGCACGGTCTGGCGCTTCTGCAACGAGGGCAATCGCGCCTCCTTCGCCGCTCATCCGGACATCTACGGTCCGCAATTCGGTGGCTATGATCCCGTCGACGTCGCCCGCGGGGTCGCCTTCGCCGGCAATCCGCGTTTGTGGCTCATTGCGGGCGAACGCCTCTATCTGTTCGGCCGCGAGGAGACCCGCGACGCCTTTGCTGCGGCACCGGCCAAATATCTGCCCGGCGCGCGCAAGCGCTGGCCAGGCGTGCAGGATATCCTGGCGAAATAGTGCGGGTTCAGCCGCGCGCGCTCGCGGTGGGATCACCCCAGGCGATGAATTCCGGCACGATGAAGTCTTCCCGGTTGCCGCCGAAGCGAACCGCCTTGCCAAAGGTGTCGGTCACCTTGCCGCCTGCGGCCACCACCACGGCATGACCGGCGGCCACATCCCATTCGCAAGTCGGCGCCAGCCGCGGATAGATGTCGGCCTGGCCCTCGGCCACGCGGCAGAATTTCAGCGCCGAGCCGAACTCCTGTCTGACAGCGCCGGGGCGGCTGGCGATGAAAGCCTCGGTTCGCTGGTCGCCATGGGAACGGCTGACCGCAGCGGTCCACGCTGCGCCCGCAGCGGGCGCTGCGCGGGTCCGGATCGATGTGACCTTGCGGATGGACAGGTCTGGTGCGAGTTCGACACGCTCGGCGCCGCGTCCGACCAGCCCGCGCCAGATCAGCCCGAGGGCAGGGGCACCGACAATACCCAGCAGCGGAGTGCCATCGACGATCAATGCGATATTGACGGTGAACTCCTGGCGCCCGGCGACGAATTCCTTGGTGCCGTCGAGCGGGTCGATCAGGAACAGTGTGCCGGCATAGGGAGGAGTGGCGAGATGGAGACGCTCTTCGGACAGCGACGGGATTCCCGGAAACAGCCGGGCCAGTCCTTCGCCGATGACATGGTCGGCCGCGAGATCGGCTTCGGTCACGGGCGAGCCGTCCGCCTTGCCATCCACGGTCATGACAGTGCGGTTGACCTTGAGGATAGCTGCGCCGGCCTGTGCGGCGAGCTCGGTCAGCGGCGCCATCAGGCTGACAGCCCGCGCGGCATCCATGCGAGGTAGCGAATCATCCGTCATCGGGAAGCCTTGATCCCCTGCATGTCATCCCCGTTCATTTCTACGCTTGGGCGCTGCGCCGGTGGACTTTGCCAGCCCTAGTGTGGTCGCGCCACCATCTGCGGTGTATCTAACCGTAAAGCAAATGCTTGATTCGCCGTTCATTCTGTGTGGCCCCAGGAGCGCATTTCATGTCCGACACTCCCACGCCAGGTCCGGCCCCCGATGCCCTTGAACTCGCGGCATTGCTCTGCTCGCGGGTCTGCCACGACCTGATCAGCCCCGTGGGCGCCATCGTCAACGGGCTCGAAGTGCTCGATGACAATCCCAAGCCGGAAGACAAGGAATTCGCGCTCGATCTGATCCGGAAGAGCGCCAAGACCGCATCGGCCCGCTTGCAGTTCTGCCGGCTCGCCTTCGGAGCCGCCGGCTCGGCGGGCGCGCAGATCGATCTCGGCGACGCGCAGACCATGTCGCGCGGTCATCTTGAAGACGCCAAGACCAAGATCGAATGGAATCTGCCGCGGCTTCTGCTGCCGAAGAACAAGGTCAAGCTGCTGCTCAACATGCTGGTAATCGCGCAGCAGACGATTCCGCGCGGCGGCGTGCTCAAGATCGATGGCATCGGCGAAGGTGAGCCGCAGGGTTTCAAGATCACGGCCGCAGGCCTCAACGCGCGCCTGCCGCAGGCCATCGTCGATATGCTGGCCTCGGAACAAGTTGGCAGCATCGATGCCCATGCCGTGCAGCCTTACTACACGCGGCTGCTGGCGCAGGCTTGCGGCCTCAAGGTGACCTTGGTGCCCGAAGGCGACGCCATCGTCGTCACCGCGATCTGATCGCAAACTCATTCAACTCTTAATGAACTCTTTACGAGTCCGCCGTTTGGCGGGCTCGTACGTGTGCGAGCATATAGCTAAATGTCGCATTCATTGTTTTTGGGAATGCTCAACTAATATTAAACGCTTTGCGGGGAAAGTAGCCAGACTTCGAAAGGCGTAGCGAAAGTCGCGAGCCTGGAGTGTGAAGGCCTATTTTCATGGATGATCTTCTCCGCGAGTTTTTGACGGAAACCAACGAGAGCCTGGATACGGTTGACAATCAGCTGGTCCGCTTCGAACAGGACCCGAATAACGCGAAAATTCTCGATAATATTTTTCGCCTGGTTCACACCATCAAAGGCACGTGCGGATTTCTCGGACTGCCCCGTCTCGAAGCCCTGGCCCACGCCGCCGAGACATTGATGGGCAAATTCCGCGATGGAATGCCGGTTACCGGAGAGGCGGTTACGCTCATCCTGACCACGATCGATCGCATCAAGGAAATACTCAGTCAGCTCGAAGCCACGGAAGTGGAGCCGGAAGGCGTCGACGAAGATCTGATTGGCGAACTGCATCACATGGTCGAAAAAGGCATGGAATCGATGACGGAATCTGCTCCTCCGATCGCACCGGAAGCGCCTGTCGTGGCCGAGTCGGCCCCGTTGGTCGTTCCGACCTTGGAGCGTGAATTGCGCCCAGGCGAAGTCTCGCTCGAAGAGCTTGAGCGCGCCTTCCAGGAAACCGCCATCGAAGTTGCGCCGCCCGTAGCAGCTGCTGCGCCTGCAGCGCCCGTCGCGCCGCCGGCTCCGGTTGCTGAAAAGCCCGCCGCGCCGAAGGCTGCTGCTCCGAAGCCCGCTGCCAAGAAGACTGCAGTCGAGGTCGACCAGCCAGAAGCTGACAAGGTCGCGAACCAGTCGATCCGCGTGAACGTCGACACGCTCGAACATCTGATGACCATGGTCTCGGAGCTGGTGCTGACCCGCAACCAGCTGCTGGAAATCAGCCGTCGTCATGAAGACACCGAATTCAAGGTGCCGCTGCAGCGCCTGTCCACCGTGACCGCCGAACTGCAGGACGGCGTCATGAAGACCCGCATGCAGCCGATCGGCAACGCCTGGCAGAAGCTGCCGCGTATCGTGCGCGATCTCGCCGGCGAACTCGGCAAGCAGATCGAACTCGAGATGCACGGCGCCGATACCGAACTCGATCGCCAGGTGCTCGACCTTATCAAGGATCCGCTCACCCACATGGTGCGCAACTCGGCGGATCACGGCCTCGAAACGCCGGCTGAGCGCGCTGCCGAAGGCAAGCCGGAGCAGGGCACCATCCGTCTGTCCGCCTATCACGAGGGCGGCCACATCCTGATCTGCATCGCCGACAACGGCCGCGGCCTCAACACCGAGCGGATCAAGGCGAAGGCGATCTCGAACGGTCTGGCCACCGAAGCCGATATCGAGAAGATGTCGGAAGCGCAGATCCACAAGTTCATCTTCGCACCGGGCTTCTCGACTGCAGCTGCAGTTACCAGCGTCTCCGGCCGCGGCGTCGGCATGGACGTGGTGCGCACCAATATCGATCAGATCGGCGGCACCATCGACATCAAGTCGGTCGCCGGCGAGGGCTCCAGTGTCACCATCAAGATCCCGCTCACGCTGGCCATCGTGTCGGCGCTGATCGTTGAAGCCGGTGGTGATCGCTTCGCGATCCCACAGCTCGCGGTCGTCGAACTGGTGCGTGCGCGCGCCAATTCCGAACATCGCATCGAGCGCATCAAGGACACCCCGGTGCTCCGCCTGCGCAACAAGTTGCTGCCGCTGATGCATCTGAAGAAGCTGCTGCAGATCGATGACGGCTCGTCGGCCGATCCGGAGAACGGCTTCATCGTCGTGACCCAGGTGGGCAACCAGACCTTCGGCATCGTCGTCGATGGCGTCTTCCACACCGAAGAAATCGTCGTCAAGCCGATGTCCACCAAGCTCCGTCACATCGGCATGTTCTCCGGCAACACCATCCTGGGTGATGGCGCGGTGATCATGATCGTCGATCCGAACGGCATCGCGCAGGAGCTTGGTGCTCTGGCATCCAACGCTCACGAGATCGCTGACGAGAACGCCGCAATGCGCGCGATGAATGCAGAACAGCTGACGTCGCTGCTGGTGTTCCGCGCCGGCTCCGCACAGCCCAAGGCGGTGCCGCTCGGTCTCGTCACGCGTCTCGAAGAAGTGGGCGTTGACAAGGTCGAGCTGTCGAACGGCCGCTACATGGTCCAATACCGCGATCAGCTGATGCCGCTGGTGCAGATGGAAGGCGTGACCGTCCGTACGTCGGGTACCCAGCCAATCCTCGTTTTTGCAGACGACGGTCGCTCGATGGGTCTCGTCGTCGACGAAATCGTCGATATCGTCGAAGAGCGCCTGCATATCGAAGTGGCCAGCGGTCGCGAGGGAATCCTCGGCTCCGCTGTCATCAAGGGTCTCGCGACCGAAGTGATCGACGTCGGTCACTTCCTGCCGATGGCTTTCGCCGATTGGTTCTCGCGTAAGGAAATGCGTGTCTCGGCAACCGCCCAATCGGTGCTGCTGGTCGACGACTCCGCGTTCTTCCGCAACATGCTCTCGCCCGTGCTCAAGGCTGCCGGCTACAAGGTACGCGTCGCCACCAACGCCCAGGAAGGTTTGTCATTCCTGCGCTCGGGTCAGGAGGTCGACGTAATCCTCACCGACATCGAAATGCCGGATATGAACGGCTTCGAATTCGCCGAGACCATCCGTGCGGATCAGAAACTCAGCCACACGCCGATCATTGCTCTCTCGGCGATGATCTCCCCGGCGGCCATCGAGCGCGGTCGCCTCGCAGGTTTCCATGACTACGTCGCCAAGTTCGATCGCCCCGGCCTGATTGCGGCGCTCAAAGAACAGACCACTGAAGTTCGCCAGGCTGCGTGAGGGAAATCGCAATGACCACCACCACTACGACCACCACCACCACCAAGGCTCCAAGCGCTGACGGCGCGATCACCGAATACGTGACCACCATGATCGGTGGACAGCTGTTCGGCATGCCGATCTCGCGCGTGCAGGACGTGTTCATGCCCGAGCGCCTGACCCGCGTGCCGCTGTCCTCCAGCGACGTCGCCGGCGTGCTCAATCTGCGCGGTCGAATTGTGACCGCGATCGACATGCGTTCGCGCCTTGGCCTGCCGAAGAACGATGACGGCAAGCCGCCGATGGCTGTGGGCGTCGATCTCCGCGGTGAATCCTACGGCTTGCTGATCGATTCGATCGGCGAAGTCCTGAAGCTCGCCGATGAGAGCCGTGAGGTGAATCCGGTCAATCTGGATCCGCGCATGGCCAAGATGGCCGATGGCGTCCATCGTCTCGATGGGCAACTGATGGTCGTACTCGACGTTGATCGCATCCTTGAAATCTCGCCTGACAAGCTGGCCGCCTAAGACCAGCACTTGGACAATTTTGTCCGCGGTGAAAATGAGGCTCACATGAAGACATGTCTGGTTGTCGATGACTCCAGTGTCATCCGTAAGGTCGCCCGTCGGATTCTCGAAGGTCTCGATTTCGAGATCACCGAAGCTGAAGACGGCGAGAAAGCGCTCGAAATCTGCAAGCAGAACCTGCCGGACGCTGTTCTGCTTGATTGGAACATGCCGGTGATGGATGGCTACGAGTTCCTCCGTAACCTGCGCCGCATGCCTGGCGGTGACGTTCCAAAGGTCGTGTTCTGCACGACCGAAAACGATGTGGCCCACATCGCGCGCGCTCTGCATGCCGGCGCGAACGAATACATCATGAAACCGTTCGACAAGGAAATCGTGTCGGCGAAGTTTCAGGAAGTCGGCCTGATCTAAGTTCTACGCCGGAATTGCGTATTCCACTTCCGGCGCCCGCCTTTTTGTTTGTGCATTTGTTTTGTCAGTGCATTTGTCGCGTTGTGTTGCGTCCGGTGAGTTCATGAGTGTTGATGTGATAAGTCCTCCTGTTGTCGATTCGCGGTATGAGCCACTGCGAGTCATGGTGGTGGACGACTCCGTCGTCATTCGCGGCCTGATCTCGCGCTGGATCGAGGCCGAGCCTGACATGGCCGTCGCGGCGTCGCTTCGTACTGGTCTCGATGCCGTCAACCAGATCGAGCGCATCAATCCCGACGTTGCGATTCTCGATATTGAAATGCCGGAGCTCGATGGCATTTCGGCGCTGCCGCAGCTGCTGGCGAAGAAGCGGAATCTCATTATCATCATGGCGTCGACGCTGACCCGCCGCAACGCGGAGATCAGCTTCAAGGCGATGTCGCTCGGCGCCGCCGACTACATTCCGAAACCGGAGAGCACCCGGGAGATTTCCGCAGCCGACATCTTCAAGCACGACCTGTTGCAGAAGATCCGTCATCTTGGCGCGAAGGTTCGCCGCCTGAAGTCGGCGACGACGCCGTCGATCGTGCCAGCTCCCGCGGCGCGTGAGGCTGCACCGTCTTTCAAGTCCGTGACATCAGTCGCCGCGCAGGCGCAGCTCGTGAAGCGTCCTTTCAGCGCCACGATGCCACGCGCGCTGCTGATCGGTTCGTCCACTGGCGGGCCGCAGGCCCTGATGACGCTGGTTGCCGAAATCGGCGCCGTGATCGACAAGGTGCCTGTTCTGATCACGCAGCATATGCCGCCGACCTTTACGACCATTCTTGCCGAACATCTTGCCCGGGCCAGCAAGCGTCCGGCTCGCGAAGGTGTCGATGGCGAAATCGTCAAGGCCGGTCAGATCTACCTCGCACCGGGCGGCAAGCATATGCGCGCCGTCAAGCAGGGTGCCAACATCGCCATCGCGCTCGATGACGGTCCGCCGGTGAATTTCTGCAAGCCTGCTGTCGATCCGCTGTTCACGTCTGCCATCGACGTCTGGCACGGCGCCATTCTCGCCGTCGTGTTGACAGGCATGGGTTCGGACGGCATGCGCGGCGGCAAGGATATCGTCGCGGCTGGCGGCAATGTCATCGCGCAGGACGAAGCATCGAGCGTGGTGTGGGGTATGCCCGGCGCTGCCGCCAATGCAGGCATCTGCTCGGCTATCCTGCCGCTCAATCAAATCGGTTCGAAAGTGGTTCGTCTTTTCTCGGGAGATCGGTCATGACACCGGCAGACTATGATTTCCTGCGCAAGTTCCTGAAGGAGCGCTCGGGTCTCGATCTGTCTGCTGACAAGCAGTATCTGGTCGAAAGCCGGCTGATGCCGCTCGCGCGCAAGGCCAACCTGTCGGGCATTGAAGAGCTGGTCCAGAAGATCAAGAACGGCTCGTCCACGGTTGCGTCCGACGTGGTCGAGGCGATGACCACCAACGAAACCTTCTTCTTCCGCGACAAGCTTCCATTCGACCATCTGCGTGACGTCGTGCTGCCGGAGATGATCCAGGCACGTGCCGCCCGCAAGAGCCTGCGGATCTGGTGTGCGGCTGCGTCCACCGGTCAGGAGCCGTATTCGATCGCGATGACCATCAAGGAAATGAGCGCCCAGCTCGCCGGATGGCGGATCGAGATCATCGGCACCGATATCTCGCAGCAGGTGCTCGAGAAGTCGAAGTCGGGCATCTACACCCAGTTCGAAGTGCAGCGCGGATTGCCGATCCAGCTGCTGGTCAAATACTTCAAGCAGACCGGCGAGATGTGGCAGATCAATCCGGAGATCCGGTCGATGATCCAGTACAAGCCGCTCAATCTGCTGCAGGACTTCTCCAGCATGGGCAAGTTCGACATCGTCTTCTGCCGCAACGTGCTGATCTATTTCGATCAAGACATGAAGACGCAAATCTTTGGCCGCCTTGCCAAGTGCACGGAGCCCGATGGCTTCCTGGCGCTGGGCGCCGCAGAGACCGTTGTCGGTCTGACCGACGCGTTCAAGCCGCATGCCGACAAGCGTGGCCTGTACCGTCCGAACGTCGTCCGTGCCGCACCGTCGATCGTGCCGAGCATGACGCCTGTGGGTCTCAAGGCCGCTGCTTCGCCGGCACGCTGAGCGCCGTCACAGGATCGCGTGCGGAATGAAGCGTGACATGTTGCCGGTGATCGGATTCTCATCCTCGCGGATCGAGAGCCCGCATGGCACGTCATCGACCAGCCAGCTGCCCAGCACCGGATACTGATCCGCAAAGTTCGGCAGTGGCATCAGCATCTGCCGGATGAAGCCTTCTTCGCCATAGGGACCGGGCTGCGCATCGATGGCGCTGCCGCCGCTCACAAGCGTGACATTGGCGCCTTCGCGCGAATAGAGCGGCTTGCGCACATAGGATGTGCCGAGCTCAGCGGCTGCAGCATCATCGTCGAAATAGGCCGGCAGCAGGTTCGGGTGGTTCGGAAACATCGCCCATAGCAGCGGCAGGATGCCCTTGTTGGACAGAATGGCTTTCCATGGTGGCTCGATCCAGCGCGTCGATGCGCCTTTCAGACGGCCGCCGAATGCCTCGCGGAACATCCACTCCCACGGATAAAGCTTGAACATCAGGTCGATCGGCTGGTCCTTGAGATCGACGAAGTGCCCGCTGTCGGCATAACCGATGTCCTTGATGTCGATCAGCGCCGGTGTGAGGCCGCCTTGCTGCGCGACATCGGCGAGATACTGCACTGTGCCGCGGTCCTCGGCATTGTCCATGGCGGCTGCGAGATGAATGGCCTTGTCGGCGCCGATCTTGCGCCAGGCCTCGATAAGCCGCTCATGCAGCGAGTTGTATTGATCGGCCCGCTTCGGGATGATCTGGCGCTCGATCGCCTGTTCGAGCCAGGTCCATTGAAACACCGCGGCCTCGAACAGTGAGGTTGGCGTGTCCGCATTGTATTCGAGCAGCTTTGCCGGACCTTTGCCGTCGAACTGGAAATCGAAGCGGCCGTAGAGGCTGGGATCGCTCCGTTGCCAGCTTGCGGCGATGAAGGTCCAGTAGGCCTGCGGGATCTTCAGCAGCCGCAGATAGCGCTCATCCTTGACCGCACGGCTCACCAGCTCGCGGCACATCGCGTTGAGTTCGGCCGTCGGAGCCTCGATCTGACGCTCGATCTCATCCAGCGTGAAAGCGTAGTAGGCGCGCTCGTCCCAATAGCGGTCGCCTGCCTCGGTATGAAATACGAAGCCTGTCGCGGCTGCGGTGGCCTGCCAATCGTCACGCTCGGAACATGCGATGCGTTGCATGAGAAACTAGCCGCCGCCGGAGAAATGCGAGGCGAAGGAGCCGAAGCCACCATGGGTTACGTGGCTGCTGCTGGATGACGAGCTGTCATATCCGCCGCTGGATGACGATCCGGCGCTGGCGAAGTTGCTGCGTCCGGAGGAACTGCTGCTGCCCCCTGAATAGCCATGGCCGCCGGAGGATGACGACGAACTGCGCTGCTGACACTCCTGCTGCTGGCCGGCGATGGCCGCGCGGTTCGGGTCGCAATGTTCGCTCGGCATCAGCGCATAGGCGCCGCCGCCCAGGGCCATGGTGCCCATGAGCAAGAGCGCCACGTGGTTGGAGCGTTTGCGCGACGGGACTTCCTCAGGCATCGGCTGCACGGGTCGGCGCTCGCCGAAGTTCTTTGCGGGCCCGCTTGTCATGGCGAATACACCATGGAGGCAGCGTTCAGCACGCCGGCAGCAAGGGAGGCGAGGCCGAGCCAGAGGGCCGGGGCCATCTCGCCATTGGCTATGCGATCCGACAATTGCGGCACCGGAATGCGGAGAATGAAATAGACCGCGATCTGCACGATCAGCGCGATGATCGCCCAGATCAGGCAGTCGACCACATTGGCGGAGTGGACGATCGCGCTGGCCACCGGCAGCACGAAGCCGAGCAGGCTGAGCCCGAGCGCGATCGCAGCTGGCGCGCAATCCTTGCGGATCAGTGCGAACTCGTCATGTGCGGTTACGCGCAGATAGACGAACAGGTAGAGCATCACGGCGACAATGCCGGTGCAGAAATAGACCAGAAAGGCCGGCAGCCCGACCAGAGATTGCAGAACCATTCCGCCCCCGAAATGTGCGCCAAACATGATCGCTTGGTATTCGCCTATGGCATTCGTCGCTGTAAGCAAAGGGTGGGTTCATCCACGCAAACAAAAACCCCGCCTTTCGGCGGGGTTTCGTGAGAACTTTCGGGGAGTGACGCTTAAGCCGGCTTGAAACTCAGGCCGGGATGCGGATCTCTTCTTCGTGCGGCTCGCGGAGCACATAGCCACGGCCCCAGACGGTTTCGATGAAGTTGCGGCCTTCGGAAGCATTCGCCAGCTTCTTGCGCAGCTTGCAGATGAAAACGTCGATGATCTTCAGTTCGGGCTCGTCCATGCCACCATAGAGGTGGTTGAGGAACATTTCCTTGGTGAGGGTGGTGCCCTTGCGGAGCGAGAGCAGCTCCAGCATCTGGTATTCCTTGCCCGTCAGATGGACGCGCTGACCGCCGACTTCCACCGTCTTGGTATCGAGATTGACCACCAGGTCGCCGGTCTGGATGACCGACTGGGCGTGGCCCTTGGAGCGGCGCACGATCGCATGAATGCGGGCAACCAGCTCGTCCTTGTGGAAGGGCTTGGTCATGTAGTCGTCGGCGCCGACGCCGAGACCCTTGACCTTGTCCTCGATGCCGGCGAGGCCCGAGAGAATGAGGATCGGGGTCTTGATCTTGGACACCCGCAGCTGCTTGAGCACATCGTAACCGGACATGTCCGGCAGATTGAGATCGAGCAGGATAATATCGTAGTCGTAGAGCTTGCCGAGATCGACGCCCTCTTCTCCGAGATCCGTCGTATAGACGTTGAAACTCTCGGATTTGAGCATCAGCTCAATCGACTGCGCAACGGCGCTATCATCTTCAATTAGCAAAACGCGCATGCCAGTCCCCTTTAGTCGCCGCTCCGGGCGTCAGGTCGGCCGCCATACTTGCGGCACCAAAAAACGCCTACGAACAACTGATTCGGATCCTGACTGGATATGGTTAACAAAACCTGATTCTTCAGCGCAAGCTCTAATCGTGCAATTTTTGTCGAATCGCCATAAGATGTTGCAGCAAAGACTCTTTTTGTACCCGTACCCGCTCAAGCTCCACATTAAGAGCCGGACCTAACCGACTCCATCGACTCGCCCCTTCATTCTGATGGCGCGAATGCTCTCAGTCATCCAAGACAGTGACGTAATGATTAACGATGCGGGTAAACACGGGGTTAAGGCCGAGCCGGCAATGAAGCGAAACTTAAGGGTTTTGCAATGAAAGCCCTTGCGGAACAGATTACTGACCTCGATGGCGTCAATATTTACGGCCGGGTGGTCGGTGTTCGCGGGTTAATGGTTGAGGTGGCCGGGCCGATCCACGCGATGTCGGTCGGTGCCCGCATTACCATCGAGACCGGCACAAGCCGTTCCATCCCCGCCGAGGTGATCGGTTTCAGTGGCGACAACGCCGTGGTGATGCCCTTCGCCGGACTGGAAGGTGTACGCCGCGGCTGCCGGGCGGTGATCGCCAATGCTGCCAGCCAGGTGCGGCCCTCGATCGCCTGGCTCGGCCGCGTCGTGAACGCCATGGGCGAGCCGATCGACGGCAAGGGGCCGTTGCTGCAGGGCCCGGCACCGATGCCATATCGCGCGTCTCCGCCGCCGGCGCATTCTCGCAAACGCGTCGGCGCGCCGCTCGATCTCGGGGTGCGCTCGCTCAATACCTTCCTGACCTGCTGCCGCGGCCAGCGTATGGGCATCTTTGCGGGCTCCGGCGTCGGCAAGTCGGTCTTGCTGTCGATGCTGGCACGCAATGTCGATGCCGACGTGTCGGTCATCGGCCTGATCGGCGAACGTGGCCGTGAAGTGCAGGAGTTCTTGCAGGAGGACTTGGGCGAAGAAGGTCTCGCACGCGCTGTCGTGGTCGTGGCGACTTCGGACGAGCCGGCACTGATGCGGCGCCAGGCGGCCTATCTGACGCTGTCGATCTCGGAATTCTTCCGCGACGAGGGCAAGGACGTCATGTGCATGATGGACTCGGTCACGCGTTTCGCCATGGCGCAGCGTGAGATCGGTCTGTCCGTCGGCGAGCCGCCGACCGCGAAAGGCTATACGCCGACGGTGTTCACCGAACTGCCGAAACTGCTGGAGCGGGCAGGGCCGGGCACCGATGAAGGCTCGATCACCGGTATCTTCACGGTGCTGGTCGACGGCGACGATCACAACGAACCCGTTGCTGACGCCGTGCGCGGCATTCTCGATGGCCATATCGTGATGCAACGCGGTATCGCCGAGCGTGGCCGCTATCCTGCTATCAATATCCTGAAGTCGGTGTCGCGAACCATGCCGCGGTCCTGCGATCCTGCCTATTTACCGACGATCACGAGGGCGCGGCAGATCATGGCGACCTATTCGGATATGGAAGAGCTGATCCGGCTGGGTGCCTATCGCGCCGGTTCCAGTCCGGAAGTGGACGAGGCGATCCGGCTCCATGAGCCGCTTGAGGCATTCCTGCGGCAACGGAAGGACGAAGTCTGCGGACTGGCCCAAGGCTATCAGCAACTGCAACAAATCGTTGGTGGTTTGGAAACGGAACGCTAACTTTGTCAGGCCATCATGACCCTCAGAGAAGAATTTCGGCCGGTCAGCCCCTTGCGGTTGTCCGGTTGTGTCCCGCGTTGAGACTGGGACTTCTGGGGAGTATGAGTCGATGAAGTCACGTGACACCCTGATCCGCCTGAAGAAGTTCCAGGTCGATGAGAAGCGCCGCCGGGTCAATCAGATCGAAGGCATGATCGCGGATTTCCAGCGCATGTCGGTCGATCTCGAGCGCGAGATCCAGACCGAACAGGATCGCGCCGGTATTCAGGATCCCACTCACTTTGCCTATCCGACCTACGCCAAGGCCGCGATCCAGCGTCGCGAGAATCTGACGCGCTCAGCCGATGAGCTGCGCGTGCAGCTCGAAGACGCGAAGGCATTGCTGAGTGAAGCTTTCGAAGAACTCAAGAAGGTCGAACTGCTCGACGAGCGCGACCAGGCCCGCGCGCGCGACGAAGAGAACGCACGCGAACAGGCCGACCTCGACAGCATTGGCCTGATGCGTGCCCGCATCGGCGCAGTGGCCTGATCCGCAGAAGCGGCGAGCCAACGAGCCTCAAAGATTGAAGTCATCAAGCCCGGGCCGCGAGGTCCGGGTTTGCTGTTTGTGGTCTATCCACAGCATAAACAGCGACATGGCCCGCTTGCTATAATCTATGTTACGACAGGTGATACCGCCGGGCGGCACCTCCGTAAGGCGAAAGGTATATTGAGGTTGGGGAGACGTAATGCTGACGCCGGCTGAACTGGTCTGGCTTCTTGCCGCAGTTGCCAAAGGGGATGAAGTCGCCTTCGAGCGACTCTATGCAGCGACGCGCGCGAAACTCTTTGGCGTCGTGATCCGTATCTTGCGCAGACAGGATCTCGCCGAGGAAGTCATCCAGGAGGCCTATGTCAAGATCTGGAACAGCGCCGGGCAATTCAATCCCGGTGTTGCTTCGCCGATCACGTGGATGGCGTCGATTGCTCGTAACCGGGCTATCGATGTCGTTCGCAAGAGAAGCGAAACGTCTATCGAGGAAGAGCCGGCCGCAATGGAAGTGGCAGCCGATACACCTGACCCGCTCGCGCGACAGGAAATGACCGAAGAATTGAAGCGCTTGTTGGAGTGCGTGGGCCGCCTTGAGCCGGACCGGCAGAAACTGGTGCTGCTTGCTTACTACAATGGTTGGAGCCGCGAACAACTCGCGACGAAGTTCGAAGCGCCGGTCAATACAGTGAAGACGTGGCTGCGCCGCAGTATGATGGACATCCGGGAGTGTCTGGGACTGACATGATGGCCTATAGCGAAGACCATATCGCGCTTGCCGCGGAATATGCGCTTGGCACGCTCAGTGCCGAAGAGCGCGTGCAGGTCGAGACCATGATGTCCGTTGACAAGGATTTTGCCGCTGTGGTCGAGGCGTGGGAGCGCAAGCTCGGCGTTTTGAATCAGATGGTCGGCCTTGTCGAGCCGCGTCCTGAAGTCTGGGAGAAAATCCGCGTTGCGATCGGTCTGGCCGGTACGCAAGAAACGATCGTGCATCCGGAAGCGCCGCAGCCGGTCGCTGCAGCGGCGGTCGTCGCTGAGCAGCCTGCGATCGATCGCTCGACGCTCGATCGTTCGAACGTGATTGATTTCTCGGTCCAGGCAAAACGCTGGCGCGGTGTGGCCACCGGCATGACCGCGATTGCCGCCATGCTTGTTGCGCTGATTGCCGTGCAGGCCTATCGCCCCGAATTGCTGCCGGCAGGTTTACGCCCGAAGGCAGCGCAGCAGGTGGTGCAGGCGCCAGCGCCGGTCGCGCCGCCCGCAGCAGCTCAGTCGCAATACGTCGCCTTGCTGCAGACCGACGCTGCGTCACCCGCATTCATCCTCACTGTCGATGCGGCGACCAAAAACTTTACAGTGCGCAAGGTTGGCGCCGAACCGCAGGCCGGCAAAAGCTACGAGCTCTGGATTGTGTCCGACAAGCTGCAACGCCCGCGTTCGCTCGGCGTGATCGGCAGCAACGACTTCACATCGCGCGCTGCACTCGCTGCCTATGATCCCGACGTCGTCAATCAGGCCACCTATGCCGTGACCGTCGAGCCGGAAGGCGGTTCGCCGACCGGTGCAGCCACGGGCCCGATCGTTTTCACCGGCAAGCTGATCGAAACGGTGCCGCCGGCACGGTGATCGTTAGGCTATCTTGTCATCCGGCATTGGTCCTATGTTCGTCATTCCGGGGTGCATGAAAGCGGCAAAGCCGCTGTAATGCGAACCTCTCAATTGTCATTCCGGGACGCGCTTTTGCGCGGGCCCGGAATCCATAAACTCCATGTCAGCCGGAAAGCACCGGATACAAATCCATCCAGTTTGGATTTTGCTCTTCGATCAATCGGATCTTCCAGTCGCGGCGCCATTTCTTGAGTTCTTTCTCACGCGCAATGGCCGACAGGACGTCATCGTAGACCTCAAACCAAACGAGCTTGTCGACGTCATAACGTCGCGTGAAGCCGTCAACCACCTTGCTACGATGCTCGTAGACTCGCCGTATAAGGTCGTTCGTCACGCCAATGTATAGCGTGCCGTATTTTCGGCTGGCCAGCAGATAGACGTAATACGTCATTGCGATCACCGGGGTGTGCCAGTGTTGGGCTTGCTGAGGAAAGTGTAGTTCGCTCAGGGCTTAGTGCAATGCGATTTGAGCTCACTGGCTGTCATTCCGGGATGCGCCCGGCTGGCGTCGCCGGCTGGGGGCAGGCCCGGAATCCATACGCGCGATCGTGGTTATGGATTCCGGGCTCGCGCAAGAGCGCGCCCCGGAATGACAATTGAGAGAATAGGGCTTAAACATTTTTTCCTATTGTTCTTGACAATATCCCCAACAGGATTATCCTCCGCTCATCCGGTTCGCGAGGGGCGCTTCATGAGGCGTCTTGAAGTGGAACAGGGATGCGGCGCCTGCGGGTGTGGGGTGACGTACCCCGCGCACTCGGGAGGCCTTGGGTCACCGTCCGGCCCCACTACGGGGGTCTGCCACTCATGCTGGCTGGACGTGGCATTGGTGAACGGCGGGAAACCGTCGGGATCAGCGGAGTGCGGAGCTCTGCGCCTTTGCCCGGAAGAACGGTCCCGGGGACAGAAATCGCCGCGGTGGCGCGCCGTGAGGCGTTGCGCGGTTGCAGCTTGCCGGCGTTCCGGTGGAGCGGACCGCGATAAAAAACCACCCTTTGCGCCTCACGGCGCGCTGCCACCCCTCATCTATCTGAGGGGGACTGCTCACACCTCGGACGCGCAAGCGCCGCGAGAATGCGAGAGCGTGGCTGTTTGAAATTTGAATCTGTGATGGCGCGCCGGCGCGCAGAGTATCCCTCCCACTGCGCAGCTGCGCTGCTTGAGGGAGGGATAAGCAAGAAAGCACCCCACAAAAGAAAAACGCCCGTGGGGAGCGGGCGTTTTCCATTCAGAAGTCCACTCGGGGGGAAGTGGAGCTTCTATGTATTCACCTGACGACCTTGGGGGACATCGCCACGCGAATTCCTGAATTCCTTAGCGGACCATGCTGGCGTTCGAAGTGGTGACAGCAACCGGCTGGCCTGCTTTGATCACACGAGCGCTGGCGGTCTGGCTGTAGCCTTCGTCAGCATTCATGCGGGCCGAGATTCCGAAGCCTGCCACGAAGATACCGGCGACCAGAGCAACGATCACCACCTTGAGGTGGGTCATGCGATCCGCGCTGTAAATCGAGTGGTTCATTGGAAACGCTCCCTGCCGTCTTACTCTGCCTACGACCGTTTGTGTCGTGTCCGCGTCGGCAGGTTCAACTCATCACGCATAGGAAACGTGGTGTTGGGTCGTTCCGTTCCAAATAGTAGATCACAAGGCAGTGATAAGACGTGATCCGGCGCGATTGAAGCACCCGGCTTGGCCCTGAAATTCATAAATTATTATTTATTATCAGAGCGTTGAGAGTGATTCGTGCCGTCGCCCCGAAATGGCCTCGGGATGCGACATTCTGGCAAATCTCTTGTCTGTGACGAATTTACATCGGTTTCGGGCAAGGTTGCTAGCCTCTTGCCGCCGAATCAGACGCTTCCGACGGTCTTCAGGCGCGCACGGGGGTGGATTTCCGCCTGGGACAGCACGGTGGTTTGTGCGCGGAACCGTTCCACCAGCGAGCGCACGAACGGCCGGATCGAGGCCGAGGTGACCAGCACCGGCGCTTCGCCTTCGCGCGCGGCCTGTTCGAAACGATCGCGCACGGTGGTCATGAACTCCGACAGCTTCGACGGCTGCATCGCGAGACTGCGTTCTTCGCCGGTGCCGATGATCGATTCCGCGAAGGCCTGCTCCCACTGCGCCGACAGTGCGATGAGCGGCAGGTAGCCGTTGTAGGACGTGTTCTGCGCGCAGATCTGTCGCGCGAGGCGCGCACGCACATGCTCGACGATGGTCGACGGGTTGCGCGAGAAGGCGAGGGCGTCGGCAATGCCTTCGAGGATGGTCGAGAGATCGCGCACCGAAATACGTTCGGTAAGCAGCAACTGCAGCACGCGCTGGATGCCCGACACGGTGATGAGCGACGGGACGATATCCTTGACCAGTTCGCCTTGTTCTTTCGGCAGGTCCTTCAGCAGCTTCTGCACTTCGCCGTAGGACAAGAGATCCGACATATTGCCTTTCAGCAGCTCTGTCAGATGCGTCGACAAGACCGTGGCGGCATCGACCACGGTGTAGCCCTTGAGCGAGGCTTCTTCCTTCAGGCCGGCATCGACCCAGGTCGCGGGCAGGCCGAAGGTCGGCTCTGTGGTGTGAATGCCTGGTACGTTGACCTGGTTGCCGCCGGGATCCATGACCATGAACTGGTTCGGCCAGATGCGGCCGGTGCCGGCGTCCACTTCCTTGATCTTGATGATGTAGGTATTGGCTTCGAGCTGCACGTTGTCCAGGATTCTGACCGACGGCATCACGAAACCCATTTCGACAGCGAGCGACTTGCGCAGCGCCTTGATCTGCTCGGTGAGGCGATCGGTGCCGTCCGGCCCGTTGACCAGTGGCAGCAGCGCGTAGCCCAGCTCGATCTTGAGGTCGTCGATCTTCAGCGATGCGGAGATCGGCTCGTCCGCGGCGGCAGCTTGTGCTGCTGCGGCGGCGGCCGGTGCTGCGGCCTGATGCGCGACTTCGGCACGCGCAACCTTGTTGCGCTTGTTGGCGGTGACGGCGAGATAGGCTGCGCCGCCGCCGAGTGCGAGGAACGGCAGCATCGGAATGCCCGGCAGCAGCGCCAGCGTCAGCATGACGCCGGCCGACATGCCCAGCGCCTGCGGATAGCCGGAGAATTGCTTGATCAGCGTCTTGTCGGCGGCGCCGGTAATGCCCGCCTTCGAGACGAGCAGGCCTGCGGCAGTCGAGACAATCAGCGCCGGAACCTGGGTGACTAGGCCGTCGCCGACGGTCAGTAGCGTATAAGTGCGGCCGGCTTCCGAGAACGACAGGCCCTGCTGCGCGACGCCGATGATGATCCCGCCGATGACGTTGATGGCGGTAATGAGCAGGCCGGCAATGGCATCGCCGCGGACGAACTTGGAAGCACCGTCCATGGCGCCGAAGAAGCCACTTTCGTCTTCAAGGTCCTTGCGGCGCGCCTTGGCGGTGGCCTCGTCGATCAGGCCGGCCGAGAGGTCGGCGTCGATCGCCATCTGCTTGCCGGGCATCGAGTCCAGCTGGAAGCGTGCCGCGACTTCGGCGATACGGCCCGAACCCTTGGTGATGACGATGAAGTTCACGATCACCAGGATTGCGAACACGACGATGCCGATGACGAAGTTGCCACCCATCACGAAATTACCGAACGCCTCGATGACGTGGCCGGCCGCGGCGGTACCTTCGTGGCCATGCGACAGGATCAGGCGGGTCGAGGCCAGGTTCAGCGATAGCCGCAACATGGTCGAGATCAGCAGCACGGTCGGGAACGACGAGAATTCCAGCGGCGTCTGGGTAAACAGCGCCGTCATCAGGATCAACACCGACATGGTGATCGAGATCGCGAGGAACAAATCCATCACGATGGCTGGCAACGGCATGATCAGGACGACAAGGATGATCAGAACGCCGAATGCGAGGCCGATATCGCCGCGCAAGACGTTCGTCCTGATGCTGGCGAAGTCGAAACCGCCGCTCTTGGGTGCGCCCAGACCCTGACCCGCGATCAAATCCGTCATCGATGCCGCTTCCCCGCGCGAATGTCGCTCGCGACTGCCGAACGTCTGCGCAGCGGCCGAAGGGCCGCCGATCCGCAAGTGAGGCACCGCACTGGCATCCACGGGCATTCCCCCGGTCAGCTGACGAGACGCGACTCCACTCGGCAATTTTTGCCGTGTGTATGGTTAGCAAAGAGTTAACGAGGCGTTACTGCGCGGCTTTGCCACAAGCCCGGAGCCAGTTTTGGCCGAACCGGTCTGTTGCGCTGCTTCTGCATGCCTAATCCTTCGGCAGATCGCTTGACCTGCGGGCACACGCCGAGGATGTTGCCGCCGTGACCATCGCGACCCCCACTTCAGATTCGATGCCGTTCCTGCCTGACTCCCGTCAGGCCTGGATCAGGCTGTCGCTTGCCTTGATCATCGGCTCGCTCGGGTCAGTCGGCATGTGGTCGGTGGTAGTGGCGCTCCCGGCCGTGCAGGCCGATTTCGCCGCCAGCCGCGGCGCGGCGTCGCTGGCCTTTACCCTGACCATGGTCGGCTTCGGCCTCGGCGGCGTGGTGGCCGGCAGGCTCACGGACCGGTTTGGCATCGTGGCCACGATTGCGCTTGCGACGGTGCTGATGGGCGCCGGTTATCTTCTCGCGTCGCAGTCCATGGCGCTTTGGCAGTTCAATCTTATTCACGTGGTGATCGGCGCAGGATCGTCGGCAACCTTCGGGCCGCTGATGGCAGAAGCGTCGCACTGGTTCGAACGCCGGCGCGGCATCGCGGTGACTGTCGCCGCGACCGGCAGCTATATCGGCGGCACGCTCTGGCCGCCGATTGTCAGCTGGGGCATTCTGACTTTTGGTTGGCGCTCGACGCATATCAGTGTCGGGGTCGTTACAACCGTCCTGATGCTCCTGATGCTCGCGGTTCTGCGTGCGCAGATGGGCACTGTCACACGACGTAGTCACGTCAATGCGCCGCCGCCCAAGGTCGATCTCCAGCTCAGCAACAACACGCTGACGACGCTTCTCTTTGTGGCCGGCATCGGTTGCTGTGTCGCCATGGCGATGCCGCAGGTGCATATCGTCGCTTATTGCGGAGATCTCGGCTACGGCGTGACGCGCGGCGCCGAGATGTTGTCGCTGATGCTGGCCTGCGGGATTGTCAGCCGTGTTGGCTCGGGTTTTCTGGCCGATCGTATCGGTGGCATTCGCACACTGCTGATTGGCTCGTTGCTGCAGGGATTCGCACTGCTGTTCTATTTGTTCTTCGACAGCCTGGCTTCGCTTTACATCATCTCGGCGATGTTCGGCCTGTTCCAGGGCGGTCTGGTGCCGGCCTATGCCATCATCATCCGCGAGGCGATGCCCGCATCGCAGGCGGCTACGCGTGTCGGCATTGTCATATTGGGCACGGTGGGTGGCATGTCACTTGGCGGCTGGATGTCCGGCGTCATTTTCGACGCCACGGGCTCCTACGCGGCAGCGTTCATGAATGGGCTCGCCTGGAATGCACTCAATGTCACCATTATCACGGCGCTGATGCTGCGGGCGCGCCGCAGGTTGATTTTCTCCTCGGGCGCATCGGTCGCCTAAGGCGTCAGATCCTGCACCGGTGGCATCGCCGGAAATCCATCGATCGGTACGTTTTCGAGCGCGCGTTTGGCCGGGCCGCTACCGAACATGCAATCCAGCGTCGGCTCGGCAATCGCCGTCATGGTCCGCGGGATCAAGCTTCGTTTGTCCGGCGGCAGCCAGTTCTCGTTCAGCGTGGGGACGCCGCGCTCGGTGACCCCGTACAGGATCGCGTCGAGAATATCGCGATCGCCAATCTCGCTGATCAGCGCGGTGCGGACGCAGTCGCAGATCGCTTCGGGATGCGCATAGCGCGACACCATGAAGGGCGCGCAGAGCCGAATGAACTCGCCGCGCGGATCGGGCATCAGGGATAGGCGACGCGTGTCAGTCATCGCGATGGTCGACACCCCGCACGCCAACAGGCTGCCCAGGACAATGGGAGACAGTGTGCTGAGGGGCAGGTACCGCAACAAATTCACCCGGGAAGCAACCGTAGGACGAGAGACGTGCAGGACCTATTATAGATGATGTGAGGTGCGAATGTGAATGCCGCTGTGAGGTGTCACACAGCCTGGCCGACTTTCAGCAACATGCAGCCGCTGATCTTCAGGCTGCCATCCGGCTGCGGCTCCAGCGTGTAGAGCGCATCCCACGGCACACCATCGGCATCGACGATACGGACTTTCTGCTCAATTGTACCGTCAGATGTGTTGCTCTCGGTGAATTCGAAGCTGCGATGGCGATAGATGGGTGCATAGGCGTTGCGCACCATGTCCATGAAGCTGTCGGGATCGGTGAAAATGCTCTGGATGCCGGGGGCCGCGAACCCATAGGCAGTCACAGCGTCGTCGCGCGCCAGCGCATCGGCTTGGGAGCTGATGATCTTTTGCGCCGCCGCTACATCCTCCGCAGCACGGACAGGCGATGCGAGGCCGATCATTATGACGACAAGAAAGAGGAGGCTGCGCATAGGCTCACTTGCTCAAAGTGTTCTTGTAGATGACGCCGTCTTTCATGATGATTTTGAAGTTATTCGCGGGATCGGCAATCAGGTTGATGTTGTCCAGCGGATTGCCGTCGACAAGCAACAAATCCGCGAGCGCACCCTGTTCCACGACGCCGAGCTTGCCGGGATAGGGATTGCGCTTGCCGGACAGCGCCAGCAGTTCGGCGTTTGTCGATGTCGCCATGACCAGCGCTTCGGCGGGGGTGTACCAGCGCGTGAGCGAGGCCAGAATTGCCCCCTGTTGCTGCGCCAGCGCGCGCGAGAACAGCACGTCGGTGCCCCACGCCGTCTTGATCTTGTACTTCCTGGCAAACTCGTAGGACCTGGCTATGCCGGGCCAGACCTCATCCGCCTTGGCCCGCTGGACGGACCCCTCCGGAAAGCCAAGCCTCAAGCCCTCGGGGAGGGGCTGCAAGCTCAACCAGATGTCCTTCTCGGCCAGCAGCCTGGCGGTTGCCTCGTCCATCAGCATGCCGTGTTCGATGCACTTCACGCCCGCGGCAACGGCTCTCTGGATCGCAGCCGGAGTAAAGGCGTGCGCGGCGACATATGTGCCCCAATTCTCGGCCGCTTCGACGGCGGCGCGTAGTTCGGGCTCGGTGAAAGTGGTCACGTCGACCGGACTGAAAGGTGACGACACGCCGCCGCCCGCCGTCAACTTGACCTGGGAGGCGCCCTGCATGAGTTGTTCGCGCGCGCGCACGCGCACCTCGTCAGGGCTGTCGGCGACGATCGCGCCACCGACTTGCTCCATGCGGGTGAGCATGCCGCCAATCGTGCGTGGCAGATCGGTCAGCTGACGGAAATCCCCATGCCCGCTCGTGATAGTGATCATGGCGCCGGACGGATAGATGCGTGGGCCCTTGACGATGCCCTCGTCGATGGCACGCTTGAGGCCGAACACCGGCCCGCCAACATCGCGAACGGTTGTGAAGCCGCGCATCAGAGTGTCAGTCGCTTCGTTGCCGGCCAGCAGATTGTTGTAGCCGACGTCACCGAAAGCCTGCGCCGGCGTCACCCGTATCAACATCGCATGCCAATGATTGTCGATTAGGCCAGGCATCAGCGTATGCCCGTTTCCTGCAACACGCTGAGCGTCTGCGGCTGCTATCGGTGCCGTGGAAATACGCTCGATGAGGTTGCCCTTGATCAGCACATTCGACGGAGCGGAAAGAGTGGCGCTTCTCCCGTCGAAGATTCGAACATTTTCGAAGAGCACATCGCCGGCGCTCGCGCTGGTGCAAAATGTCAGCGCAAGAATCGCTGCGAGCCATCGACTACCGACAGGGAACAACATGAGCGTTCTCCGAGCAGTAAAGCCTGCACTATGACAGATACCGGCGTCCACTTGAAGGTGGCGCCGCTACCAGTGGACGCCGGCTGATCTACGGGGAATCCGCTCGGCCGGATGTGAATATATCTGGTTGCTCAAGCTCGTCCGGCATCGCCCATCCTTCAGCCATCAAAGCGACATGGAGCGCGGTTCGAACCTCGGGCGGCTCAATTTTCCCGACAGTCGCCTCATCAAGAACAGCGATCAGCTTCGTCCACCGCGGCGTTGTCTTGGCTTCGCTGTCAACGTAACGCTGGACCCATCTAACCGCCGCCAGGAGAGAAAAGATCGTGCGGTTCCTCGCCGGGGTTTGCCCGGGCGCCTCAGGCATCAATCGAATTGGTTCAAAGATCATTTGCACACAAACCGACTGCTGAAATTCGCTTTATCGTGCCACAGAGCCGGCAATACGCAATGGGTGCCGGTATGATACGCAGCAACTGCACGCCGCCTTGAAGGCTGTGATCAAGCGCGATCATCGTCCCGGATGCGCCGGGAGACTCCGAGATGCGATTTCAGAACCCGGGACCGGTCTGGAACCGGGCCATCAATGATGCTGCGCTAGCGATTGCTATAATGACTATACTGAAGCGAGGATGCAGTTCATCCCGACCGCGCGAGATTGCAGGCGCAAAGTCTTGGCACGTCGATCCAACCCTCTCCGCTACTGACGAAAATCTCCGGAATTGGCATCGCCAAAGTGTCGCCGTCGACGACGATTGTCTCCCCGGGCTTGAGGTCTGGCTCATGCGGCGATCAGGAAGCGATTCAAAGGACAGAACGCGTACCGAATGGCTTGGCTGCAAAAAGCAGACCCTCACAGACTGGCTCTAAAACATGTGGGGCCACTTTGAGAACGACTCGGCTATCTCGTTGATATTCCACGATCCCGCATTTTGAAAACGACTCGATTTTGACTTTAAGAACGACTCGATACCCCCGTTTTTCGCTTTGAGAACGACTCGATTTCGCAAGACACTGAGAACCCGCTGTTATTCGCGCTAGTTTTTTCCGGAGAGAGACGCAGACGCTGGTTCTTGTGAACGCCAGCGGGTTCGTCCTCTCCATACTGATTAGGGTCTATGGAAGTGCGTCCGTTCGCCGATATGGTCGAGAGCCCACCGCAATCGGTGACGGGGCGGCATTTAGGGCTAGGCAGTTGGATATGCCGGACTTCTGGTCGTCCTAGGCTATTCACGCACCATGCGCACGTCGGGTTTGGGCTTCGACTTGGGCTAGAGCGTAGCGGGCCATCGCACGTCTTGAGGTAGTTTGTCCCCCTTAGCGCGCCCGACCGATCATTAGCAAAATTCCGCCGACCTGCGGTAAGAGTGCCAATAGCACCAAGCGCAGCATGGCGAAATCGTCGGCCGTTGGGTTGAGGGTTCCGCAACTGAGCCAAGCCACAATCCTAATGGCGGCATCGGTTTGCGGATCGGCGGTGTGTGCGACCGAATTCAACGTTGCGTCGAGCGCGCGGCGGAGGTCCGTTACGGCCTGCTCGCGCTCGCGACAGTACCGACCGACTCCGCCAGCACATTCCCGGTCACGTGCGGTCATAGCGTCGCGTAACGCGTCCTGCGCTCTCGTCACTGCAGGAGTGACGCGTGACGCCCGAGCAAGCGTCACGTCGGCGATGTTAAGGGAAGCGAACCCGATTCCGGCGGTGGCGACGAATACAAGATTTATGAAGCATACCAACCAAGCCGCCGCAGCTCTGATCCGCCGGCGCGTGCGCCAAAGCTGGGCGGCAGCTGAAGGGATGGTAAGAGCTACCAGGTCAGCGGCGACGCCAATAGCGAGAAACAGCCATCCGGCTAGATCGGTCGAACCCAGCGACCGAGCAAACCAACCATTCATGATAAGACCAACGCCAGCGAGAGCGAAGGCAGCCGCGGTCAAGCCGTACGAGCTGGTCGAGCAACGGTTCGTTGCGTGCCAGCGTGACTCCGTGACTTGTGTGATGTCGGGCGTGACGCGCGTTACGTTGGCCGTGACGGGTAACGCGGCGGCAGAAGTGACGGGCGTGACGTTAGCCGCGACTGGTAACTCGGTAGCAGGAGTGACGGGCATGACATTCGCCGTGACTAGTCGCGCGCCGGTGGAAATGACTCGAGTGGCGTTGGTCGCAACTGGTAACGCGGCGGGAGGAGTAATGGGCGTGACGTTGGCTTGTGACGTCACGACTTCGGGTAGGACGGCAGCCTGCGCAGTCTGACGCTGCTGCCGCTTGCGGTGCCGATAAGCGCGTTGTCGTTCGGCCGGCGTTTTGGGCCGGCGGGCTTCGCGCAGGGGGATAATTGACGCAGTGTTGTCGTCAACCATTGGAAACCGCTCCTATCGGTCTTGATAGTCAGGCAATCAGTTACTGGGCTAGGTTATCCGCGAAGCTGAGCGAATGACCCCGCTCGTCGGAGTTGTCTCGGAAAGTTGGCCCGCTTGTTTGCTTGGCCCAGGAGCCCGTCGGGTTCGCGCGGTCGAGGAGTTCACGCGCAACCGCCCCCAACCCGGCTTCCTCCAGCACACTCATCTGAAATTCGTCGCGGGCGGCGAACTCTTCTTCCCAGAGGTCGTCGTCGAGGAGGCTGAGCGGTGCGTCGACATCCCGACGACGGTAATTCTGCCAGTCCTCGAAACCGCACAGGCGGACAGCAAGCTCGAGGCACGCGAAGTGCTTGAGCTCGACACCGCATCCGCGCAGCACTTTGCGTAGGCGCTTTGCCATACCCTTCACCCTCTCCTCGGACATCATGATGATCATTCGTGTACTCCTCTTACTGGTTGACGTTGGGCATGGTGCGGGCGGCCCTGTGGTAGGACTGGCGCCAGCGTTCGATGTCGTGGCCAAGTTCCATCAGCGTCGTGAAGCTCTTCTCACGTAGGGAGGCGCTGAGGTCGCGGAGCGGCCGCTCCGAGATGCGCCTCGTCAGGAGCATGCGGTCATGGGTGAGCGAAATGCGATGCTTCTGAGCCCAGGCCTGTAGCGACGGGTGGAAGTGGCCCTCGATGGTGTTGTAGGCGCTGCTGTAGTCCATCCAAATCCGTTCCGGACGGCCCGAACGCCGGACCAGACGCTCCAGCCTGATGATGATATCTTCCATGGCCATGTGGCTCACCGTCGCGCTCAGCGGACGGCGCGTGCGGACATCGACGATCAGCATGACGAGCGGCTTGGCGGCGAAATCGAGCATGGCGAAGTCGATCGCCCAAGCCTCATTGTGACTCGTCGCATACAGCGCAGCGGAGGTAGGAGAGTGCGTGTTGAACTTCATCTCGTCGTCCTTTCTCTTCGAAGGTCTCGGCTATCCGCGGCCGGTCGGCCGCCGCCGGCCGCCGAGTTTGATGTCGAAGCGCTCGAGCGCGTTCCAGATCGCCGTGTCGCTGGTCTTGACTCCTCGCGGTTCCAGCGCCTGGCGGATTTCGCTGAGCTTGATGTCGGGACGCTGCGCGACCAGGGTCCGCAAGAAATCTTTCTGGTCGTCTAGCTTCGATCGATGGCCGAACTTGCGTGGCGCGACTGCACCGGCCTTGCGCCAGGCCTCGATCCAGCGTTTTGCCTCGCGATAGGGGATGTCCATTGCTTCCGCAGTTGCCTTAGGGCCAGCGCCTGCCGCCACGGCCGCAATCAGCTTGACGCGGACGCCATCGCCGGCTTCGGCCAGGGAGGCCTTCATTCGTTTGGTCTTGTCGATGAGCTCAATCAGGAGAGGATCGACGACACTGCGCGGGTAGCCGAAATCACGATTTTCTTGTAGCGAAAGGGAAGGGGCCACGTGCTCGGAGCGCAACCAGGAAACAACGCGCCGGGGGTGCATATCGGCGCGGCGGGCGATTTCGGGCACGAAGATGTACTTGGCGTGGAGCGCCTGCACATCGTTCGCGAGGTAGGGCGCATAGCCGGGTCCTCGCTGAGGAAGCAGGTCAGGCCGAATGTTTGCTAAGCGGGAGAAGAAGGCCACATTGACCTGGAGAAGTTCGGCAGCGGTCGATTGGGCAATCCAGCGAGGAAGCTTCAAGCCGAGGGGCGCGTTCTGCAGGTGCTTGTTGACGCCGGCCACGAATGAATCGATGTCCGAGACGGCCAGGCTGAAGCGGATATTCCGGCGCTGCGCGCCGGTGTCGTGGATGACGACGTCGCCGGCGATGATTGCGCTGATGACGGCGGCCCAAGGGGTCTCGCCCGCGCCGAGCGAGCGGGCGGCCACCATAATCGAACAGCACCTTCCGAAACTGGGCCGGGCCGCCGACCAGATCTCGGCCATAAGTTGGTTGACCGACGAGTGAAGATAGCCGCTGTAGCCCGGAACGAGACCTTGAACTCGGCCTTCCAGGCGCCGGATCAGGCCGTGGTCGGCGAGGCTCGACAGCACAGAGAGGGGAAGTCCGAGGATTCCGGCCGCCTCGTTTTCGCCAACGGCGTTCTTTATCTGAGCAAGCAATGGCCGTACGTCCCGTATACTCATGCGGACAGGCGACCGGGCATCGTCCGCCCGGATGACCGGAACGAGACCGCTCTCGGCGAGGCGCTGGAGGATCGATCTGCGGACGCCGAACGTCTCAGACAGAGTTTGGATCGTCATCGTCGAGCTGGCCGCGTCCTTGCCTAGGCGAAGCGCGTACCTCTCGCTCGTCGACTCCATGTTGCCGTCGACCAAGGCTCGGAGCAGATCCCGAATGCTGGGTTCGATGTGCTTGTCATAGGTGATGTAGGCGAGCGGGCCGATCTCCTTTCGGCGTCCGTAATAGATGGGGCGCTTGTCCATGTCGGCGCGATATCGGTCGCAGAGATCCGCGAATCCGGCTACGCCACCGATGATAGCGCGTCCGGCCAGCGCGAGCAGTGCCGGCGTCAGCTGTTCGAACTGCTCGCTGCGCTTGCTACGTCCCTGCGCTGCGCCTTTTTTGGTCGGATCCGCCGTGAGGCCGCTCGCCAGCGCAACGATCGCTTCGAATAGATCGCCGTTGGAGAAGTCGCGCCACTCCTCCGGCAGCAGCGCGCGGGCTGCTTCCTTCTTGGCTGGATCGGGATCGATCAGGTCGACGACAAAGTCGTAAGCCTCCTCGTCTTCGACGGGCGATACCGGCTGCTGGAAATCGCGTAGATCGGCGTCGCATTTATCGCAGAGGTTCGGAACATCAGCGCGTAACCAGCCGAGTTTGCGATCGCAGGCTGGGCACGCCGACAAAAGTTTCTCCTTCGTCTGCCGATCGAATGCGATCGGACGAAGCTCCCAGATAGCGCGATGATAGGGATCGATTTCCAGCGCGCGAGGCGACACCCTCCGGAATTTGGTTTCGCGAAAGTGAAGGCGGATCTGGGTGCCGAAGAAGTCGATGCTTTCGGAACCGGAATGCGCGAACTCGCCCGTCCTGTACGTGCGCGAGACGATGTCCCGGGGCGTGCATCCGATCAGCGTGGCGATGCGCTCGATCTCGCCAGCGTCCGTCAGCGTCGTAGCGAGCGCCACGGCGTTGGGCTTGGTGGCGTCCGCGATCTTCAGCATCTTGGTGACGTTTCGGATGGCCGTGACCGACAGCGCGCGGCCGAGGTAGCCGCGAAGGCTCTCGTCGAGATGCGGCGGCCCGACCGTAGCGATGAACTTCTTGAACGGTAACGCGAGCGTCATGCCGGCTCCTTATCGTTGCCACCGGCCTTCTTCTTGGCTTCGGCTTCCGCTTTGAGGCGGCCGATCGTCTCCTTCTTCGGACCGTTCGCGAACGGGTCGAACAAGGCGCGTTCTTCGGTGGCGTTGAAGGCGCGGAAGGCGGATTCGAAGTCCGGCCACTCGATCGACGTGCGGCCGCTGCGCAGCGTGCGTTCGAGCGCCATGCGGAGCACGCGGCAGGCGGTGCCGGGAACGCCGTTGCACATGTCGTAGATCTTGGCGCGGTCCTCCAGGCTGGCGACCCAGCCGAGCGGCTCGTCGACGACGCCGGTCTTCGCCATCTCGTCCTCGATGCGCTGGAGGAAGCGGAAGAAGTAGCGGCGGTCGCCCTGCTTCTTGATGTCGAACGGCAGCAATGTCGCGTCTTCGTCCGCGACCGTGCGGCTCTTGAGCTCCTTCGAGCGGAAGAGGCCTAGCATCTCGTCGGTGCCGATCAGGACCACGGAGAAGATGCCCTCGTTGACCATGGTCTTGAGGAGCATTGCCATGCTCTTGCCGGTCTTGCCGCCGTCGTAGCGGAGCATTTCGTGGGCCTCGTCGATGACGAGCAGAAGCGTGCGCTTCGTTCTCGCGACGTTGTAGACGCCGCGCGCGACGACCTGGGCATCGACCGGGCCGGATCCGGGCATGACCTCCTTGGCGGCGTCGCCGTAGTGTTCGAGGACGACGCTGAGGAAGGCGCGCACGTTTTTGACCCCTCGCATGGTGACGAAGAGCACCGGGATGTCCTCGGGGGGAAAACGTTCGTCGGCGTTGATCTCGTCGATCACCTTTCCGATCGATGTGCTCTTCATCGCTCCGCTGGGGCCGACGATCGGGAGAACCCATAGCTCCTTGTTCTTGAACGGCCTTCCTCTAGCCGCCTTGCGGCGGGCCTCGTTGGCCGCGACAACGCCGCCCGTGTCGGCAAGCAGCCAGAGCATCTTGTCCCGGATCTTGCCGAGGCGGGGGTGTTCAATCAAAATCTCGTCGAACAGGCGCATGCGTTCGATCACATCCTGAATGGTGTTCTTCATTTCACGTACTCCTTCGCGTTACTTGCTTTCGGTGTCGGAAGGTCGCCAGGCGGACGCTGCGGTGACCTCGATCGTCTTGCGTGCCTCGTGCGTTTGGCCTTGCAGATTGCGGGCTTGCTGGGCCTCCGCCCGCGCGGGCGCTTCAAAATGTCCGCGATGTCGGCTTCGTCCTCCGTCGGGTTCGAAAGGTCGACGGCGCGCAGCTGTTGACGGCTCTCGCCGATGGGCGGCTGCTCAGCGAGCTTCTTCCAGCGCTGCTTCAGCCGTTCCAGTGCTTCGGACCGCTCTGCTTCGGTGCTGAACGCGAGTTCCTGCTTTCTTGCGAAATCGCGCAGCCGCGCGTGCTGCGCGAGCGACAGCTTCGTTGGAGCGTCAGCGATGCCGACGGTGATCCAGCGCGGAGTGGGTCGGGCGCTGCTGTCCCACACGAAGGTGCTGGAGGCGTCGGACGGATCCTTGATCCTCACCTTTACGCGATCGCCCGACTTCATCCTCAGCAGCATCTCGGCGACTCCTGGGCTGTTGTAGCGGAGCCCCTTGAAGCGGATGCCGGACCGCGTGAGCACGACGACGCTGGAGCGGCTGCGATCGACGTCGAAGCCGGCCTCGTCGGGAATCGGGTGCGTGGAGTCGTTGACCGTGGGATCGGTCGTGTTGAGTGCGTCGGCGCGGATGAAGCCGCGCAGTCGATCGATGATATTCCGGTGAAGTTACGCATGTCTTTTAGTCCTTCTGCAGTTACCAACCTTCGTCGTCAGCCGTTTCGTCTTCGGGTAGATCGGTGGGTGCGCTGGTCGGAGCCTCGGCGGTCTCGCCCCATCCCTCGTCACGGTCCGCGTCGTCGCGGACGGGGGTGCCGCGCGCTCTCGGATCGCCGGTCGGGTCGCCGCGCATCTCCTTGACGTAAGCTTCGTGCTCGGCCTGCCCGCGCTCGGCTTTCTTGCGGTTCTTCGTCTTCTGACCTTTGGCCACCGCCGTTTTGCTAGGCGTGCGGCCTTTATTGGGGGTATTGTCGCGGCCCAATAGTTCGGCTGCGAGCTGATCGGGGACGCCCTCGGGCTCGACCTTGTTGAGTCCTGCGGTCGATGCTTCGGCCTCGACGTCTCTGATGTCGTCCACGGTGATGTCGATGGGTTCGTTCGCCGTGGTGTCGTCGAACTGTCCGAGTTCGAATGCCAAGCCGCGGCGAGCCTGGCGGCTCTTGCGCATCGGCATCTGACCGGCGAGCGTCTCCCAGTGGCGGCGCAGCCGGTTGAACGCGTCCCAGCGCTGCTCTTCGGTGGAGAATTCGAGACCCTTCGCCTCGGCGAACTCACGGATGCGGGCGTGATGCCAGAAAGTCAGCCCCTTCAGGAATTCGGGGTCGGCGTTCGGCATCGTCACCCAGTAGGGTTTGGGCTCGCCACCGCGATTCCAGACGGAAATCGAGCCGGTGTCGGCAGGATTCCATTTCACGATCACGCGCGCGCGCGACTGGCCGAAGGTCCGCGGATCCTGCGAGCGCTTCTTCTCGAGGCGGACGAGATCGTTCAGGAGCAGCGAAGTGACGCTCTCGTCGTGCCAGCGCATGTTCTTGAACTTGATGCCGTTCCCGGAGATGGTCGCGGTGTCGACGCATCCGAGGATGTTGTCCAGCGCGCCGACGTCCTTGATCCAGCGGCGGCGCTGGACCGCGAGACCCTCTTTCCAGACGAGTGCCGGAACGGCGCCGATTCCGTCGTGCGGGCGGTAGCTGTAGACCTCGTTGAATTCGTGAAGGAGCTCGTTGAGATCTTCGAACGTGATCAGCGCGTCCTTCGCCGGGTTCAGGCCGACCTGGCGCATAACGTAAACGTTGTAGCGAACCGCGCCAGCGAGCTTGTGGATCAAGCCCTGGTTCACCGTGCGAAACCATCGTTCGCCGATGGTCTTGTATTGCGGGGTCTCTCCCGGGGCGTAGTGCACTTCGGTGCCGATCTCGGCCATCGAGTGCTGGAAGCTTGGCGACTGATGGGCCCAGTCGCGATCCAGCAGGATCTCCGTCGGGCAGCCCCAGGCATCCCACGGCCGCTTGATCTGCGGGAAGAGCTTCCGGACGTATCCCTTGTGCCTGTTGACGCGCTTCAAAGTCGCCATCACGGAATACAAGGATGGCGGCTCGAACGTGATGAACCACCCCAGCAGCATCCTGCTGTAGACGTCGATGCAGGCGGTCAGATAGGGCCGCCCGAGCGGCAGCAACCGCCTGCTGTCGAGCACGTGGACGTCGAGCGGTGTCGTGTCGATGATGGCGAGCTCGAGCGGCCGCGTCGCTGAGATGTGCTCGCGATGGCCGTGCAACTTCCGCCAGGCTTCGCTGCGACTAGTCTTGCGGGCGAGGTTGTCGAAGGTGGCCGCCTTGTCGATGCGGCGCCGGAGCACTTCCGGTTTAGGGTATTTGAGTTGCTGTTCTTTGGGGCGCTTCTTGTTGAGCGCCTTGATCGCATCGTGGAGAACACCGTAGGCGTCGTTGTAGTCGCGTCCGCGGGCGCCGTAGTAGTGGTCGATCGCCTTTGGGATCTCGACCTCGATTTCGTCGGCGAGGCGGCGGGGCGAGTTCTTGCCGCGGTTATCCCGGAACGCCTCGAGCGGCCGCGCGCCGGGCCGTCCGCACTTATTGACGAAGTGGCGAAGACGGGCGACCTCGACGCGAAAGGGCTTCGTCTCGCTCTCCTCGATCTCGTTCGTCTCGTAGCCGAGTTGGACCACGACGGGGCGCCAGCGGCTGATGAGCTCTTGCAATCCAACGTCACCGAGAGAGCCGTTGCCCTCTTCGTCCCACTTCTTGGTGTAGAACTGCCGGGCCAGCGCCTTGCGCCCCTCGGACGTAAGCTTGGCCTTCTCGGGATTGTCGGAATCCGTCCAGCACTCGTCGGGGCCGAATTCGCGGGTCTCGATCGGATTGCCGTCTTTGCCCTGTTCGACGAGACGGATCTTGCGCAACGCGTGTAGTTCGCAAAACGTGTGCTCCGGCAGCTTGACCTCGCCGCCGCCGTCCACCGTATGGAAGACCAGCACGTTGAACGTCTTCCAGCGATCGAAGCGGCAGAGCCCCTTCTCGAAGTGCTGGATCAATTGGCCTTTTTTGATGTCGAGCGAGGACATGCGGGTGCTCAGGACTCCGGATCGAGCTCGCGCGCGCCGCCGCTATCGAGGTCGGTCAGCGCCTGCAGCAGGGACGTCGAAAGGAAAGAGGAGTCGGTCTGGATATCGTCGGGGATGCCCCAGGAGTCCCAGGAACGGGCGTGCTGATTGATCTGCGGCAGCGTCAGCAACGCGCTATGCGGATTCGGCGGCTCGAAGCTGATGCGGTGACCGAGCAGCATCCGAGTTGCGACGTCGAAGCACAGGGTCACGGTTAACCGCGGGTGGGACGTATGCTGGGACATTCGTGACTCCTTACTTGCCGACCTGAATGGCGGCGCTTTCGGTCAGGGCGACCGGCGTCTGCTGGGCGATGCGGCGATCGATGTCGACGCGGACGTGGCGGCGGACGATCAGGGCGCGCAGGCGCGCGAGTCCGTCCGGGCTCCACTCGTCGTCGGTGCGGCTGAGCGCGGCGACGGCCTTGCCCCACGTCATGTCGTTGGTGCGTCGGAAGGCTTCGCCGAGGCGGATGTAGTCCTCAGCCGAGACCGCGGTGAACCGGTCCATGCGGATCAGCTGCGCGTTCGCCAGGCGATGGCCTTCGGCGAGATACTTTTCTGCGGAGAGGATGCGGAACTTCCAGCCGCGGATTACGCAAATCTGCCGAGCCAGCCACAGCTTGAACGAGTAATCCGGATCGCGCCGCGCTTCGTCTTCCTTCTTCTTGATCTCGACGATCTCGATCGCTGTACTGGCGAGCAAGCGCTCAACGTCTGGGAAGTAGATGAGCACGCTCCCGTCGCTCATGTGGAATTCCATGCGCATCGGCTGCGTCATGAACGAGCGCACGTTCCAATCGACTTCGCAGACCCACACGAAGTGGCGCTCGGCGATGCCCTCCCAGGGCAGCGGGCGTCCCGCCTTGAGCGACGGGAAGTCACCGGTTGGTATCTTCCGCACCGCTTGGATGACCGTGCGGATCGGGCCGCCGCCGCGGGCGCGCACGATCCGGACGGACTCGAGCTTGGGTCTCTTCTTGCTCATTGTCTTCGGCCGCGCCCGGCAAGGGCTCCGCCGTTCAACGGGGGGTCCCGGCGTGAACGGTGAATCACCTGGATCTTTTTTGCCCGGCATCTTTCTCTTGCTCGCCATGTCGCCCCCGGCCGGTCGGCCAAAGCTTCGCCGTTCGCCGGCAAGGGTGCCGGCGTCGGGCATGTTTGAATGGGAGGTCGAACGCCGAGATGGGCGCAAAAACCCGCTTGCGTGGCGCGGGGTGATGAGCAAAGCTCCAGATGCCTTTGCAGGCAGCATCTGTCGTTGCTTTCGACCGGTGAAGGGTCGGGCGGGCCGCTCGCAATGGCCCGCCCCACCTGTTCCGCTTTCCGCCCTTCTTCAGGCGGTCAGCAGCATCTGTAGTCATTCCCCCGGGACACCCCGCTGAAACTTGAGTGTGAAAATCGCACAACCGCGCCAAAAGCGGAAATTTCGGCGGCCGGTGGAATTCACGGCAGAAAACTTCATCAAGATCGCGAAATTGGAAGGAGTGTGAGGGCGGCGATTCACCATATTCCGCGGCCTCGGACGGGGCTTAAATGAAAAGTTGGAGTTCAGCGGCGCTGCAATTTTGTGGGGACCGATTGGTGCGATATTGGTGTTTCGAGGCGTGACTCTTTGCGAAGAAAAAAAGTTGAATTGCGGGGATAACTCCCGAACTATTCCTTTTCTGGGCTTCCGAGATCCTCAAACTTCGCCCTCGTCGCTTCATCAGCAGCTTTAGCCAAGAGGGCCCAGATGGTCTGGCGGCGATCATGGCGCTCGACGGTGCACCGCGCGTTACGAGCGCTGGTCCCGGCCAGGTGATTTGCACCTTCCGTGACTTCGACTTTGTAGTCGGATACGTCGGCCAGATCGGAGATGTTGGCGATCCGCATGGAGCCGATGGTGCGGCGGAAGGATTCGTATCCACCTGGAACGAGATCGATCGTGATGATCAGCATTAAGCCCTCCATCTCTGGTTAACGATTGGCGAGTTCGGGTTGGTCGTTTGTAGGCGTCGCCTCGACGATACGGCGAACTTCCTCTCCCGAAAGTTGGCGACGTGTCCTGAGCCGGTCGGCGACGGCGACGATGGCGTCACGGTATCTATGAACGATTTCTTCGGCCCGACCCTGTAGGGCTTGCATGTGCCGCTCGACCTTGGACCGAAGTTCGCGGTCGTCGCGCACCGCTGCCAATGCGTCCTTAAACGAGGTGATGTAGGTCAGGGTGTCGCCAAGGCCTGAGGAGGCGTGCAGTGTTGCGACGAACTGGGTGACTTGGGCAAGGTCGGATTCGTCGTCCCCGCCCGCACCGAGTCCTGCATTGCCAATCAAGAGCCGCTCCGCAGCGCGCGCGCAGAGCAAGACGACGGCGCGCCGTTCGACCGAATCTCGTGTGAGTAGGTCATCCTGGTCCATCTCGATTAGCGTCAGGCCGAACGACGCAGTGGCGGTTCCGACCGTGCAACGCTTGAGGATTCCGGAACGAACGACGAGCGAGGCGACCGCGTGCGCGGCTTCGTGAACGCTTGCGCGCTTGAGCGCGTCCGGCGCGATGTGCTCGACAGGCGCGATGGCCTGCAGTAGGTCATCGCGCTCCAGCCTGCGTCCCGCATAACGCGCTATTCTGCGTGCGCTGCGAACTGCCATCATGATCTCAGCGCCGGTCGATCCGTCAATCAAATGGGCGATATCGGCGAGATCCACATGGTGCATTTCCCCGTTCAAATGATAGCGCAGGATGTTCGTCGCACCTGCGTGATCGGGCCGCCTGATCTCGATGGCTCGCTCGAGTCGCCCGGGACGCAGCACGGCCGCATCGACGCCCTTTATATTGTTTGTAGCGCCGATCACCACGATTCCGGCGCGCTTGCCGGCAACGGCATTGTCGAGGCTGAGCATAAAATCGGTGACTACGCTGGTCCACCATTCCTGCGCCCGGGTGGACATAGTGGCGCGGTTCGGCAGAGCATCGATCTCATCGAGGAACAAAATGCACGGCGCTAGGGCGGCGGCGCGTTCAAACATCCCGCGCGACGCCTTAATAACCGAATCCAGATAGCCGGGAGAGCTTGCGAAAAGATCCGCGATCGAAAATGTTACCAATGGCACTGCGCAAGCCTGGGCCAAGATCCGAGCGAATAGCGATTTTCCGAGCCCCGGTTCCGAGAACAACACGGCTCCCCGATCAACATCCTGCCAATCGAGACGCCCGGCGCGGTAGTCGGCGAGGTCGCGAGCCAATGCCATGCCCCAGGTCCGGGCTGCGCCGTATTCGATCGCTTCTTCCAGTTTCGGCAGGGATTCGGTCGTGCTGGCGCCGCTCGTTGCTGCGGCCGCCTTCCGCAAACGCCCGATGATTTCGGCCGGCGAAGAGTTGGCACGGAATGCGGCAACGAGGTCGTAGAACTCCAATCCGAACGAGACTTCCTCGCCGATCTCTGCCGGCGCTGCCTCGCCGGTGAACATCCGGACCGCGCGTCCGATCGTTGAACTGCCGGGAGAATTCACGCGGATCGTTAGGTCAGCGGCGATCGTCAGCGCAGTGGGGAGTGCTTCGCGTTCCACAGCGACCCCAACTACCGAATACCCAAGTGTAAGATAGTTAGCGACGTCCTTGTTGCGTTCGGTTCGCTGCTGCGGCGTCTTCATGGTATCGGGTGAGAACGCCTGCCAACGCTCACCGAACCGCATGACAAACAGCGACCTAACCGGTTCGATCCAGCTTGGCCTTGGTACCAATACCACGAGCGCGAGTGCAGTCTTATCCTTCAACCGTCGCCGGACGCCGCCGCTCGTCGCCTCACGAAACGCGGCTGCCACGAGCGAGCATCGTGCTGAGGGGGACGTCTTCTTCGTCGCAAGTTTGCAAATCGCCTCCGGGTCGTCACTGTCAAACTCGTCGGTAACCTTCGAGGCCGACTGAGACAGCGAAGGAGCGGCCGCCATTTTGCTCGGGATGTTTTCAGGTCTGAGGAGCTGGATGCTGACAGCGCCCGTTGTAGAGCTGCGTTCTATCGCAGCGGCTCGGGAGCGTTGCAATTTCGTGAAGCTCTTGCGGGTCATGTACAGCTCCAGGCGACGATGGGGGCCGAGGCGCTAGACTTCGACGATAAGGTTCGGGTCGAAGTCCGGGTTTTCCCAGGGCTCGCCCACGCGCCAGGGTCCGTACCCTTTCGCGTTACTGATCACCCTGGTGGAGCCGACGCGGAAATCGCGACTCTCATGCGTGTGCCCGTACACCCAGATATCCGCACCCTCGACCGGAGCGCGACTGGTATAAGCGGACGAAATCAGATCGTGCTCGAATCCCTGGCGAACAGCTTCCGCATGAAACCCCATGTGCGTGACTACGACGCGCGGCAGAGTTTTTGGCCGACTCAACTCTCGCTGCAGGAACGCGCGGGTTTCCATATGGCGCTGAAGCGTGTGCGCCGGACGCAACCGCAGCTTATAATTTCTCACACGGATTCTTTTGTAGTCATTCATCGCCTCGCCGACGGCCAGCATCGCGCGGTCAGGATCGCCAAAAAGATTGAAGTCGGTCCATCCGGTAGCTCCGAGAAAGATCGTGCCGCCGATGGTCACACTGTCGTTCTGCAGGATATGGAGATTCGTTCCCGCCGCGGCGATGCGGGCCTTCTCAACGGTGCGATCGATATCGCAGCCGTAAAATTCGTGATTCCCAGCGACATAGACGATATCGCGATCCGGAACACGGTTCAGCAGCCACTTCACACCGCGTTCCATGCGGCTGATCAGGTCGCCGGCGACAACCAGGACGTCGAATTGCGGGCGTGCGTAAGTAAGCGGCAGGTCCCACCAGCGGGTCGACTCAAGGTGTAGATCGGATAATACCCAAATCAGCACGCGGCTTCTCCAATACCAGGTTGCATTGGCGCCGCGCCCGAGGGGGCGGCCTTCAGACGGCATTTGATCCGGCGTGAGAATCCTAAAGCCGAACGCAGTTAAGTGTGACTAGTGGGCTCGGCCTCGCGCCTGAGCGTCTGCTCATTTCCGAGCCTATAGTATCTTGACCAAGTGTGGGCCCGGCGTTTGTCCGGATCGATGAACACCAATGTCGAGGTCTGCGCGTTCGGACAGTTACCGAGTATCGGATGCTGATAAATTGCGCCGACAAGGCAGGCTGTCGGTCGGAATCCGAGCGACCATTGATCAATCACTGGAGAGGCTCGCAGCTCCCGTTCGGATGGTGCGTTACCTGCGTTCAGGCTGCGTATGTCCGTAGTTAGTCTTTCTAAGCCACGGAGAAGAGAACCGACGTTGTGAGGAGTGTTTGGCATTGCAGGCTCCAAGGATTGATCTATTGAGGCACTTGCCGACGGTGCATGGCGCACTAGAAATGTGCAGCATGCCGGAGCAGGCAGAGTTCTTGGCAGAAGAGATCGAATTTCTTTCGGCGACCTAGTGCCTTCGAAATCGGGTTCGTATGGCGTGAGCCGTTTCATCGATGTTGTTCGCGAGAGCAATAAATCACTGGCTTGGCGTCAAACGTGCAACTTCTCAAAAGCGGGCAACAAGCCAAAGTGAGCTCAGCGAAAGGCAAGCCGGATCTATTTTTGACCTGCGACGCAGCGCGCTGGATATCAAGATCGAAGACGCGGCGTTGCCTTCGATCGCGCAACACACGACAGCCGACAGAACATCGTCAATCACCGGAGCTGTTATCCGATGGTTCTTGAGCTGCTCGACGGCAATTCGAATCGCGGTCGGAGAGCTTCCCGTAATTGCGCGCATCCAGTCGAAATCGACAGGATCTGCCAACAGTAACGCCTGACGTATGACCATGACGTCTTTGCCCCGGAAAGCATGCGGCGAGCGGCTGCGCCACCAATGCAGAGGGTTGGGCGGATTGGCAAATGGCAGGATATTTGGTGTTGATGGCGCGGCTACATTGGAGACGTTTGTCTCGATCTCGTCCGCTGCAATTCGCTTGTACTTTGCGGGCATGCTTGACTCCCGGAAGTATTGCATTGATGGGCTTGGTTTGATTGCGAGGCGTTCTGCGCATAACTTGGCACATGTGCACAAACTTAAACTTGATCGTGCGATCCGACCGCAAAGCGTGCAGTTCTAAAACACTATGTGGTCGAATTCGGCTTTCAAATCCTTGGGAGCTTGTGGAGGTCGCTCGACGGCTTTTCTCTGAACCAAGGATTCATTCTTCTCGACGAGCCGGCGCAAATCTTCCCTAAAATTCTTGGCAAGGATTGAAGGGTACAATCCGTTCTCGTCGGTCGCTCGGTGCTTTCTTGCCCCGAGGCGGTGTTTAATGATTTGTTAACACTAGCACACAGTGTGACATTCGTCACTCTCGGGTTCGTTTTATGGTTAATTTGCGGGAGCCCGCCATTACCTCTGCGCAACTGCGCGCAGCACGCGCGTGGCTGGATTGGAGTCAGGAAGAGCTGGCGGTTAAGGCGGGGATCTCGAAGCGCGCTGTCGTTCGCTATGAGGGTGGCGCCTCCGTCCCGCATGTCGAGACGTCTGCAAGTTTACGAGCTGCGCTCGAGGCGGCCGGACTTCGTTTTTCATTTGACGGGATGAGGGGGACGGGACTTAGCGTTATGGAGTGAACTCAATCGTTCCACAGAGGCGCAAGTCGTTCAGACCTGTTCGAGCGGTCGATATTACCCCGGTCGCCGATGATTGGGGGCACCATTGCCTCTGCTTGAATTGGATACTAACTCACGTCGCCTTATCTCGAGCGGAGATCGACGGAAATCTCTAAGCTGCGATCACTTCGCATTTCTAGAGATGGCGATGCACGCGTAGGCTGGTTTCAATAAGAATTCGCCCGCTTCTGGCGCAAAGCGGTCGTGGAGGTGTGAATGGTAGATCTGCCGCCATGCTGCTTCCCGAACTTCAACGACGTCGCCTCACCGCTTGAGAAAGCATTTCTGACATACTATTCACGATGCGCGCGCCGGCGGCTTCTGTGAGCTGCAACTTTGGCTCGATTGCCGCACACTCCCATGCTGCACCACCGCCGCGCACGCCCGCGCGTATGGTCCGCGAACATCAGGGTGCAGTCGCTTCCCTCGCACGCTTTAACATGCGTGAAATCCTCATCTACGACGACGCGCGCGAGCGCCACGCCGATAGGGATCAGCAGCGATTCCGGCGATCGCCAGCGCCGTGCCGTTTCAAGTGCGAGCTCACCGCCATCGCGAAGCACTAAACGCTGATACGCCTCGTCGCGCTCGAGCAGACGGGTGAGGGGCGCCAGTTCCTGGAGAGCCCCGGCGTCTAACGGGGCTCCCATTCGAGACTTCACGAAGCGCCGGAACCACTCGCGCAGGTCTCGCGCCTGTTCAGCCAGACGATCAAGTTCGCCGGGCATCGCGCGCTCAGCCACATCGCGAAGTTGCGCCTCCGGGACGAGAGCCGCCTGCCGCAACCAGCTCACAAGCCCGTGGCCGTCGCCGATCCAGTCCACCGGATCGTCGACTGGCGTTGCAATCGAATTGAGGAAATCGATCCCCCGGGCATCGGCGATGAACATTGCCGGTATGTCAGTCAGCATCGTAGTCAATCCATAAATTGTACCATTTATACGTAACCTTCAAAATGACGATTGACAAGTTACAGTCCGCAGCGTAACCGTCTTACTATCGTCAAGCCAGTTACGCGATCGTTGAAAATGTCCGAATTTGAGAAATAGCAAAATGACAGGTGTGCCGGTGTATCTGGAACGACGCGGCCGGCTTCGATGCACGGCCTTACTGTTCGATTTGCCTGAAGTTTCGAGCAGATTGGTAACCTTTCAAAATAGTAATTAAAGGTTACACAATAGGAGAGATGTCATGAATACCATTGCGTATCGGACGATCGAGGTCGATGGCGTCAGCATCTTCTACCGTGAGGCCGGAAGTGCCGGGCAGCCCAAGCTGCTCTTGCTGCATGGCTTCCCGACCTCCAGCCATATGTTCCGCGATCTTATCCCGCAGTTGGCAGACCGCTTCCACATCGTGGCACCGGACCTGCCGGGCTTCGGCCAGTCGGACGATCCGAAGGTCAACAGCTTCGATTCCATCGCAGATAGCATCGAGCACTTCACCGAGGTCGTCGGCTTCGATCGTTTCATAGTGTACGTCTTCGACTATGGCGCGCCGACCGGCTTCCGTCTCGCGGTCCGCCATCCCGAACGGATCGCCGGCATCGTCTCACAGAATGGCAATGCCTATGTCGAAGGGTTGAGTGACGGCTGGAATCCGATCCGCGCTTATTGGGAGGAGGCCTCCGCGGCGAATCGCGATGCTCTCCGCGCGATGCTAACGCCACAGACCACCTACTGGCAGTATACGCACGGCGTGGCTGATCCTTCGGCGATCTCCCCCGATGGCTACACGCTCGACGACCACTATCTCGGCCGCCTCCACGCCGACAACGTGCAGCTCGACCTGTTCGGCGACTACAAGAGCAACGTCGCGCTCTATCCAGTCTTTCAGGACTATTTCCGCACGCACAAGCCGCGCTTCCTGGCGGTGTGGGGCAAGAACGACCCGTTCTTCCTGCCGCCCGGCGCCGAGGCATTCAAGCGGGACAACCCCGACGCGCGCGTGACCTTCCTCGATACCGGCCACTTCGCGCTGGAAACCCACGCTGCCGAAATTGCCGAAGAGATCCGAGCCTTCTTCAACTGACACGTTGGGGCGCGGTGTTGAGCGACTGCGCCTCTGCTCAATCTGCACGCGTGCGGCGTGCAAACGACAGGAGACTAACATGCGTGCGATTGTTCTCGACGGCTTCGGCGGCCTCGAAGCGCTAACCTATCGCGACATCCCCGATCCTGAGCCTCTCGCAGGCCACGTCGTGATCGAGATCAAGGCCTTCGGGATCAACCACGCCGAAATTCACATGCGAAAGGGCGAATGGGCGGAGGCGGCCCCTGTCTCCGGCATCGAGTGCGTCGGTCTCGTGAAATCCTGCCCCGGCGGCGAGTTTCCCGTCGGCGCGAAGGTCGCGGCGCTGATGGGCGGGCTGGGCCGCACGATTAACGGCAGCTACGCTGAGCTCACGCGGGTGTCCGTCACCAATGTCGCGCTGATCGAGGCCGACCTGCCTTGGGAGCAGCTTGCCGCGATCCCGGAATCCTACGCGACGGCTTGGACGACGCTCTTCCGGAATATCGAGCTCAAGAAGGGAGAACTGCTCGTCATTCGCGGTGCTACCTCCTCGCTGGGGCAGGCGGCGCTGAAGCTCGCCGTCCAGGCAGGCGCCCGCGTCATCGCGACGTCACGCCAGCGCGAGCGCTTCGCGGCGCTGCAGGCGCTCGGCGCCGAGCGGTGCGAGATTGAGCGACCGGACCTGTCCGAAGGCATTGCGGAGAGCGGCAGCATCGACGCAGTCCTTAACCTCGTCGGCAACACGGTCGTACTGGATTCGCTGCGGATGCTTCGTCGCGGTGGCCGTTCGTGCCTGGCGGGCTGGCTGGGCGGGCTCGATCCGATCCCTGACTTCAATCCGCTGTTGCAAATGCCGAGTGGCGTAAACCTGACCTTCTTCGGCAGCTTCGTGTTCGGAACGCCCCAATTTCCCCTGTCGGACGTGCCACTCGCGCAGATCGCGCAGGATGCCGCAGCCGGTCATCTCGACATCAGGCCGGCGCGCGTATTCCGCTTCGACGAGGTTCCTGAGGCTCACCGTCTCATCGAGGCGAACGCCGCTGGCGGGAAGCTGGTCGTCCTTCACCGATCCATTCACACGAGGAAGTTCACATGACGACGTCAGTCGCCATCGTCACCGGCGCGAGCCAGGGCATCGGTCGTGCCACCGCCATCCGTCTCGCGAGGGATTTCACAACACTGGTGCTGGTGGCGCGCAGCCGGGACAAGTTGGAAGCCGTCGCCGAGGAGATCCAGAAACAGGGGAGGGAGGTTCTCGTGATCGAGGCCGATCTCGCCGATCCCGCGGTACCGGGCAAGGTCGTCGAGGAAACGCAGGCGCGCTTCGGACGGATCGATGCCCTGCTCAACATCGCGGGAGCGGTCCCCCAGATCGACCTGTTCGAGATGACAGACGCGCAGTGGGACGCGGGCTTTGGACTCAAGCTGCATGGAGCGCGGCGGCTGACGATGGCTGCCTGGCCAGCGCTGAAAGAGAGCAAGGGATCGGTCGTCCTGATCTCCGGCAACTCGGCGCAGTTCCCGAAGGCGTCCTATGCAGCCGTCGGGACGATCAACGCGGCGATCGTCGCGCTGGCAAAGGCCTTCTCAGACTGCGGGATCGAGGATGGCGTGCAGGTGAACAGTGTACTGCCCGGTCCTGTGATGACCGGTCGCCGCCGCTCCTATCTCGAGCATTGGGCACCGCTTCACGGGATGTCCGTCGAAGACGCGACGACGAAGTTTCCGAAGGACGCCGGTATCGCCCGCTATGGGGAGCCCGAGGAGATCGCTGAGTTGATGGCATTCCTCGTGTCGCCGCGCGCCCGGTGGATGACGGGATCGGTCCTTCGCATGGATGGCGGTGAGGTGAAGTCGATCTGATAAAGCAGAACGCACGGTTGTGGGCTAGCCTCGGCTTGGGTGATCGCCGGTTATTTTAGTCCGCGATTGTCTGCGGAATCGTGCTGGCGTAATTCCCACATGCTTCTTGAAAGTTCGCTGGAATGCGGCCTCTGATTTGTAGCCCGCCGCCTCCGCGATGGCGCCAGTCGACGCGTTCGAGTTTCGCAGCTCACGCGCAGCAACTGTCATACGGATGGCGGCCAGAAGGTCTGCGGCGGATCGGCCGAGCCGCTGTTGGAAGTGCCGCACAAAGGTGGCCCGCGACATGCCGCAGAGGGTTGCGAGCTCCGGCAGCGTCCATTCCCTCTTGGGACGCCCAAATAGCGCGGAAAGCGCCGGCGCCAACCTCGGATGCCCGGCGAGGGCGAGAAGACCTGCAGGCGGCTCCTTCGCTTCGCTTGCCAACCGCATCGTCAGCGTGAAAAGCGCGGTCGAAAGACCATTAAGCATCGCATGGCCGCCGAGGTTCTCCTCTGCCGTTTCTGCGCGGATAAGCCCGACCAGATTCGCCAGCTGCGCCCGGGTCCCCGTCGAGACCACGCTGGGAGCGCCGGCTTCCGACCTCGCCACAAAGCGTTCCGGGAAGTAGGTGCGCAGCAGCCGCTCATGGGTCGGCGACAGTAGGAAGCGGCCGCATAGCATGTCTAACCGCTCGCCCTTGCCGTCATTCTCGTCGATCGCGACCGTCGATCCGAGACGCTGACGCGTCGGCAATGGTAGCGCGCCCCCGCCATCGTGAAGGCTGTGCGCGGTGCCCCGCGGGAGAATGAGAATGTCGCCTGCCGACAAGCGCAGCGGCGGGCCGCCATCCGAATTCTCGAGGAACGCAGTGCCCGCGAGCACGACGTGATAGGGAATCTCACCCGCCGCTGAAGTAGCTAACTCGAGCCGCCAAGGTGCGCCGAATAGGCAGTGGTGCTCGACTTGGCCACTGACAGGCACGAGGTCCAGCAGGTGGCTCAGCCAGTCGGCAGATTCGTACATCTGGAACTCGTTTGATACTTTAGAGCATATTATTGAGCAATTCCGGGATTAGCAATATCATCCATCCGACATAGACCATCCTCATACCGGAAGCCAACCGGCGTCACGGAAAGGAAGGTTACCATGTCCCGCATTCACACCCCCGCTCTCGATACCGCTACCGGCGCGTCCGCCGAGGTCTTTGGCCAGATCAAAAAGGCCATCGGCAGCGTCCCCAACATCTATGCCGCGATCGGCTTCTCCGGACCGGCCGCGCTGAAGTCGGTGCTCGCCGCTGATGCCGTACTTGCCGCAGGTTCTCTATCGAAAGCCGACCAGGAGACGATCAAGCTGCTGGTTAGCTCGACGGCTGGCTGCGACTATTGCGTCGCTGCGCACAGTCTGCTCGGCAAGGTGGCCGGCCTCTCGCCCGATGCACTGCGCCACATCCGCACCGGCGAACCGACCGGCGACAACAAGCGCGACGCGCTCATCCGGTTCGTGAAACTACTTGCCAGTACCAGTGGCACGATCGCGGAGAGCGAAGTCGCGGCCGTGCGTGGGGCTGGTTACACGGACCAGCAGCTTGTCGAGATCAGCTTGGCGATTGCGACAACGACATTCACCAACGCTTTCAACCGCATCAACGACACCGCCATCGACTTTCCCGCGGTGCAATGAGTTCGCTGGGCGCCCCTTGGGCGTTCGATCGCGAAGCGACTAACAGGAGCGAGCCGGCAACAACCGTCGGCCTCACGGCTCCAAGATGGAGAACATCATGAAATACTTTGCCAACATACTTGATCGCTTGGGCCTCCTGAAGGGCGACCTTGATTATCACCTGCTCCGCGCCGCAATGGTGATCATCTTCGCTTGGTTCGGATACGACAAATGGTTCGAGTCGGAGATCACAGCACTGCTTCCGATAATCACCAACGGCCCGTTTATCTCCTGGACGATTCCGGTCCTGGGTATTCGCGGCACTGCTATTTTTCTCGGTGTCTCAGAATGGACATTTGGTGCGCTGTTGCTGCTGGGTTTCTGGAACAAGCAAGCTGGAATGTTGGGTGCGATCGGCTCGACTTTCACTTTCATCGCTACTCTTACAGTCCTGCCGTTTGTTCCTGACGGTTGGGATGCGGGCGCCGGAGGGTTTCCCGCGATGGCAATGAATGCAGCCTTCCTTTTGAAGGACCTCGTATTGCTAGTCGTCTCTATCTACTTGCTGAAGCAAGACGCTGTTCGGGTGATCCACGCTGGCCGCTCAGCCAGCTAGACGGGAAATCCCTCTAGGGAGGCAGCTAGCGGCTGCACGACCGCCCCAGGCCCACGTCTCGCGGGTCTGGGGTATCATTTATACAAAACGCCGGTCGATCAGGATGCATTGTGGCTACGATTGGTTCAATCGAGGGCATGAACTACACTGCCTTAGGTGCCGTTGTGAATCTTGCGGCGAGACTGGAAGGCACGAATAAAGAGTACGGGGCAGAGAAACTTATAACCGAAGCCGTCTACGAGCGATTCAAGCATCGGTTTTGGCGCAAAGCGGACATAAAGCGTTTTCCGGTGACCAGTTCCTGCCGAAGCTAAGCGTCACGCTCTGATCGCTTTGAACCAGCAGGCCGCCCGGCCCTATAAGCGTCAAGAAATTTTCTGGACGAGACGCCATCTGCAAGCGCCCGAAGTTGAGTGGCCGAATCGTGTCCGAGTACCAGCTCGGTGCGACGATTTGCAGTGGTCCACAACTTGATCCCTTCGGCCAAACGCTTTCTGCCCAGCGCTGTAAGTGATGCGTGTTTCGTTCGTTTGTCGTGTTTGTCCTGCTCAAGCTTCATCAAGCCATCGCGCACCAATGGACGCAGCGCATATGTCAATGATGAGATGCTGAGTGCGAGACGTTCGGCAAGCGTATTTAGAGTAGGGCCATCCACCCCGCCGAGACGATCGGCCTGGAAAAGTAGGCCAACTTGCGTAGCCTTCAGGCCGGTTGGTGCCACAGCCTCGTCATAGAGATGGCCGAGCCGTCGGGCGGCCTGACGAAGCGCTGTATGCGTGCAGGGAAGCTCGTCCAACTCATAAGCCGACGAAATCTCGCTGTTTTTCCGGTTTCTCATATCCTCAAGATAGTTGGGCACCGTAGCATTGAAAAGGCCTGATGATCACCTAAATACTTGTGTGCCCAACAATTGGGTGCCAAAGTTTATGGAGAAATGCCATGTCTGCACGGAAAACCGCTGTTATCACAGGAGCGTCCTCGGGTATCGGCGCCGTCTACGCCGATCGTTTTGCCAAGCGCGGCTACGACCTTGTGCTTGTAGCGCGGCGCGTTGATCGCCTTGAGGATGTAGCCGACCAGATCCGGAAAGCTCACGGCGTAAACGTCGAAGCGCTTCAGGCTGACCTCGAAAAGGATAATGACATCGCCAAGGTTGAGCGCGTTCTATCAACCAATCCGACAGTCCGAATCCTGGTAAACAATGCTGGTTTGGCTCGGCTGAAACCGCTTGCACAGTCTCTCCTTCAGGACTCGCTCGCGCAGATTGCGCTCAACATGACGTCTTTGACGCGCCTCACCCATGCCGTTCTGCCGGCCTTCGTGAGGGCGAATGACGGCTTGATCATCAACATTGCTTCGGTGCTCGGGATTCACGCGCTGCCGGTCAGCGCTGTTTACAGCGGCACGAAGGGCTTTGTTATAAATTTTACGCGCGGCCTTCAAGAAGAGCTCGCCAACACCGGTGTCAGGGTTCAGTTGGTCAACCCGGCTACAACCGCAACTGAGATATGGGACAACTCCGGAATTCCTCTCTCGGCACTCAACCAGGAAGCGGTGATGACGACTGAGAACATGGTCGATGCGGCATTGTCGGGCCTAGACAACGGCGAGAAGGTTACTTGGCCGTCGGTCGCCGACGCGACTCTCTGGGATAGGTACGACGAGGCACGCTCGGCACTTTTCGCCGCGACTCAAACCGGCAAGCCAGCTCCGCGCTATAATATTGCCTGATAAGAGATAGTAGAGAGACGCGCAATCTGTTGGCCAGAGCGTCGGCGGCGCGCGTCTCGCACGGAACGAATGCAAGATTTCCATGACCGCTTATGGCGCAAAGCGGACACGATGTGAGTTGGCAGTGCCTGTGCCACTTCGGGAGCCAACATGCTTGTTGTGAGCCATTAGAAAAGCGCACCGCCATGTGGGCCGTTGTCCACATGGTGCTATTTGACTTCGGAACGCTGTCGCGAGAGAGATTTTATCTAACCGCGGCGCGAATTTCGGCGGCGACCCGTTTCGGGTCCTGGAGATGGGCGTAGTGGCCAACGCCAGAGAGCAAGGTGAAGTCGGCCTTTGCTTTCGTCGCAAACTCGGTGCCCATCTGCTTACCGATGTAGATGTCCTTCTCACCCCAAACGACTTTCACCGGGGTTGTGAGCCGTGAAATATTGGCCTCAAGATATTCCTCGTCGCGCGTGAAGTGCGAATAATAATGATAGAAAGCATCGCCAGAGGTCAGCGCGCCCTGACTCCACCCCGCCAGCATATCCTGCTTGAAAGTCGTTGAGATGAAGAACTGCGATTCAATGGGCAGTCCGCCCTTGAAGGCGTTCTCGATAACCTGGCCGCTATTCTGGTAATATTGAGTACGGATCTGGTCCGACGTCGCCGGCGCCTTCAGGTCGCGCAGGCGTTCATGCATATATTGCGGGCGGTTGAACGGGGCGAAATCCCCGACGATGATCGTACGTGCAATGCCGGGCTCTTCAAGCGCCGCGAGAAGTGCGGGCAGGGCCCCGATGTCGGTCGCATAAATGATTAGCTTCGACGATTCGATGCCCGCCTTAACGATATATTCCTTCAGTACGCGCGCGTAGTCGCTGGGCGCGTAGGAGAACTTGTCGGTCGACGGCCGTGAGGACTGACCATAGCCTGGCCAATCGAATGCATGGACTTCGTATTCATCGGTAAGGGACTCGGCAACGGCTTGCCAGGCGTGGAGCGTTTCGGGAAAGCCGTGCAGCAAAAGCACGACGCCCTTTGATCGTGGGTTACGGATCACCATCTGTCGCACTGTGATGTCCTTGTCGAGTGTGACAAAGCCGATCTCGGCTATTGGTCGAGCTACATCTTCATGTGTGGCCGCGGGAGAGATCGAAGCGCCAAGCGTGAGGGTCGCTGCGGTGATCATTGGGAGCAATTTCGACATGGTTCATTCCTTTCATGGTTTCGCGTCAAGACGCTCGATGTGTTGCCATTCGGCTTCATTCGTAAGAACCAAGAACTGCCTTGTGCACTGGGCCATGACTGCTCCGCGGTGCATGGATCACACGACCATCGGCGCGTATGTCGGCACACTGCCTGACTGGGCAAAGTAGCTCTGAAGCGCCTGATCAGTTGTGGTCCTGGCGTCGGCCAAAGTATCCGGCGCGAGTGCCGTGCCTTCGATGGCAAAGAAGACAAGGTCGCGCAGCCCAATGGTACCGAGGCTGGCTCGAAGATAAGGCGTTAGAAAATCCGGCTGATGCGCCCTTTGACCTGAATATCGTCCGCCTGACGATACGGCCACGAAGACCGGGCGGTCCCGGAGCAGCCCGACATATCCATCTGGGGTCGCCCGGAACGTGCGACGGACGCGCACGACATGATCGATCCACGCCTTCAGCGTTGAGGGTACGGTGAAGTTATGCATTGGTGTCGCAATGACCACGCAATCCGAACTCTCGAGCTCGCGAATGAGCTCATCGGATTGCGATATCGATCCGCTCGGATCCCTTTCGGCGGAGGATTCTTGTGTAGAGCCAAGAGCCGTCGCGTAACAGCTGTCGATGTGCGGCAACCCGCCGCCGCCAATCTCGCGATTGACAACCATCGCGGTTGGATCGCGTTTCAATAGGAAATCGATAATCCTGTGCGAAAGCTTGTGGCTCTCGGAGGCATGCCCGCGCGGACTGCAAATCACATGAAGGATTTTCATCTTCCGTTTCTTTCGGTGTTGGAGATATGCGGTCTGGGATGTCGCGATCATTGCAGGCCGCTCGCCCCGCATCCAAGGTCCATGAAACAATCGCGTGACTAGGCCATGATTGTCGTTCGGACTAATGCTATCGTCGAGCAAACGCATCCGCAGAGTTGGCGCCATGACCATTTTGAAGGCCGGCAAGTTCTCGCCGCTGGATCCAGCCGCGGCGGAGCCGTTCTATCGCCAAATCTACAATCGGGTCCGCAATGCAATTGCTCGCGGTTCATTGAAGCCGGGCGACCGCATTCCTTCTGCTCGGGCTCTGACCAAGGAACTTGGGTTGGCGCGCGGGACGATCGAGACCGCCTATTCGCTATTGGCCGCCGAGGGCTACATTCAGGCCAAGGGACAGGCCGGCACCATCGTTACGCCCGGGCTCAAGCTGCAAGCCCCCGTTCCGAGCCCAATCCGTCAGGTTGATACTAGCCTCGCTGCAACGAGCTTTCGCCCGGATACGATTTTGCCGTTTCAGATGGGTCTGCCGGCACTGGACATGTTTCCACGCAAGATCTGGGCTCGTCTCGGCGCACGCTGCGTACGCGCGATGCAGCCATCCGCGATGGTGCATCCCGCGATCTACGGGCTGCCGCCCCTGCGTGCCGAGATCGCAGCGTATCTCCAGGTCTCGCGCGGGATCGACTGCTCGCCCTCCCAAATATTCCTGACATCGGGATATCGCCACACCATTGAACTGATCGGGCATGCCTTGTTGAAGGCAGGCGATCGCGTCTGGGTCGAAGACCCCGGCTATCCGCCGACGCGCGAGATCCTACGTCATATGAACACGACGACGGTGCCGATCCCAGTGGATCGCGACGGCATGATGGTTTCCGATGGCATCAGGCTCGCACCGCGCGCGCGCGCAGCAGTAGTTACGCCGGCGCATCAGAGTCCTCTATGCGTGTCCTTAACACTGCCACGGCGAATGGCGTTGCTAGACTGGGCGACACGGAACAACGCGTGGATCGTTGAGGACGACTATGACGGCGAGTATCGCTATGTGAGCCGTCCTTTACCCGCATTGAAGAGCCTCGATCGGGACGGGCGCGTTCTTTATGCAGGAACCTTCAGCAAGGTGCTGTTCCCCAGCCTTAGGCTCGCCTATCTGGTCGTGCCGCCGTCACAGGTCGAACGCTTCGAAGAGATCAGCCAGGTGTTGGCTGCTGGCAATCCGGAGCTGACACAGACGATCGTCACGGCTTTTATCACCGAAGGCCATTTCGCCCGCCATATTCAGCGGATGCGCAAGCTCTATGCCGAAAGGCGTGAAGCAACAAAAGCCGGTTTGGAGGGCGTGCTGGGGAAATACGTGCGGATCGACTCATCGCCTGGCGGAATGCATCTGATCCTGCGTCTACAGGGCCAGCGCTCTGACCGTCGGCTTGTTACGCGCATGCGAAAGGATGGGCTGTATGCAGAGGCGCTGACGGACTGGATCTCCGGCGAGCAGACCGCCTCGGCGCTGCTTCTCAATTTTACGAATATTGATTCACAGCGCACCGCCGAAAACTTCGGCAAGCGTATCCTGACCTTGATGTGATCGTCATGGAGACCCGTCTCTGATACGTGTGGGACGCATCGGCCGGGCGACGATCTTGGCCCAGGCCGTAAGCCATAATATGGACCTTCTGACATAGGCCACGATAACGCACGATGGAATCCTTCAACCAACACTTGAAAGGAATTCATCATGACCGACCGTATCGACTACGCAAAAGCCTCGCCTGAGGGGTACCGGGCATTCGGAGGCGTCTATGTCTATATTCAGAAAAGCGGCCTTCCGACGGAATTGATCAATCTCGTCTATCTCAGGGTCTCGCAGATCAATGGCTGCGCCTATTGCGTCGACATGCACACCCGCGACTTACTCAAATCCAGCATTGCGATCGAGAAGCTCGTGCTGGTGCCAGTATGGCGCGACGCCTCAGCGTTGTTTACACAGCGTGAACAGGCCGCGCTTGCGTGGGCGGAAACCGTGACGCGCGTGGCTGAGACCGGCATTCCACAGTCCGACTATGAGGCTGTCGCCGCGGAGTTTAGCGACAAGGAAATCGCCGATCTCAGCTATGCGATCGGTCTGATGAATGCCTTTAACCGCTTCGGCGTCGGTTTCCGCTCTATTCCCGCCGCAGTGGCTACTGTCGCCGCAGCCTGAATCCGTGTCGCCAGCGCGCGGCCGCTATCTGCGCCGCAGCGCTGGCGATTGATCACCGAACCTTGCTTGGCCGGAGTGGCTGGCAAATCAATCAACGGAGTATCCGCCATGGCATGGGCCATTCTCGGCGTCGCCGGCGTTCTCGAAATCGCTTTCGCTATCTGCATGAAATGGTCTGACGGCTTCACACGGCTCGTACCCAGCGCGCTGACCGTCGCGACCGGTCTATCCAGCGTCATTCTGCTGTCAATGTCGCTCCGGGCATTGCCAATGGGGACGGCCTACGCGGTCTGGACGGGCATTGGCGCTGCCGGGACTGCGGTATTGGGTATCGTGCTGCTCGACGAATCCGCCTCGCCGACGCGGCTGCTGTGCATCACGCTCATTCTGGCGGGTGTGATCGGGCTCAGATGGGTAGCAAAGGCCTGAAGATTGGGTGCGGAATTCAACGACGTCGAGCTCGGGTATCGGCGACGGTGTTAATGAGCTGCCACGAAGGCTCGGCGGCTCGCAGCCTCCACGGATCGCCCAAGATATTTTCAAATGACAAGACTAGCCACAATGCACGGACGCCTTCTAAAGGTGCAGTTCTTGCGGTCGGCGGAGAGCTATAGAATCGTAGGTCCGCTTGTAGCGTCGTAAAGCGGACCTTGGATTGAGAAGGCGTCTGAACAGCAACGTTGGCTATGGCCGGTGAGGCTACTCAACGACATCATCGGCGCCGATGGCAAGCGACAACGGAAACTCGCGGCCAAGCTGGACGGCAGTCCTGAGGTTGATCACAAGCTCGACTTTGGTGACCAGTTGGACGGGAAGGTCGTGAGGCTGCTCACCTTTGAGAACGCGTCCGGCATAGACTCCTGCCCGTCGATGGGATTGAGCAAAGTCGCCTCCGTAGCTCATCAGGCCGCCCGCGATTGGGAAGTCGCGCGATTGGGTGATCGCCGGTATGCGATACTTGAGCGCGAGATGTGCGATGGGGCGACTCCTGAAGGCAAAGTATGGATCCGAGGTGAAAACGACACCGCTGATTGCGTTCTTCGCCAAAGTCGCAAAGAGAGGATCGAAATCGCTCTCTGTTTTGGCCTGAACGACATGAAGCTTGATATCGAGCGTGTCCGCGGCAGCGGTCATGTTCTGTAACTGCGAGGCTGCTGTCGGGCTGGCTGGATTCACCGCAACCGCTAGCGTACGGGCATTGCGATCCATATCATGCATCAGTTCGAGGCGTTTAGGCGACACATCTACGCTCAGGCTGGAAATGCCTGTTATGTTTCCACCAGGTCGGGAAAGACTATCAACGACGCCGATTTGCACAGGATCTCCACCCATTTCGAACACAATGGTCTTCGTCGTGGTGGCCCCTTTGGCTGCAAGGGCTGCTTGCGCGCCTCCTGCCGCGACGATCGCATCGACCGGTCGATTCACCAAGTCGGCCGCAAGTCTGGGCAGATGCTCGTACTGGCCGTTTGCCCACGCATAGTCGATCCGAACGTTTTCGCCCTCGACAAAGCCTGCCTCCTGCAACCCGGCCCGGAATGCAGCGAGTCGACTGGCGAACAACTCCGGCGTTTCGGGGCAAAGATATCCAATGGCAGGAAGAGGGGAGGCATTCGCAGGCTTCGGGCGACCCACAAGTGCCGAACATGCAAGAAGGCCCAGGACGTCTCGCCGGCGAAGGAGCCTTGTTGCGCCATCCGGTGTCTGTCGAAGATCGGGGGAAAGCGAAGCGGTGATTGTGCGGGTCATGCATCACCGTTCGGCGCGATGGAGGCGCATAATTCGTGACATTCGTCGTTCCGTCGACCAGCTTTGCTCATGGCAGGTTTGCCGCGGGGGAAGGCCACGTTGAATACCGGGACAGCGTCCCCGAATCCCTTCAGTCGTCGATTGCCTCGCGCTGAGATCGCGCGCCGGCACCCTATCGCTTCGGCCAACTCGGCATTCAGCAGGATTTCTCCATCAGCCGCCGATGCGCACAGCCGCGATGCCAGATTAACGACACTGCCGATAGCCGTGTAATCGAACCGATCCTGGTAGCCGATACGGCCGACCGTGGCCGCCCCACTCGCGAGGCCGACGCCGAACCCGATATTGAATCCACAAATCCGCCAGTCGTTCATCAGCAGCTGCACGGTGTTTTGCATCTCGATTGAGATATCGAGCGCCTTTAGCTCCGGTTCGGAAACAGCGACCGGGGCGTTGACGAGCACCATCAGTCCGTCACCCGTGAAGTTGATGAGTGTTGCCTCATGTTGCGTGATTACACGCCCAACGGCTTCGTAATAGTCCGATAGCACCTGAATAACCTGTTCAGGAGCCGCCTCGGCGGAGAACGCTGTGAACCCGCGAAGATCGCAAAAGATCACAACTACTTCGGTCCGCCGGCCATCCAGCACGCTATCGTCGCCGGATTTGTCGATGAGATCGGCAACCTGGGGCGCGAAAAAACGCTTCAATCGCTCGATTCGCTGTTGATGCTGTTGCGCCAGCGCGAGCTGCGATGACATCTGATTAAAGGCATTTGCGAGACGCTGGAATTCGTCACCGGTTCGGATGGAAATGCGATGACCGAAATCGCCGGAACCAATCCGTTTGGTGCCCTCCTCGAGAATCCTGATAGGTGAGGTCATCTTTCGGGCAAGTGCGTAGGCGAGCAGACCGGCAAATAGCGTGCCTATCACGAGGAGACTGATCGTCCTCCAGAACGCGCGATAGATCGGCGCGAAGGCCTCGGACAGCGGCTGTTGCACGACCACCGTCCAGTCTGGCCCGGCGACCTCAGCTGCCACGGCGGCGACTGCGTCGCCGCGCAGATCGACACCGGTTGCCAGACTCGGGCCCGCATTGCTGATCTTATCGCGAATGGCGCGAAAAGGCCTGGAGGTGGCTTCCTCTGCACCGCGGAGTACCAGGCTTATGTCAGGGTGGGCGATCAACCATCCTGCGCGGTCCAGGACAAACGCGTGGCCGGCATTTCCGACCTTGATCGCAGCGATGACGTTCCAGATGAGTTTGAGGTTGACCTCAGCAATGATCCCGCCGACCGCGCGGCGATTGCCGACAACAGCGATTGTCATGTACGGCTCCGAGCCCCGATTGAGGCTGATGGCGCTGAACGCGATCCTGTTGGATTGCGCCGTCCTGACTAATGGATCGTCAGAGCGATCTATCTGGCTATCGATGCGATTGAGGCCGATACGGGCGACATGTAAGCGCTCTTTGAAATTGTTGTCCAAGAGGGTCAAGCTTACAACAGCCGGTGCTTGGCGAAACAACCGTAGCGCGTCGGTCTTGCGACCCTCATCGGGTTGGCTCGTCCATGGCGTCTGGATTAGCCAACCGAGCTGATCTGCAATACCGAAGATGAAATCGTGTATCTCGGATGCGGCACTGGCGGCCTGCACGCCTAAAAGCTGGTCTAGCCGTGCGCGCTGATCCCAGTAACTGAACCGCGCCTCGACGAGCCCGCTGATGGCCACGGGCGCAGAGACCGCGACAAACAGGATCAGAAAATACTTTCTGAAAAGTCCGCTGAGTCTGTCCCGGACAATCATGCCTCCGCATCCTGTCAAATGTCGTGTAGGCCATTCTCGGCGATCACGCGCGTCGAACCCCGGTGATGCCGCGCTTTACGCGTTGCGCCTCTGCTGTCTATAAAATGCTCAGCAGCCTTCAGCGAAGATGCGCTGTGCTATCCTGGCTCGCGTAATCCGGTGAGGAGCGGCATTGGCCGCCGGGCTATAGCTCTGTGTGTTAGTCCGATCGTGTTTCATGCCGGTTGCGTCGCTTGAAAGAATGGTTTCGTCAGCGGGAACAATTGTTTCGTGCAGCCCCTTGGCACGAAACAACCGTACGTCTTCATGGGACATGCGGTCGTCTCACCAAGGTCGCCAAGCGGAATAGCCCTGACAACGTTACCGAAATCGCTGAACGCGACGGCGGAACTGGAAACAATATTTTCGATTGCGCTAGAAAGAAGCCGTTCTCAATCCAACTGTCCAAATTTGCAATGACTGCACGTAGCGCAAAGCGGAAAATCGCCTGTCGCTATCGTGAAATAAGACGATCAATCAGTTTTTCTTCGCGATCATGAAATCGAAGTCGCAGCCTTCGTCGGCTTGGGTCACCGTCTGTTGAAACAGGCGAGCGTATCCGCGGTCAGGCAGATTTGCATGAACCGTTGACCGTGCCGCGCGGCGCCTGTCGAGTTCGGCTTCATCGACCAGGAGGTTGATGGACCGCCCATCGACGTCTAGCTTGATCTGATCACCGTCGCGGACCAGCCCGAGCGGGCCGCCCACCGCGGATTCGGGCGTGATATGTAGCACGATGGTGCCAAATGCAGTGCCGCTCATGCGGGCATCTGAAATGCGCACCATGTCCTTCACACCCTGTCGGCCGAGCTTTTTTGGGATCGGCAGGTAGCCCGCTTCCGGCATGCCCGGTGCGCCTTTGGGTCCGGTGTTCAGCAGCACCAGAACGTCGTCGGCCGTTACGTCGAGATCGGGATCGTCGATCCGCAGTGCCATTTCCTCGACAGAGGTAAACACCACGGCGCGGCCGGTATGCTGCAACAGTCGCGGCGTCGCGGCCGAGCGCTTGATGATCGCGCCACCTGGTGCGAGGTTGCCGTACAGCACGGCCATGGAGCCTTCGGCCTTGATCGGATTGCTGCGCGGCCGGATGACGTCCTGACCAGGGACGATCTCAGCTTCGGCCGCGATCTCGCCGAGCGATTTGCCTGCGATCGTCGGCGCACTGCCATCGATGAGATCGCCGAGCTCAGCGAGCAATTTCGGAACGCCGCCAGCATGATGGAAATGTTCCATATAGTGCGCACCTGACGGTTTCAGATCGATCAGCACGGGCGCAATGCGGCCGATCTCGTCGAGCATGTCGAGATCGTAACCATAGGGTGTTCGGTTGGCGATGGCGGTGAGATGAATGATGCCGTTGGTGGAGCCGCCGATCGCTTGCATGACAACGGTGGCATTACGGAAAGCTGCAGGTGTCAGTAATTCCGAGGGACGTGGTCCGCCGCTTACCGCCATTTCGGCGGCACGCTTGCCGCTTGCTTCGGCGAGACGGAAACGTTCGGCGTGCGGGGCAGGGATGGTCGCGCTCATCGGCAGCGACAGGCCCAGCACTTCCGTAACGCAGGCCATCGTGCTGGCGGTGCCCATCACCATGCAGGTGCCGACGGACGGCGCGAGGCGTTCGTTGACGATTTCGATTTCCTCGGCGTCGATCTCGCCGGCGCGGTGCGCGCTCCAGAGGCGGCGACAATCGGTACAGGCGCCGAGCACCTCACCCTTGTGATGACCGACGACCATGGGGCCGACAGGGATCACCACCGTCGGCAGATTGACGGATGCCGCGGCCATGATCTGGGCCGGCAGCGTCTTGTCACAGCCGCCGATGACCACGATGGCGTCCATCGGCTGCGCGCGGATCATCTCCTCGGTGTCCATGGCCATCAGGTTGCGCAGGAACATCGAGGTGGGGTGCGCAAAACTTTCGTGGATCGAGATGGTCGGGAACACCATCGGCATCGCGCCGGCCAGCATCACGCCGCGCTTCACCGCCTCGATGATGGCAGGGACGTTACCGTGGCACGGATTGTAGTCGCTGTAGGTGTTGGTGATTCCAACGATCGGGCGCTCCAGCGCATCGTCGGAATAGCCCATCGCCTTGATGAACGCCTTGCGCAGAAATAGCGCAAATCCCGCGTCGCCATAGTTTGTCAGCCCTTTGCGAAGCCCTTTGGACATGTCGTTTCCCCTGCGGCCACCAAAGCCGATTTTCTTCGTTACATCGCTGGCGTCGTTGAAATTGTCAATAATCCTATTCGATATAGCGGATATAATCGCTAATACCGCGGAATTGGATATTTATTATTGACAATATACCTGGACCTGTTCCAGGGTCCGGCCCAATAAAAAACAGACATCCGGAGGAGATCACCATGACGGCACGGAGAATTGGACTGGCTGCGGTTGTCGCGGCGGCCACCATCGCGAGCGCTGCTCCCGCTTTTGCGCAGGCCACGCAGATCACGATGTGGAGCAACTGGCCCGACGAGCCCGCCAAGAAGGATTGGGTGACGACGCGGGTGAAGGACTTTGAGGCTGCGAACAAGCAGTGTTCGGTCAAGCTCAGCTTCATCCCGAAAGCGGATCTCTACACCCAGGCCAAATCAGCGGTGCGGACCGGGCAGGCGCCCGACATCTTCTACATGGAGCCGGATCAGCCGGAATTTCTCGCCGGAGGCTTCCTCGAACCGCTGGATAGCTATGTCGATCTGGCGCAATACGAGGACTGGTCGAAACCAGCCTGGACATCGAAGGGCAAAGTCTACGGCCTGCCGGTCGAGGCCTATACGGTCGAGCTCTACTACAATAAGGACGCGGTCAAGAAGGTCGGCGTGGATGTACCGGCGTCGTTCCAGCTAACGCAGGAGCAGTTCACCGATCTGGTGAAGAAGGGCGTTGCCGCCGGCATCACCCCGGTGTCGCAGGGCGTCGGCGATCGTCCGTTCCCGGGTGGCTTGCTTCTGTTCGAGTCGCTGCTGCGTAAGCTCGGTATCGAGGACTATGGCAAGCTGCTCAATGGTGGGCTGTCGTTCAAGGATCCGCGCGTCGTTGAAGTCATGACCTGGATGAAGGGGCTGGTCGATGCCGGTGCCTATCCGAAGAGTTTTTCCACGCTGAAGCTCGGTGAGTCCCACTTCTATTTCTACAACACGCCGGGCGCGCTGACCTTCCCGGATCCGAGCTGGTTCACGGGTCGCGCCTTTGCGCCACCGGAAGGTGGTGGCATGCCGGCCAATTTCCCGCTCGGCATCATGCAATTTCCGGCAATGGACAAGGGCGCTTGTCAGGACTGCAAGACGCTCGCCGTCGCCGGCAGCTTCGTGATGTATTCAAAGAGCAAGAACAAGGATTGCGCCGGTGCGCTGATGAAATCCATGGCCACCGTCGAGAATGGCACCAAGTGGATGGAGCAGGTCTCGCTGCAGACCGGTCTGAAATCCGACCCGGCCAAGATCAACAGCCCGCGCAAGGACTACTTTGCGGAGCTCAACGCACGCAACAAGAACGTCAAATACTTCTTCGGCACGCCTCTGCTGTATTACCGCGCCAAGTGTGCGGAGACCTACACCCAGGTCATGAACAACGCTTTTCCGGCTGGCCTTCTGAGCGTTCAGGAAGCCGCGGAGAAGATGGACAGCGCCTGCTTCAAGAGCTGAGTACTAACAATGACATCGATCAGCATTCCATCCGCTGCCGAGGAGGGGGCTCAGCACGCAGCCCCCTCGCTGGCCGATCCGCGCCGGGCGAGCTGGTGGGTGCTGGCCGTCTTTCTGGCGCCGGCTTTGGCGGTGTATATCGGACTGACCGCCTATCCGGCGTTTCGAACCTTCTATGACAGCTTCTTCACCATTGAAGGTCTCGATGCGACCTTCGTCGGCCTGGATAACTATCGCGCGCTGATGTCCGACGAGACGTTCTGGGTGTCGGTGCGGAACACATTCATCTGGTCGTTCATCGCGCCCGTGCTCGATGTTGTGACAGGCCTGCTGCTCGCACTGGCGCTATATGCGGGCGTTCCTGCCGCGCGCTTCCTGCGGGTCGCGTGGTTCACTCCGGTCCTTCTATCCTACGTCGTCGTCGCGATCCTCTGGATGTGGATATTCAACTACGACTGGGGAATCCTCAACGCCATGCTGCGCGCCGTCGGGCTTGGGGCACTGGCGTCGTCCTGGCTCGGTGATCCAAATTTAGCGCTCGGCGCACTCATCGTGACCCATGCCTGGAAATGGGCAGGCTTCAACATGGTGGTCTGTCTCGCGGCGATTCATTCGTTGCCGCGCGAGGTACTAGAAGCCTCCGAACTCGACAATTGCGGCTGGGGCGCCAAGCTGCGCTACGTCATTGTGCCGATGCTGCGGCCGACCTTGCTGAACCTTTATATTCTTGCCTTCATCGGCAAGATGAAGATCTTCGATCTGGTCTGGATCATGACCCAGGGCGGCCCGCTATGGGCGACCGAAACCGTATCCACCTACGTCTACAAGCGTGCTTTCAACTGGAACACCTTTGATCTCGGATATCCTTCCGCCATCGCGTCGGTGTGGTTCGTGGTGGTCTGCGCCGCTGTCATCATCCTCAATCGCCTTCTGGCGACCCGCGAACGTCTGGAGTACTGATCGTGGCTGCCATGCTTGCGGAACGCGCACCTTTGCCGCGTTTCTTCAGCCGCGGAGCGCTCGCTCTCGTGCTGGGCCTTTACACTATCTACACGCTGGGACCGTTCCTGTGGCTCGCCACGATGTCGGTGCGCACCACCGCCGAAATCAGCGCCGACCACTATGCGTGGCCCAAAGTGTTCCACTGGGAGCAGTTCCGGATCGCCTGGGTCGATTCCGATTTTGCGACCTATTTCTGGAATTCCACGATTGTCGTGGTGGGCGCCGTCGCCGTCGTGACGCTGCTTGGCGCCGCAGCAGCGCATGCGTTGGCGCGCTATCGTTTCCGCGGCAACCGGCTGGTCTACGGCATCCTGTTCTCGTCGATCATTTTCCCGCCGCAGATTACGTTGATCTCGCTGTATCAGATCCTGGTCGACTACAATCTTTACAACAGCCTGCTCGGGCTGACGCTGGTCTATGTGTCGCTGCAGCTGCCGCTGACAGTCTATCTGCTGGAAGGGTTCTTTGCGCGCATTCCGCAGGATCTGTTCGACGCTGCCAAGATCGATGGCTACGGCGATCTCGAAATTTTCCGGCGCATCGTGCTGCCCATCGGCATGCCGGCGATTGCGACCACGCTGATCCTGAACTTTATCCAGCTCTGGAACGAGTTTCTGTTTGCCGTCGTGCTGATCACCGATCCTGACAAGCGCACGCTGCCGGTCGGCATTCGCGCCTTCATGGGCGATCATTTCCAGGACATCGGCATGATCGCCACCGGCGTCATGATCTCCGTCATTCCGGTGATCATCGTCTACGTCTTCTTCTCCGAGAAACTCATTCGCGGCATGACTGCCGGCGCAATCAAGTAAGAGGCAGCCATGGCCGTTGTCACCCTCGACAAACTCTCCAAACAGTATGGGCCGACCGGTCCGGTGGTGGTCGATAAGGTCGATCTTCATATCGGCGACGGCGAATTCATGGTTCTGCTCGGGCCCTCAGGCTGTGGCAAGTCGACGACACTGCGCATGATCGCAGGCCTGGAAGAGATCAGCTCCGGCAAGCTCTCGATCGGCGATCGCGTGGTCAATCAGGTGCCGGCCAAGGATCGCGACATCGCGATGGTGTTTCAGTCCTATGCGCTCTATCCGCATATGAGCGTTGCGGACAATCTCGCCTTCGGTCTGCGCCGGCGCAATTTCGCCGCTGCCGAGATCGAACGCCGGGTGCAGGATGCGGCGAATATTCTTGGTCTGACGCCGCTGCTAACGCGCAAGCCCAGCGCGCTGTCCGGCGGCCAGCGCCAGCGTGTCGCACTCGGGCGCGCCATGGTGCGCGAGCCAATGGTGTTCCTATTCGACGAACCGCTGTCCAACCTCGACGCTGCACTACGCGTCAACACCCGCAGCGAGATCATCAAGCAGCACAAGCGGCTGGGATCGACGATGATCTATGTGACCCACGACCAGGTCGAGGCCATGACCATGGGAACGCGGATCTGCGTCATGAATGCCGGTCGCGTTGCTCAGATCGGCGCGCCGCTCGACGTCTATTGGGAGCCGGCGGACACGTTCGTCGCCCGATTCCTGGGATCGCCACCGATGAATCTGGCGACGGCGGTTGTCGCTTCGGCCAATGAAAGCTCTGTGGCACGAAGCCAGAGCCTTGAGACGGCGCTGACGCGCTGGTCGCCTCAGTTATTGGGAAAGCTGGTAGACCAAAAAGTGACAATCGGCGTGCGCGCCGAGGATTTGCATATCAACAAGGCGGCGTTGGGCAGCGCGCCTGCGGGCCATGTGCGGGGGCGTACGATCGCGGTGGAGCCGTTGGGCGCGGAAACCTTGCTGTTGGTCGAAATCGAACCCGGCGTGGAGTGGACGGCGCGATTGCCGCGTCATGTGCCTGTCGCCATCGACGAGACCGTCGATCTGTATTTCCCGGTCAATGCAGTCTTCGTGTTTGACGCAACGACGGGCCGGGCCGTCATCGGCGAGAAGCGTCGGGATATCGGGCAATGAGCAAGCCGTTGCGGATCGGATTGATTGGTGCGGGGTGGGTCACGCAATATCATCTGCTGGCATGGCAGAAGCTCGCGGGGCGTGCCGCGGTCGTCGCGATCGCCGATCCCTCGTCGGAGAATGCTGCTGCGCGCGCCCGGCAGTTCGGTATCGGGCAATGCTTTTCGCGCGCGGAAGACATGCTGGCGGCATGTGAACTCGATGCGGTCGATATTGCTGCGCCGCGAGCCTTCCATGCGCCTTTGGTACGCCTCGTCGCCGATCGTGGTCTGCCGGTGCTTTGCCAGAAGCCGCTCGCCCCGACACTCGCAGAAGCCGAGGCGTTGGCTCGTGATGTCGAGGGTCGCATCCGGTTGATGGTGCATGAGAACTGGCGCTTTCGTGCACACTATCGCGATGCCGCATCCTGGATCAGGGACGGTCGTATCGGGGCGGTGACAGCTGCCCGTCTGACGCTGCTGACATCGGGCACGATTCCCGATGCAAACGGCCAATATCCTGCGATCGAGCGCCAGCCGTTCATGCGCGGCGAGTCCCGCATGCTGGTGGCTGAAGTGCTAATTCACCATCTCGATACTTTGCGCATGCTGCTAGGCCCGCTGGATGTGATCGCGGCGGCGCTGACCCAAACATGTCCGGATATTGCGGGTGAAGACGGTGCCGTGATCCAGATGCGATCCCGCGGCGGCGCCGGTGTGTCGTTGTTCGCGAGCTTTGCAGCTCATGGCGCGCCGATATCGCAGGCCGATCAACTCGAAATCCTTGGCACGATTGGCTCAATTCGGCTCGAAGGTACGCAGCTGAAGCTGACGGACGCGCAAAGCGAGATCCGCGCCTACGATCTCGCTGCGACCTATCAGGGTTCCTACGATGCGACCATCGCGCATTTCATCGATGCGCTGCAAAGCAGCGCGCCTTTCGAGACCTCTCCCGCGGACAATCTGCAAACCCTGCGCCTTGTCGAGGATTGCTACCGGTTGTCAGGGCGCGAAGCATCTCGAGGCAATGCCAGATGACCGTCACCAAAATTGCGTCACGCGCCGATGAACAGGCCGAGATCATCCGACGTGTCGAAGAGGATATCATCTTTGGTCGATTACCGCCCGGCGCGCGGCTGATCGAAGACAACCTGATGGAACGCTATGGTGCCTCGCGGCACTTCGTGCGCCAGGCGCTGGTGCATCTCGAGCATACCGGCATCGTCCAGAGGGAGAAGAATGTGGGCGCGACGGTGCGTTCCTATTCGACGGCTGAGGTGAAGCAGATCTATGAAGTGCGCGAGATGCTCACGCGCCAGGCCGCACTGATGATCCCGTTGCCAGCCAAGGCGTCGCTGATCATGGAGCTCGAAGCCATTCAAGCAGAATATGTGCGGTATGCCGAGCGCGGCGATTTGCGCGGCATTCACGACACCAATGACGCGTTCCACATCGCTCTGTTTGCGGCGTGCGGAAACCCGTATCTGGTGCGATCGCTGCAGGATTACATGGGCCTGACACTGCCCATGCGTGCCAAGAACCTTGCCGATCACAACGGGCTGCAGGTGTCGATCCAGCAGCACGATATGATGATTTCACTGCTGCGTGGCAACGACAATTGGGCGCTGTCGCAGCTCTGCGTCGAGCACATGCACTCCAGCAAGGCCGATTACCTGCAACGCGTGGCCGTGCCCGGCCCAAATCTAGGGCCGGACTGACAGGCCAACACGCATATCGATTCCGCATCTCGAAAAAGGACAGGACATGGATCTCGGACTTCAGGGCAAGGTCGCGCTGGTGCTTGGCGCCGGTGGCGGCCTTGGAAGCGCTATCGCGAAGACGCTGGCGAGTGAAGGCGCGCGTGTCGCGCTTGCCGACATCGACGCGGCCGCGCTCGATCGTGTCGTCGCGGAGATCAAGCAGGGTGGAGGCGACGCGATGGCCGCCGCTTTCGATCTGGCCGATCGTGCCGCGATGGATGCGCGCGTCAGTGCCATCGAGGCAGCGTTCGGCCCCATCGACATCCTTGTCAACAATACCGGTGGGCCGCCGCCGACGCCTGCTGCCGGGCAGGACCCGGAACTGTGGAGCAGGAGCTTCGAGCAGATGGTGCTGTCGGTCATCACGCTGACCGATCGCGTATTGCCCGGCATGCGCGCCCGCAAATGGGGACGTATCGTGACATCGACATCGTCTGGCGTGGTGTCGCCGATTCCCAATCTCGGCATTTCGAATGCATTGCGATTGTCGCTCGTGGGCTGGTCGAAGACGCTGGCCCGCGAAGTTGGGCGTGACGGCATCACAGCCAATATCGTGCTTCCAGGCCGGGTTGCCACCAGTCGCATCCGTTTCCTGGACGAGCAGAAGGCAAAGCGTGAAAGTCGCTCCGTCGAGGACGTGTCTGCGGAGAGCACCGCCAGTATTCCTGCCGGCCGTTATGGTGAGCCACAAGAATATGCTGATGTGGTCGCCTTTCTCGCCAGCACCCGCGCATCTTACGTCAACGGCTCGGTCATCCGCGTCGATGGTGGTCTCGTTACTAGCATCTGAAGGATCAAATCATGGCTCTCGACGCAACCGCCTCTGGCGTCTTCCCAATCGCCCCCACCCCGTTTCATCCCGATGGTCGTCTTGATGAGGCCTCGCTCGGCACATTGATCGACGGATACCTCAAGGCTGGCTCAACCGGCGTCACGGTGCTTGGCATCATGGGTGAGGCGCCGAAGCTCGAGCCCGAGGAATCGATCGCGATTGCTAAGCATTTCGTGAAGGGTTTCGGAAAACTGCCGGTGATCGTCGGCGTTTCGGCGCCCGGTTTCGCAGCGATGCGCGCGCTGTCGCGAACCGTGATGGAGAACGGCGCGGCGGGTGTGATGATTGCTCCTGTGCCGAGCCTGCGTACCGACGATCACATCACCGGCTATTACCGTCAGGCGATCGAAGCGATCGGATCCGACATTCCGTTCGTGATCCAGGACTATCCTTTGACACTGTCGGTACAGATGACACCGAAAGTCATCCGCCAGATCGTCCAGGAGAACCCGTCCTGCGTCATGCTCAAGCATGAAGATTGGCCGGGTCTTGAAAAGATATCGACGCTGCGTGCGTTCCAGGCTGAAGGGTCGTTGCGGCCGATCTCGATTCTGACCGGGAATGGCGGACTGTTCCTCGATTTTGAAATGGAGCGTGGCGCAGACGGCGCGATGACCGGCTACGCGTTCCCTGACATGCTCGTCGAGCTGGTCAAGCTGCAGAAGGCCGGCAAGCGCGACGAGGCGCATGATTTGTTCGACGCGCACTTGCCGCTCTTGCGTTACGAGCAGCAGCAAGGTGTGGGCCTTGCGGTGCGGAAATATGTGATGATGAAGCGCGGATTCCTGGTATCGGATGCTCAGCGCAAGCCCGGCTCGGCCCTCTCGGCGAAGGCGCGCGAGGAAGTCGACTATCTGCTGTCGCGTTTGGAGCGGGCTGTGAGGTAATCGGTCACAAGCGGCGCCCGCTTATGGCGTTAAGGCGATATTTGCACCCCTCCTAGTGCACCGTCGCAACTCTAGATCCCGTCGGGCGAGCGGAAGCAATTAGCCTAGGTAAGCATGAGCCCCACCACGATTCGACCACCTGGGACATCGTCGTATTCGATCGCCGCCGAGAAAAACCCGTTCTAACTGTTTCGGTACTGCGCTGCGACCAGCACCAACGTCGGCTAAAAGAGAGCCCTGTGTCTATGTTGGAGCTTTGAGGCTTTGGCGAATACACAACCGCTATGAGTGCATGCCCACGGATCCAGAACGGGCATCTAGCTTTTGCGCTGCGATCACGACTTCGAGGCGATTACGAACCTGAAGCTTTTGCATCAGGAGTGTCATGTAATGCTTCACAGTTTTTTCACTGATATGGATTGTCAGTGCAATCTCCTTGTTTGTTTTTCCATGCAACAGGAGACGGACGATTTGCTGTTCGCGCGTGCTAAGCTTGACCGCTTCCGCAGCCCGTCGGCGCAATGACGTGTCTCTCAGTGCCGCAATAACGCGGCTTGCAAAATGCTGTGTAATATAAGTCTCACCTCCAACGGAAGCTATTATAGCGTCGATGAGTTCGCGAGCGCTGCTGCCCTTTAACACGTAGCCGCTTGCGCCTGAATCAAGCGCCCGGATTGCAGGTTCGACCCCTGTTGCGGCTGTGAAGGCAATAACCTTCGTCGAAGGTTCCAAAGTGACTGTTGAAGTTATGGCCGCGTAGACGTCTCCAGGCATATTTAGGTCAACCACCATGACTTGTGGCTTTGTCGTCCTGCAGATTTCAATCACATCGTCCGCTGAACCGCCGGTGGCCAGAATTTGAAACCCGCCGGTTCGCAGGAGCAATGAGGTAACTGCTTCGACCATCAATGGATGGTCGTCTATCAAAGCAATGGAGATCATGTCCGGACGCCTCACAATATGGCCGAGATCTCTATGAATAAACGCGCATAAAAAATATGCACACAGACTAAGCTCTCCAAGATCAGTGTGTAAATAGAAATTCTTGCGGCCAACCTCATCGCTTTTTGGACATTGTCGATGGTCATTTTGAGTCGACCGCTAATGCCGCGGAAAGGTGACTTTCACGCACATTGTTTCCTCGGTTCGATTTGTACTGAAGCTGCCACCCAAGGCTTCGACACGGCGGCGCAGCCCGGGCAGCCCTAGTCCGCCTATCCGCATCTTGTTCTCATACGAAAATTGCGCACGATTGGTGATAGTGATGGTGATGCACTGATTAGTTTCGTATGCGACTAAACGCTGCTCTTGGCCCTTTCCATGAATGTAGGCATTATTCAGTCCCTGCTGAACTACGCGAAATACGCATACACGAAGTGCTGCGGAAGCTTCAAAAGCTATTGGGCCTACTGTGCGTTTGACCGATGTGCTTGTGATCTTCTCATGATGATCTATAGCAAAATTCAAAGTTTCAGCGATGCTAAGTCCATCGAGTTCGGGTAACACGAGACCAACTGAGATGTCGCGCAGTTCCCGGAGAATGGTGGCTGTAAGATCTACGACATTGGTTTTCAACTCGCTTTCTGATTTATCAATATCCAGCTCCGAGTGATTTTGATAATTTAGTTCGCTGAGTTTGAGAGCTAGAATGCTGACTAGTTGCACTGGACCATCATGCAGGTCTTGACCGATCTGACTCAGCAAGCGCTCGTTTGAGTGAAATACATCGTCCTTGAGCGCCTCGGAGATTTGTCGAAGCTCAACGTTCTGAATTGACAATGCCGTGGCTTCGGTCACCTTTTTCTGAAGTTCCCGTCGCTGGCCTGTCACAACGGCGCTAGCCCGCCACACCAGAAATAGAAGAGCCAGCATCATTGGGGCAGTCACTGCGCCTACCACACCTATCGCAGCCCAGCGAAACGACTTCAATTCAGACTGCAAGCGAAGGCCGCTATTATAAATTTCACCCACGGCAATGATTTCGCGGGTACCGCTTCGATAAATTGGTGCGTATATCTCTATGAGAGGCAGCTCTAGATGTCGTTCTGCTTGGTTCTCTTCCTTTCCTAAATTGGTTAGCGAGCCAAATGCGCTGCCACTAAAGGCAGTGTCCAATTGAAGCGACGGAAATTTCTGGCCGACTAGCTGTTTGTCAGTCGCAAATATTAGCGTGCCGTCCCGCAGCCAGATCTTTACAGCCTTGGTGCGGTCGCCAAGTGCTATTTTCAATAATTCGTCCAGTTTTTCTGTCTGCCGCTGCGAAAGCGTCTTGGACGTAGCAAGCTCTTGGAGGGATGGACCGAGGAGTATGTCGATTACAATGGCACCTTCCTCCGCAGCAGTCTGCGTCAGGCTGGACTCAAGCTGGCGGGAGATGAAGTAGGACAGGAGAGCCATCGAAAGGAAAATAGTAGCGGCCGCTGCGCTCAAGAACTGCCGAAGGAGTCTTGATCGTTTGCCAAGACCGCCGGATTGAAAAAACATTCGGCCTCCATTGCGCAGCATAGTCGCGAGCTTGGCAATTTTAAATTTTCAGTTGATTGTCGGGGCTTTCACTCTGTTGGCCGTCTTTTCAAGGTGGCAGGCGGAGATTAATGCTTCGAGTCGATTTCTAGCGTGCATTTTCTGCGTCAGGCGTGCCACGTGGTGCTCAACATCCGTCTTGCAAATCCGCAGAGCGTCGCTGATCTCCTCATTGGACTGATCGCGTACAAGTAATCGAATGATCTGTTCGTCGCGCATATTCAACGTTACCGCTTCCGCGGCTCTTCGACGAAGCGTTTCATTTTTTAAAGAAAAGGCAGCCTGAGCCGAAAAAGCTTTCGTGATATATGTTTGCCCTTGATCGACAGCCGCGATGGCGCTCAGAAGGTCCGCTGTAGCGTTGAGTTTAAGCACATAGCCCATCGCGCCCGCGTTTAGTGCCCGCACAGCAGGCGCTACGCCGGAGGCGGCGGTAAAAATCAGTACTTTCGTTTCGGGCGACATGAGGGTCACAATCTTTATTGCGCTAAAAATGTTTCCTGGCAGATCGACATCAGTTATCAAAACGCGCGGCCGGCTTCTGGACGCGACACAAATTACGTCATTGGCGTTTGCCCCGGTGTCTACGATTTTAACGCCCGCCGTTCGGCCGACCAGAGCGCTGACCGCCTCGATCATCAGAGGATGGCCGTCCACCACAGCAATATCCACCACTTTCATTGCTTTTGACCTCGCTAAATAATCAACGAAGGGCGATCGGCTTGTCGAGAACGCTGAGCATTGATGAGTGTCAGGTTGCATGCTTGGAAACCGCGCCGTCGGAGACGTTGCGTGTATTCCGTGACGAGCACCGCCGAGTGTAGTTGATGTGACTTCACGGCCGGCGAGACAATATTCGTGAAGGTCGCATTAGAAAGAATGTCAGGGGACGATCGTTCCTCATTCTCTATCGTCTGGTTGCTTGTGGTCAAGCTGCTGAGTGTCGAACAATCCCCGCCCGACTTCGCGGTGCACCAGATTTTCCTGCTGCAGCGCGGGTCGCTATTAATTTACCGATCCTCAGACAAAGGTCTGATGATCGTGCGACCTTTGACTTAGCGACGCTCAGACCTTTCTCAGTTTCTTCGAAGCCGGAGCAGGTGCAACTTGTAGAGCATCTCGACCGTCAGAAAAATGGCCAGACCCGTGGCCAATGACGGCATGGCTCTAGCAACAGGAGAGCACTATGGTCTCGTACATCAGAAGCGATCTCGATTTCATCCTCGCGCAGATCAAGATCGCTGAGGACCATGCGTTGTTCGAACGGACGGGCGGCGCTCAGGGCAAACCCCTGTTCGGACCGACCGGGTCCATACCGACCTACAATCTTAGTTGGGGCCTGCGCACGGTCGACGGGACATACAACAACTTGCTGAACCCGCAGCTGGGTGCTGCTGACAATGAATTTCCCGAGGGGCTGGGCACCCAATTCCGCACCATCATGGTCGATCCCGACGGGCCGGGGCCCGCGCCGATGGTGCCCGTCACCTATACGCCGGGTGTCGATAATGACGGCCCCGGAACTGCCGGTCCCGGCGATGTGTTCGATCCCTATGTCCGAACGATCTCCAACCTGATCGTGGATCAGACGCTGGGCAACCCGTCGGCCATTTTGACCGGGCTGCAGCGTGCCGGGATAGTGGCGCCGGCCGACCAGATGACTGTCACGGCGCAGATTTCGGCCGCGTACGCGCCGCTCGCTGACGAGTTCAAGGCTGTGTCCGACGCCGAACGGGCGGATGCGGAAGCGCAGGCCGCATTGTCCGCCAGCCCAGGCAATCAAGCTCTTATAGATGCGGCCGCAGTCACCGCAGCGAACCTCTTAGCCGCACAGACGGCTCTGGACGCTGTTGATGATGACCTTATGGCGATGCTCAGCACGAACGGCATCGAGCTCGAAGGTGCCAACGTCAAGATCACCAACACGGCCCCGGACGAGGGCCTGTCTGCACCCTTCAACTCATGGTTCACACTCTTCGGCCAGTTCTTCGATCACGGGCTCGACCTCGTCGCCAAAGGCGGCAACGGCACCGTATTCATCCCGCTGATGCCGGACGATCCGCTATACGTTCCCGGTGGAACGACCAATTTCATGGTGCTGACTCGCGCCACCTTGGCGGGACCTGGCGCCGATGGCGTGATGGGAACCGCGGACGATACCGACCGTCCCGTCAACACCACCACCTCCTTCGTTGACCAGAACCAGACCTATACCTCGCACCCGTCACATCAGGTGTTCTTGCGGGAATATGAGCTTAACGCCGCTGGTGAGCCGGTCGCAACCGGCCGACTCATCGAGGGCGTCAATGGTGGTATGGCGACCTGGGCCGACCTGAAGGCGCAGGCACGCAACATCCTCGGAATCGAACTGGTCGATGCTCATGTCGGCAATCTGCCTCTGCTTGCAACCGACGCATACGGCAACTTCATCCCGGATCCTGTTACGGGTTTCCCGCAGGTCGTGATGGCGGGGCCGCCACAGTTCTTGGCTTCAGGCACCCCTGGCGCCCCGTTGAGCCTCGTGAATTTTGTGGCGGATGGCCCGGACGCCGATGCGTTGCCTGACCTAGTCCATCTGGCGGTCCGGACCGGTCACGCCTTCCTTGCCGACATCGCGCACAATGCAGTTCCGACGGGTCTCCAGGATGGCGACATCACAATCGGGTTGGGCAACCCGGAGAACGGGCCAGCCGAAGACGGTTCATACGACAACGAACTCCTCGACGCGCATTTCGTCGCCGGTGACGGCCGCGCCAACGAGAACATCGGCTTGACCGCCGTCCATCACGTCTTCCATTCCGAGCATAACCGGCTCGCCGAACACACCAAGGCCGTCGTATTGGCGGACGCTACAGCGATGCTCGACGGAGGCGCATCGCAGGCGGAGGCGGTGGCATTCCTGAACGAATGGCTGATCAATGACGTGGCGGCTGTGCCGGCTAGCGCGGCGGGCCTCATTTGGGATGGCGAACGCCTGTTCCAGGCGGCCAAGTTCGGCACCGAGATGCAGTATCAGCATCTGGTGTTCGAGGAGTTCGCCCGCAAGATCCAGCCCAATATCAACGTGTTCCTGGTTCCCGACGGCTACGATGTCACACTCGACCCCTCGATCGTCGCCGAGTTCGCGCATGTGGTCTATCGCTTCGGCCACTCGATGCTGACCGAGACGATTGATCGCTTCGACCCGAACTTCAACTCAGACCATATCGGCCTGATTGAAGGTTTCCTCAATCCGCTGCAGTTCATGAACAACGGCACCACCGGGACCGTCAATGCCGACATCGCGGCGGGTGCCATCATCCGCGGCATGACGCGACAGGCCGGCAACCAGATCGACGAGTTCGTCACCAGCGCATTGCGCAACAACCTGCTGGGCCTGCCGCTCGATCTCGCGACCATCAACCTGGCCCGTGGCCGGGACACCGGCGTGCCCACGCTGAACGAGGCTCGGCGGCAGTTCTACGAGGCAACCAACGAAGACTCCCTGCTCAAGCCCTATGAGAGCTGGGTCGATTTCGCCGGCCATCTCAAGAACGAAGCCTCCATTATCAACTTCATCGCATCCTACGGCACCCATGCGCTGATCACGAGCCAGACGACGCTTGAGGGCAAGCGCGACGCGGCGCTGACCATCATCAGCGGTCTCTCTGTCGGCGGCCTTGCGGTTCCAGCAGACGCGTCTGACTTCCTCAACGGTCTGGGCGCCTATGGCGCAGCCGGAGCGCTTGGCGGTCTCAACAACGTCGACCTCTGGATTGGCGGCCTTGCGGAAGCGATCATGCCCTTCGGTGGCATGCTTGGCTCCACCTTCAACTTCGTCTTCGAAGTCCAAATGGAGAACCTGCAGAGTGGCGACCGGTTCTATTACCTGCAGCGCCTTGATGGTCTGCATCTGTTCGGTGAAATGGAGAACAACTCCTTCGCTGCGATGATCATGCGCAATACCGACGCAACTCACCTGCCGTCGGATGTGTTCTCCACTCCCGGTCTTATCCTGGAAGTGAATCCAACCCGCCAGTTCAACGACCTAAACGGCGATGGGATACTTGAGAGCACCGATCCGGTGGGCGGCGGCATCCTGACACCCCTGGTGGTCCGTAACGACCCGACGACCCCCGGCACAGACACAAACTACCTGCGCTACACCGGCGGCGAACACGTGGTTCTCGGCGGCACTGAGCTTGCGGACACCTTGATTGCCGGTATCGGTGACGACACGCTGTTCGGCGACGGTGGTAACGACAAGCTCGAAGGTGGCTTCGGCAACGACATCATCAACGGTGGCGATGGCGATGACATCATCAAGGATAGCGGCGGCGACGACAACATCAAGGCCGGTGCCGGCAACGACGTGGTACATGCCGGACCCGGCCTTGATCTCGTCATGGGCAATGACGGTCAGGACTTCATCTTCCTGGGCACCGACATGGGCTCGGAGGTCTTCGCCGGAACCGGCAACGACTTTATCTACGGCAACAAGAACGCTGAGCGCATTCTCGGCAACGAGGGCAATGACTGGATCGAAACCGGGACCTTCGACGGCGCGCCGGGCGATAACTTCGACGAGATCTTCTCGCACGACACCATTGACGGGCACGATGTATTCCTGGGCGATGGCGGGTTCGACGAGTTCATCGGCGAGGGCGGCGACGAAATTTTCGTCGGTAGCGCCGGCCGCGGCAAGATGGTGGGCATGTCCGGCTTCGACTGGGCAACCTACAAGGACAATCCGAACTTCGTGAACGCCGACCTGTCGATCCCGATCATATTCGACGAGGCCCCGACGCTGCCCCAGAATGCTGCGCTCGACGAGTATGAGTCGGTCGAAGGCCTGTCGGGCACGCGGTTCAATGACGTGCTGACCGGCACCAACCTACTCGCCGCCGATCGCCTCCCCACTCTCCAGGGGGGTACCGAAGGCTACCAGGGCAGTGCACTCGACGCCGAAGGCATCGCCTTGATTGCCGGTCTGCAGGCGGTTCTGGGCGCTGGCGTCACTGAGTATAGCGCCGGCGACATCATTCTTGGCGGCGACGGCAGCGACCGTATCACCGGCCAGGAAGGCGACGACATCATCGACGGCGACAAATGGCTCGACGTGCAGATCGGCGTTTTCGCACCCGGTGATACCGAGCATGCGGGCATACCGATCGCGCTGCATAATTCCATGACCACCCTTGCAGCCAGCATGTTCAATGGCACCATCAATCCGGGCCAGCTGGGTATCGTCCGCACGATCCGGAACAGCACCACGCAGGAAGCCAATGGCGAGACTGTCGACAGCAACGGTGTTGCAGACGTCGACACGGCCGTGTTCTCCGGCGCACGGGCCGAATATGACATCACCTTCAATCCCAATGGCACCATTACCGTAGCCCATACCGGGGGTCTGGCGACCGACGGTACGGACACGCTGCGTAACATCGAGGTCTTGGACTTTACCGACCAGGACATCTCGCTGCTGGCCCCGACGCTGGATCTCAACGGCGACGTCATCACCACGACAACCACGACAGTTGCGCAAGCCTATCGCGACACGTTCGATACCGCTGCTCATAACAACAGCAACGGCAGCGTAGCTTGGGGCGGGGCACCCTGGGTCGAGACCAACGATACCACGACCGGCAATGTGGTCACCGGCGGCCAGATTCAGCTCGACAATGGAACCAACGAGCTGCGCTTCACCGCCGGCGACGGTGCGCAGATCACGCGCACTGTCAATCTCAGCGGCGTGACGACCGCCACGCTTTCATTCGATTACGATCGGAACAACGGCACCAGCAGCATCGATGCCGGCGAGTCCATTGTAGTTCAATACTCTCAGTCCGGATCGTTTGCGCCTGGAAGTTTCACGGTCCTGACGACGATCAACGAAACCTCAGGAGGAGGCGACGGCGCGGATACGTTCAGCGTTGCTCTGAATCTCATTGGTGCAGGTCCGAATTCGGCGATCCGGTTCGTCTCCAGTGCGATCAGCGCCGGCGAATATGTCCTGATCAACAACTTCAACATCGCGACCACAACCACCACGACCACCACTACGCCCGGCACTCCAGGCAACAACTATGTGACGAACTACGTAGAAAATGGCGCGGCCGTCGCAATCGCCGCTGGTTCTCGGATCACCGATGACGGCGCGACCATGGCCTCGGCCCGTGTCATTCTCACAAATGCCAGTGCAGGCGATCTGCTGACGGTACTTGGTGGGCTGCCAGGCGGCATCACATCGGCGGTCGACACCAGCGTTGCCGGTCAGATCACCTTGACCCTGATTGGCAGCACCTCGCTCGCCAACTACCAGACAGCGATCGGGCAGGTCCGCTACTCCAACAACTCGGAGAATCCGACCGTTGGCGCACGCACCCTACAAGTCACTGTCAATGACGGCCTGCTCGACAGCGCGGTCGCCACGACGACAGTGAATGTTACCGCCACGAACGACGCACCGGCCGCCAATAACGACACGGTCATCACCAACGTGGCCGCCAACACCTCGTTCTCCATTTTGCAGGCAGCCCTGCTCGCCAACGATACGGACCCCGAGGGTTCCCCGATCACTATCACTGCAGTGGGCGGTGCCACCGGCCTTGCAGCTGGACCGGCACTGGGGGCGGGGGTTATCACCCTCTCCGATGATGCGACAGCCGGCGGCTCCTTCACCTACACCAGCAGCGACGGGACTTTGACCGACCCGGCCACGGTGACGATCAACCGCGTTACCACGGCCAACATCACCGGCACCGGAGCTAACGACATCATCGTCGGCAACACCGCCGTCAATGCGATTACCGGCGGTGCCGGCAATGACCACATCAATGCCGGCGACGGCGGCGACACGGTTAGCGGCGGCACCGGTAACGACACCATCCTCGCCGGCACCGGTAACGACACCATCAACTGGAATGCCAACGCGGCGGGCGATACCGACGGCTTCGACATGGTCAACGGCGAGGCCGGTGCAACCGACACCTTCGTGGTGAACGGACGAGACGGCACTGCCGAGACTTTCATAATCTATGCCAGGGCAGCAGCCCTGGCAGCTGGGGTCCAGGTAACCGGAGCCAATAGCGAGATCATCATTACTCGCACGGTCGCCGGCACGACGACGGTCATTGCTGAACTCGACAATATCGAGGAGATCTCGGTCAATACGCTCAATACCACTATCAACAACGGCAACAATCCGACAACTCCGGATGGAGGTACGAGTAACGGCGACACGATCCAGGTCATCGGCAATTTCAATGCGCCGTTCACGAGCCTGAACTTCAGCACCATCACCATCGACGGCAATTCCGGTGATGATACTGTCGATATCTCGGCCCTGACCTCGGCGCACCGCATCGTGTTCCGCTCGAACGGCGGTAACGATACTATCATCGGGACGTTGCGGCCGCAGGACGTGATCCGGCTGCCGGAAGGGGCAGTTCCAGGCGATTACGAGGTCACGACCGATGCGAATGGCGTGACGACGATGACGAGCGCCAGCCAGAGCATCTCCTTCACCAGTCCGGATGGCCTCCCGCAGTTCGGCGACCATGACGACGACGATGACGAGGATGACGACGATACGGCTGGCAACGACGATAGCGATGATGACTGTGAGGACGACGATGACACCGATGCTGCCGGTTCAGGAACCGGTGGTGTTCGAGCCGGAACGGCTCAGGCCGACGTACTGGTCGGAACGGTACAGGACGACAACATCGTCGCTTTCGACGGAGACGATGTCGTGATGGGGCACGCTGGAGCCGATGCGATTTCGGCAGGCGCCGGAGCGGATTTCGTCAATGGTGGTGACGGCAGGGATGTCATCTTCGCCGGCAGTGGTGACGACCAGGTGTTCGGTGGTGGCCATGCCGACATGATCTACGGTGATGCAGGTGCGGATCGCATCCTGGGCGAGGCAGGCAACGATTTCATCAATGCCGGTGCAGGAGATGACTCCGTGTTCGGCGGTGCCGGCAACGATCTGATCGTGGCCGAGATCGGCGACGGCAACGACGTCTACTTCGGCGACGACAGTGACGGCGGCAACGGCATCGACACGCTCGACATGTCCGCGGCGACCGTGAACGTTACGGTCAACCTGGGATCCGGGCCCATGTCGAACGGAACGGCGTCCAGTTCCCAGACGGGCAACGACACCATCTGGGGCATTGAGAACGTCAATACCGGGTCCGGCAGCGACACCATCACCGCGAGCAATGTAGTCAACGTGATGCATGGCGGAGCTGGTGGCGACACGTTCAGGTTCACTTCGGCTTCGGCCGCCGAGGGCGACACCATTCTCGGCTTCGAACCCGGTGACCGGCTCGATCTGACGGCCATCGACGCAAGCATCGGCGCGGCGGGCGACCAGAGCTTCACGCTGGTCGGCGGCGCCGCCTTCACCGCGGCGGGCCAACTCGCGGTGACCTTCGAGACGCGCGAAGACGGCGAGTTCACCGTCGTCCAGGGTAACATCGACGGGAATACCGATGCGGACTTCAAGTTCGAGGTTGCAGGTCACCATAACCTGACTGCCACGAACGTCGGTCTCTGAGACCAACAGGCAGGCGGCGCCCCGCGCCGCCTGCCTGCCTGTCTTCTCTCCAATTCCCCAATCAGGACGCATAGGCATGGCCAAGTCCAAAGAACTGACGCCAGGCAAGCGGCGGAACCTCGCCGAGCTGACACGCGGCTTCCGCGGCATCGTTATCTTCCTCTTCCTGATCTCGGGGATGATCAACGTGCTGGCCCTGACCGGGTCGCTTTACATGATGCAGATCTACGACCGGGCGCTCACCAGCGGCAGCATTCCAACGCTCTTGGTGCTCTCGACACTGGCAATTGGCCTGTATCTGTTCCAGGGAGCCTTCGACGTGATCCGCTCCCAGGTTCTGGTGCGCGTCGGCGCACGGCTGGACAAGAAAGTGGCGCCGCTCGCGCACCGTGTGGCGATCGATATGCCACGATTCGGGTTCTCGACGTCCGAGGCGCTTGAGCGCGGGCGCGACGTCGATACGGTGCGTGGCTTCCTCGGAAGTCAGGGACCGGCGGCGCTGTTTGATCTGCCATGGATGCCAATCTACTTAGCGTTCATCTACTTCTTGCATCCGTCATTGGGTGCTCTGACTTTCGCGGGCGCCTTCGTGCTCACAGTTCTGACGGTTGTCAGCGAAATTCTCACAAAGCGGCTCAGCCTTTCCACCCGCAAGGCGGCGATCGTGCGCAACACGATCGCCGACAGCAACGCCCGTAATGCAGACGTCCTCAAGGCGATGGGATTCGCCGGCCGCGCCGTGGGGCGCTTCAACGACGCCAACGGCGAACATCTGGAACTGCAAACCAAGGCCAACGATATCACCGGCACATTCGCCGCCGTGTCCCGGGTGCTGCGTATGCTGTTGCAGTCAGCGGTGCTTGGTCTCGGTGCATATCTGACGATCAAGAACGAACTCTCGGCAGGTGCGATCATCGCCTGTTCGGTAGCGTCTGCGCGTGCCCTGGCGCCGGTGGACCTGGCGATTGGCAACTGGAAGTCCTTCATCGCCGCGCGGATGGCCTATCAGCGGCTTCGCGATACGGTGGTGGCGTTAGCGTCCGTCGATCAACCGATGCAGCTTCCCGTGCCGAGCCGGCGTCTTAGCGTTGAAAAAGCGACGGTTGCGGTCCCAGGCTCGGGCCAGGTAATCCTGAGCGATATCAGCTTTGAACTCGAGGCCGGGCAGGCGCTCGGCATCATTGGTCCCAGCGCCGGTGGCAAGACCACCCTGGTGCGAGCCCTGACCGGCATCTGGCCCGTGCTACGCGGCAATGTCCGGCTGGATGGCGCTGATCTCACTCAATGGCGCGAGGACGAAATCGGCCAGCACATCGGCTATCTGCCACAGGAAGTCAGCCTGATGGACGCCACCATCGAGGAGAATATCTGCCGGTTCGAGCCGGCCCCGGATTATCGCAAGGTTGTCGCCGCGGCCCGGGCCGCCGGTGTTCACGACATGATCGTGAAGATGCCCGACGGCTATCGCACCGAGCTTGGGCCGCAGGGCGCGGCGCTCTCGGCGGGACAGCGGCAGCGGGTCGCTCTGGCGCGCGCGCTTTATGGCAATCCGTTCATCGTTATCATGGACGAACCCAATTCGAATCTGGATGGGGAAGGTGAGGAGGCCCTGACAAAGGCGATCGAGGGTATCAGTGCGCGCGGCGGGATCACTATCGTCATTGCCCATCGGCCGAGCGCGCTGGTCGCGGTCGGCCTGGTCGCGATTGTACAGAACGGACGCCTGGTCGCGTTCGGCGACAAGCACGACATCATGACTCCGGGCTTGCGGCCGGCCGCAACTTCAGCTTCCGAGGCTGTCCCTGTCCCGAACGAACCTGCATTCAACGTCGAGGCGCGGAGGCCAGCATGATCACCGTAAAGGCTCTCACGCAGCAAGCGCATGCAAAGCAGACGTTGCGCGAGGATTTTGTCGAGCAGCAGAATGGCAAGCGCAGCATCATCCCCCTTGCCTTTCTGCTCTTCCTTACCGCATGCGCGGCATATCTAAAGAGCTTTTTGCCAATCCGGCTCGAAGCCCGGGACGATAAGGAGGAGCGGGAAGACGACGCATCCGAGCAAGGCGCACCCGTGCAGGACACCGTTATCGGTAGCGCAGATAGCGAGGACGTCACCCCGGTTCTCGCGAAATCGTCAGACAGCGTGAGCCCGCTTCGCATTTCTGCACCATTGGATGCCGCATTTCCGGTAAATGAGAGCCGGGATCCCAAGGAGTCCGTAAGACCGGCGGTGGTTCGGGTAGATACAGGCTCATTCGCCGACGAAATGAAGACCGCGACCGATCATCGCTCGCCTGGCCCGTCTTTGCCGGGAAATGGCGGAGGAGGAGGAGGCGGAGGAGGCGGAGGAGGCGGAGGAGGAGGTGGCGGCCAGAGTCCTGAGCCGCTGCCGCGACTTGGTGTGGTCGACAAGCCTCCTGCTCTTGAGCCCGGGCCGACGGATGCGGATCAAGCCCGAAACCGCGCCCCGCGGGTAACGGGACCAGTGCGTCTACAAGACATGGTCGGTTGTCAGACGTTCCTGATACCGCTGCTGGGGTTGCTCTCCGGAGCTTCGGACGCAGACGGAGATTCCCTCACAGTAGTCGGTTTGTCGTCCTCATCGGGAACGCTCACCCGGACGTCAGACGTCGAATGGGAATTCGTCCGCAACGGTGCCATGACTGGCGATGTGACGCTCACCTACACGATTAGCGATGGTCAGGTGTCCGTTGTTCAGACCGCATATTTCAGTATAGTCGAAGCGCCCCCTATCTTAGGTACTACGGGCGACGACAGCCTGCTCGGCACGCATTGCGCCGACACCATTCTTGGCGGGGATGGCGACGACAATATTGATTCACGCGAGGCGGCTGATCGCATCGCTGGTGATGCTGGCGATGACCACATCGTGTCGGGTTCTGGCAACGATATCGTCTATGCGGGGGCGGGGGAGGACATCGTGTTCGCTGGCGTCGGCAATGACATCGTGTTCGGCGGATCGGGCAACGACTTGCTGTTCGGCGAAGATGGCGACGACACGTTGATGGGCGATGAGGGCAATGATGTCATCTTCGGCGGGGCAGGAAACGATCTCCTGCTGGCGGGCGAAGGAGACGATAAGGCCGAAGGAGGTGACGGTACCGACACACTCTATGGTGGCACCGGTAATGACAAGCTCTCAGGTGGGGCAGGTCGCGATGTTATTGTCGCAGAAGCTGGCAACGACCTGTTGGAGGGCGGAGGCGATAACGATGTTCTTTCCGATGGTGGCGGATCCGACGCGGTTCGGGGCGGTGCGGGCGACGACTACCTGATCGCTGCAGCGGACGCGGCCGACGATATTTATGCAGGCGAGACAGGATCCGACACGCTCGATTATTCCGCATCAGCAGCGGGCATTGTGGCCGACCTGACGGCCAAGAACGTGACCGGCATCGACGTGGGCAGCGACGAGATCTCTAGCATTGAGAGAATTATCGGAGGATCAGGCAGTGACCGCATTTCCGCCGATGCGCTGGAGGCAGTCTGGATGGATGGCGGCGCGGGAGACGACGTGCTGTACGGCGGATCCGGCGATGATCTGCTCGCTGACGGAGCAGGGCGCGATATGGTTCATGCCGGCGAGGGATCTGATCGGGTGGTTGCCGCTGCTGATGCATCCAGTGACGACTACAGCGGCGGTGATGGGCACGATACCTTGGATTATTCATCCGCCACGCTGAGCGTGACGATTGATCTAAGGCGCGGCACCGCAAGCGGGGCCGACGTGGGCGAGGATCTCATCGCTGACTTCGAGGAGGTTATCGGCGGGTCGGGCGACGATCGCCTTATCGCTGGTGCAGGTGATGTCTCCATGAGCGGAGGAGCGGGCGACGACACTTTTGAATTCTATCAGCGGGGCGAAGGCGATCAGTCGGCCATGACCGTACGTAAGATTACCGATTTCACAGTTGGCGATCGGATCGTGGCCGCAACCTACGAAATTAGTTATTTTGGAGAAGTTGGTGCCGAATCCGTAGCCGACTTATTCGACGACATTTACCTATCTGGCGGGGTTGACAATCGCCCGATCCGTTTTCGGTTTGAGAACCGTGACGCTGGCGTCGATGTCACATTGGTGGACGTTCATGATCGCCTTGACGCTGACGACTTCTACTCGATTGAATTGCTCGGACACCACCATCTCCAATTTTCTACAGCTATCACCTGATTCAGTGTGGAATTAATTATGAAGCATCAGACTCTAGATCATTTCTCTGCGGCAGCTTCAATTGGCTCTAAGGGCACAGTCACGGACGAAAAATCTTTCCGGCTTTGGCCCAGAATGGTTGCTGGCTCGGCGCTTGTTGTAGCTTTGATCGCGGGACTGGGAGGCTGGGCGGCACTCGCCCTCTTAGAAGGCGCGATTGTCGCTTCCGGGGTTGTAAAGGTCGATCAAAACCTCAAGGAGGTGCAGCATCGGGACGGCGGCATCGTTAAGTCGCTTGCGGTCCGACAAGGGGATCTTGTCCAAGAAGGGCAAGTACTTGCGACGCTAGACGACGTTCAGATTAAGGCCGAGTTGCTCATAGTGCGCTCACAACTTGGCGAGGCATTGGGCCGGCAAGCTCGCTTGATCGCGGAGCGCGATAATTTGGACGGCATCGAATTTCCCGCTGATCTCTTCCGTCTTTCGGCCTCTGCCGACAGCGTAGTTCATGGCGAAACGCGATTATTTGCCGGCAACAAGATCGGCCGGGATAGTCAGAAGGAGCAACTTGGGCTCAGTATTAGCCAAACTGGAGAGGAAATTAAAGGAATGGAGGCTCGTCTTGCGGCCAAAGAACACGAGATAGTGCTGGTTGGCGCCGAGCGTGACAAGATGGACGGTCTCTTCGAAAAGAAGATCGTTGAGTATACTCGCGTCTACTCGGTTCATCGGGATTGGGCTAGAATACTTGGTGAAAGAGGCGAGATATCTGCCAGCATCGCCAGAGCGAAGGTTCGCGCCAGCGAAATCAAGGTGCAGGTCATTGCTGTCGACCAAAACGCGAGCACCGAAGCTCAGCGTGATCTGCGTACCGTCGATGCCCGGATTTCAGAACTGAGCGAGCGCAAGCTTGCGATCGAGGATCGGTTATCGCGAACAGAAATCAAATCGCCGGTGACTGGCTATATCAATGAACTCTCGGCATTTACAATTGGAGGCGTCATTACGCCAGCCGCGCGGATTGCCACTGTGGTTCCGGAAAGCGCGGAGCTAAAACTTGAAATCAAGATCTCGCCCAATGACATTGACCAGGTTCGTGAAGGGCAGGCCGCGCGTGTTCGTCTTACAGCATTTAACCGTACCACGACGCCGGAAATGAAGGGTTTGTTGGGCATGGTCTCGCCGGCTTCCTCGCGAGACCCCACAACGGGCCAGGAGCATTACATTGCCTACGTCCATTTGCTGAAAACTGAGGACGCGCTAAATCAGTTAAAGGGGATCAGGCTAGTTCCGGGAATGCCTGCGGAGGTCTTTGTGACAACGCAGGAGAGGAGTGCAATGTCATACCTTGTCAAGCCATTTGCCGACCAAATGAACCGCGCGTTTAGAGAGCGGTGAGGCATCGGCACTCAGCGCCAATCCCCTCGAACAAATGGAAACGCGCGAAGTATCAATGGAGTGCTAGCTGTATCTAATGCGCTGTTACGCGATGCTGCTATGGAAACGCGGAAAAGGATCGATCTCAGCTCGTCTCTCGTCCACTAGCCCATCGATTTTTCTATTGTTCTTCTTGGAAGCGTGAAACCTCCTATTCGCAATTGGTCGCTTGTGGCGCAAAGCAGACCTTCGGAAAATTCGGGGGCAGCGAAGTGCCAAATGACACCGATTGCGATTGGCCCGAGTGCAGACTGCCAACGATTGCTAGGTGCAAAGCAAACGCACGCGGGCTTCTTGAGCTACCGTTATGAATTTCGAGGGCTTTGACTGAGTCATAAAATGCTTTTCCAAACCTATCGTTCCGAGCGCAAAACCTATCGCGCGCCCTTCCAGTTCCTGCCCTCTCGGACAACAACCACGTTCATATCCGTTAGCATCGCGCCGTGGTGTGAAAATGTAGGTGTGATCCGACCTGCCTCGATACACCCTCAAGTTTGCACGGGGGAAGGCGTGAGTCAGTAAGTGACGGGCAAGGAGTGCTTCGACCTGATCTGCCTTGATCAAGTGCAGAATCTCCATCCGCACTTGTTACCTTTTTTCAGCGTGAATCGCTGCTTTGTGCCGAAGATGATGGCACCCTCTTTGAAACCTTGCGGAAAATTCCAGAGGTCGATTTCCCGCTGTCAGTCAGACCTTCATTCCGAACGTCGATCGGGGTCGCTCCGAGAGCGTTCGAAAGTTAAACACGTATTTATTCGGGAAATACATAGAATTTCCTATCTCTTCTGTATGAGACTTGTGCGAAGAAAATCTTCCATTTCCAGCGCACGATGATCTCGGAAACGTAGCCCTCGGCTGCCCGTCTCGCAGGCTTTGCAACCGCGCTTTTCCGATCGACGCGACTGCGGGATCACGAGCGGCACGATTTGAGGTTCACAGCAGATGGAGATGAATGATGATTTTCAATCGACAACCCAGGTATCTCACCGCGGCCTTTGCCATTGCCGTCGCGCTTTCGTTTGCAGCGCTGAGATCGCAACCCGCCGAAGCTACGCCACTGCACCGTGACGCGTCGCCATTCTGTCTGTTGCCAGGCTCATCCAATGGTCCAGGGGGCGCACCGCAGATCTGCGGCTACTATGATTATCGGGAATGTCTGCAGGCCGCGGCCGACATGCACGCCAACTGTGTGGAGAACATCGATTTCCGCGGTAGTTATGAGCGAACGCCTGACGGGTGGCGTGCCCGGTACTGAGCGCCTTCGCGAGTGGCACGGCCCGGTCGATAAAATCTCTTGTGCGGGAAATGAGATCATCTTGAAGAAGGGCACGCCGTGGAACGTGTCTTTCGCTTCTCGAGATAGCGGCGGAGCGCCGCTCGCCCGGGCCGAACTACCGCTCGCGCCTGCCCCATGCGAACGGCACCAGCAGCACGGCAAGCAGCGCCGTTGCTGCCAGCATCGCCCAAGCATCGTTCACACTCCAGACAAAGGCCGTCTTTTCGATCATGGGCCGGACCAGGGCTTCCATGGCAGGAGTGGGTGGGCCGGAGAGACCGCTTGTCAGCAATGTGGGATCGAGGCCAATGGCCATTGCCGCCGTGGGGTCTCCCGATAACAACCGCATATGCAACGCAGAGGCGTAGATGTGGGCGCGGCTGTATAGGATGGTGTCAATCAGCGCGATGCCGATCGCGCCGCCCAGATTGCGCATCAGGTTGAACAGGCCGCTCGCTGCCGGCACCTGCGCTTCCGGCAGCGAGCCCAACGCCAAGCGGGTCGGCGGCAACAGGCAGAACATGATAGCGATGCCGCGAACGATCTGTGGCCAGAACATCTGGTTGAAATCGGTGTCGCGTGTCTGAAACATGCTGAGGGCGAGCCCGATACCAAACACCGCAAAACCTGCGGCGGTCAGCCAGCGCGCATTGAGCCGCCGTTCCAGCGCGACGGCGATGGGTGACATCGCCAGTTGCGCGGCGCCGGTCACCAGCATCGTCGAACCAATCTGCAGGGCGTCGTGACCCCTGACGTAAGCCAGAAAAACCGGGATGAGATAGACCGAGCCGTACAGGCCCACGCCCAGGCAAAAGCTCAACGCGCATCCGATCGCGAATGAGCGGTTTCGGAACGGGCCAAGCTGCACGACAGGATGGGCAGCGCGCAATGTGCGTCGGACGAACAGGCCGCCGCAGAGCGCGCTGATTGTAAACAGACCCGTGCAGGTGACTGACACCCAGCCATCATGGGGTGACTGCTTTAGTCCGATCTCCAGAGTGGCCAGCGACATCGCCATCAGAAGCAGCGACCGCCAATCGATTTCCGCAACGCCGCCAAAGTTCAGCTGTTGCCGGGGCAGCAGAGGAGGCGTCACAACGCAAGCGATCAGCCCGGGAACGACATTGATCAGGAACAGCCAGTGCCAGGACCAGGTCTGCGTGATCCAGCCGCCGACCACAGGGCCGACCGTCGGCGCCAGCACCGCCACGATGCCGGCGATCGTCGTGGCGATACCTTGGTTGCGCGGCGGGAACAGCAGGAAGACTGCGGCGAACACCGCTGGGATGAGCGTGCCGCCCGCGAATCCCTGCAGCACACGAAACGACACGAGGGCGGCGAAGGTGCCGCTCGCGGCGCAGCCGATCGACGCCAGCGTGAACAGCGCGAGGGCGGAGGCAAAGAGCCAGCGCATCGAGAGCACATGCGTCAGCCAGCCCGTCAGGGGAATGGCTATGATCTCGGCGATCAAATAGGAGGTCTGGACCCAGCTCATCGTCTCCGGGGAGATGGCGAGGGCATTCTGAATGGTCGGCAGCGATGTTGCGACCACCTGAATGTCGAGGATCGCCATGAACATCCCAAGACACATCAGGACAAAGCCAAACCATGTGCGGGTGTCAGCGAGGGGCGGTTCGGTGCGCAGGGTCGTCATGGGCTCACGAGCGGTGGGGCAGGCAGCACGGCAGGGTCAAGGCTATCCATCGCGCGGGTCAACCGGGTGCGGCGGACGATCGAGCTGATCAGGCCCGGGCCGCGCGTGGCCGCGGCGAACATCAGGTTTCGGCTGATGCGATGCCCGGCAAGGCAGGAGACGATGCTCGCCAGCCGGATCGGTCCGGCCGTGAATTTTCGCGCGGCCGCCAGATACACATCAGGTGAAAGGCCCTCCCGGATATGCGCGACTGCCAGCGCGGCCGATCCAAGGGCGATGGCAAGGCCGTCGCCGGTGAAGGGTGGGATGTGGGCGAGACGGTCGCCGACCCGATAGGCCGCAGCGTTTCGCTCGCGATGAAGATGCCCGCCGCTGGGACAGACCACGGCCTTCGGCTTGTCCCACAGCGGCTCGGCGTCTGCCAGCCGCTCCGCCAGTGCGGGAAGCGCCGCTGCCACATGGTTGCGCAGCGCAAGCCAGCCGGATCCGAACTGGCTCATGGCTTCACCCGGCAGCACCATGCAGAGGTTGGCGATACCGTCTTCGACCAGTTCGAGGCCGATATAACTGGCCTCCAGAAAGTAAAGCTCGACCCGGCCCTCGAGCGCTCGGCGAATGTCCGGACTAGGCCGCAGGTGCATTTTCAACCCGACCTGCGAGCCGTCGCGCGTGTCGTCGATGCCGCGCAGACCCAGCTTACCGGTGGCCAGTACGAGGTTCCGGCAACTCACCGTATGGCCGTTGTCGCACACGACCAGCCAGCCGGGTCCATCGCGTCTCGCCGTTTTTACCGTCACGTCGCGATGCAGGCGTGCGCCGCTGAAATGCGCGTGTCGCAGCAGCGCGGCGTCGAGACGATAGCGCGACAGCGACAGCCCGTGAAACGGTAGTGCCGAGGTCACGCTGCGTCGCAAGGAATACAGCGCCACCTCATCGACCGGCACCGCGCCGAGCGCCAGCGGATCGACGCCCAGCCGTTGCAACAGCAGTTGTGTCTCGACGCTGAGGAATTCGCCACACACTTTGTGCTGGGAGGTCGCCGTGCGCTCGATCAGCATGACGTCGTGGCCATGACCGGCCAGACCGCAGGCCACCGCGCTGCCGGCCGGCCCGCCGCCGATGACGATTGTCTCGACCTGGATCATCGCACACGTCCGATCACGAAGCGGAACAGGAACCATCGCAGGCGCACCGCGCGCGGCGGGATCCCGGCATCGCGTAACCGTGCTGTCCATTCCGCGCGGGTAAGGGCTCTCGCAACCGAGATCCGGCCGTCGTGAATGACAATGGGATGCAGCCGCGTCAGCCAGCCCATCAGGCCGATGAAATGGAACGGCACCCGGTGGCGCTGCAGGTCGTAGATCATCCAGCCGCGCCGCGCGTTCCTCTCCATCCAGCGCAGGAACGTCACGATCATCTCGTCGGACATATGATGCGTGAGCAAGCTGCTGACGACGAAGTCGATGGGGGAGGGTGGGATGAAATTGAAGATGTCCATCACCTGATATTCGATATTGAGATCGTTGCCTGTCGCCGACTGCGCGATGCGGACCGTCTCGCGATTGAGATCGAGCCCGATCAGCTTGATCTGCCGGCCGCGCCCGGCGGCCCAGCTGCGGATCGCTCGCAGCAGGTCGCCATAGCCGCAACCGACATCGACGAGCGTGAGCTCGGTGCCTTCAGGTATCCGCTGGATGGCGGCGTCCAGCCAGGCAATCACCGCTCGGTGCCCGAGCATCGCGCCGTTGAAGCGGGCAAGGTCGCGCAGCACAAGTTCGAGCTCTTCTGGACTTGCGTCGGCACTGTCCAGCCATTCGGCTTCGGTGCTTCGCTGCGACAGGTCCGTCGCTGCAGCGTGGGTGGTGCTGAATGTGCTCATGAGGTCAGGCCGCGGTTCGAAAAAGCATGGTTTCCGCGATCAGTCCGGGCCCGAACGACATCGCGCACCCGCTGCGGCCGCGTACGTCCGAACGCATCAGCCGCTCGATCACGAACATGACCGTCGCCGACGACATGTTTCCATAACGGCGCAGCACGTCGCGCGACGCGGCCAGCGCGGTCGGCGCCAGCGCGAAGGCTCGCTCCACCGCGTCGAGAACGCTCCGGCCGCCGGGATGCACTGCCCACAGGTCGATCGACGCCGCGGGCGCTCCGGCCAATATCTCATCGGCGCTCCGCCGTAGGCCGTCCTGGATGACGGCCGGAACGCGTCCCGACAACACCATGTCGAAGCCGGCATCGCGGATGTTCCATGTGATCAGATCGCGGGTATCGGGGACCAGCATTGCGCGGAAACTGTCGAGCGCGATGCCGGACGGCTCGGCGCTCACAAGGCTTGCCGCGCACCCGTCGGCGAACAGCAGGAACGAGAGCATCTGCTCGAGATCGGCGGTTTCCTTGAGATGCAGCGTACAGAGTTCGAGGTTGACCACCAGTACGCGCGCCGACGCCTCGGAGCGGACGATGTGATAGGCCAGCTTCAGCGCGTTGATGGCGGCGTAGCAACCCATGAAGCCGATCACGGTGCGTTCGACCGTCGTCGGAAGCTCGCAACGCGCGATGAGATCGATGTCGACGCCAGGCGCGGAGAAGCCTGTGCAACTGGTGACGATCAGGTGTGTGATGCGGTCACGATCCGCTCCGAGATGCAGCCGATCGACGGCGGCTTGCGCCAGTTCGGGCGCGTGTCGCTCATATTGCTCCATCCGCGTCGCCGTATCGGGAAAATCACTACGGGCATAGAAGCCGCCGGCATCGAAATGGTCGCCTTCTGGCCGATTGCTCGGCGTAAGGCACGAGAAGCGGTGCTCGATACCGGACTTGTCGGCCATGCGTTCGAACAGCCGCGCCTGACGCGGGTTGGCCAGATGGAGCGTTGACCGTGCGAAGCGGCGAAAGGCATCATGAACGTCGTAAGGCGGCACAGCCGTTGCGACCCGATTGATATAAACTGCTGGCAAGGGAATCCCTCCGTATGCCTCCGCCGTATGAGCGCCGGCCGATGAAGGTCGAGATAGCAAAGAAAGTCCGCGGAGCGATTAAATTGCGATTTAAGAACGGACCGACGCTCTGCTTCGGTCGCTGCCGGCGGGGTCGATGGCAGGTGTCTGGCCGGCAATCGTTGCGCATGGGACGTCACTGCGTCGCAAGTTAAATTCGTATTTAATTGAAGAACACAAGCCTTCCGAAGATGTTGTGGCCATGGGTCCGCCGTCTGGCTGGGCGCGTTCCGATGGCTGCTGCATCAGTAAGCGCCGTTCGCAGGTGGGTCGATGCTTGGAATTCTGACGTCGTTCGTTCGACAAGGTGCGATCTCGTTAGGGGTGTCGCTGTTGCTTGCCGCAACCGCATTTGCGGTGGCGCGCCCGCCGCACAAGTCGCCGCCGTTTCAATCGGCAGCGATTGAGCGTCGCCCGGCCACTGCGGCCGCTTTCATTGGAGCGAGTCCGTTCGCTCTCAACAGCTGTTCTGCGACCGACAAGATGGTTGCTGATATCAATCTTCGGCCGATGGCGGACAGGGATCAGGATGTGTTTGCAGAACTGGTATCGCGAGGACCGGACGTAATCGACATGGCGCAGGCCGTGCTTTGCTACGGACACGAGGAAAAGCTCCGCCGCCTGGCCCGGCAAATCATGGCGACACGGCATACCGACGCCGGAGCAACGCCGTACCCGATCCCGGGATCCTCGGTATCTGTCGCAGCGGCCAGGTTTGCACCGATCGGATGGACGAAATGACCGAGTTTCGACAAAATGACGACGTTTTACGTTACGCTACGGCGCGGTCGCACCTTATCGTGTCTTCAGATCAAACGGTGCCCGAGATACTCCAGATGACCAAGATTTTGCTGATCGAGGACGACAGTGAGACCGCCGAGGAACTCGTGGCCGAACTGACGCAGCGCGGCTTCGAGGTCGAACACGCCGCGAGCGGCATCGAGGGACTCGACAAGGCCCGCTCCATCAAGCCGGACTTGATGGTCGTCGATCGCATGTTACCGGGAATGGACGGACTCACCATCGTCGAGGCGCTGCGGCATGACCAGATTCGCACGCCCGTACTGATCTTGAGCGCGCTTGGAGCGGTCGATGATCGCGTCCGCGGATTACGTATGGGCGGCGATGACTATCTGACCAAGCCTTTTGCGATCGTCGAACTCGTGGCGAGGATCGAGGCCCTGTTACGCCGTCCGATCGAAACGCGGGAAACCATGTTGCGGGTGGGGCCGCTCGAACTCGACCTGATCGAGCGCACCGCGCGACGTGGCGAGCGGGAGATCGAATTGCTGCCGCGGGAATTCCGCCTTCTCGAATACATGATGCAGCGGAACGAGCAGCTGCTGACGCGGGCGATGCTGCTGGAGGAGGTCTGGAACTATAAATTCGTCCCGGACACTAATCTTGTCGATGTCCATATGGGGCGGCTACGGCACAAGGTAGACACGCCGGGCGATCCGCCAATGATCCACAATGTCCGCGGCGCAGGATTTATTCTTCGTGCGCCTTCCTGATTTCGTCCGCACGACGACGTTCCGGTGGACGTCCATTGCGATCGCGCTCTGCATTCTCTTGTTCTCAGCCTTCGTGTACTGGGAGGCTGGCAGCTCGATGCGGGCCGACATGGACGTTTCGATCGCGGAGGCGAGCGAGGCGATCGCTTCGGACGTGCCAGAGCGCAGGGTCATCGCCATCGAGGACCGCCTGGCGTCCGATCCGCGCCGGACCCGGTTGGCCGGTCTGTTCACAGCTGACGGAAAACGGATCGCCGGCAATCTGCGCGATATCCCGCCGCAACTGGCGATCGACGCGCAGATTCATGCGACTCAGGTGGTCAGGATCGATCCGCACAAGCCGGAATCGATGTCCGTGCGCGCCATCGGTCGTCGCTTGCCTGACGGCCAAGTGTTGGTCATCGCGCGCCATAGCGGCGAACTCAAGGAATTGGCGGCGGCGATCGGCCGCGCCCTGCTGCTCGGTCTGCCGGTGGCGGGCGCCCTCAGCCTCGCGATCGGTGGCGTGCTCAGCCTGCGGGTGCAGCGTCGTGTCGATGAACTCCATGCACAGGTCAGGCGCATTATCGATGCCGACTTGCGCGAGCGACTTCCGACGGCCAACCTCGACCACCCCTTCGACAAGCTGGCCATCATCGCCAACGGTATGCTCGACGAGATCGAGGTGCTGGTCACCGAAATGGCAGGGACCGGCAACGAGATCGCGCACGATCTGCGCACGCCGCTGACCCGTGTCCGCGTTGGCCTCGAGCGCGGCCGCGCCAATGCCACGACGGTCGCGGACCTGCAGGCGGTCGCCGACCGCGCGATCGCTGGCGTTGACGAAGTGCTTACCATTATCACCAGCCTGCTGCGTATCCAAGAGATCGAACATTATGGCGACCGCAGAGGATTCGGTGACGTCGTGCTGGCGGGTTTGCTGCGTGAGGCCTGCGACCTCTACGAACCGATCGCCGAAGACAAGCAGGTCAGCCTGCGCGTCGATGTCGACGACGATGCCATTGTCCGATGCGATCGCGATCTGCTGCAGGAGGCCGTCATCAACCTGGTGGATAACGCGGTGAAGTTCACGCCGCCCCATGGAAGCGTCCAGCTGGCTCTCGTGCGAGGGCCCAGCGATGTCATTATCAGAATATCGGACACCGGAGCCGGCATTGGAGAAGACGAGCGTGAAGCAGTGCTGCGGCGGTTCTATCGCTCCGACAAGAGTCGCAGGACTGTTGGCACCGGTCTTGGCCTCAGCCTGGTTTCCGCGATCGTCGAGCTGCATGGATTCCGGTTGACGCTGTCGACCGGTCCCGGCTGCGTCGCGGAGATCGCCTGTCCATTGCCGGAAAGGTGATCTGTCTAAAGGGCATTTTAATCGTCTCGCCGTGTCCGCTCACCATGTTTCGTAGATCACGCTGTTGCCTCGACGTCGGATGGACGTTCACGGCAACAGCGGCATCGATGGAAAGGATGAGATCATGAAAGGACGTACATTCAAGGTATTCGCAACGGCTGCGCTGGCATTGAGCCTGCTGGCCACCGCCGCTGATGCACGCGGCGGCGGCGGAGGAGGTGGTGGGCACGGTGGTGGTTTCGGCGGCGGTGGCGGCCATATGGGCGGCTTTGGCGGCGGCTTCGGTGGTGGTCACATGGGCGGCTTCGGAGCCGGTGTCGGCGGCGGCCATATGGCAGGCATCGCCGCCGGTCATGTGGGTGGAATCGGCGGCGAACATCTCGGCGGATTAGGCGGCCAGCGTTTCGCAGGAGACAGCTTCGGATCGCACGCCTTTACCGGGCATCACCTCGTCAGACATACCGGCCGTGGCTTCGGCTTCCCGGGCTACTACGATGATTATGGCTACGGCTGTCCGTATGTTTACGGCCCGCTGCATCCCAACCATTATCCCTGGGTCGCCGGCTGCAGCTGACGAACCGTGCTGCAAGGCATCGCCGACGTGACGTTGCGGAAGCCACGTCACGCCGGCTTCGTGCGTGCCGCGAGCCGAACCTGAATTCGAATTTATATCCTTAACCTGTAATTTAATGGTTCCCGCGACCGCCACCGCTATCTTCTCAGGATCGTCCGCAAAGGCCGTGACATCGGCCCCGGACATCGATCAGCAACAGATCAATCGTAGCGGAGCGGCCGACATGAATACCGATGGAACGTCGACAGAGTATTCCACACCGGCGCCTGGTCTGGCGGCTCCGATCGGGCTGCGGTCGCCTGCGGCAGCCGACGCCGCCCTGAATTACCTAACCGATATCCGGCGTTTTGCGATGCTCGCACGTGAGCAGGAATACGTGCTGGCGACACGTTGGCGCGATCACGGCGACCGTGCTGCAGCCGAGCAACTTGTCACCAGCCACTTACGCCTCGCCGCCAAGATGGCCATGAACTATCGTGGTTACGGCCTGCCGCTGTCGGAGATCACGTCGGAGGCCAATCTCGGTCTGATGCAGGCCCTTGACGGGTTCGACCCGGACAAGGGATTCCGCTTCTCCACCTATGCAGTGTGGTGGATCCGTGCGGCGATCCAGGACTACATCCTGCGCTCATGGTCGCTGGTGAAGATCGGCACCACCGCGAGTCAGAAGAAATTGTTCTTCAAACTGCGTTCGGCCAAGAGCAGGATTTCGGCGCTGGGAGGCGGCGACTTGCGGCCCGACCAGGTGACCCTGATAGCCACCGATCTGGGCGTGGCCGAGAAGGACGTCGTCGACATGAACCGTCGGCTCGGCGGTGATGCTTCGCTCAACGCGCTGGTGCACGATGACGAGGGCGCCGCCGAGCGGCAGGACTATCTGATCGATCAGGCGCCCACACCAGAACTGATCACGGTCGAGCAGGACGAAATCGATCATCGTCGTCAGGTTCTGGTGCACGCGATCGACGTACTCAATGCGCGCGAGCGGCACATCTTCGAGGCGCGTTATCTCGCTGACGAACCGGATACGCTCGAAGACCTCGCGCAGCACTATGGGCTGTCGCGCGAGCGGATCCGCCAGATCGAGCAGCGGGCGTTCGAGAAGGTGCAGTCGGCGGCGCGCAAGCTTTCGCACGATCGACGTCACACCCGCGCCCCGGCGCTGGCAACGCATTGAATTGCGTCATTCCAGCGGACGATGACGAATCGCGCAAGCGCGGGAAATCCGTTATGTTGGCGGCCCAAATGTCCCTCACGGGCCGCTCACGCGATGAATCTGGCCGAGTTTGCGAGTAGTTCAACCTTCCGCGCCGCTACGGTCGCGGCTGTCGCGCTTTCTTTGTTCGTGCTGGTCCTGTTCGGCTTCATCTATTGGAAGACCGACCGTCTGCTAGTGACCCGCTCCGACCATGTCATCGCCTTGCAGCTGAAAACGGTGGCGGCATTGCCGAATGAACGCAGGCTCGACGCGCTTCATCTTCAACTCAGCCAGGATTCGCGCGACGTGCATTTCATCGGCCTGTTCCGGGCGGATGGAAGCCGGGTCGCCGGCAATCTCGAGCGCCCGCCGGCGACGCTGCGGTTGGATGCCACAGTGCAGACCGTCGAGATCATAAGGCAGCGCCCCGCTGGCCCGGAGCAACTAACCGTTCAGGGCATCGGCCAGCAGTTGCCGGACGGCGAGATATTGGTGATCGGCCGCTATGTCGATGAGGCGATTCAGCTGTCGATGGTTGTCAGCCAAGCTCTGGCTCTCGGTCTGATCCCGGCTCTGCTGCTATGCCTCGCGTTGGGCGCACTGCTCAGTCTGCGCGCCGAACGTCGGATCGCGGGCGTTAATGAGCGCATTCAGCGCATCGTGGCGGGCAGTCTGCACGAACGGCTCCCGGTTAATCGCGGTCGCGATCCGTTCACTCAACTCGCCGGCATGGTCAACAGCATGCTGGATGAGATCGAAACGCTGATCCACACGATTGCCGGAGTCGGCAATGACATCGCGCACGACCTGCGGACCCCATTGACCCGGGCACGCCTGGCGCTGGAGCGCGGCCGAAACAACGCCAGGACGCTGCCCGAACTGCGATCTGTGGTCGACAAGGCCATCGCGAGCATGGACCAGTCGCTGGCCATTGCCGCGGCGCTGCTGAGGCTGGCCGAGATTGAGAACAACCGTCGCTCCACCGGATTCGGTAAGGTCGCACTGGAGGAACTGCTGCACGACGTCCGCGATCTCTATGCACCGATCGCCGAAGATAAGGGCATCACGCTGCGCACCGATATCGTTCATGCCCCGATCGTCGAGGGAGATCGTGACCTGCTGATGGAAGCGATCGCCAATCTGGTCGATAACGCCATCAAGTTCACGCCGCGGGGTGGGCAGGTCCAGATCACGACGGTGTCCGGGGACGGCGAGAGTATCCTGCGGATCACGGACACCGGCGCGGGGATAAGCGAACATGAGCGTAGTGCGGTGCTGCGGCGGTTCTACCGTTCCGATGCGTTTCGCAAGACACCAGGTCTTGGGCTTGGCCTCACTCTTGTTGCCACGATTGCCAAATTGCACGGCTTTCGGTTGACGATTCTTTCGGGGGCGGGGTGCGTGATCGAAATCGGATTTCCTGACGCTTCCGAGATAAAAGTCTAGACCGCGATCACATCGCCGCGAGATCGCTGTCCGTTGCTCGGGACGCCGTTTCCTAAATCGTTATTTAGTTGGCCCGCGGCATCGCATCATTATTTCTTCCAAAGAAGCAACGATAGCGCGCCGCTGGATCGCCAATCCGGTTGGTGTCAAGGAAGGAATGATCCAATGCGCTCAAATCTCATGCCAATAGTGTCAGCAGTCTTCATGGCGTTGATCGCTATCGCAGCAGCTCCGAATGCCGCGATGGCCCGTGAATCCATCGTTGCATCGAAGCCCCTGCCGGCTCCGGTGGGGCATGCCCAGCCGACCCCGAATGGCTTTCTGTCAGACGAAGATGCGAACGCGGACGAACAGCAGCGACTTTCAAGGTTCGATGCGCGGCAGCATCTGCTGGACGAACAACTCGACAAGTCACTGAACATCTGCCGCTGCTGAGTTTCTGCTTTCATGCGGCGCCCAGGGCGGTCGCAGAATTCTTCCACGGACGGACAATCTGGGAGCGAGCAATGGGCATCGTGCGGTTTGCATTGAGATTTCCGTATACCTATTACGTGGTGGCAGTGCTGATTCTGTTTCTCGGTGGCGTTGCCATTCGCTCAATGCCGACCGACATCTTTCCAGAGATTCGAATTCCCGTCGTAACGGTGATCTGGAGCTATACGGGTCTCTCAACACCTGAGATGGAAGATCGGGTCTCGACTTACAGTCAGTACTCCATCAGCGCGAACGTCAACGGCATCAAGAATATCGAAGCACAAACTCTGAACGGGCTTTCGATTCAGAAGATTTACTTCCAACCCGACGTCAATCTCGACCTCGCAATTTCTCAGATCGTTTCGGCTACAAATGCAATCCGTGCGCTGATGCCGCCTGGCATCCAGCCGCCAATCGTGGTGCAGTTCAATGCCTCCAGCGTTCCGGTGCTGCAGCTCAGCCTCAACTCGGATACGCTGAATGAACAGCAGTTGTATGATTTCGGCATCTACAGGGTCCGGCAACAGCTGGCGCCGGTGCATGGCGTGACGCTACCTACCCCGGCTGGCGGCAAGTATCGCCAGATTATGGTTGATCTCGATCCTGACAAGCTGCTGTCGCGCGGACTGACGCCGCTCGATGTCGTCAACGCGGTCAACACTCAGAACCTGACGCTGCCAACCGGAACCGCCAAGATCGGCGACAAGCAGTATACGATGCGTACAAACGCGACGCCCGCCAGCATCGCTGACCTCAACATGATCCCGGTCAAGTTTGTCAACGGCGCGACGATCTTTCTGAAGGACGTTGCCCAGGTTCGCGACGGGTCGGCAGTGCAGCAGAATATCGTGCGCCAGGACGGCCGGCGTTCGGTGCTGTTGAGTATCGTCAAGAATGGCAACGCCTCGACGCTGACCGTGGTCAACGCAGTCAAGGACGTGCTTAAACAAGCGCGGGCAGCAGCGCCCGCCGGCTTAAAGATCAACGAGTTGTTCGATCAGTCCGTATTCGTAAAGTCATCGGTGACGGGCGTGCTGCACGAAGGCGCGATCGCCGCCGGCCTGACGGCGCTGATGATTCTGCTCTTCCTGGGATCATGGCGCTCAACGCTTGTGGTGATGATCTCGATCCCGCTGGCGATCCTGTCGTCGCTCGTCGTGTTGTATTTCCTTGGCGAAACGCTCAACACGATGACGCTCGGCGGCCTCGCGCTTGCGGTCGGCATTCTCGTCGATGATTCCACGGTGACGATCGAGAACACGCATCGGCTGCTGACCGAGGAGCACATGGCGCTGCCGGACGCGACCCTGCATGGCGCAGCCGGCATCGCGATCCCCACGCTGGTCTCGACGCTGGCTATCAGTTGCGTCTTCACCTCGGTGGTGTTCCTCGATGGCCCCGCGAAATATCTGTTCACGCCGCTTGGCCTTGCAGTCGTGTTCGCCATGCTGGCATCCTACGGCCTGTCGCGGACGCTCACCCCGATCACCATCGGGCTGCTGCTGCGGTACGAAAAGCACGGCCCAGACGATGGCCATCCGAAGGGGCCGTTCGCGCGGCTGTCGGGTGCGTTCGAGCGCGGCTTCGAGCGGATGCGTACGGGCTACGTCGCGCTGCTGACCCAGTTGCTCAAGAATCGCGTCGCCGTGCCGGTGGCTGCAGTGCTGATCATCGGCCTCGGCGGCGTCATGCTGGTCTCTGTCGGCCGCGATTTCTTCCCGCTGATCGACGGCGGCGAGATCCAGCTCCACGTCCGTGCCCCCGCCGGCACGCGGATCGACGCCACCGAAAAAATCTTTCAGCAGGTGGAGGACAAGATCCGCCAGATCGTTCCGGAGAACGAGCGCAGCCTGATCGTCGACAATATCGGCCTGCCTGCCCGACCCTATAATCTTGCCTTTACCGACGGCTCAACCATCGGTGTCAATGACGGCATTATCCAGGTGGAGCTCAAAGAAGGTCACAAGCCTACGGCGGATTACGTCCGCAGGCTGCGTGAAGTGCTGCCGGCCGCATTCCCTGAAGAGGTGTTCTACTTCCAAGCCGCCGATATCGTAACGCAGATTTTGAATTTCGGGCTGCCGGCCCAGATTGACGTCCGGACCGTCGGCTACGATCCCGGTGACCTTGCCATCGCGCAGAAGCTGCGGGAGCGCATCGCGGCGATCCCCGGCATTGTCGATGCGCATCTTCAGCAGGAAACTGACGCGCCATCATTTTATACCGAGATCGACCGTACCCGCGCGGCGCAGCTGGGACTCAATGCCAGTACGATCGCGACAAATATCAATGTCAGCCTGAGTTCCTCGTCGCAGGTGTCGCCGAATTTCTGGACCGATCCGATATCTGGCATTCCTTATTATCTCGCAGTGCAGACACCCGAATACCGAGTCAATTCGCTCAACGCCTACGGCAATACGCCGGTGTCGAGTACGCTGACCGTCGGTGGCCAGCCGGTGCCGGGAATGCTCAGCAACGTCGCGACCTTCAAGCGCGAGCCGCTGCCCACCAACCTGAACCAGGCCAACGTGCAGCCGGTTTACGACGTCTATGCAAGCGCACAGGGCCGCGATCTCGGCGCGATCTCCGCCGACATCAACAAGGTAACGGCCGATTTGCAGAAGGAGATGAAGCCCGGAAACAGCATTGTCGTACTGGGCCAGATCCAGAGCATGAACGATGCTTTCGTCAACCTCGGTATCGGTTTGCTGTTCGCTGCTGTGTTCGTCTACCTCCTGATGGTGGTGAACTACCAGAACTTCAGCGACCCCTTTGTGGTGATGCTGGCGCTGCCGGCGACGCTGGCCGGCATCGTCACCATGCTGTTCATCACGGGCACCACCCTGAACGTGCCGTCGATGATGGGCGCGATCATGGCAGTCGGCGTGGCGTCGGCGAATTCGATCCTGTTGGTTACCTTCGCGCGCGAGCAGCAACTCGCAGGGCATTCTGCGTTCGAGGCCGCAATTCGCGCCGGCCACACCCGGATCCGGCCGGTGCTGATGACCGCGGCGGCGATGATCGTCGGCATGATTCCGATGGCGATCGGCAGCGCGGGGGAGGAGCAGAATGCAGCGCTCGCCCGCGCTGTGATCGGCGGATTGCTGTTTGCGACGCCGACCACGCTTTTGATCGTGCCGTACTTGTTTTCGCTGTTGCGCAAACGCGTCGACGGCCAGCCGCAACACGGCGTCTTTGAGGAGGCAAGTTCATGACCGGGATTCAGAGGTTGCATGAGGCGCGGACGCAAGAAGAGCCGTCCGTGGTAAATCGGCAGGCGGATCCGCCGACGGTGCGGCCTCGCTCCAAGGCCCGGCTGATGCTGGTTCTGGCGGTCCTGTTGCTACTCGGCGGCGGTCTCGGTTTCGGCTTCTGGCGGCACGAGCAGGCGCAGCAGGCCGTGGCGGACACAGCAAAGGAACTCCGCGATCTGGTCCCGGGCGTGAAGGTCGCGGTTATCAGCGACAGCACCGGCAGCAACGACATCTCGCTGCCGGCCACCACCACGGCATTCGAAGCGGCGAATATCTTTGCCCGCACCAGCGGCTATGTTGAAAAACGCTATGTAGACATTGGCGATCGGGTCAAGGCTGGCGACCTTTTGGCCGAGATCACCGCGCCGGAACTCGATCACCAGATCACTCAGGCTCAGGCCACGCTGAAACAGAACCAGGCTGCGTTGCAGCAGACCCAGGCCAGCCGCGATCTGGCGGACGCCACCAACGGCCGCGACAGCAGGCTCGTGAAGCAGGGTTGGTTGACGCTGCAGCAGGGCGACAACGACCGGCTGACACTAGCGGCCCAGCAGGCGGCGGTCGGAGTCGCGCAGTCCAACATCGCCGCGCAAGAGGCGCAGATCCGGATTCTCACGCAGGAGAAGGCCTATCAGCGCGTGGTCGCACCGTTTGACGGGGTTATCACCCAGCGCAATATCGACAATGGCAGCCTGGTTCAGTCCGGATCCACGTTCATGTATACGCTGATGCACAGCAATGTCGTCCGCGTTCAGCTATTCGTGCCGCAGGACGCAGCGTTCGGTGTGACTCCCGGCGTGAAAGCGAGCGTCCACGTTCCGGAAATTCCCAATCGGGTGTTTGACGGCACCGTCACGCGGATCGCCTCTGCGTTGCAGCCCGGCAGCCGGACGTTGTTGACCGAAGTTGACATCCCCAATCCGGATGGGGCGCTCAGCCCGGGAATCTATTGCACCGTGGATCTGCACGTTCCGCGCAAGACGTCCGCCTTTATCGTGCCGGCAGATGCTGTGATCTTCAACGCCGAGGGCACGCAAGTGGCCGTTGCGGAGAATGGCATCGTCCATATGCACAAGATCACCATCGCGCGCGATTTCGGCACCTCGTTGGAAGTGCGTGACGGCATCAAGGCAGGCGACGAGGTGGTACTGAATCCGATGGTGAATCTGGCCGAAGGTCAGAAGGTGAAAGCCCACAAGCAGGCGGTGTGAGCAGGAAAGAAAACGTAGCGATGATGCGACTGTTGGGCGTTTTGATGCTATCGCTGTTGGGCTGTGATGCGGTTCTGGCGCAGGTCTCGACCATGGGCACGACGTCGATGGGGCTTCCAACCACTCCTGGTACGATGGTTTCCTCGCCGCTCAACGGCCCGAGTCCGTTCTCCGCGGCAACGCTTCCGGGAGCAGCAGATACCAGCCTGGCTCCGGTGCCGCTGGCGTCGGATCCGACAACGCCGGGTACCGTTATCAATTGCGCGCCAACCACAGCGCCCAGTGCGGCGACACCCGCCGCCGCTCTGGGAACGATCTCGACGACGAATCTCGGTAGCGCGACCGGTACGGCCACCCCGACCACGCCGGTTGGTAGCCCGCTGGACTCCAGCAGCTGTATCCTGAACGGGAATACCAGCCCAAGCGACCCCTCATCGTTGCCGCTCACGACTCCGCTGATTTCCAGCGTCCTGCCCGGCACGCTTGAGGCGCCGACTGCCATCCTCGGCGACACCAGTATCGCCCTGTCGGCGACGATGCCTACACCGAACGCGACGGCCTGCAACGAGACCGTCTCGATGAACCTTGCCGCTCCCGGCATGATGGCGGCTGCCAATGCCACGGGTGCCACGGCGACGCCAGGGGTAACCGCGCTTTCGGGCTGCTGACTTAAGGTGCAGAGCTGTGCCTATGACTTCTTCTGGCGCAAAGCGGACTGCTCAACACTGGATTCCGAACCTCCGGATAGGGGCGGTGACGAACTACGCCCAATCCGCGAAAGCACCTTATACGGCTGCAAAAATGGCATTCTGAACAGCAGGTTGATTGCGCTTGTAACAGAATGATCGTCCCCACATTGGAGTAGTCTAATCTCACTTGACCGTGGACACCATTTCTCCCGTGGTCGCGTGCCAAATTTCAGTGTGGCCGACGATATGCTCAACAAATCTCACTTAGATGGCGAAACCGCGTCGGCTGGGCTGATATCCACGGATGGATGTGGAGACCGAAGAACTTGGTCGATGCGGCGCCTTCAGCATAAAGGCCGTCTAACGCATCCATCACCGAAAGCGCATAGTCTTCACTGGTCACCTTGCGATGGACGAGCATCTCCACGTCGTTCCATTCCGACTGGTTAGGAACGGAGATAAGCGGAGGCGTTGTCAAGGACCAAACGTTTCATCGAGTAGATGTCTGCAGTGTCATACTGCACTCACCGTGGGACCATTAAGAAGAGTTTTCAACGGATTGGCTCTCGCTCGTTGACAGAGGTCTAAGGCTTCCTTCTCCCCAGGCACTCATCTCTCGCGCGCGCACCCATTGTGCAGAGACCGGCGGCGGTGCCAATGCCTTCGCATGGCGTATGCTGGCAAGACGGTGACCAAGCACCCGCAGTGAACTCGGCTTCCGCACCGACAAGTCGTTTGCCGTGATGGACGCGATCTTGACCCTGCGCAGCCGAGTCGCATGGGCGCATGATTTCAACACCGACCGTTTCGCTTCGGCGACGTTCCAGATGCTGCGCGGTGCGAGCTTCGTCGTGAACGGCGCGGCACAGGCTCGCGATGTTGCGTCGACGACCGCATCCGCGGAGATGAAATGGACGAACGAATGGGCGGTCGCCGGCACCTTTGAAGGCGAGTTCTCGGATGTCACGCGCAGCTACGCCGGCAAGGCTGTGGTGCGGTACGATGTTTCCATGCATTCGAAACGGCGAATATCTGGCGCCGGCCAAGCGGCTGGTGGCGAACTCGCTATTATCCAGTAACCAGCGCTGGATCCCATGGGAAATCCGGCCTCCAAGCTCTAGCTTGCGAAGCTGCGAGAGATTGGCCACCGAGTCACCAATGCCATGCGAAAGGCTACGCAACAATCCCATACCCCGGCCAGAGGTCACAAGTAGAATTCCAACTAGCAGGCTAGCTCCGCCCGTGCTTCCAGTGCGCCGTCACTTCTACTCCCGATTTGCTGAGGTGGACATGCTGATCGACGTAGTCGATCCAATCGACGGGAATGAAGTGATGGTGCTGCCCGTCTGGCGAGCTCCGTTTGGTAAGCTTTATCGCATGCACGCCATCCAGGTGATCGACCTTGCCGACGACCTTTTTGTCCGACGAGATGACGTCCATATGCTCTTTGATTTGCGACGTGTCGACCATCTCGACCTCCTATGTTGTTGAGGCTTCTGCAACGCTAAGGATATCCGTTGGGGGGAACCGCACTCCTCCGCCAAAGTTTCATCTGTGGTTGAAATCGCGGCCAAAGTTCCACGGAAGGGCAAGATGTACGCAGGAAGACGGGGTTCGTACAATGCCGGCTCGCCCTTCGATGAGGGCTTCGTGCGGGTTCGCGGAGCTCGCGAGCACAATCTGAAGAATATCGACGTCGACATCCCCCGCAATGCACTTGTCGTTTTTACAGGGGTGTCGGGATCGGGCAAATCCTCGCTGGCCTTCGGCACGCTCTATGCCGAAGCGCAGCGGCGTTATCTTGAGTCGGTGTCCCCTTACGCGAGAAGATTGTTTAATCAGATGTCCATTCCGGAGGTGGACGAAATCGAAGGTCTGCCACCGGCCGTGGCTTTACAGCAGCAACGCGGATCGCCGACGACACGCTCGTCGGTCGGCAGTGTGACGACGTTGTCGAACCTGCTGCGCATGCTGTATTCGCGCGCCGGCGACTACCCGCGTGGACAACCACTGCTCTATGCCGAGTCATTTTCGCCCAACACTCCCGAAGGCGCTTGTCCTCACTGTCACGGAATCGGTCGGATCCACGATATTACCGAGGCCTCGATGGTTCCAGATGACAAGCTCACCATAAGAGAGCGAGCCGTGGCGGCTTGGCCGAGCGCCTGGCAGGGGCAAAATCTGAGGGACATCCTGGTAACTCTCGGTCATGACGTGGATACGCCCTGGCGCAAACTGCCGAAGAAAACCCGCGACTGGATACTCTTTACCGAGGAACAGCCCACCGTCCCGGTATATGCCGGTTACACGCCAGCCGAGGTGAGGCGTGCCCTCAGACGCAAGGAAGAGCCGAGTTATCAGGGCACCTTCATCGGCGCACGCAAATACGTCTTGCAGACGTTCGCAACAACGCAGAGCGCGATGATGAAGCGGCGGGTTTCGCAATTCATGCTGAGCGGCCGTTGCCCGGTATGTCGGGGAAAACGGCTTAAGCCCGAAGCCCTCTCGGTCAGATTCGCAGGCTTGGATATTGCGGAACTGTCTGAGCTTCCTTTGAAGGACGTTCGCGAGTTGATCGCACCGTATCTCCAAGGCAAATCTCAAATGCCCAAAAACCATCCGGAAAAAGCTCTCGTGGTCCAGCGCATTCTGGAAGATCTAAACGGGAGATTGGCGATTCTGCTCGATCTCGGCTTGGGATATCTCGCGCTCGAGCGCAGCACCCCGACATTGTCTCCTGGCGAATTGCAGCGGCTCCGGTTGGCGACACAAGTTAGGTCGAACTTGTTTGGCGTAGTGTATGTTCTGGATGAGCCCTCCGCTGGACTTCATCCAGCCGACACCGAAGCTCTCCTGCGAGCGCTGGACCGGCTTAAGGCAGCGGGCAATTCGCTTTTCGTCGTCGAACATGAACTGGATGTAGTCCGCCACGCGGACTGGATAGTCGATGTCGGCCCCGCGGCGGGCGTTCACGGGGGCGAGGTGCTTTACAGCGGTATTCCTAAAGGACTTGCCGACGTCGAAGCGTCTCAAACAAGGCGCCACCTATTCGGGAGCGCAACGCCCTTCGATCGAAGGCGCCGTCTCCCGCGAGGTCAGCTTCAACTTCGCGGTGTCACCCGCAACAATCTCAAGGACCTCGACGTCGACATTCCTGTCGGTGTGTTTACCGCGGTGACCGGCATCTCGGGGTCGGGCAAGTCCAGCTTGATCACTCAGTTTCTAGTCGAGAAGGTTGGAGAAATATTGGGGCACAAGAGCGGCGAAGAGGACCGGGGCGCTCCAGACGAAGGGGACCTTCTGGAAACCGCCGTTCAAACGTTAGGCGGCAACATCGTCGCGGGCATGGAGCACGTAAAACGTCTCGTAGTCGTCGATCAAAAGCCGATCGGACGCACCCCGCGGTCGAATCTCGCCACCTATACGGGGCTTTTCGATCACGTCAGAAAGCTGTTCGCGGCCACGAAGCAGGCCAAGGCACGGCATTATGATGCCGGCCGCTTTTCATTCAATGTCGCCAAAGGACGTTGCGAAACCTGTCAAGGTGAGGGCTTCGTCACCGTCGAATTGCTTTTCCTCCCGTCAGTCTACGCACCATGTCCGACCTGTCACGGGGCGCGCTACAACGCGAAAACATTGGAAATCAGGATCCGGGACAAATCCATTGCTGACGTGTTGAACATGACGGTGGACGATGCCTTCGCCTTTTTCGAGAAAAATGCGCTACTACGACGTTCGCTGGGCGTCATTCGAGAGGTCGGCCTCGGTTACATTAGACTCGGTCAGTCCGCGACGGAACTCAGTGGCGGCGAAGCCCAACGGATCAAGCTCGCCACCGAGTTGCAACGGGCTCAGCGGGGGGCGGAACTTTATGTACTGGATGAGCCGACCACTGGATTGCATCCCTCAGACGTCGAAAAGCTAATGGCGCAGCTTCAAGGCCTGGTGGATGCCGGCAACACCGTGGTCGTCGTCGAACACGACATGGCAGTGGTCGCCGAAAGTGATTGGGTGATCGATATGGGCCCTGGCGCAGGCATTGAGGGCGGGTCCGTCGTGACCGCCGGCGAACCCCAACAGGTTGCGCGCAATACCGAAAGCCGCACTGCCAAATTTCTGGAAGCCTTAATCGGTTAGAGATCCGATCAACTTGCGCCTCAGTTGGCTTTAGCGTCGATCGTAAAACTTGTCAGCCCGTTGCTGATCGATAACGCGCTACCTCGGAGAACTTGATCCGCGCCCACCGACAAGTCAGCCGCCGACCTGAAAAGGGCTATCGCTGCAGACATACCGACGAGTGAATCGAGTTCATTCTGTCGAACGCCTTTGAAGGCACTAGAGCTTCGATCGCCCGCGATAATGCTGTCCCGTCGTCACCGAACGCCTCGCCCTTTTCCTAGAGCCACTTCTCAGCATCAAAGGTTTATTGGAACTTTTCGCTGCCCCATCAATTGTAGCGCGACCGTCGCTTCCGGCTGTCAACAGGGGCGCATCAGTGGAAGACCTTCCAGTAATCCTGCTCGTTGAAGACGAAGAGCTGATCCGAAATATAGTTGAAGAGACGTTGGGCGATGGCGGATTCAAAGTCATCGTTGCCAAGTCCGGGGATGAGGCGGTTAGACTACTCGATAGTTCCGCACCCAAATACCGCGCACTGGTGACCGACATAAAGTTGAGTCCCGGCACACTATCGGGGTGGGATGTAGCCAGGCACGCAAGAGCGATCGATCCTGAACTGGCTGTCGTATATATGACCGGGGATAGCGCCGCGGAATGGGCTTCCCAAGGCGTGCCGAACAGTGTCCTCCTGACAAAGCCTTTTGCACCGGCACAGCTACTGACGGCGGTGGCACAACTTCTCAACGTTGGCGGTCAAAACCCTTCTTAATTGCGCTTCATCACTATCCTCTTCAGCCGAGATTTTCCTGACCTATGACAACCAGATTGAAGCAGCTATCGCAGATCGCGACATCGATAGACTGATAAGATTTGCATACGGAGACACTCGCAGGTGCACGACCGTTAAAGGTGAACCGATGTGCGTCTGCAAGATGTTGGCGAACGCACTTCGCTCCAAGGTTGTTACGCGCTCACTGTTCGAAAACAGGATTGAGCGCATTAGTTCAGTCTGAACGGCTCCACTTCTCCTTGATAGCAAGTGTTTTGAAGAATATTATCAAGCGTGGACTTTTGTAACTCATGACGTGCTGCCATGCCGCGCACCCGAACTCCACCTTGTCAAAATTGCGGAGCCGCCACTCACTGGATCAGATGCTCCCTCCCGGAAAAGGGCTTCGTTGTGCATTCCTACGAATGCCCAAAGTGCAGCTTCATCAATACCGCCGTTGAGCCAGATCCCGCGATCCAAGCCGCAGGCTGGTTGGAGGGCGAGCTTCGACCGATGGAGAAATAGCCGTGAGCAGGCACCTTCTTGCGTAGCAATGGGACACGGACGACGTTGCCAAGCTGAAAGCACTGGTCGACAGCGGAGCGTCTGCTCTACGTGCCGCAGCAGCGCTCCGCCGGCCATTACGTCAGTCAAAATGAAGGCGTGCGATTTGGGTATTCAGCTGCCAAGCGTACGCAAGATAAGGGCCGATCTGCGAGACAAGGGGGTGCTATCGAGGATCGGCGACACCGATAACCCGCTGTGGCAGCTTCTGGGTGCGAAGCGGACCTTCGATCAGGTGTCGATCGGCTATGCACGTTCAAACTAAAAGGCGTTGCAGAGGAATGCTCAGCTTTAGCCTAAGACCGTTTCTCAGCCAGTTATGCTCGATCCGGCCTCCCAGTTCTCCGGTCACACTGCGGTCGATGAGAGTGCTACCAAAGCCACGCGTCTGCGGTTTTACATGAATTTCAGGACCGCCGGTTTCGTCCCAGTCCAGACTGAAGTAGTCACCGCTCGCGTTCCATGTGACATGGATCGAACCATCCGGCCTTGACAGGGCCCCGTACTTGACCGCATTCGTCGCCGTCTCGTGCAACACTAAAGCAAGGCCCGTCACGGCCTTTGCTCCCACTGGCACGTTGGGTCCGCTTATGACGATGCGGTCAGGCGAGCCATCTTCATAAGGCTGCAACACGGTGCGCACCAGCGCGTCCATCGTTGTCTGCTCGCTCTCGTGCTCAGTACCCATGATACCTGGACGGACAAGATCCTTGGCTCGCAACAGCGCGTCCAATCGGCCACGAAGAGCTTGAGCCATCTCCTTTGGGCTTCCGGCACTCCGTGCACTCAGACTAATCATTGAGTGGAAATTGGCGAAAATGTTTTTTACTCGGTGATCCGCTTCGCGAGCGAGCAATCGTTGACGCTCTTGTGCGTTCTTCTGATTGGTCACGTCGATCACCACACCAACGAAGCGGCCCGGCTTACCATTCTCGCTGTAGAGGCATTCACCGCGCATCTCGACCCAGCGGATACTCCCGTCTTTCTGAAGAAGCCGATACTCTTGAACATACTTTTCCCGGGTGAGGACAGTGTGGTTCACGGCATCGGCGATCCGTCGAACATCCTCGGGATGAACACCAGCTAGATACTCCGACAACGGAGCACCTTTGTCTCCTTTGGCGGGATCGACCGAGAACATCTCAGCAAATCGCGCGTCGGAATAGAAGGTGTCGGACTGTACATGCCAACTAAACGTACCTACCATCCCAGAAGCGTTCAGAGCTTGTCGTAGTCGCTCCTCCGCGATGCCTAACGCTCGCTCTGCCAACACCTGCTGAGTAGTTTCCACGACAATGGCGAGAACGCCTTCCGGACGACCATCCTCGCCCAACACTGGGCTGTAATCGAGGTTCATCCAGACCTGCTCAGGAACGCCTGAACGATGAAGGGTCAGTTCTTGGTTGCGGTACGAGAGCGTGCCCCCGCTCAAGCCGACCTTCATCACGTTGTCGTTGAAGTCGGCCACCTCGGGCCAACCTTCCCGCACCTTTGAGCCGAACAGGAGGGGATGACGTCCTCCGGCAAAAATAGAATAGGCGTCATTGTAAAGCATGATGCCGTCCGGTCCCCACAAGAGCACAATGGGAACTGGGGAGCGCAGCAATACGCTAACCGTGGTCTTCAAGCTTTCTGGCCACTCGGGGATTGGCCCCAAACCGGTGTTGGACCAATCGAGCGCACGAATAAGAGCGCCATTTTCACCACCGCCGAACGGGAAAGGTTCGTCAGACACCGAGCCCGTCACGGCCACTCCCCTGATGCTGTTGGTACCTGGTCCAAATCAGCGGAACACAGCTATCCCTCACCATCTTAGGCGCGTTCACACAAGTGGGAAATGGCTAAAGCTGGCCTCCATGGCTGCTTTGGGGCAAAGCTGATCTGGGATGGACCTCCGCTTCGGGCGCAAAGCTGCCTTTTGATCGGCGCCAGCCATGGCTTTTCGCAACGTCACCGGGTCGGTACCGTAAATCATTGAGAAGTCGGGGAGGGCCTTCGGCAACCTTGATGACACTTGCTCGGGTGAGCTCAGGGGGGCGGCGCCGGTCGGCGGCGGACGTTGCCGTTCAGGCACCATTGAACTCTCTCCGGAAGCCGGCGTTGACGGAGGTGGAGGTCGTTCGTGTTTCGTATTTTGTATCTTAGCACTGCAAATCAGCCGTTTTCACCCGGGGATCTTTCCGAGCTATTGCAGAAGGCAAGGGCGCGGAATGATGCCGCGCATATAACAGGCATGCTTGTCTATTCCGACGGCGACTTTCTTCAAGCGCTTGAGGGAGAGCCGGAGAATGTGATCGAAGTTTACGGCCGTATCAGCGTCGATCCGCGGCATCGAGATATCAGCTTGCTCCAGCGCGGCATTGGATATGGGGACCGGCTGTTTCCGAACTGGGCAATGGGCTTCAAGCGGGTGCCTGATCAGACGTTAGTCGACGAAGCGGTTGGGGTGAACGGCCGTGTGAAATTGCGATATCTGGATGCGATGTCGGCTCTGGATTTCCTGTTGGCGTGCAGCCAAAACCAGACGTAAATGGTGCCCTCAGACGGGCGCCCTGAACTTGAGACGGACCTCCAACCGGATGTCCGGACAGTCGCTTAGAACTTCCCGTCTCGCTGCTCGTAAGCGCCCTTGTACAGCAGAGAAGAATCGCCACCAAGCAAAACGCCGTCAAACAGCACGACGACGCCGGCTCCTCCGCGCTTGCCGGGGCATTGAATGCGATGCTGTAAAGCCCGTTTTGTAGCAAAGACCTACCCTTGGCCGCGATGGATAGCGTCTTGCAATCCCTTACTCGCGGTCTGGCTCCGCCGATGCGAGGCTTCGGAACACCCCGCCGAAAGCGAAAAAGATCCGGCGACCGTCAGTATTGTGGCGGATTTGACGCAAGGCATGGCGAATGCCTTTAAGACCGAGAAGGAACTCGAGAATAGCCTAGCTGTTTTCAAGGTATGTTCGACGATGACACATTCTCGCATGTCAAAACGCCGGAACGGCATGTCTGATTTCCGGTCAACGCCAAATCCCATTTTCGGAAAAAATTCCCTAGAGAGACATGACTATGTCGAAGAACACGAACGACGCCGAGACCCTATCCATGTGGGCGACGGATATCCTCCTTGAGGCCCACGCCATCGCGCCATGTCCAAATCACGGCTATATGCGGCTTCGTCACAGCCACCATGCCGTGGATTACGCAAGATCGATCGCCGAACATCGAAAGTTCTCCGGCAAGAACAAGGAGCAACGGGTGAAAGCCATCGAGAAAGTGCTCGATGGCTTGGCCGACACCTGTCCGGCCTGCGAGTGATGACCCGGAAGCTCAAGACCTACCAGACATCGATCGGCTTTTTCGACTTGGCCGTCGCGGCGCCGTCCATGAAGGCCGCGCTCGATATCTGGGGCGCCGACAGCAACCTGTTTCACCAGGGCTTCGCCAAGGAGACTGACGACCCTGCAATCGTCTCGGCAACAATCGCGCATCCCGGCACCGTTTTGCGGAGAGCGGTCGGCACCAATGGCGCGTTCGAGGAGACGAGTGAACTTCCGAAAGACCTTGCGGCCCCCAAGAAAGTGTCAGCGCTGCGGAAGCGGGCCGCGCCTCGGGTCAAAGCGGCCAAAGTTGACAACGTGCAAGCACGTCGGGCCGCGGCCGCCTTCGACAAACAGCGGCGGAAACGCGAGGCCGACCAGCGCAAGGAAGAACGAGCCAGGACCAAGGAGCGAGAGCGGAAAGCAGCGCAGGTTGCAAACGCCCAAGGAGCCTTTGATGCCGCTGAACAGGAGCACGACGCGAGGGAAGCCGCGATACAAGGGGAACGAGACGAAATCGACAAGCGCGCGGAAGCGGAGCGACGGCGCTGGGAGCAGCAACGCGAGAAGCTAGCTGCCAGTTTACATCGGGTGAAGAAGGGCGGCGACTAAGGCCGGCATTGGAACGGAACTCCGATCGTTCGGTTTCGTAGGCATGCAGCTTCGCAACACCGATAAAATTTGCATCGCCGCCGCGTTTCCGCTGGCGCTGATCCTCCTTGCGATCGCGTACGCGCCGTTTCTGTTCGGCCGGTCATGATGTGCCGGCTCTGCCCGACCTTTGACTTCTTACTACGGCTCCATAACTAGGATCGTAGATCCACAGCCTTGGTAAAATCCACTGTCCAACCAGTTCAGCTTGTTTACGGAAAACACGACAGGTCCCGAAGGCCTCCGGTATGTCGACGACTTCGTTTCGGAAGCGGAAGCGCTCGACCTTATAGCCCAGGTGGCCGACTTGCCCCTCCAGCCGTTTCAGTTCGGCCAGTATGAGGGCAAGCGTCGCGTAGCCTCCTTCGGGTTCAGCTACGACTATACGGCACGCCGCCTCGTTGAAGCCGAGCTGATTCCTGAATGGCTCGCCGATGTCTCACATCGCGTCGAGACTTTCGGTGGACCCAGTACGCGCATACAGCAAGTTCTCTGCACCGAATACGACGTCGGAGTCGGGATCGGTTGGCACAGGGACAAGCCGCACTTCGATCGGATCTTCGGCCTGTCGCTGGGCGCGATGTGCAAGTTCCGATTTCGCAGGCCCGCTTCGACCAAGTTCGAGCGTTTCACCCTCGAAGCGAAGTCCCGTTCGATCTACATGATGTCCGGCGAGGCGCGGTCGGTATGGGAACACAGCATTCCGGCCGTCGAGGCCAAACGCTACTCCATCACCTTCCGGACGATGGTCGAGCGTAGCCCCTAACGGCAAAGAATCGGATATCGAGGACGAATGGCGAAACGGACCGGCAGCGCCGATCTTCCTTTGCATGGTGGACGGGTTCCGCCATGGCTGGCCGCGCGCATGTCAGCGCTCGGTGCCGTCGTCACCCAGGCGATCGTCCACCATTACGGTCGCGACGAGTTTTTGCGGCGGTTGTCCCATCCGTTCTGGTTCCAGTCCTTCGGCGCGGTGATGGGAATGGACTGGCATTCGTCGGGGATCACGACCAGCGTCATCGGTGCTCTGAAGCGGGGCCTGGGGCCGCTGCAGGACGAACTCGGTATCCACGTCTGCGGAGGTCGGGGCCAGCATTCGCGGAAAACGCCTGACGAACTTCATGCGCTCGGCGACCGCATCGGATTCGATGGCGCGGCCCTGACACGCGCGAGCCGTCTCGTCGCCAAGGTCGATAGCGCAGCCATCCAGGACGGCTTCGATCTCTACCTGCACGGCTTCTTCGTCACCGACGAAGGCAAATGGACGGTGGTCCAGCAAGGTATGAACGGCGACAAGAAACAGGCCCGCCGCTACCATTGGCATTCCGAGAACCTGACGAGTTTCGTCGACGAGCCGCACAGCGCCATCGATGGTCCGTTTCAAGGGAACGTCGTCAATCTGACGGATGCGCGCGCCGCACCTTCCCGGACGGCGCAACTGGACCTGCTGACGGCTTTGGGCCCCGACGGCATCGTCGACGAGTTCGCAGCACTGACTGGTGGTGGGCCTGCCCAGCCCCTCCTGCCGCATCTCGTCATGCCGGCGCATCACGACGTCCGCTCGAGCGATGTGTTCACCCGGCGCCTTCATGGCACGCTCGCCGCGGCTGCCGAGCGCGGGCCGCTCGACTTTCCCGAGCTACTGCTAACGCCGGGCGTCGGCGCACGGACGGTCCGCTCGCTTGCGATGGTGACCGAGGTCGTCCATGGCGCGCCGTACCGCTTCCGCGACCCGGCGCGTTTTTCACTCGCCCATGGAGGCAAGGATCGTCACCCGTACCCGGTGCCGATCAAGGTCTACGACGAGACCATCCGCGTGCTGAAAACAGCCGTCCAGAACGCCAAGCTCGGCAGAGACGAGGAGATGCAGACTCTGAAACGGCTCGACGACCAGGCTCGCCGCCTCGAACAAACGGCAAGCGGTCCGTGCTTCGAGGATTTCGTGGATGGTGAATTACAGGCATCCTCCGCGCTCGGCGGTCGCTCGGTCTTCGGCTTGGAGGAGCGATTCGGCGAGCGGTCGGCAGCGAAATGAACACCCGGCTGCCGCCCGTAACGCCCCTGACGCTGAAGAGAAAGGACGCGCTCGCGCTATCAGCCCTCCTAATGAAGCCGCGGAACGCGCGAGCCTGTTTCGTCTTTGCCCATGGGGCAGGCGCTGGCATGACGCATCCGTTCATGGAAGATGTTGCTGCGAAGCTTTATGGCCATGGCATCGCGACCTTGCGCTTCCAGTTCCCGTTCATGGAGAAGGGCAGCAAGCGCCCCGACAGTCCGGCGGTCGCCCATGCGGCCATACGATTGGCCGCGGCGGAGGCCCGCCGTCGATGCCGCGGGATGCTAATTATAGCGGGCGGCAGGTCATTCGGCGGGCGCATGACCTCGCAGGCGCAGGCAGAAGATCCGATCGAAGGCGTACGCGCGCTGGCATTTGTCGGTTTCCCCCTGCATCTCGCCGGCAAACCTTCGATCATAAGGGCCGAACATCTCGCGGGCATTCGGATCCCAATGCTCTTCATCCAGGGAACACGTGACAAGCTGGCGGAGCCCGCGCTCCTACGCCAAGTCTGCAAAGGCTTGAGATCGAGGGCGACCTCTCGCCTGATCGATGGTGCCGATCACGGCTTTCATATCCCGGTCCGCAGCGGACGGACCAACCAGGAAGTGGTGTCCGAAATTGCACTCATGATCTCACAGTGGGCGGAGCGCCTGAAGAATTAACCTCGGGCAGCCATGAGCCGGCTGGACCCTTTCGAAGGGTTCTCCGTTGTCTCTTTGACATCCACGACGGCGTCTTGGCTTTGGTTCGACCGCCCAATTGCCGGCTCGCTTGTCCCGCCGTAGGTTCTGAGGGGAGCACCGATGTCTGACGCAGTCGATTACTTTAAAGCTTATGCCGAACGTGCGATCTGCAGAGCGCGCAACATGCGTCCGGGCAGACCGAAAGTCCTGCAGCGGGCCGTGGGTCGCGTGTATCATTGGCTCAGCAAGGAAGCCGCACTCGGCCCGAACACCGATCGCATGGACGATTTCCGCACGGCCCGTGAAGTGGAGAGGACCATCGGCCCGGAGGATGCATCGCCAGGCCGTTAGAAACCGGGGCCTGCGCGCGCACGTTTTGGTTCAGGCGTACCAAGTGATGTATCTTTCTAGGAACGCCGCATTCTTCCGAGCGTTGATCGGCAGTGCTTCCGTGCGCTCCCACACACAACCTACGCTGAGGCGATCGGAAAGACGGTATAAAGCTAGCGAAGCGGCAGTTGCCATGGCTCAATATTGGAAGAAAATCACAGCAGCGGGGCGAGGAGGTTGTCCAAAGCGAAATCAACCCAAAACGAGCTCGCGGGACAACGGCACGATCGGTCAAAAAGAGATGGTCGCGGCATGTTACGAAGACAAGCGACGCGTCGGATCTTAGACAAGGCGTTTTCAAGCTGACAGATCCGACGAAAATCGCATTGTTCAAAACGTTCCGCAGGACATGGCGGTTCCCGAAAAGCAAATCCCCACCGGTCGGCGCTATCGACGCTCACATTTCACATCAATCGTGCCGGGAGGACCACGCACGTGTCACGATTAGAAGAGGCAAAAGCAGAACTGAAGAAAGAGTTCGGTCATGCATAAACGACGGCGCAAGGATACAAAGAAAGCAAGCGGCCTTCGGCTAGCATCGCAACAATGCGATCTTGGAGCGCACGATAAGGGGCCATTGATATTTTGAGATCGCGGCGCTTCGCTTCGGGAGAGATCAATGCCGCTCAAGGACCAAATCAAAAACATCGGTAGAAGGCTGGTCGAAGATCGTCCAGACAGGGAAGCGCTGTCCGGCTTTGTCCTAACGCGAAAACCCCTTTCGATGATGTTTTCGGACGACGGTCTCATTCCCAATAATCCTCGCTTCCCTGTGCTGCTCTACCGGGGAGCTATCAATGTTTCGACAAGGCGTTTTAAAGCAGCAACAATCATGGATGTGATCTTCGCCGAAAATAATTGGGGCCGGTCCTGGCGGGACACCGTCTACGATTTTGTGCATTACCATTCGCAGGTTCACGAAGTTCTTGGGGTGGCGCGAGGCCGTGCCGCCCTCGAATTTGGGGGTCCAAAGGGGCGCGTGTTGACGCTCTATCCAGGGGACGTCGCGGTGCTGCCCGCTGGAACCGGACATCGTCTCATCAAGGCAAGTCGAGGATTTCAAGTAGTGGGAGCCTATCCCGAGCAAGGGACGTACGACGAATGCACCGATAGCCGCGCCCGGCCGGAAGCAATCAAACGAATTGCCAAGGTTATCAAGCCGAGCAAGGACCCGATTTATGGAGCCACTGGCCCAATGGCGCAGCTGTGGTCCACGGCAAAGAAATCACGTTGATAAGGGGTTGGTCGGCGCCATGGCCATTTTGGGCAGCGCTTTGTAGATCTGCTCTCCGCGCAATAGAGGTCCTTGAGGTATCGAGGAAACGATCGTTGAGGTCTTTCTCGGGCATCTCGCTCTTGGCCGACAGAGAAAAAGCGCGCTAAGTTTGTCGCGATAAACGCCAATGGAGTACCCACTTGAACCTTACTTTTTCTTCCACCGCGTCACTGATGTGCGCCCTTGCCATCTGTTTCAGCGTAGCTGCATTGGGAGCAAAGGTCACCGTTCCCGAGATTCCCACTTGGTATGCGACCCTGGCGAAACCGTCGTGGACCCCGCCGCGCGCGGCATTTCCGATCGTTTGGCCTATCCTTTATTTTTTGATGGCAATTTCGGTGTGGCTGATTTGGGAGGCGCCGCCGTCCTCGCTGCGTACGCTGGCACTCGCTGCATTCGCTATCCAACTTTTGCTAAATGCAGTTTGGTCACCTATTTTCTTTGGCAATCACAATTTGCTGGCTGGACTGATCGTGATCCTGCTTTTGGTCGTTGCAATTGCGGTGACGATTGCCACCGCAATTAAAGTCAATTATTTCGCCGCGGCATTGCTGCTACCGTATCTGGCGTGGATATTGTTCGCCGCAGCTCTCAATGGTCGGATCGTATCACTCAACTGATGCCGGACCCGAAAATATACGCGCTTATTACCGGAGGCGGGAAAGCATGCGTGGTGAACCAGGCGACTATGAGGTTCTCGTGAATAGCCAGCGCACTGGCGGCACTTATGCTGATCTCAATGTCGCTATCGATATCGCAGAGAGGCTACATAAAAGTAACGCCCCTCACACCATCACTGTTCGTAGCATCTCGACTGGCGTTACGGTATGGCCGACTCCGGCGTCGTGACCAATCTTGTAACGCCTCCCAACCATTGGCAGAGGTTACCTTAGGACGAGAAAGGCCCGGCTTTCGCCGGGCCCCGGTCTTCATACATGGGCTTAGAAGCTGGTCCCGCCCCAGTTGAAGTGGTAGTTGATGCCGCCCTTAACAGTATGCGTCGTCACCCCAAGGTCCGTGAAACCGGTTAGCACTGTGCCGTAACGCTCGCTGCTATAGTCGGCGTACATGTACTCGCCCTTTAGCGACCAGTTCGGAGCGAACATGTACTCGACGCCGCCACCGACGGTCCAGCCTGAGTGAACTTTGCTCTCTGAGAAGAGCGTCACGCCAGGAGTGGTGAATGAAAGGCGGTTATCAGCCCAGGCGTAGCCGCCCTTCACGTAAAAAAGAGCCGCCCCCGAGGTCACACCAAGGCGACCCGTGACGCTGCCGAAGGCACGGATCTTATCTTCCGCGGTAACCGGGACGATGCCGAACAGCCCCGTTTCGCGGTACTTGACGTCGCCACCTGCCGCGTCGACCTCAAGGCCCCAAACGAAGTTGCTGCCCGGCGTCTGCCAATTGTAGCCGATGGTCCCCCCGCCAAAGCCTCCATTGATGTCGCTCGACGCAGCGGTGAAACCGTCAACACGGATGCGATCCGACCAGCTATAGCCGCCCATGACGCCGGCATAGAAGCCTGACCAGTTGTAACCGACTGCGACAGGAGCCGGCGGAGCCTTCGTATACGGGCGGGCCGCCAAATCGGCGGCCGAGGCCGATGCAGCGCTTAAGGCCAAAGCGGCCGTGGCCAACACATACTTGTTCATTGGAATCCCCTATAAGTTTTCCGCGATTCCAATATTATTTCCGCGTGTTTCCCAAGGCTGTCACCAATCCGCCACAGCTTGGATTTTTGAAACGGGCTGAAGAGCGAAGGCAGGCCGCCGATTTGGTTCTTCACGCTGGTCGCGAAGTCCGCGGCGGGTCCATTTTTAAAGAAAATAAGTGCAGAACTGGCAGGACGATTTCGATCTCGGATGGACGCTCCGCGACATCTACGCCAACTGGCTGAAGCTGTCGCCGATTACTGAAAGTCAACTCGGCGAGCCGGTGGATAGGGCTGGTCGAGGTCTTGAAGGACCAGGCCAAACTGACTGAGGCAGGCTCCGGAAGATCCGCTAGCAGCCGTTACTTAAGGCCTTGTGGGCACCTCAGTGCCCCCTAACTCCCTCTCGTTTGTTTGGTTTAATGGCATAAACCTGTGGAGTTTGGCGAGCCCGCGCTCATTGGCGTTCACTACGCGTCAACACTCGAGAGCGATGCTGCATACGCTCGGGCCTTTTCGAGCGCTCTAACTTCTACCTGTCGTACCCGCTCCCGTGACACGCTCAACTCTGCCGCCAGCTCATCAAGTGTTAGAGGAGTGTCCGACAGCCATCGTGCTTCGATGATGCGCCGCTCGCGGGCGGTCAATTGGGCGAGTGCTCGCGTCAGCACCTGCCGCCGCCAGTTAAGCTCGCTACGTTCCGCGACATCTTCTTCAAAATTGGAGTCAGGATCAGGAAGGCGCTCCAGCCACTCAGCTCCCTCTTCGTCGTCCTCTCGTGAAGTCGCATTGAGCGACATGTCTCCGAGGAACCGGCGGTTCATCGCAATGACCTCGCGCTCGGATACATTCAAGCGACGCGCGATCGTTGCGACGTGGTCGGGCTGCATATCGGCCTCTTCAAGAGCTGCGATCTTGCTCTTCAAGCGGCGCAAGTTGAAGAACAGCCGCTTTTGGGTGGACGTAGCGCTAATCTGGACGATCGACCATGATCGCAGGATGTAATCTTGGATCGTTGCCTTGATCCACCAGCTGGCGTAGGTCGCAAGCTTGAAACCTTTAGACGGATCAAATCGCTTCACGGCTTGCATCAGGCCGATGTTACCTTCCGAAATGACGTCGGCGATAGGCAGCCCATAGCCGCGATAGCGCATCGCCAACTTGGCGACCAGACGGAGATGGCTTGTCACAAGATGATAGGCAGCGTCCCTGTCGCCGTCTTCGCGTAAGCGCCTGGCGTAGGCGAGCTCTTCTTCAGGCTTGAGGAGTGGAAACTGCTTGATAGCGGTGAGATAATTCGTAAGGCCTTCTCCAGCGGCCAAGGCTGGAAGTGCGAAGTGGGTCATCCCTGCCTCCTGACGATTTCGCGAGTGATCAGCGCGATGCCAAATGTCACGCAGGTCCGCGACGGCCGAAGCCATCGCGGAACGATTGCACAAAGCGATCGATAAAGGCGTTAGGCCGCCCTGGCTTCAAGTTGCTCGACGTTAGAACGGGAAGCGCCGTTGATTTCGATCTTACGCGGCTTCATAGCCTCGGGAATTTCGCGGATCAGGTTGATCTGCAGCAGGCCGTTCTCGAAAGTCGCGCTGGTCACCTGGACGTGGTCGGCAAGGTTGAACTGCCGCTTGAACGCGCGACCAGAAATGCCCTGGAACAGGAAGTCACGCTTCTGTTCGCCCTTGCGGCCCTCGACCGTCAGAACGTTCTGCTCTGCCGTCAAGCTGATCTCGTCCGGCGAGAAACCCGCCAGAGCCAGCGAAATGAGGTATCGGTCGTCCCCGACACGCTCGATATTGTATGGGGGAAAATGGTCCTCGTTGGCGCGTTGTGCGGCATCCACGAGGTCGAACAGGCGGTCGAAGCCAATGCTTGAGCGCCAAAGCGGAGCAAAGTCGTAAGTCTTCATAGCCCAATCCTCCAATGAGCAAGATGGGTATGAGCAGGCGCCGGACACCCCCGGCGTCCGCCTCACACTGGACCCAACCTCTGGCGTCCAGCAGCACTAAAATAAAAAAAACTGGCGGAAAGTTTCAAGGGGGGGCGCAATTTTTTTTGGCTTCCGCCAGGGCACGCCCGAGTAAGGGGCGATTAGCCGATTGCGGTCGAGACGACTGATCGCGAGCCCGCCAGATGCGGCGGGCTTCTCGCGACGACGGGCGTTTCATCACGGGCTTTCCTTCTTCGACAGCAATGCCATCCGATGCCCCAGGCGGTACGAACGCATTCCTTGTCCGGGGTGAACGGACTCCTCGACTCTCTGACGGTCGCAAAGCCTATCAGCTGAATAATTCGCAATCGCGGCGGTCAGCTAACCTGGCCAAACGGAAAATTGGAACCTGACGGCCGGCAACGAATTGACCAAATTCCGAATTTTATTGAATTTATGGGGTCACGTGAGCCTTTTTCTCAGTCCCGTTCGAAGCACTTCGAGTTGTGGCGACCTTGTACAGCTGCCGACAGCTGAGGACTTGGTATGACGGGAATGATGGCTTCGGAGCTGCGTAACGAGGTGCTTTCCACATTAGGCGATCATATACGCCAGATATCAGACCCTGATGACCTTGCGTACGCCGCTGCGGAAACCTTAGGGCGGGCTTTCGGTGTCAGCCGCGCCGGATATGGAACAATTGACCCTTCCGCTGAAACGATCACGATAAGCCGTGACTGGAATGCGCCGGGCATAACAAGCCTTGCTGGCGTTCTGCATTTCCGCGACTACGGCAGCTACATTGAGGATCTGAAGCGCGGCATGACCGTCGTGTTTGCTGACGCTCAGAAAGATGGTCGAGTAGGAGATCAAGCGAGGGCCCTCGAGCTTATTTCAGCACGCGCCTTGGTGAACATGCCTATCCTTGAGCCAAACGGCGTAGTGGCGTTGCTCTATCTCAACAATGCTGAAGCTCGAGAATGGTCAGACGCCGAACTTGACCTCGTACGGGAGGTCGCTGACCGGACCCGGACTGCGGTAGAACGTCGTAGAGCAGAGGCAACTATACGGGCGAGTGAAGCCCGTCTTGCCTTTCTGGATGAACTCGGCAAAGAGACCGCGAAGTGCAGGAGGGCCGACGAAATTCTATCAATCACGACCCGGATGCTAGGCCAGCACCTCAACGTGTCTAACTGCGCCTATGCTGACATGGATGAAGATCAGGACGGCTTCACTATTCGCGGGGATTGGGCAGCACCTGGCGCGAAACACATCTTGGGTCACTACAGCCTTGCTGACTTCGGCAAAAAGGCCGTTCAAGAGCTCGGTAATGGCCGGCCGTTGATCATCAATGACAATGCTCAAGAATTGGATCCGGAAGAAGCCCAAACCTTCCAGGATATTGGGATCGGATCCACCATCTGCATGCCCTTCGTCAAAGAAGGCTGCTTAACGGCATTGATGGCAATACATCATCAGACCGCTCATCGCTGGGCCGCTGGCGAGCTGGCCCTTCTCGGGGAAGTTACCGAAAGGTCGTGGGCTCACATTGAGCGGGTCCGTTCTGAAGAGGTGGCGCGCGAAGCCGCAGAACGCCTCGGCCTTGCTAACAACGCAGCCGGTATCGGAACGTGGGACTTTGACCCGATACATAACGTCCTTCGCTGGGACGCGAGATGTAAAGCCCTGTTTGGCCTGTCCTCCCAAGCCGAGATTTCATATGAAGAATCGTTTCTTGCGGGGCTCCATCCTGACGATCGCGATCGTGTTCATCGCGCGGTGACCAAAGCGCTGGACCCTTCCTCCCCCGAGACGTATCGCATCGAGTATCGGACGATTGGGATCGAGGACGGAATCGAACGTTGGCTCGCTGCGACGGGGGACGCAATATTCGTCAATCACAACGCAGTGCGCTTTGTTGGCACTGTCATTGACATCACGGCGCGTAAGAAAACCGATCGGCATCTCAGAATCTTGAATGACACGGGGGCAACCGTCGCCAGGGAGCGTAATCTGGAGACCATTGTCCAGACCGTTACGGATGCTGGCCTTGAGCTCTGCGGCGCGGAATTTGGGGCATTCTTCTACAATGTTCTCTCGCCTGAGGGCGGGAGCTACATGCTCTACGCGCTCTCAGGCGTGCCCAGATCGGCATTCGCGAATTTTCCGATGCCGCGAAATACAGCCGTGTTTGAGCCGACGTTCCTTGGCACGGCGGTGGTCCGATCGGAAGACATCCTCGCCGACCCGCGATATGGCAAGAACGTTCCCCGCAAGGGAATGCCCGAAGGCCACCTTCCGGTGCGCTCGTATCTTGCGGTACCGGTCATCTCGCGCACCGGCGACGTTTTGGGGGGACTGTTCTTTGGCCATAAAGAAACCGGCAAGTTCCAGGAAGAACATGAAACGGCGCTTTTGGGGATTGCGGGGCATGCGGCGACAGCCATCGACAATGCGAGACTGTTTGCAGCCGCCGAAAGGGAGCTCGCCGAGCGAAAACGGGCCGAAGCGGAACTGCAGGCACTCAATATCAGTCTGGAGCAGCGCGTGGCTGCAGAGATTGCCGAGCGTTCGAAGGCGGAGGAGCAGCTGCGGCAGGCCCAAAAGATGGAGGCGGTTGGCCAATTGACTGGAGGGATAGCTCACGACTTTAACAACATGCTCGCCGTGATCATTGGCGGCTTGAATTTAGCCCGCCGGAAGCTGGCAAAGGGTGACTTTGACATCACCCGCTTCATCGATGGAGCCCTGGACGGCGCGAACCGGGCGGCCACTTTAACTCAGCGTCTACTGGCCTTTTCCCGTCAGCAGCCCTTAGCGCCGGAAGTTATCGCCGTGAATCGTATGATTGCGGGTATGAGCGAGCTCCTCGATCGGTCGCTGGGTGAGATAATCGGAGTCGAGACGGTGCTCGCAGCGGGTGTGTGGAATGTCCAAGCCGATCCGGCTCAACTTGAGAGCGCGATACTCAACCTCGCAGTCAATGCACGTGATGCCATGCCTCAAGGAGGGAAACTGACGATCGAAACGATGAACGCGTCCGTGGATTCGGCGTATGCCCGACAGTACTCAATTGAACCGGGTCAGTTCGTTCTCATCGCAGTGACCGACACCGGCGCCGGTATCAGCGGCGATGTGCTGAACAAAGTTTTTGATCCGTTTTACACGACCAAAGAGGTCGGAAAAGGCACGGGCCTTGGCCTTAGTCAAGTATACGGCTTCGTGCGTCAGTCGGGCGGTCATGTAAAGATTTATTCGGAGCTTGATGTTGGTACGACCGTGAAAATCTACCTGCCGCGTTTCTACGGCGAGGTTACGACCGATGCTCCGACTGGGGCGGTGCGCGCAGACGTGGGGCAGCATCAAGAGCTGGTCCTGGTGGTTGAGGACGAAGAACGCGTGCGAGCGATTTCTGTCGAGACGCTTCGAGAACTTGGCTATTCGGTCATACAAGCTGCAAGCGCGCGAGAAGCTATTCACCTCATTGAGAACGGCTCACGGCCTGATTTGGTTTTCACGGACGTGGTGATGCCCGAAATGACAGGCAGTGAGCTCGCAAAAGTCCTCCAACCGCTGTTGCCCGACGCCAAGATTTTGTTCACCACGGGCTATACGCGAAACGCCATAGTCCATAATGGCGTTCTGGACGCGGGTACGCATCTGATCTCAAAGCCTTATACAATCAACGATCTTGCAGAAAAGGTCAGGGCGTTGCTTGACGGCCTCTAAGTACAAAGCTGCGGCGCCTTAAGCTGAATGAAAACAACAGATACAGGAGCTCTGGCTGCCGACGTATTCCCTCGATCAGCGCGATCAATTGACGCTCCTCGGCTAATGCCCATCAGCCAGATCGAAGGTGCACGGAGGCCTCAATATCAGGAACAGACAGCAAATCGATTGGGATATACGCACTTGGATTATGTAAGCAGAAGTGGATGATTTGGTCCCGCTGCAAGATTGGTGAGTGCAGATCAATAGGTCTCGCCGCGTCAGGTTTTTCGACGATGCCCCGATTTATTGCGTCTTGACAGCGCAAGTCAGATCGAGGAAATGCGGCCTCCCGCTAAATTTCCGACGTCACGATGGTCAAATCCGAACTTGTTCAACGCATCGCTAAGCAAAACCCGCGCCTCTACCAGCGGGACCTTGAGAACATCGTGAACGCGATTCTCGATGAGATCGTCGCTGCGCTGGCACGCGGTGATCGGGCTGAGCTTCGCGGTTTCGGCGCATTCTCGGTAAGGCATCGCCCCGCTCGTGCAGGCCGCAACCCACGTACTGGAAAACATGTTACCGTGCACCAAAAGAGCCTTCCGTTCTTCAAGGCCGGAAAGGAAATGCGCGATCGCCTGAATCGCGAAAATGCCGCGCCGGAAATGAGCGCTGCCTCAAGACCGGCCGCTGGTTTTTCGGGGAGTTAAACCAGCTTTGTCTAATCGTAGGGGGAAGTCTGAAAACATTTTAGGCGCGATCGCCAAGGACCGGCGCTTTCCTCACGCGCAGATTCTTTCCTGTCTGGGGAAAATGCATACTGCGTGTCACAAACGAATAGGCGGAAACCTCAACGACATCCGCTACTTTATTGGCAGTCCTCCTAAATGCCGCGGCTCCCTGGAGCAGCTTGGCGCTGGCATCTCTGGTATGGGCGGCAACCGCAGGTTCTTGCTGGTGGACTTACAAGAGACTTCGCAGGACGTGGACCTGAGATGGGCGAGCTCCGATCAAGAATAGACACCAGTCGGGCAGTGCACTTGTGTCTGGACATGCAGAGGCTGTTCGGTCCCGAAGGGCCTTGGCCGACACCTTGGCTCGAACGTGTCATCCCGGCGGTGGAAAGCCTCGTCGAGCGTGACCCGGCACGGACTGTCTTTACGCGCTTTATTCCCCCGGCGTCGCCCGAGCATGCAAATGGGATGTGGCAGAGCTACTTCCAAAAATGGCGGGTGGTCACGCGCGAACGTCTGGACCCGCAACTCCTCGAGCTTATGCCCCCTTTGCAGCGACATGTCCCACCGGCGATTGTCTGCGACAAGTCTGCGTATTCTGCGTTCTCGAATGGAAGACTTCACGATATTCTGCAAGACGGTAACGTCAATACCTTGATTGTAAGCGGCGCGGAGACTGACGTCTGCGTTCTCTCAACCATCTTGAGTGCCGTTGATCTGGGCTATCGAATCATCGTTGCCCAAGACGCGATGTGCAGCTCAGCTGACGAAACTCACGATGCCTTACTTGGCGTGTACGCCCAGCGTTTCGACCTACAGATCGAACTGGCAGATTGTGCCGAGATCCTTGAAAGATGGTCGCAGGCTTGAATGCAGTTAGGGCTAGGGCCGGACGAGCGAAGTGTTTGGCGCGCCACCGGCGCGGGCGACCAAGACCCATAAAGAGGAGACCCCGATCATCGGGGTCTCCTTCTGGCTGGCATCACGCGCTAGTTGCCGCCGCCGGCACCACCACCTGCGCCACCACCAGCACCGCCGCCGCCGCCGCCCGAAGTGCGACCTTCGGCAGAGCTGTTAGACCCGGTAGTTCCAGTCGCTGCGTTCGATCCACTAAGGGAGCTCGCATTGTTGCCAGTCTGCGATCCTGCAGCGTGCGGCGCCGCGTGTGGGGTGCTCGATGTCGGGCGATCGACTGCCGTCCCTGTACTGGTGGTGCCGGGCTGTGTAACGCCGTTGCCTGCGGAATTGACCTGAGGCGCGCTCGGATTTGCACCGCTCTGTGCGAATGCAGCAGGAGCAATCATCAGTGCCGTTGCCGTTACTGCTATCAACGTCTTCTTCATATTGTCCTCGTTCGTTGTCATGCCCCGAGCTGGATGAATTAACTTGCTCGTTTGTTGTTCCTGGCGACGGACATCACGCAACGCTGGAACAACACTCGCTTCTCCTTCACCCATTTGCCAGAGGCGGTTCCGACAGCATCCTCGCGGCCTTCCCACGGCGCGCCTGAGACGCCAGAAGCGGGAAGGTTGGCCTCGCCGACCGGTGCGGGCAAGCCGATCCTGAGGGCGGAAGAAAACGGAACATCCTACGATTAGAATGGTTCTGATGGCGAACGCATAGCGAGGCGCCCCCCGTGAACCAGATCCCACCTCACCCACAGATCCCAATTTCCCTGACGATCAACGGAACGTTGCACGAGCTCAAAGTAGAGCCGTGGGTGACGCTGCTAGACCTGTTGCGCGAGCGCCTCTCGCTCACCGGGACTAAGAAGGGATGCGATCAGGGACAATGCGGCGCCTGTACCGTGCTCGTCGATGGCAAACGCGTCAATTCGTGCCTAGCACTCGCGGTATCGCGCGATGGCGCCGAGATCACCACTATTGAAGGTCTGGCTCAGAACGGCGAACTGCATCCGCTGCAGGTCGCCTTCATCGAGCGCGACGCGTTTCAATGCGGCTACTGTACGCCTGGCCAAATTTGCTCAGCGGCGGGCCTGCTGGCGGAAGGTCACACCCGTAGTCGGGCCGAGATACGCGAGCATATGAGCGGCAATCTGTGTCGCTGCGGCGCCTATACCAATATCGCCGACGCGGTCGAGGACGTGCTGATGCCGCGCATCGCGGCGAAGGAGGCCGCCGAATGAACCGGTTCGAATATATCCGCCCGGCCACAGTGGCCGATGCCATCGCGGCGCTGAATGAACCTGCAGCGCGCGCGCTGGCGGGTGGCACCAATCTCGTCGACCTCATGAAATACGATGTGGCGCAGCCGTCGCGGCTGGTCGACATCAACCGGCTTCCGCTCAAATCGATCGAAATCACTTCCGGCGGAGCACTGCGCATCGGCGCTCTGGTTACCAATACCGATCTGGCGTGGCATCGAGACGTTCGGGAAAAGTGGCCCATACTGTCAAGCGCCATTCTTGCCGGCGCATCGCCGCAGTTGCGAAACGCAGCTACAGCCGGGGGAAACCTGATGCAGCGAACCCGCTGCTATTATTTTTATGATCCGTCCACAGCCTGCAACAAGCGACAGCCAGGAAGTGGCTGCTCCGCCATTGGCGGCGTCAATCGCATTCACGCCATTCTCGGCGCGAGCGATAGCTGCATTGCGGTCCATCCGTCGGACATGTGCGTCGCGATGGCTGCACTCGATGCATCCGTCGAAGTCGAGGGGCCGGAGGGCAAGCGATCGATTCCAATGTCTGGTTTCCACCGCCTCCCCGGCGGAGAGCCCGAACGCGACAATACGCTCAAGGTGGGCGAGCTCATTACATCGATCATTATCCCAGAGCCCGACTTCGGTGCCCATCACACCTATCTCAAGATCCGGGACCGGCTGTCCTATGCCTTCGCGCTGATCTCCGTCGCCGCCGCGCTGCGCGTGGATGAGGGCGTCATTCAGGACGCCCGGATCGCGCTCGGCGGGGTCGCGCATAAGCCATGGCGGGATTTCGACGCCGAAAAGTCGCTGAAAGGCGAGCGAGTCGGGAACCAGAGCTTTACGCAGGTCGCTGATTTCATTCTTCGTGATGCGAAGGGGCAGGGTGACAACGACTTCAAGATCGAGCTTGCTCGCCGCGCTATCGTTCGTGCCCTGGAGCAGGCGGCTGCGGGCACGCCGCAGGACCAGGCCGACAAATCGCTCCACTAGAAAGTTAACGGGAACATCGCATGTCAGTTGGTGAAATCACGCATATCGGACGTCCGACAAACCGGGTCGACGGTAGGCTGAAGGTGACCGGCCAAGCGCACTACGCGGCGGAGTATCCTGCTGACGATCTGCTCTATGGCTACATCGTTGGTAGTACGATCGCCGCTGGACGGATCGCGGCGATGCACTTGGATGCAGCAAGGCAGTTTCCAGGCGTCGTCGAAATCTTCACGCACGAAAATCGCAGCAAGGCGGCATGGCTTGATCGTAGCTGGCGGGACGAAGTCGCGCCTCCTGGCCATCCGTTCCGGCCGCTGCATTCGGACCGTATCCTGTTTGACGGTCAGCCGGTCGCGTTGATTGTCGCCGAAACGTTCGAGGCCGCCCGCGATGCGGGCTCCCTGGTTCGCATTGCCTATGATGTCGATGCGCACTGTACCGAGCTTAAGGCGAAGCGGGCAGAGGCCTATGTGCCTCCGAAGAAGCGTAGCGGTATTCCGCCGCCGCCGGACCCGCGCGGCGACGCTGAGCAGGCGTTTCAAGATGCACCCGTCAAGATCAGCCGCGATTACCGGGTCAATGCCGAGCACCACAATCCGATGGAGATGTTCGCCACCACCTGCGTGTTCGAGGGCGACGGCAAGCTGACGATCTATGACAAGACGCAGGGCTCGCAGAATGCGCAGGGCTATGTCACCTCAGTGTTCGGACTGCGGAGCAAGGATGTCCGCCTGGTCAATCATTATGTAGGCGGCGCCTTCGGTGCCGGCTTGCGGCCGCAGCACCAATTGTTCTTCGCCGTCATGGCCAGTCTCGAACTCGGACGCTCGGTCCGGGTGTCGCTGACGCGCGCGCAGATGTTTCATATCGGCTACCGGCCGGACAGTTTCCACACCGTCTCGCTCGCCGCCGATCGCGATGGGAGGCTGCAGTCGATTATGCATGATGCCGTTGCCTCGACCTCCCATTACGAGGATTATCAGGAGGCTGTCGTCAATTGGTCGGGCATGATGTATCACTGCGACAACGTCAAGCTGACCTATCAGCTTGCCAAGCTCGATACGGCCACGCCGTGTGACATGCGCGCACCCGGCGCAGCAATCGGCGTGACAGCGCTCGAATGCGCGCTCGATGAACTTTCATACGAACTCGGTATCGGTCCGCTCGAAATCCGGCGGATTAATTTCGCCTCGAAGGATGAAAACACCAACAAGCAGTTCACATCCAAGGCGCTTCTGGAATGCTACAGCAAGGGCGCTGCGGCATTTGGATGGGAGAAGCGAAGCCCCAAGCCGCGTGCCATGAGGGAGGGTCGCGAGTTGATTGGATGGGGCGTCTCAACGGGAATGTGGGACGCCTTCCTGCAAAAGGCCCAGGCTACTGCGACTCTCAAGGTGGACGGGACGCTGGAGGTGGCAACGGCGGCGTCCGATATTGGCACTGGGACCTGGACAATCCTGACGCAGATCGGCGCCGAAGCGTTCGGATTACCACTCAGAGACGTTCAGGCCAGGATCGGCGATTCGACTCTGCCGATGTCGCCGGTCGAAGGAGGTTCGTGGACCGCAGCGTCAAACGGCTCGGCAGTTCAGGCCGCATGTGAGGCGGTCAAGCATTCTCTGTTCAAGCAAGCCAGGAAGATGGCCAATTCGCCTATTGCGGATGCAAGTTTCGAAGACGTCGAGGTTCGGGATCGACGCATCTTCCGGACGGATGATCCGGCGCGCGGGCTTTCCGTTTTCGAAGTCATGCACGCCGCCGAGCTCACGGAAATCACCGAGCAGGGCAAAGTCAGCCCGAACCTGCGGCAGATGCTGAAATACATCAGCTACACGAATTCCGCCGTGTTCGTGGAAGTGCGCGTGGATGAAGATCTGGGTGTCGTTCGCGTGACGCGCGTCGTCTGCGCGGCGGCGGCGGGCAAGATCCTCAATCCCAAGACGGCCCGCAGCCAGATCCTAGGCGGTGTGGTGATGGGAATCGGCATGGCGCTTCACGAGGAAGCCATGACGGATCATCGCCTCGGCAAGATTATGAATGCCAATCTCGGCGAATATCACGTTCCGGCCCATGCCGACATCGAGGATATTGAAGTGATCTTCGTCGACGAAAAGGACGACAAGGTCAGCCCTCTTGGCGTCAAGGGCCTGGGCGAGATCGGCATCGTGGGAACCGCGTCTGCCGTCGCTAATGCGATCTTTCACGCAACTGGTGTGCGGGTGCGTGATTTTCCCATCACGATTGACAAGATTTTGAACGCTCCACGACCGTCCTGAGTTCATCTCGTACAGGCCAAGGGTGGCATACGCCGATGGAGCTTCACTTGTCGGCTTTGGGGCCCGGGCCGCTGCATGACTGAGCTAAATGTCCGTAAGCCTCGGATCAGGAGAGCGCGTGAAGATCGCTACCTTCAACGTGAACGATATCAACAAGCGATTGCCCAATCTGCTGGCATGGTTGAAGTCGTCGAAACCGGATGTGGCCTGTCTTCAGGAGTTGAAGGCCGCCAAGTCCGAATTCCCGGAAAATGCGCTGCGTAAGGCGGGCTATTTTGCCGAGTGGGTTGGGCAGAAGACTTGGAATGGCGTCGCAATCCTCGCTAGAGAATCCAAGATCGTGGTAACGCGCAGGCGGTTGCCTGGTGACGAGAGCGACGACCAGAGCCGATACATCGAGGCTGCCGTCGACGGCGTTCTCGTTGGCTGCGTCTACGCACCCAACGGCAATCCGCAGCCGGGACCGAAGTTCGATTACAAGCTCGCCTGGCTGAAGCGTCTGAACGCCCACGCCGGCAAACTGCTCAAGTCCGGTGCTCCTGCTGTTATCGCCGGCGACTTCAACATCGTGCCAACGCCCTTCGACATCTACTCGACCAAGTCGTGGGACAAGGATGCGCTCGTGCAGCCGGAAAGCAGGGCGGCGTTCGGCAAGCTCCTCAAGAAGGGGTGGATCGATGCGCTGCGCGAGCAGCATCCGGATGAGCCGATGTATACGTTCTGGTCATATTGGCGGAACTGCTACGAGCGTGACGCTGGCCTTCGCATTGACCATCTGCTTCTCAGTCCTGCGCTGAGCCCGCGGCTTGCGCAGGCCGGTGTCGACCGAAAGGTGCGCGGCAAGCTGGATGCAAGCGACCATGCTCCAGCGTGGATAGTGCTGAAGTAGTGCTATTCCTTACTTTTTGGCTTTCCGATCAACCCGGACGTCGCGGAATTCCTCGGGCCCTTTGAGCAGGCGCCGCTTCCGACTGGCCTGATCGTCCGCACTGGCGCCCTTGTCCGTCAGCTTGTCGATTGCGCCGGCGGCCATCTCACTGGCACGGGCTCTATGAGCGACGTTCTTTCTGCGAGACGGTTTAACGGTAAGGCCCAGTTCGACAAGGCGGCGCACAGCTTCTGAGAGTCTCGGAGCGTCCGGCTGAAATTCGGCCCAATGAACAATCCTGCCGCGTAGTTCGTCTGCGGCGCGAAAGCCGAGCATTGGCGTTTGGCCGGTCGCAGGTCGGCCTTTTAATTTTTGCTTTGCTACTGTCGTTTTCTTCATAAGATAATGTTTAGCATAAATGCCAGATAGGCGAGAAGCTGGAACTCTGCGTCATGTTATTGAGTTGCGATCTCCTAGGGCACGCCGTTTTAGCGGACTTTACCCCTGCGCCTTGCTAAGCAGTGTGAGAGCGGCCGACCGCCGCATGATGGCGAGGAAGCCGTGGCGAACGAACTGACAGCGTCCGAACAGGCCCTGCGCGATCGGGAAAGCGAACTCGCGGAGGTGCAACGGATCGCGAAAGTCGGCGGTGTGATCGTCGACCTGCGCGATGGATTTCAGAACCGACGATCACCTGAATATCTCGCCATACACGGGTTACCCCCTGAAGCTGCAAACGAGACACATGAAGACTGGGTCGCCAGGCTTCATCCGGACGACCGGGAGCGCGCTGAGCGGCAATTTCTGGACCTTCTGAAAAGCAATGCGGAACGTTATTCTTCGGAGTATCGCATCATTCGGCCCAGCGACGGGGAAATTCGCTGGATCGTGGCGGAGGCGCGTATCGAGCGTGATCCAGAAGGTCGACCGCTGCGGATGATCGGCGCTCATATCGATATCACGGAACGTGCGATCGCCAGAGAGGCGCTACGCGAGAGTGAAGAGCGGTTCCGATTGATCGCCGACAGTGCGCCAGTCCCGATGTGGGTGACACGTCTTGATCGGACGCGGTCCTTCGCAAACAAAGCCTACCTGGAATTTCTTGGCCTTGAATATGAAGAAGCGTTGGCTTTCGATTGGAGGACCATCCTTCACCCGGACGATATGGCGCGCGTCATGCGCGAGAGCATTGCAGGTGAGGCATCCCTAAAGCCGTTCGTGCTGGAAAGCAGATATCGACGTGCGGATGGCGCGTGGCGTTGGGTCAGATCCGAATCGCAACCCCGATGGGACCCGGCGGGTAAGCATATCGGCTTTATTGGGGTTGCCCACGACATCACGATTGCAAAAGAAGCAGAGATCGAACTACGTGGGTTGAATGAGGTGCTTGAACGGCGGGTTGAAGAGCGAACCGCGCAACTTCATACCCACGAGGCTCATTTACGAGCCATTTTGGAGACGACCAACCAATATCAGGGATTGCTCGCGCTCGATGGTACGCTCGTTTTCGCCAACGCGGTCGCACTTGCCGCCATCGCGGTCGAAGCGAAGACAGTGCTTGGGATGCCGTTCTGGGATACGCCCTGGTTTACTGCGACGCCCCGTATGCCCGAACGAGTTCTCAGCGCGTTTAAAACCGCACTGAGCGGCGATGCGTGGCGCGCCGAAGTTCAATTGAACCTATCCGGGACGGAGCGGCATCTCGACCTCGCCATGCGCCCGGTATTTGGCAGTGGAGGTAGGATTACAGCCGTCTTGGCAGAGGCCGTCGATGTGACCGAGCGTCGCCGGAACGAGGACGCTCTGCGCCAGGCTCAGAAGATGGAGGCGGTCGGACAACTCACCGGAGGCGTGGCGCACGACTTCAATAATCTCCTGACGATTATCAGGTCAGCCACAGATTTTCTTCGTCGGCGCGATCTTCCAGATGAGAGACGAGGGCGGTATATCGACGCGATTTCCGATACAGTTGACCGTGCGGCCAAGCTGACCGGACAGTTGCTTGCGTTCGCTCGCCGACAGCCGCTTGCTCCGCGCGTCTTCAATGTTTGTACGCAGGTCGCGAGCGTGGCGAATCTGATCCGACCACTGGTCGGCGGCCGAATTCAGATTGATCTGGAAGTTGATACTGCCGCCCAGTTCGCCATGGCCGATATAACGCAGTTCGAAACCGCGTTGGTCAATCTCGCTGTTAATGCACGCGACGCCATGAACGGCGAAGGGCGCCTCGTCATTGGTGTCGCGGCAGTCGACTCGATTCCGGGGATGCGTTCTCATCCTCTGAAGGAGGGCGACTTCATCGCGGTCTCCGTAACTGACTCTGGCGTCGGCATAGCTAGCGAGTACCTGGATGCGATTTTTGAGCCATTTTTCACGACCAAGGACGTGGGAAAAGGAACGGGCCTCGGCTTGAGTCAGGCCTTCGGGTTCGCCAAACAGACGGGCGGCGAGATCGGCGTCAAAAGCACGCTTGGAGCGGGCGCGACGTTCACAATTTATCTGCCGCGGGCCGAAACTGGCGCCGAAGTCGAAAGCAGCGCGCCGCCATTAGCAAGCGCGGCGACAAGCGGGCGGGGGCACCGCGTTCTTGTTGTCGAGGACAATACGGACGTCGGGGGATTCTCGACAGAGCTTCTGCAGGATCTCGGATATGCAACCGACTGGGTGACGTCAGCTTCCGCGGCACTGGACGTTCTAGCCAAGGACGAATTCGCATTCGACCTTGTGTTTTCGGACGTCATCATGCCCGGCATGAACGGGGTGGAGATGGCCACGATTATCCGCGACCAATACCCTGGATTGCCGGTCGTTCTGACAAGTGGCTACAGCCACGTTCTAGCCGAAAACGCCCATACAGGCTTTGAACTCATCCAGAAGCCGTATTCGGTTGAGCTTTTGTCGCGCACGCTGCGCAAGGCGATCACTGACCGACGGACTGAATCGGCCTAGCGCTGCTAGATTGGTAATTGGAACTGGGATTGCGCGTCGTCCCCCTTCGTCCGAAGTGTCGATAGCGACACACCGAGCAGCCGCACTGCTTTCGGCAGTGGCATTGAGCGCTCGAGAAGTGATATTGCGACCCGTTCGAGTTCTCCACGGTTTGATACGGCTGTCGGCATTGATTGGCTTCGTGACATGATTTCAAAGTCAGCGAACTTCACCTTCAGCGTGACGGTTCGCCCGCGGTTTCCGGTGTTCGCGCAGTGCTGCCACACTTTGTCGACCAGTGGCTGCAGCGCAGCGACCATGGCGTTGAACTCGGTGAGGTCGTCGAAGAAAGTGTTCTCGGCGCCGATGGATTTCCGGATGCGGTTGGCGCGGACAGGACGCTCGTCTATGCCGCGTGATATCCAGTAGTAATAGGTCCCGGCTTTGCCGAAGTGCGCTTCCAGGAATGTCAGCGACTGGTTCCGGATGTCGAGGCCTGTCTGGATACCCAATCCACTGAATTTGGCCGCAGTCGCCGGGCCGATGCCGTGGAACTTGCTGACGGGCAGCGTCTCCACGAAGGCCGGGCCCATCTCCGGAGAGATGACATACTGACCGTTTGGCTTGCGATGGTCGGAGGCGAGTTTGGCCAGGAACTTGTTGTAGGAGATGCCGGCGGAGGCGTTAAGCCCGGTCTCGTCCTTGATTTTAGCGCGGATCGCTAGCGCAATGTCGCGCGCTAGTCGAATACCCTGAAGGTTTTCGGTGACGTCCAGATAAGCCTCGTCCAGGGATAGCGGTTCGACGATCGGCGTGTGCTCGGCGAAGATCTCGCGGATCTGCTGGCTGATAGTCTTGTAGACCTCGAAGCGCGGTTTCACGAAGATCAGATCTGGGCACTGACGCTTGGCCGTAACGGACGGCATCGCCGAGCGGACGCCAAATTTGCGGGCTTCGTAGCTCGCTGCTGCCACGACGCCGCGCTCCCGTGAGCCGCCGACGGCGACAGGTTTGCCGCGAAGCTCTGGATTATCCCGCTGTTCGACTGATGCGTAGAAGGCGTCCATGTCGATATGGATGATCTTACGCTGTCGGATTTCCGGCGCGACGTCGTCCGTCACCGGGCCATCGGTTTCCATTTGCTGTCTCTGATCGCCAGCATCGCCTTCGCGACCGGAGTGGATGCGCGATCGGCGGAGCCCTCGGCCGCTGCCTCGACGGCGCGCCAGTCGATCAGGACGGTCCCGTCGGGAGCGACCTCGTAAAGGCCCACGCCCACCGGAACGCCCGAGATACGCTCGGTTCGGACAGGGCGCTGCGTGATGTCTTGCGCCGGCGCGGCGGCGGGCAGCATAATGGCGAGGGCGGCAATCCATTCACTGCGCATCGGCACCATCCTCTTTCTGACCTCGGGCGACGATCTTAAGCGATCCGTCTGGAAGCTTGCGCTGCAAATACTTGGCCTCGTCCCACGGGGCATTCATCCAGACGTCGATCTCCTCCTGCTTGGTGAGGATGGCAGGCATCGCTTTCGGATGGATTGCGAATACCTCGGTGTTGGCGTCGGTGGTGAGGAACGCGAATAGGTCGTTGGTCGTCTCGCCTTCCTTCACCTTCCGAACGGAAGTCCAGTTTGTCCACAGGCCGGCGAAGCAGGTGAGGGGGCGGCTCTCGTCGAGTGCGAACCAAATGTCGCCACCGGCATCCTTGTTGAACTCGCTAAACGAAGTGAACGGAACGATGCAGCGGTGCTCGGTCCCGTACCAGCGCTTCCAGTGGGCGCTCTTCACGTTCCGGATGTTGGTCGTACCGCCGTCCGGCTCCATCCGGAGTAATTCCTTGAAGTCGAACTGCTTGCCCTTCGCTGCCAGTTTGGCAGCGCGTTTCTGAGTGGCTTCGAGCAGTGCCTTCTGGGACGACGGCATCCCCCAACGCGCCAGCGTCAATTCCCGTCCGCCGCGGGCGTTGCGCACGATCGGTGCCGCATAGTCAGGGAAGATGCCTGACATTGCAGGCAAGTTCCCGGTGCTGTCGACGTCGAAATTGAATAGCCGGCGGATGGCGTCCTGGTTCTTCGTCATCGAATAGAGATTGCACATTATCAAGTGTCCGTTCGCAATTGCCGCGGTCGCTCGCCTAACTGTTGCAGCGTCGCGGACGGCCGCTTCCCGGCCTTTCTGCATTTCTCGCATCTTAGCTTGCTGGCGAGATCATGCACGAAGGTGGTTGGCGGACAGCGTAGCGCAGCGAGGTCGATGTTGTTTGGCGTCTTGCACCGCGAGCATTCAATCTCCAGCCAGGGGAAGCCGCCGTTGATGGCCTGATCAATCGTTGGGGAAGGATCTATCGGCTCACCGTCCGCCCACATGCGCTCGTTCCAGCTTTCGCAGAGAAGCCGATCAGCCTGCCTGATCAGGGCGTCGCCCTTCGACCTCATCTCGTCGGACTGGGTGGCAAGGATGGCAGTCATCCCGCGCGCTTTCCGGAGCTCTTTGCTCAGAGCTTTCCGGTCGCCGCCGGAGAGGGGCGTGGGATGATATTTCGGAGCCATATGGGCATCCAGGCGCGACGGTCAAAAAGAAGAATCAAAAATACTATGTCGTCTCAAATGACGGCCAGCACCCGTCTTCCTCAAGGCGTCCTGTGCGTTCTTGGCAGCCGTTGTCGAGCAACTTCTTGCCGACGTCTTTCCAGACGGCATGGGCTCCGTAGAGGCGCACAGCATCCACGGTCTGAATTTCCACGATGCGGTCGCACCGTCGGCAGGCGACACGCAGAACATGGCGTGGAATTTCCGATAGGCGCCGTTGCTGGATGGGAACGCCGGTGCAGATCTGACCGCGAGGATCCCGGACGATCGAGTCCCAATATGCTTCCGGCAGGTCGTCCGCAGGGCCGGGCATGGGGCTGGCAGGTTCGGGTTGCCGGTCTAGCTTGGAAGCCAGCTTTTCCATCTGTTTTGGCGTCGGCATGCGCCAGCTTGCGGGTCTGTCACTCATGCCTTCAATTAGAACATATCAAGAACAAAAGTCGAGTCCGTGGAGGTTGAATCTCCCCCTCTAAACGGCGGGTACTGGCCTGCGTTGAACCTATTGGCCACTTTAATTTCGGCAGAGGCGGATTTGGAGACGTTCTAAAGAACCAATTTCTCCTTCCCGCGTCACGCTATAGACGCGGAGGACGAGATGCATACAAGGCGCACAGTCAGAGAGCTTCGTGACAAGGTCGATAAGTATCGGGCCATGGCGCGTATGACCACTGATCCTGAAACGGCCAGACGTATTCTTGAACTTACTGACGAACTGGAACAACAGGCCCGTGACATCGAGCGCGGAAAGTGAGGCCGCCTCAGTGGGCGTCCGCTAGGGCACGGTATACGGAGCAGGCGTGAACAAGCACTCCGATTCCGTCAGGCCTTTCGTGAGACGACAATCCCAGAACTTCTCGACCATGATGCCCGCTATCAAGATAGCGAAACACACGAGACAAAATACTGCTAGCCGACTGTCAGCTTTCATGCCGGACATTTTAGCTGATGGCGAGAAGGGCGTCACGGGGGCAGCAGGACAACGAGGAAGCACGGGCACGGCTCCTGCTCTCGGTCCAGGGAAGGCTTGATCAACCTCGAAGGAGAAAGGCGTATGCGCCGAGCACCGCCAACCCGCCTACTAGCAGCCAAACGACCAGTCCGATGGTCAGCATTTTGGCTGGGACAGGCGTGTGATCGGTCTGTGGAGTTTCGTGCGGGGCGACGACTGTTTCTTGATCGGCTGGCATGACACATCCTTGTGGCCGCACCTTGCCGCCATGGATGAACGAACGGCTTGCAGATCATAACGTTCCCATGCCGCCATTTGGCCGGCGTCACTCCCAGGGCTTCACACCTTGTCCCACTAACCGAGTGTCGTGCCGACTTGGTTGGAACGATATGCCCGATCGCGAGCTTGTGCTGCTGCAGCGAGGAGATCACAAAATGACACACGAAACGCCACTACCGGCTGCCGAGCCGGCCGAGGATTTGAAAGATGTCGTCATCGATGGCGTCAAAGACGCCGCCGACCGGGTCAGCTCAGCGATCGACGAGGGCCGCAAGCCCGGCAGACCGTTGGACATTCTGGCAAAGGTCACACGGGACGCGCCATTGGGCGCCCTCTTGGTTGCTTTTCTTTTCGGGGCAGCGATCGCACGGCGGCGCCGTTGGTAGGCAGATGAGTTACGATCCCGCTCGCGAAATTGTCGACGGCTTGCTGAAACTAGGCGCGCTGAACGTCCAAATAGGTGTCTTGATGTCCGAGGCCGTCCTCGCGGCGGGCGGCTCCATCAGAAAGTTGTCAGCCGATATCGTTCCAGATCCGCCACCCTCCCAGGCGCAGATAGAAGCCGTCGCGCTTGTGCTCGAGCAGGAAATTCTCGGAAACTACGAACTCGGCTTCCAAGCCATGCTTCGGCTGAACTTTCCGCGGGATCGGCTTCGAGAAATCGCCGTTACAGCGCTGAATGCGGCGCGCGACGTTGCAGCCGCGGGGCAGCTTACGCACCTGCCGGGGAACGATGCTCGATAGCCGGTGTTCCAATGCGGTCCCGTCCGTTTAGAGCCGGAACTATCGCCATTGGAGCCATCATGTTTGCATCTACTCTCGTCGCAATGACCGAAGCTTCCCTTCTCGGCTTCGAAGCGAGCCGGGTCGTCGCATTACGTATGCAAGTTTTTATGCTTGGGGGGACGGCCGCATGGGATGAAGCTGATCTAATGGTCCGCGAAAAGACGAAAGCCTTCGGTCGGGCGTTCCTTGATCTTGCGGCCGGGTCATCCCAATCAGCCGTCTGCGCTGACCTCAGAACAATCGTGAAAGAAAACTACGATCGGCTCTCCGAACGGCACTAGCGGTACGGAAGGTCGCTGGTCGGACCCCGGAACGTTTCAGGTAACTTCACATTCAATCAGTGAGGCCGCGCCCCAACGCGGCTTCGAAAAGGCCCGTCGCATTGGAGTCCTCCGGTGCGGCGGGCTATTTGTTGGTCAGTGGGTGTTGGTGTCTTTCCACTTCTCCAAGTCCGGCTTTGGTGTATCCGGCAGGCTCGGGTCGGTGGTGTTCTGAGCGTTCTGCTTCCAGGGCTCGTTGCTCTGTGATTGGTTACCCCAGTCCTGCTTATCGCGGTCGTCTTCGCTTGCCGGGTTTGTTTTCTCGACGCTCATAGCCTGTCCTTTCTTTTATATGTTCATGACCTCGGGTTTAATCGTGCGTTCCCGGTTTGCGCGGAACGAATCCAATTCGTGCCGTTTGATAGGCATGAGAAACAATCCTGCCCAACTGGTTCACCTCGCTGTCCTTATGGAAGAGGCGATTCAGATTGCATGGGATTATCTGGAACGGGTAGGCGAGATCGAGGACGCCGAGTTCTGCTCGCACACTCTACTCCACTCGGTTGAAACCATGATACGGCAGGGGATACGGAGCCGCCTGTTACTCTCAAACAGAGCCATTGCTCAATACATGGAAGCTCTTGAAGCTCGCCCGCTTCGAGCGGCCTCCTAGAGGGGCCATGACGATGGTGACGATGGTAATGGGTGGAAATCAAATCTATCTCAGGCGCCAGCAGACGGGCGTTGGATGGCTCGTCGTAAAGTGGCTGGCTTATTGTCAGGCTGACAAATGTCGACGCTCGAACCGACAGCCTCAAGAGACGTAAAGGGCGACGATAATCTAGGACTTGGCGTTCTCGTCATTTTCCTGTTGGTGCTGGGCTTGCCTCTATTGCTGTTGTGAGCCAAGAGCTAGGCCACCGAAAGCAGGAATACTTCGATCGCATCGCCGGCCGTCCAAGGGTGGCAACGGCGCGCAGAACCGTTGCGCTGCTCTCAGCGAGGCTGATCAGTCGCGCGATGTCTTCAGGCGTCCAGGTCTTGTTAATCGGGCGTCTCGCCATGGGACCGATCTCGCGGGATTAGTCAGAGGCTGGAGTCGGCCAGCCCGTGACGCCCGTCGAGATGCTACGAACAGTGATCGTGTGAGGGGCATTTTTCTTGTGTATCGGACATGCCGCAAACATGTTAAAAACGACGCGAATGACCCGCAGCGGACATTTCTATTTTATAGATTGCGGGCTGTTCAATTGGGCCGCGCGTTCGATTTCGCACTGACGACTTAGCTCCGGGACCAACCGAAACACTCGGTCGGACATTTTTCTGATCTTAGGGACTGTCAGTCCTGCGCTTCTGCCGCCCTGCCAAACGCCGTAGCCTGAAATCCAGCTATTAGCGTAAGTGAAGAGATATCTTTCGAACATACTGGTGTTGGCGTAGATCGCGGTTCGGATGCAACCGCAAGTCTCGCGGTCTCTTATTGCTTCTCTCGGACACGTCAAAGAGACCAAAGCCGTGTTGGATTCAGGCGTCCTCAGATCGCTTATCGCGAAGGCATTTTCCGCGAAGTGGTACGGTCTATTTAGGCCCCACAGAAACCACAAGCTCAATCCGACCAATATGACAAGAAGAGCAAGTTTTTTGGTCATTTAGCCATTTCAGATTACCTGCCCCGGCTCCATCTTTGCCGGCGGCTCCATCAATTTTGTCCGCGCGGGCCCATGCTTTCCTTGCTCTTCGATCTCGTGAAACTTGACCAGTGTGGCATATCACGACGACCCTTAAGCGCGCGATTTATGAGTACACGCCCTAGAAGAGAAAACATGGTCCTGCATCCCGCCATATGGACGGCGGTGAGGGCTTCACGGGGGACTGGTCAGGAGGAAGGAACTCTCCACTAGCGTCCCCACCACAGCCCGATGCGCAGCAGCAGCTTGACGAACAAGTATAGTCCGAACACCGTCAGTACCGCGGCCGTGCCGAGAGCAGCCAAGAAATTAAGCGGATCGCTTTCGTAAGTGATCATACTGAATTGGCTCGGCCCCTCTGTACCGTGAGATCGACCGAACAACTCGCCCGTTGAGAACAAACTCGTCAGTTGAGACAGGCCAAACCACAGCATAAAGCCAATACAGCAGATACCGAGAGCGACTAACGTATTCTGCTTCAACATCGGCGGCATTTCATGCGAGTTTGATGCATCCCGCCATTTTACCCGATGGCGGGGAGGGCGTCACGGCGTTAGTGTGAGCCGAAATAGACCTTCACCGGCTCGGTCCATTGGGCGCCGTACTTCGTCTTGATGGTCAGCGTCATGCTCAATCCTTGTTTGTTCAGGAACGCGGCATCCAGCCGATTCTACGCTACGAATTTTTGAGTATGCGAAAGAACCTCTCTCTAGAATTGGGATTCTGCCGCTTGACCCAGTCCAGATTGTACTCGCCGTCAATCAAGACCCAGCCTGTCTTATTTGGCGCGTCGCCCCCGCTTAGCGAGTTAAAGGTGCAACTCGCCTGCTCTTGAATGACAGCGCCCACGGCATCCAAAGCCCGGTACGTGATCAGTGCTTCATACCGGACAGGCTGGTTTGATCCGATCATTTCCCTGCGATGCTCAGGAGCGACGGCCCGGCGTGGGTCAGCAAAAAATTCTTGATGGCTGAGTGCAGTGGGAATGATGGCGGTGCGATAAGGACCCGTCCGAGATCGGTTGCGCGCGCTATAGCCTTCCGCCGCGTTTGAGGCTCCGGCCATTGCACTCTTCGTTGACATCCGGTGCAACTTGGTGGCCGCAAGGCCTGCAGGCTCTGCTCAATCGTAGAGAGAAGTTGGCTCGGCATCTCCAAAGCGTCGTCGGCTGTGACGCCGGGATGGAGCTTCAGGAAACTGAAGCCGACGTTGTTATTGGCGGCACAGTGCGCGTCGACTGTTCCAGGGAGGCGTGCGACCGGTCTATGATGCCTATTGGAGTAAACGTTCTAAGGCATCGCCAACCTACATCCCGGGTCCGCATGAACCAGTTCCGCGTCAAGTGGTCGAGTGTCACTCCGCAGGCACGACTGCGCGCGGTCTTAGCCACAATTCCAAGCGCGTTGGTGCTATCGCGTTTCAACCCACCGGGAACCCCAAACTGAGTTAAGTTTGGGGACGCTGAGATCGTCCAGGATATACAGGAAGCCCCTAAATACAGGACCGATTTCAGTGCCGGAGTTGATGATGCTGTTTTTCGCTAAAGTCACGATCAAGTCAGCCTCTACGAATCCTACTGTCCGTGATCGACGAGCACTTGATTGCATGCTTTTGAGATGTTGGCGCGGTTTTGCTGCAGGCAGCTCAGGATCACTAAGTCACCTTGGTCAATGACCCGCGCGCAGAATTTTTTAACATCGGGCGCGCACGCGGCCTTTTCCTGATCGGTGCCTCCTTGCTGCGCGAGCACCGGAAAAGCAAGGAAAGAGGACGCCGCAGCTACAAGCGTGATAAATCTCAACATATTCATTCCTCGGTTGGCTAGTCTAAGTGCGCCATGTCCGGGTTGTTCCACCGCTGGGTGTTTGATCTCGCCCCAGGGCGCTGCAATGCAGATTTCGCGTTGAAATGGAACTATCCGAACACACTCGTCTTGTTCTGCATCACCGCGCCCGGACCCGAGCTCGCGGTACATTCAGCAGCATTAAACCGGAGAACTGTTCATGTGCGAACTTAGAGCCCTTTGTTTGACTGCCGTAGCGGCGTTGGCACTCGGGATGTCGATCCATCCGTCGTTCGCTCAGGGCGCAAATCCGGAGTTGGAAGCATGTCGGACAACCGGCTTGATCGCTCTTCGTGAACGAAATCCCGCGGTAAAAGATGTCACTTTTGATGTGGACGGGATGACCGTAGCGAAGGCGAACACGAAAGTTGAAGACACGCCCATTAGGACCATCGTCATCGGCGACGCTTATCTGGAGAAGGGCAAACAAGATACGCGCCGGACTTTCCTCTGCCTGATCGGCGAAAAGGGCAAAGTACTCTTGACGTTCTTCACAGACAAGTAGCGCGCGGAGGGAAAACAGACTGTGCGGCCGCTCTGAATTTGCCGCTGCGTTGCTCCGCGCAGCCATAATGTGATTAGACGGTGCGACGGGTGATGTCTGATCATCAGACCTAGGTATATCAAACCGGGTCAACCAGGACACAACCCAACTCCGCAATTGAACGGCGGTCAAGCACCTTGAAGTGGGTCGTTCCTGGCGACTGGCCGTCACGCCCGGCTCGATCGTCTTTGCGACGGCGAGGACGGCTTTCTCGACCATGTCGTCATCGACATTCGCCATCACAAGCTCGAAGGTTTCGCCATCAACGGCCGGTGCCTCGAGGACCAGCTCCGACACGGCCTCGGCTTGGACGGTCTCGATGGCATCGAGCGTGTCGATCACGCTCATGTCCGCTTCGGTGAGGGTGTCGATCGCCATCAAGGCGAAGCTGGTGGGATCATGGAAGTTAATACGCGAGGCGAGACCTGTTCTCTCGCAACCGCCCGGCACCGGCAGCGAAGTAGAGTCCGACCAGGACCTCCAGGCCCTATTTATTTATCGAAGCAACGGGCACATCCAGAGTGTAAGTGAAGCCCGATGGCGGGTAAGCCAGATGGACAGAGCCGTTCAACTGCTGCCCTAGCGACTCCATCATGCGCGTGCCGAAGCTTCGGCGTGTAGGCGAATAGACATGGGGGCCGCCGGTCTCTATCCATTTTAGGGAAAGACGCTGTGATGGACCGTCGACCGTCCATTCTATCTTCACGCGGCCCGCGGGGTCTGACAAAGCTCCGAATTTCGTGGCATTTGTGCAAAGTTCGTTGATTGTCATCGCCAGTGCGATCACCGCAGCCGAAGCGATATCAAGTTCCGGCCCTGATAGAACGAAGCGGCCAGCAATCTTCGTGTCAAAAGGCTCTATGGCCTTGCGGAGGGTCATTCCAAGCTCGGCGCCGGCCCAACTCACCTGCATCAGCAGGTCATGCGCTCGACCGAGAGCGAGAAGCCGCCCCTCAATCGCTTGCTGCGCATGCTGGATACTTGTAGCGGTTCGCAGGCTTTGCGACGCGATAGCGCTGACCGTCGCGAGCGTGTTTTTGATCCGATGATGCAATTCCCCAAGGACAAGTTGTTGCAGCTTATCGGCAGCTTCGCGCTCCTTCGCGTCTATCCCCGCTTGGGCGAGCAGTAACTCGGCGTCTATTCCGGCCTGTTCCAACAACAGTCGCAAGCTGTCGTTTTCGGCCGTCAGGGTTTCCTCGGCAGCAGAATGTGTGCCCGATGTCGGATTAGCAATCGAAGCTGCCTGTCCAGAGACAACTTCGAGCGCGCCTTTGCCGATCATGTCCTGCAGTTCAGCGATCATCTGTTTACTGTCAATGGGCTTACCAAAGAACCGGCTATTCTCAGGCTTCTCTTCAGCCGACGGATTGATCTGACCAGAAACAAGGATGATCTTGATGTCGGGCCATCTCTCATGAACCGCGTGTGCGAGCTTCAGTCCGTCGATGCTCCCTGGCATCTGGATGTCTGAAAACAGAAGCGAGATGTCGGATCGTGCTTCGAGCACGCTGATGGCCTGATCAGCATTGGTTGCTTCGACTGCAGTAAATCCTGCGTCTTCGACAATATCGACGGCGCGCATACGCAGAACCATCTCGTCTTCGACGACCAGTACGTTCGTTTCGCCAGTTGAAATCACCATAAATGCTCCTCGTTGCGGCGGGAGCATTGCAGGGCCCTCAGTCACCGAGTGCCTGTTGATTTGGAGGTGATGCCTGACTCGTACTCGCTCTACCGTTTGATGTCGATGTATTTATTCCCACGGATCAGGCGTCGGAGACGGAACTTAATATCATAGAGTGCATTGGCACGAGGTCCCCGCGAACGCCGGGAGACAAGGTAAATCATGACAGTTGCAAATGACGAGAAGACTCTGTGCGAAGTGCAGCGGCTAACGAAGGTTGCGCGCGCAACCGACGAGGGGATCTTGCGGGCCGATTAGTACAAGAGGGCGCAGCTGTCCCGAGAGCATCAGGCCAAATCTGCCGACGCTCCAGAATGGTAGGGCGGCGATCACCCCCAAAGGGTTCGCGAAGAAGCAACCTTCGCCTGGAAGCATCAAAACCTTGGACGGGCACTTCAATCCAAAGAAGTAAGGCCACCTGCAGCTTGTTTAGAATCTTGTTCGCAATAAAAAAACCGCCGGCATTTTCGCGCGGCGGCTGCCGGAACCTGTCAAAATAGATTGGTTCTTAAAACCCCCTCCGGCGAACCAATCAAAACACACTGATCCCGCCTGACGAAGAACCGTCTGGGTTCCCGCGAGCGGAACAGGATGGCGCGTTGCGATTGGACAACACCTTCTCAGCGGTCGAGAAAATCTCTCTCTCTTGGCACAAAGTGCACAGGACTTTTCCGAGCAGGCTCATAAAGTGTTCTCTCATCTGAGGGGCGGTCCATAAGCGTTCCCACAGCACAGGGAATACGACCTCAGAGATTATGAAGCACGCTGCCGACAGGTTCTCGAACTGCATCGATCAGGGGTTCTTTCGTCGCTGATTGCAGAACGGTTTGGAGTTAAGAGCCCTGCCGTAAACCGAATGGTCAGAGACGCCATCGCCAACGGAGAATGAAACGCCCCCGAGGCTCAGGGTTAAAAGGCGGGAGCCGCCATTCGAGCTGATGTCTTCAGCGCCGGTTAAGTTTTTCTTTAAGCTCTGGCGATGATATCGACGACGCGAATCGAACAAGGATCGAAGGGCACATGATCGGCGCTTCCCAGTTTGGATTGGTATCGTCACCTCAGGTCGGCATGCCCGCGCCGCCGTCGCAAATCTCGGATGCCGAGCTTCGCACGATCGAGACAATTGAGCCGCAAAAAAAGCCAACGGCCGAGGAGATGAAAGCCATATGGCTGGCAGATCATCCGGTGATCAGTCCAGCCGAGGCGTTCGCGTCGGGCGCAGAATTGGGTCCACCAAGCGGGGATGGCTTGGCCGACAATCAGACCAAAAACATTCACACCGAAATAAAAGTCAACGGCAAGGTTATCGCGAGAATCAACAACAGCGGTGCCGTCGAAATCGCCGACGAATACAGGTTTCTTGCCGACAAGGTCGATTTCGCCGGGGACAAAATGGTCGGTCCTGATCTTGCCGAAGATCGTGCAGGCCGGATCAAGGCGGTGTTGCAGTCTTTCGGCGCAGTGATCAACGACGAGCAGGATCCCGTCGGCACGCTCAACGCGCGGATCACTAAGGCACCGATAATCGAGCTTCTGAAAGCGAATACCGCGCTCACTCAAGAAGCTTGGCTTAAGGAAAAAGGCAAAGAGGTGCCACTCGATCCTGGCTCTTTTTTCTCGCGCATGGCCTGAGCTACAGAGCGCCGGGGCTCAGAACGATCAAGCAAGTCGTCACGCGGTGTAGGTGATCGCACGCACGTTGCCCGGAGTGCGGGAACCAGAGCCGGTCGCGTTACTTGACCTCCATCACTGCTCGGATTTTGGCTTTAATCAGTGATGAGAGCACAGCTCCCGCCCGCAATGGGAGCGCATTATGTGTGCCAAGTGCATCAGCCTGGAAGATCAGATTACTCGATATCTTGGTTTCGCCAGGGACGTAGACGCTTTAACGAAAGGGCGCATCTGCGATCTGGTTTTGCATCTTCAAAAGCAAAAAGCAGCAATCGTGCATGGCGAGGATACGGTCCAGCCGCTGGCTCTTATGTCGATTGCCCACGTCGGCAAGTAGTCAAATCAAAGTTTGACCCCTATCTCCTGCTCGCTGCGAGGTTAGACGTTCGCCGCGGCACTAGCTTGAGTAGAAATATAGCCTGACATGCAACCTTTGGGCGCTTAGACACTTATTGAAAGCCGACATTGGAGCGGCGATCAATGAACGCCTCATATCAAATCGATATAGAGCGAAAGATTCGGCTCACCGGCGTTGCCACCGAGCTGCGACAGTTTTCGACAAGCAGGCATGGAAACATCGAGGGATGGAAAATATCTCATCTGTTTCGTGACGCCCAAACGGTTGTACAGGCAGATGAAGCTGAACTGCGTTTGGCGATTTGGCGAGCGAAGGCGATAGCGCCCATCAAAGCCTGACTTTATTTGCGCTGGTGATCCTGGCGTGCACCAGCTTCTCTGGCGGAAGGGGCGGGGTGGCGCGGTGTACAGATTGCAGGTCCGGGGCCTCCGTAGAAGCGGGTAGCGGACCGGGCGGTGCAATGTTCTCAACATAAACCTTCATGCTCTCATTATGCGCGCATACTTCGCATTTAGCCATCATCCAAGGGCCTTACCGACTTCGCTTTCGTGATGTGCCTCGGCACTTTGAGATAAGCACGGAACGAGTCCGGTGACCCCACGTTCGAAAAGCAAGGGCTTCACGAACAGACAGGTTGTACTCCATGCAAAAGATTACGATGATCGGCGCTGCGGCGCTTCTCCTCGCGGCTGCCGCGATGACCAGTGCTTCCGCCGAGAAATCCCGCGCGCGCCATCCCAGCCAGAGCGTCACGGGACAGGGCATGACGACCGAATCCGGCCACACTTATACAGGTGGGAACGCCGCGCTGAAGGGCAACAATGGCAATTCGGGGCAGGGGGACAACTCGCTGGGCAACGTCAAGGGCGGCAACATCGGCGCCGGCAAGTAACATTTCGGAGGGACCATGAGCAAAGAAACTCCCAAAGATGATCCCCACACGGAGTCAGATTGGGCTCCAACGAAACAAACCGACAAGCCCTGGAGAGGCGTGCCGGAAAAGGAACAGTTTGATCAGGACCGAGAAAAGCCGGACCTTGAAAAGTGGAAAAGGACCGACACTCATTGACGATTGCGGCGGACTTGCATCGATCTTTTCGATGGGTCGACGATTGAGCCGTCCGAGCAATATGCTCGGGCGGCTTCTTTGCGAAAATGGTTTCGCGCCTTATGGATGGATGTCCACTAGACGGCGGCGTCGATCCTCTCCTGCGGTCTGGCCCACAGCTCGGACACGAATCGGTGCCTCCGGCAACGGCATTCGCGACGTCTTCGGTGGGGGACCGTCATCCTCATCAAGGGATCGGAGAGCTGCGAGAATATCACCGATCCTAACAGTCTCATGGGAGCCTGGAATCTGGCGCAGCCACGGCTTCCCTTCGACAGTAAACGCATCTGATGCCCAAGCAGCTAGGATGCATCTCTTTTGCAGGGCGTCTAAGAAGGGATTCGCAAGAACCTCCCGTGGGTGCGTGAAGGTGCTAGCGAGCAGAGAATTTGCGTGGATTTCATTCATCGACATGGCACTGCTTGTCATGTAGGGCCTCCTCACTCCTTTCGTTTAAAGGCGATTGTCGATGTAGATTTTCGCCGCGTTCGGTCAAGGGGTGAAGCTAAATTTTTTCGCACCCCCTCACGGCGTTCATCCCACTAACAAGGGAGAGAAAAATGGATTGGAACAGGGTCGAAGGAATTGGAAGCAGATGAAGGGCAAGGTCAAGGAGCAGTGGGGCAAGCTCACTGACGATGACCTCGACGTCATCAACGGCAAACGGGAGCAACTCGAGGGTGATCTTCAAGAGCGTTATGGCTAGGCCAAGGACCAGACCACGAAGGAAGTCGACGACTGGTATGGACGTCAGAGTTGGTAATCAGCCGCGATGGCCGCGGTCGTTTTAACCTGGGCGCAGCTGCCGCCGATCTAGCAGCTCGTCCCTACACTAAAGCGCTCGCTCGCTCCGATTCCGGTAGGCTACCACTGGTCGGGCTTTTATCTCGGTGTCATGGGTGGTTTCGGCTGGTCGGATCGCGTCAACGTCGGCGGTATCACGACACAGCTAGACCGGCTTGTTCGGCATTTCCGGTCACGCTTGAGGATAAGATTCGTTCATTCGGCGGTGTCGCCGGTCGCGTCGGTGTGACATCAGGCGCAGCGCGTTCTACGCCAAGGGCGGCTACGCATGGGCCGATATTCGCTTTTCGATCGCCGCCCTAGGCGGCAGCCTCAGCGAGAGCAAAGTGCTGTCGGGCTGGACCGTCGGCGCTGGCGTGGAATACATGTTCGCCCCCAACTGGTCGCTCAAGGGTGAGTACATCTATGCCGACTACGGCAGCGAACGCTAACTGACTGCATTTGCTTCCGGCGGTCTGGAGCTTGGTGCCACCACCCACCCTGTGAAGGGTGGCATCAACTATCACTTCAATTGGGGCGGCTCAAACTTCTAAGTCCGAACACTGAATTCAGCAGACCGGGGCCCGGCGAAAGCCGGGCCTTTTCCCTGCCTACGCATAATCTCGGCCAATGTCGGGAAGGCGTTACCGGGATTTGGTCAGAGGCTAGTGTCGGTCAGACCGCGACCACCGCCGAGATGCTAAGAACCGTGATCGCGTTGTGCAGCCTCTCGACAAACTCGACAGCGGTCTTGAGATTGGCATAGGTGCCGCCATTGCGCTGTTCGTTGACATTCGCGATGTCAGAACGGCTCGCGTCGCAGATGCAAGTAGCGGGGATTGAACTCGCCGCAGTCCGCCAGACCCGCCCAATTTCTGATGGTGAGAGACCCGCTCTTGAAGTCGGCAAGATCGGTGTCTCGAAGGTTGGCCAAAGCGCGGTTTACGGTAGCTAGCGACAGCCCGAGAGCCTCTCCCAGCTGATTAAGACCTATCGGCAGAATACACGTATCGTCACGCGTCAAGCCGGAAGCCCGCGATCGGTAGAAGAGTTCGCAGAAGAGATGAGCCATGCGGGCAGGAGCAGATCGCGCGCTGTTGTTCGTGATTGCCTCACGGAAGATGGCTGCGTCAATCAGGGTTTCACGCCAGATTGCAGCGCCAACCTTTGGCCTGCTATCGAATAACTTCATCAAGTCCCGATGCGGGACCGAGGCGACGACGGCCTTGCCGATCGCGCAGACGGCATGATCCATCACCTCGATGAAAAGACACTGTGAATCCGGCATGTCGCCAGCGAGATGAAAGGACAAATACTGGCGCGCGCCATTTGGCAGGAGATGATACCGAGCGAGCATCCCTTCGACGACGATGGCGGACACCTTGGGTCGATCGCCCTGCCGAATGAAGTCCTCATGACTATCCAATTCGCGTACAGAGCACGGCAGCCGGCGGATCTCCAAAAGGTCCTCTTGGCTCAGGTGCGAGTGCTCTTTCAGTTTTTTTATAAGGACGACTAGAGGGTCGATTGGAGCCTCCTACGGGCTGAACCTGTTCGGCTGCGCTCAGCATCCTAGTCATCTTGACGGTGGCTTCAACTCGCTCGAAAGCCAACCCTTGCTGCGCTCCATCGGATCGACCTCGCACTTTGAGCATCTGAACTCCGAATCTCCCTTTTCAAATGACGTCATCTTGCGACTGCACTTCGGGCATTTCGGCACTGTAGACCCAATAACTGTCATTGGGTTTGCTCGCGAGCGCTGATCTCGCGCCGAACTTCTCGAACACTTGCGAAATGCAGGCCAAGTTCACGAGCTCGCTTTTTGACGGAAGCCATTGGTCGCTTCATAGCCGCACATGCTCGTAGAAGCGTAGCCCCCTCTGCATGCAACTGTTTGAGCTTCTCCAAGTCCGCATCTTGCCATGCGCGGGTTATCAGCTGACGCTCATTCATGTCGGTTCCTCCAATGGTTCCTCGGGATGGAACCACAAGCCGGGAGGTGACATCGTATCATTTGACACGAATTACCGAGAGCGGATCTCAATGTTTTTGCGGTGCACCTTCGCCGTTTTGCCACCCGGATCCTTGCCACCCGTCGCGTCGTCTCCACGTTGCTGGCAATGTAATCGCGCTGGTGCCTTCCAGGGGCGGACTTCTGCATGTGATCGGTGGCGTCCTCGACCGAGGCTCATCGCGCAAGTTGAGGCAGCATAAGCTTGCGATCGAAGAGTGACATCCTTGGAAGCTAGGCAGTGCGCGTCGGGCCTGACCGGCTTGTCGATACTGGAGGGTGTTGTCTGGTTGCTCGAACAGCAACGTTAGGGAACATTGTCGCTTAAAGGCCCGGCGGGTAGGTCGCTCTACCGCCGGGCCGACCGAAGCGAGGCTTCTGGGGTCAAGATTCGGTCGCTGTCATCCTGCGTTAACTCCGACCGCAAATCCATCAGCCGTTAGATTGAGGCAACTCGCTCAATCCTATTCTTGAAAAGTGAACGTGGAACAACTTTGGAGCGAAGTGCCGTCGCTAACATCTTGCAGACGCACATCGGTTCGCCTTTGACGGTAGTGCACCTGCATGTGCCGCCGTAAGCAAATTTTATCAATCTGTCGATGTCCTGATCTGCTATCGCTGTTTCGATCTGATCGTCATAAGTCAAAAACGTGCTCCTCGCGGTATGATCAATCCGGATACGACACGGGAGCACGAAAGTTTCAGTTCTTTTCTGGATCGGGCATGCTCTACTTGCGCGACAGATCAGGTTTCGGCGAAGCCTCGCCATCGAGCCAGTCCGCTTCTTCGGCCAATGCGAGCCATGCCGTTTCCATGCGCTTGAACCGATTCCTGGCCGGCTCGTTTTCGGCTGCAGCAGCCATCTCGGCGCAGTTGAGTGCGTTCGCGCGGTAAGTGTCGGACTGTTTCATCCCGAAAGCCTACGTCGTCCGGAGGGCGTACGATAGCGCCGGCAGCAGGTGGAACTACTTCCCGGGTTGCGGCATAACTTTCCTATGAAATCAACGAAGTCGTTCAAGAAGCAAGCTGAGAAAGCCGAGGCCGTTGCTCATCGCTCGGAAGACACCGAGCATGCTGAGCGGATGCACGACCTGGCTGAAGCATTCCGCGCGCAAGCCGAGGCTCTGAAAGCTGAAAAGAAAAAAAGGAAGGTGAGGAAGTAGCTCCCCTTCACCGCAGACCGCAAAGGCTAGTCAAGCTTCTCAGAGACGATCACGCCAGTCTTCGGATCTGCGTGAAAGTCCATCTTTTGACCATTCTTGATGCCGTTACCTTCCCATCGGCCATCATCAGCCTCGAGCTTGGTAACCTGCGAGTAGCCGGACTGCAGGACCTTCGCCTTTACTTGCTCCATTGGCATCCAATCCGGTCCAGGCTGATCAGCTCGCGCCATAGTCGATGCGCCCATTAGCAAGACTCCTCAGAGAATAACTGCAGCAAGCCTGTTCATCGCAGCCTCCCTTGTTCTGTGTGAGCCAAATTAGAATACCGGAAAATCGTCCTTCGGTAGAAGGCTTCACTGGATCTTCCGATTTCCGGCCTCCGTCAGTTTGACCTGGTCGTCCACGATTTCGACGAGGCCCATCTCTAGGAGTTCGCTGAGTTGGTCTTCCGTGATCGGGGACAGCTTCAGCCGGCCGCCACCGATATCGCGGAGCGTCCAGTTGAGCTCGAAATCGTCTCTCCAGTATTTCATCTGATGGGGCCGTCGCCGGCAGAGGTTGAAAAATTAAAAGCCCGCCGGATCGTCCACGGGGGCTTTCACTATCTAATGCCGAAAACCAACGTAGAGACCAATCATGGTAATGGCCGATACCAAGATGAAGCAAAAAAGCCCCCACGCAATAATAGTGGCTTCATCTGGGGTATTCCGATTCGTCTTCTGAAGAACGTTCAATGGTCTCTCCCTGTAATCTCTGTCATCGGCGCTCGCATCTTGAGGCGAACTTGTGCAAAGCGTAGCGACGGTAGATCGCAGGGTCCAGAATGAATTGATGGTGCGCTGCAGCGTGGCGCGTAATCAATGGGCTGCCAAGGTCGGTAGGCGCCGCAAGCACCGCAAGCACCGCAGGCCCCATTGAAGGAACCAAAACACCGAACGCGCGATATAGGGGAAAACAAGGGAGGTCGTCATGTTGATGGAAGATGGAATTGGCGGACGGCCACTCGCCGGCGCACCGCGATTGGTCGCACAGACGGTCGACAAGCGAACAATTCTCGAGATGGAGATAGCCCTTACCAAAGCCTGCGAGGTCTTGCCGCGCGAGTTGGACAGCCACAAGAACCGCTGTTTCGTCGCCAAGAAAATACTGAAGCGCGTGAATGCGGGTGAGCGCACGTTCGGTGGCATGGTGTCTGCGGGTATGGCGGCAGTAGAGGCGCTACGGCGCAAGCAAGAGCAGGTTTGACGGCGCTTCCTGAATAATCGTTCAGGAAATTTATCCTTAGACCACGGAACGGACCGTACCGCCGCGCATTCAATCTCCGCTCATTCAAAGGAGAAGATAATGCGCAAGGTTCTCTTGGCTCTCGCTGCCTTCGCTACCATCGGCATCGCTGTTCCTGCCGCTACTTCACAGGCTGATGCTCAGACCGTAGTGGTGCGGCACGGCGGCGGCCATCACGGCGGCTACCATCGCGGGCATCGTGCCAACAAGGTTGTTATTGTGAAGCGCGGTCATGGTCACATGCATCGCGGAATGCACCACGGCCACCGCTGAGCTCATTGCTCTTTAATCAAAAGGCTCCCTCACGGGGGCCTTTTTCGTTGGGCGCTATAAAGGGCAACTGAACAGCGGCCATCGCGTTTTGGAAAGAAGAGCGCAGTGCAGCTCCTCATCGGAACTTAAGTTCCAGCGGTCTGTTGGGCTGGCGTGATAAGCCGCCCCAGCTCACCGGGGCCACTGGAGGAAATTTTCCATGGCCAAAAAGCCAAAGCTTCTTGCCGACCTTTTCCATGACACCCTCAAGGATGTCTATTTCGCCGAGAAGAAGATTCTAGCCACGCTGCCGAAAATGGCAAAAGCCGCACAATCGAAAGAACTCAAGGCCGCCTTTCTGAAGCATCAGAAGGAGACCGCCGGTCAGATCAAGCGGCTCGAAGGCGTGTTCAAGATATTCGGCAAGAAGCCGACCGCCAAGAAGTGTGAGGCCATCATGGGCATTACCAAGGAAGGCGCAGAGATCATGACCGAATACAAGGGCATGCCCGCTCTCGATGCCGGTCTTGCTGCCGCGGCGCAGGCGGTGGAGCACTATGAGATCTCCCGCTACGGCACGCTGGCGACCTGGGCGAAGGAGCTTGGGATGCCTGAAGCTGTCTCGCTTCTCGATGCCACGTTGAAGGAAGAGAAGGCCACCGACGTTGCGTTGACCGCGCTGGCCAAATCTGTCGTCAACGTCGAAGCAGAGCAAGATCTCTAAGCCTATATGTCCGGCTCCGTCACTGGAGGCGGACTACGTAAGTCCTCCCACCCGTCGAAGAAACCTTTAGCGCAACAGTGGCTTATGTTTTCGCTGACATGGAGAGCGAAAATGCGCCAAGGTACGTCGTTTCGGTTGATGGCATCCGATGCAGCGAGACAGGCAAAAGAAGCCACGGACCAAGCTGAAGCTCTCCGGCTTTTACAGATGGCACACTACTGGATCTCAGCTGCAGACAACGAGGACTGGCTGAATGCCAACTCGATCCATCATCCGGTGAGATGACCTGGCTCCGAGTGAGAACTGAGAAACTTCGGAACGATCGGAAGTAGCGGGACTTGACTCCGACAACTGTCGCACATGGCGACGGTGAACGGGTGGCTGTGGCCATCAGAAAGCTCGCCATGAACATCCCGGCCGTCGACCGCGCCATCGATATTTATGGCGCCCTCTCAGGACATTCGGAAGCACCTGGCGTCCGCGCCCAGCTTTCCCAGCATCTTGACCAACTGCACAGTGAGGGGGAGACCGATCATCACCGCCTTGCGGTGCATGGCCTCTCGTTCCTTCGGCAGAACGATCTTCAGCGCAACAGCTAGGCGCGCTGCATAGCTCGCTGCTTCTGCAATGATTTACGGAGCGTCGCTTTCGCAGAGTGAGCACGCTCCTTGTCGCTCGCCGATTTCTTGATAGGACGAAATGGGCCGGTCTTCGAATTTCCGGCCATCGGCATTGCCGGCATCATCTGCGAGCAGGATTCCAACTGGGAAGGTTGAAGGCCCATAGGGAAGCCGTCCCAAGTGACCTGATCGGCCTTCTTTAACTGTTCGCTGCTATCCATATCGAAGCGGTTTTTGGCGAAGCACGCTCCCAGGTGATCGGTATCATCGAAAAGCAACGCGCCCTACCCATATCGGGAATGGTGCCGTAGTCTGCCTGCCGGTGGTGCTGGTCGACGATATCCGCACGCTGGCGGCCGGGCATTCGTTGTCCCGGCAAAACTCAGTCAGCATTCGCAAATTGTTGGTATCGACTTTGGTAGCGTCTCGGATCAACCTAAAAAATCATGTGTCTTGCAATGCGGAGCCGCCCCTGGGCGCCATTCAATCTGAAAACGCTTGAGATAGTAAGTAGTACAGATACAAACGCTTACCGCGCGTGGTGGTCACAAGCGGTGGGTCAATTGTGCGAATAGCTGACACGAAGCCTACTCATCGCGTCGGCTGTCGGCGTTCTCTGGCCTCACCATAGGCTTGTCGCCTCGAACCTCTAGGATCTCTTCAAGCAAAAGGGCTGGAAGGCGATAGGTCCCCACTGGAGCTTGACGAAGCCAATGTATAGCGTCTTCTGTTTTCAGGTTCGCGCGAGGGAGCGCGAGGCCTCAAACGCGTAGCGGTGGCCGGGACAGTCCGTTGGGACATCAGGCTGAGCGTCGTCTGTCCGATGCGCCAAGTTCAAGGAATAGTGGAATTGATGGTAGCGCAAGACGCGCGTGGGTCGCTCAAGCCAAAATGACGAGGCAAGTCGAAGCGCGCGAAAACGCCGAACTAAGGTGTAAATGGTCAAATCATTGGCCGCGCGGTCATTTCTCGTAGCCTACTCTAGTTCTCTGAATTTCGAGGGGCGGGCTGGTGAACGGTCGTGATAAGGAGCGTTGAGGGCGACCCTGCGATCCGCTTTCCTCCGTCGCTGAGGCGAGCACGGTGTCAACGTTTCAGAAATAAAATCGAGGAAAAGCCCGTCATAGGGAAGCTAACCGCACTTAGCTTCCCTATCGCATTTGAGGCGTACCGCTTTCAGGAGATATCGTTCTCTTAGAGGCTAGAGCTGCGATACGTGAGTTGAGCGGATCGAAAACCAGGTGCGAAGATAATGACCAAGACGCCAATACTCCAAGAAATCAAAGATTTCCTGAAGCGATTGTCGATTACGATCGAGCTCGATCAGCGTCGCGTTGACGGGTTGCCGCTGGAAAGATTTTCGCCCGAATACAGCCAGATGATGTGGCGCGACTGGCGGCGCCATCATCGCGATTTCATCGACAAGAAATTGCTCCCGACAGCAGATGCTATCTCGCCAGCTGTGCTGAATGAATTGACGGAGATCGCGCTCGCTTGTGAACCCACACGTATCGGGGACGTTATGCTGGAGCTCTTTGCGGAGGTCGCAAGTGGCAGCTGCTCGGACGGCGAACTTGAAAGCGCGGAGCAATTCTTTGCTCGGCTGATCAAGCAACTGCGGGATGCGCCTGTGAGCAGCTTCCGTCACGTGGGCTCTCAAGCTGCGATTATGCAGTGGCTACCTATCGTCGACCCGCTTCTGATTTCACGGGATCCCGAATGTGGCTATCGCCAAGGTGTTGGTCGGGGGTAATAGCTGCTCAGTGCCGCTCGTGAATAGGACATTGACGGTGTCGTCCATCTGGATAGGCAGTCACAGTTGACTACGTTCGTTCAATAGTTGGTTGAGGCCGGCTTCGTTAAAGAAAACTGGGGCGTGCTTCAGGCTATGGGCAGGTCGCGGCGAGGGGGGCGTCCATCACCGGAGGGCGATCTCCGTGTCGTCGTACGGCGTGAAGGCCTCGTCTATCGTGTTAGGTTGCATGTAGAGACCGCCATGCGCGCCTTCGAGGAAACGACGCACCGAGAGCAACCCATCTTGAGACCCGTTAGTGATGAGGTCGAGCGGCGGATGTCCGCCGAAGACGACCTCATTATGTGGGCTTCTCAGCCAGTCAACGCCGAGCCGTCCTTGTGGAAAGAGAATCCCCAGCGCTTTGTGAATACCGAATACCGCTGAAATGCGCGTGAGAACGTCCACATCAAGCACGAACGCGCCGTGCTCACGCGCATGCTTGCACCAGTTATAGTAAGTGGACGGGGATGGATACCCGAGGACCAGAAGGCGCTGCTCTTCCGTCAATCCCCACAGATCCGCAATAGCGAGGAAGGTCCGTAAAGCTGGAGCGCTAAGCCGCCTTCGATTGGCGGGAGCAAATCGTGAGTTATCAAGACGCTGAGGGCCCCTTACTGTCTCAGCTCGGGTCGGTTCGCGGTTATTCAAAGTAGGCCGCTCCTTTGTCAGATACGAATATAGTCCAAATTCGGACAAACTGTAATCCCTTAGGCGCACGCGCTTACGCTGCTCGAGCCGGAATGGAAGATGAAGGCGCGGATTATCCGCCAGCTCTAGAGGTCCGTTCTGCACCCGCCGAGCCGTTCAGGGGGCGGGAGCTGCCGCCGTTCCGTACTCTCGCGCAACGCGTCGAGATGCCGTCCAACTTCTTGTCGAGCACGGGCTCGGTCAAGCCGGCGGTCCGCGTCTCGCGGACGACTTCGCTCAGTGCGTCCGGAATCTTTGGTACAAGGCGGCACCGATGATTGCACAGCGATGGCGACCTATCCGGCAATTGGACAATCAAACGTTTGCCGCCGACATGTTGCTCCGGGGCGCCGCCGAGCAGACGTTTCCCCGGAAGAACCCGGCGGACGCGTGGTTCGACTTCAAGGGATGCGATCGGCACATGGTAGAGCCGCCCTGCCTTGATCGAGAGTCGCCCTGAAGGCGGTGCCGCCCACTTCGCCTTCGCGAAAGACGTGCTTCTTGAGAGCTTTGTTCATGGATGATGCCTCGGAAAGCTTGATCGGACCCCCCTCGGTTTTTTCGCGCGCAAAAATCGGCGAAAAATCGAGGCGAAATTCGTCAGGAATGTCAACGGGGTGGGAGATCGAGTCGTTCTCAAAACGAAATCGAGTCGTTCTCAAAGCGATAATCGAGTCGTTCTCAAAGTGTCTGCACAAAACACTAAATCCTTGGTGGGCCCGGCAGGACTCGAACCTGCAACCAGACCGTTATGAGCGGTCGGCTCTAACCATTGAGCTACAGGCCCCGCCGGCGTCCAGCGGGCGTGAGAGCCGGGGACGGCGGTGCAGGCATTCCTTATATCGGCCATCGCCTGTGGGCAATGCCGCGTTCCCGGGGGCGGAACTTTGGCCGGGCGGTGGCGTTGGCCCGCGCAATTTCAACGTAGGGAGGCGCGGGTGTTTCGCTGGGCTGTCATCTGTCTGATCATTTCCCTGATTGCCGGCGGCCTCGGCCTCACCAACATTTCGGCTTTCGCCAAGAAGCTCTCGATCATCTTCTTTGCGCTGTTCTTCCTCGGCTTCCTGGCTTTGCTGGGCTTCGCCTATCTCGTGGCCGGGGCGGTCAGCAGTTCTGAGCTGCTGCCCGCCATGGTCGCGGTGAGCGTCTAGCTCAGTCGCCCCCGGATCAATCGACCCTGGCTCAGTCGACCGAGACGCCGGCGAATTCCACCACCTTGCGCCATTTCTCGGTTTCGGCGGCAACCAGTTTGCCGAATTCCTCGGGCGTCATCGGCTTCGGCACGCCGCCGGTCTCGGCGAGCCGTGCGATCAGCTTCGGATCCTTCAGCGCTTCGCCCACAGCCTTGTTGAGGGTGGCGATGACCTCCGGCGGCGTGCCCTTCGGCGCGGAGATGCCGTAGAAGCCGATGGACTCGAAGCCTGGCACCGTCTCGGCAATGGCCGGGACATCCGGCACGATGGGCCAGCGTTGCGGCGAGGTGACGCCGAGCGCGCGGACGGTGCCGCCCCGCGACTGTTCGAGCGCCGTGGGCAGGTTGTCGAAGATCAACTGCACCTTGTTGGAGATGATGTCAGGAAAGGCGATCGCCGAGCCGCGATAGGGCACGTGGATCATGTCGCATTTGGTCATCGCCTTGAACAATTCGGCCGACATATGCACCGAGGTGCCATTGCCCGAGGACGCATAGGAGATCTTGCCGGGATTGGCCTTGCAGTAGTCGATGAACTCCTGGACCGTTTTCACGGGCATGCCATTCGACACCACCAGCATATTGGTGAGCTGCATGATGCTGGCGACCGGCACGGTGTCGCGGATGAAATCGTACGGCAGCTTCTTGTAGAGCGAGGCCGAGATTGCGTTGTTCGGTGCGACGAACAGCAGCGTATAGCCGTCCGGCGCCGAGGTCACGGCCGCGGCGGCGGCCAGATTGCCGCCCGATCCAGCGCGGTTTTCGACGACGAATTGCTGGCCGAAATGATCCGACAGCCACTGGGCCATGATGCGCGCCACGATATCGACGGGGCCGCCGGCAGCGAAGCCGATCAGCCAGCGCACGGGGCGATCGGGATAACCGGCGGCGGAGGCGGGGAGGGTTGTCGTGGCGAGGCTGGCGAAGCCGACGAGACACAGCACAGCAGCACGCAGAAAAGCGATCATAGTTCCTCCCAGACATGAAAATCGCAGCGCTGATGCGCGACGTCGTTCGATCGGGCTTGCCGCCCGTTACCTCCATGCTTTCATAGAATTCGGATTTTGCCTACAAGCTTGGTCGAACGATGCAGGCCGATCGACGTCGAGGTACCCCATGAAAATGATGCCGCTTGTTTGCGCAGCATTCCTGACTGTCACGACGGCCATTGCGCAGGAGGGAGCCAAACCGATGTCGACCACCATGCCTCTCAGCTTGAGTCTCGGCACGGCGACGCCCGGCGGCGGCTTCCCGCTCTATGGCGACGCCTTTGCCGAGGTGATGAACAAGGCCGATCCGTCGCTGACGCTGGCGACGCGCAACACCAAAGGCTCGACCGAGAACATCCCGTTACTCGAGGCCGGTCAGCTCGATCTCGCGCTGGTAGCCGGCGAGCCCGCTTATGAAGCGTTCAAGGGCATCGGCCGGGCGCCGACGAAGCTCAAGATCATCACCGCGCTGTATTCCAATCCGGGCATGTTCGTGGTGCGCGCCGACAGTCCCTACAAGACGATTCGCGATCTCGTCGGCAAGCCGATCGCCTTCGGTGCGAAAGGCTCCGGCCTCGTGTTCCTGTCGCGCTATGTGCTGGACGGGATCGGCCTCGATCAGGACAAGGATTTTCAGGCGGTCTATCTCGACCGCGCCGGCGACGGTCCGGCGATGGTGCAGGACGGCCGCGTCGCCGCGCTGTGGGGGGCGGGCCTGGGCTGGCCCGGCTTCAAGGCCATGGGCGAAAGCCCCGGCGGCGCGCGCTTCATTGCGCCCGATGCGGCGGAGATCGCGCAGATCCGTGCCAAGCACGCCTTCCTCAAGCCGATGCTGGTGGGCGCCAACAGCTATCCGAACCAGCCGATGCCGATCGCGTCGGTGGGCTCGTGGAGCTACATCCTCGCGCGCGAAACGCTGCCGGATGAGGTCGCCTATCGTCTGGCGAAGACACTGCACGGCGCCGAAGCCACGCTCGGTGCGCGGCTCGCACAGGCGAAGGAGACGACAGCGAGCAATACGGTCGCGGCGGCGCCGGATGTGGCGCTGATCAATCCGGGTGTGCTGAAGTACTATCGGGAAATTGGGTTGGTGAAGTAGTTGGTCGATGTCATCCTCGCGAAGGCGGGGACCCATAGCCGCTGTCGAATTGGTGAGAGCGCTATCGCCACCGCTCTGTCGCTTCTCTTTCGCTGACCGTGGTTATGGGTCCCCGCCTTCGCGGGGACGACTATGGAGTTTACGATGCTCTACTTCTTCCCGCCTTACTTCTTTCCCAACACACAGGCCGGGTCCGGCGGCCCGAATGCTTCCTCTCCGGAAATCTTTGCGAGGATCTTGTAGTAGTCCCACGGATACTTGGACTCTTCGGGCGACTTGACCTGTACCAGCATCAGGTCGTGCACCATCAACCCATCCTCGCGTAGTTTGCCGTTGCGGGCGAAGAAATCCTCGATGGGCTTCTCGCGCATCTTGGCGGCGACTTTCAGCGGCTCGTCGGTGCCGGCTTCCTTGATGGCATTGAGATAGACCATGGTGGAGGAATAGACGCCAGCCTGCCACATGGTGGGCATCCGCTTGGTCTTCTCGAAGAAGCGCTTCGACCAGGCGCGAGTTTTGTCGTCCATGTCCCAGTAGAAGGCGGTGGTCAGCAGCAGACCCTGTGCGGTCTGTAGCCCCAGCGAGTCGATGTCGGTGATCAGCGCCAGCAGCGCCGCCATCTGCTGGCCGCCTTTGAACACGCCGAATTCGCCGGCGGTCTTGATCTCGTTGATGTTGTTCGGCGGTCCACCGGCGATGCCAATGATCTTGGCTTTCGAGGCCTGCGCCTGCAGCACGAAGGACGACAGGTCCGATGCGCCGAATGGCGGGCGTACAGAGCCGATCACCTTGCCGCCAGTCTTGGTGATGACGGCAGATGCGTCGCGCTCCAGCGCATGGCCGAAGGCGAAATCATCGGTGATGAAGAACCAGCTGTCACCGCCGCGCTTCACGACTTCCTGCGCGGTGCCGACGGCGAGCGCACGGGTGTCGAACACCCATTGCATCGTATAGGGCGAACAGAATTTGCCGTGGAAGTCCGCGGCGCCGGTCGAATGGGTGATGAACAGCCGCTTGCGATCGTTGGCGACGTTCTGCACGGCGAGGCCGACGGCAGACACCGGCACGTCGACAATGAGATCGACCTGATCGACATCGTACCAGCGCCGCGCGAGACTGGCGCCGACATCGGGCTTGAGCTGATGGTCACCGATGATGATGCTGATCGGCTTGCCCAGCACGGTCCCGCCGAAATCATCCACGGCCATTTGCGCGGCCGTCACCGAACCCTGGCCGGAGGGCGTCGAGGCTGGGCCGTTCATATCGGTGAGCACGCCGATCTTGACGACGTCGTCGGAGACCTGGGCCGAGGCGGTTGAGGCGAGGAGAGCAAGTGCAATGCTTGAGATCACGGACAAAGATGTGCCGCGCATGAAGGTCCTCCCATTTGTCGCGACACTTCGGTCGCGTGTTGGGAGAAGCTTAGGTCAGGCTTTGTCGTCGAGCAATGCAAGCCGTTCGGCTTCCGCGATGTCATCCATCGTATTGGCATTGAAGAACGGATCGACAGGATCAGTCGGCCATTCCACGGTCGCGAGCGCGTAGCGGGATGTCCAGCGGCCGACCTTACGGATGTCCTCGTTGACGAGGGCGTGCCGTAACTCATGGCGCAGGGAGACATCCCACAAGCCGACGACGGGGTGCGACTGTCCGGCCGATGACGCGACCGCAAGCTGCGCATTCTCCGCAATGCGGGCCTGATGCAAGCGGGTGCCGAGATCGCGCGGCAGGAACGGGCAGTCGCCGGCGACGCTGAGCATCCATGTGACATCCGGTCGGTTGACGGCTGTCCATTCCAGACCTGCGAGAATGCCGGCGAGGGGGCCGGGGAAATCCGCGACGTCGTCGGCAATCACCGGCAGACCGAAGGACGCAAATCGCGCAGGATTCCCATTGGCATTCAGCACCAGCCCATCGCATTGCGGTGCGATGCGCGCGATCACGCGGGCCAGGATGCTGCGGCCGCCAATCTCGCGCATCGGCTTGTCGCCGCCGCCCATCCGGCGCGCGAGACCGCCCGCGAGAAGCACGCCCAGCGTGGCCGGATATGTGTTCGTCATCGCCATACCGCTGCATATGACATTTGACGCCAGCCCGATATAACGCAGTTGCACCAAGTGGAACCGCGCGATGCCCGTGACCAAGCTCGACCTGACCGGATTGAAATGCCCGTTGCCGGCGCTGATGACGCGCAAGGCGATGAAGGCACTGTCGGTCGGCGACCGCCTCGAAGTCCACTGCACGGACCCCCTCGCGGTGATCGACATCCCTGCGTTGATTCAGCAAAGCGGCGATCAGATCGAAGCCTCCGAACGCAGTGGCGATGTGATCGTTTTCTTCATCGAAAAACGAAATGCTGCGATTGCAAATCGCGATTGAATTGCTGCGATGCAGTGGAAATCATTGATAAATTTTCGCTCCTGATACCTTTGGACTATCGACTCCCGCAGTCGCTTCTGGCCCTGTTCTAAAGTGCGAGCGTGCGTGAATCTTTGTCCGCGCGCCGCAGGGGAATTGACGAAGCGACTTTTTCAAATCGCAGACCGGCTCAGAAGGGTCGGCTGCAGGGGAGAACTTTCATGACAAGTGTGGGCAACGCCGGAACACTGTCTGGCACCAAGCCAGGATTGCTGGAACGCGAACGCATCATTGCGACCGCCGGCTTCAACCGGTGGCTGGTTCCACCTGCTGCACTTTGTATTCATCTCTGTATCGGCATGGCCTACGGCTTCAGCGTGTTCTGGCTGCCGCTGTCGCAAGCAATCACGACACCTGCCTCGAAGGAGGTGTGCGAGGGCATGAGCCTCGCCACCGAGCTGTTCACCACCACCTGTAATTGGAAGGTCGCCAGCCTCGGCTGGATGTACACGCTGTTCTTCGTGCTGCTCGGCGTCTCCGCCGCCATCTGGGGCGGCTGGCTCGAGCGGGTCGGTCCGCGCAAGGCCGGCTTCGTCTCGGCGATGTGCTGGTGCGGCGGTCTCGTGCTCGGTTCGATCGGCGTCTACGCGCATCAGCTCTGGCTGCTGTGGATCGGCTCCGGCGTGATCGGCGGTGTTGGTCTCGGCCTCGGCTACATCTCGCCGGTATCGACGCTGGTGAAGTGGTTTCCGGATCGTCGCGGGATGGCGACGGGCATGGCGATCATGGGCTTCGGCGGCGGTGCGATGATCGGCTCGCCGCTGGCTAACCTCTTGATGAATTATTTCAAGACTCCGACCGATGTCGGCGTCTGGCAGACCTTCCTGGCCATGGGCGTCATCTACTTCGTGTTCATGACCATTGGCGCGTTCTCCTATCGCATCACGCCACCGAACTGGAAGCCGGAAGGCTGGACCCCGCCGGCTACTGCGAATGCGATGATCACCACCGGCCACGTGCATCTCGACAATGCGCACAAGACCAAACAGTTCTGGCTGATCTGGGGCGTGCTCTGCCTGAACGTGTCGGCGGGCATCGGCGTCATCGGCATGGCCTCGCCGATGCTGCAGGAAATCTTCGCGGGCAAGCTGATCGGCGCGCCGGATCTCTCCTTCAGCCAGCTCTCAGCAGCACAGAAGACGGCGATCGCCGGCATCGCAGCCGGCTTCGCGGGTCTGATCTCGCTGTTCAACATCGGCGGCCGCTTCTTCTGGGCGTCTTTGTCGGACAAGCTCGGCCGCAAGAACACCTACTACACGTTCTTTATTCTCGGCATCGTGCTCTATGCACTGGTGCCGACCTTCGCGGCGATGGGCAGCAAGGTTCTGTTCGTGCTGGCCTTCGGCATCATCCTCTCGATGTATGGCGGCGGCTTCGCGACCATCCCGGCCTATCTCGCCGATATCTTCGGCACCCAGTTCGTGGGTGCGATCCACGGCCGGTTGCTGACGGCCTGGGCGACTGCGGGCATCGTCGGTCCGGTGGTAGTGAACTACATCCGTGAATTCCAGATCGCTGCCGGCGTGCCGCGGGCGCAGGTCTATGACTTCACGATGTACATCCTCGCCGGCATGCTGGTGCTGGGACTGATCTGCAACATGCTGGTGAAGCCACTGGCGCCGCACTGGTTTATGAAGCCGGAGGAAGTCGCGAAGTTGCAGGCCAAGGGCGCCGAGGCGGCGTCGGCCGGCGGAGGCTCCTATGGCATTGGCAAGGGCGGTTTCGATGGCGCAGCCATTGCCTTCTGGGCTTTTGTCGGTGTCCCGCTGTGCTGGGGTGTCTGGCTGACGCTGCAGAGCGCCGCGCGCATCTTCCAGTAAAACCTGCGCGGGACTGGCGGCGAAAGCTTCCGGTCCCGTTTCACATCTGACGAACAATCTTCAAAACAAGCACATTCGGGGATAATGATGACACGCATCACTACGGGCCTCGTGGCCGCACTGTTCGTTGTGACTTCAATGGGCGTTGCTTCGGCACAGGCGCCTGCGACGCCGGTAACCCCTGCTGCGCCCGCCAAGATGAAGCTGAACAAGCAGAGTCTGAAGGACATGAAGGCGAAGTGGAGCGCCAACAAGGGCAAGCTCAAGGCCTGCCGCAAGGACGTCAAGGTCAAGGGCCTCGCCGGCGACGACCGCTGGTTCTACATCGAAGACTGCATGGCCAAGAGCTGAGCCGTAGCAAGAGCCGGGTCGTAGGATGGGTAGAGCGCAGGCGCGTAGTGCCGGAGCGAAACCCATCCTACGGGCTTCGGGCCATCAGCCTGATCTTTATGCCGCGCTTATGAACGAGCGCGGCTGCCCGTCTCGATTTCATATGGCGATGTCCGCATCTTCTCATCATCCCGACGCGCTCATGCGCCAGGGATTTGAGAAGACGGACAACGACCATGACGATGTTCTACAATCGCGATACGCAGCTGCACGATTTCTCGGCCGACAGCGCCTATCGCTCCTATCTCATCAGCCGCAATCAGCCGCCGATCGTCCATCACTCGGGCGATATCCAATGGAAACGGCTCTGCGTAGCCATCAGGCTGACGCGTAACCACATCAAGGGCTTCTTCGCCGCCATCCACATGGCCCTGGTGGCCGACAAGATGCGCCGCGCGCGGCGTGAACTGGCGCGCGTCCGTGTGCGCGCCGCCGATACGCCGGTGCTTCCGGATCGCCGGAGCGTCCCATGAGCGGGGACCGTTCTGCGGCGCTGTTTGCGCGTATTGCCTCCTATGCGACCATCATGCCGGGCGTTCTCGCCCGACTATGGCGTTTCGTCATTGGACCTGCTGTCTATCGGCCGGCCGCGCATTATATGCGCGGACCCGGCCCGAAATGTCGTGAGAAGCACGAACGGACGCGTCCGCAATCCTAGCGGGCGCGGCGCAGGGGCGGCGCATCGTCAGGCTGTGCCCAGATCGCCTCCATCGCGGTGTAGACCTGCCACTGCTCGGTCTCTGTGAGCGCCGTCAGCGGCAGGCGTACGGCGGCATTCCCCAGGCCCCGCAGGGTCAATGCATATTTCACTGCCGATGTAACCTGGTCCGGGGGCAGAGCTGCTGCGAGCGGCGCCAGCATGTCGGAGATGGTCGTCGCATAGCGCGGGCATCCCTGGCGGGCCGCGTAATACATGCCCCGGCAGAGCTGCGGCGCCACATTGGCCATCGCGGAGACAACGCCGTCGCCGCCGAGCAGCAGATAAGGCAGGGCTGCGGTGTCCTGTCCCGTCAGCATCCGGAAGCCCGCTGGCAGCAGCGGTCGCAATCGCGCCAGCCGTCCGGCGTCGCCGGTGTCGTCGCGCAGGCCTATCAATCGCGGCGAGGCGGCGAGACCGATGAGCGTGTCGTCGGACAGCGCACGGGCACAACGCGACGGTGCGTCATGCACAATGACCGGCAGCAATGTCGCCTCCAGAATCGCACGGAAATGCGCTGCGATGCCACTTGCCGTCGGGCGGTTGTAATATGGCACGACCGATATGACGGCATCGGCGCCGGCGGCCCATGCCAGCCGCGTCGATTCAATGGCGCGGCTGGTGCAGTTCGATCCCGCGCCGGCAATGACGTGGATGCGCCCGCGGGCGACGCCGGCGGCAGTCCGGATCAGCGTGGCGCGCTCGTTCGAGGTGAGCGTGTCGGCTTCGCCGGTGGTCGCGCCGACCACGATGGCACTGGCGCCGGCACAGACCTGTCGCTCGCACAGCCGCGCGAAAGTGAGGAGATCGAGCGCGCCATGCGCGTCGAACGGCGTCGGCAGATCGGCGATGATGCCGTGCAGCCAGTCGTTGGCGTGATGGGAGGCATGAGCTTGCGGGAGGGCGTGAGCCCGAAGAGCAACTGTGGGCATAGTGAGAAGCTCAGGCGACACGCCGTTGTTGTAACAGTTCGACAGAGGTTGCTGCCGTGAAGGGCAGGGCGTTCATATCGAGTTCGATGAGGCCCGCTGTCTCGATGATAGATTCGGGACGATGGCCGTTCTCGAACAGCGCGTAACGCACAGCGTTCGCGCGGCTGACGAACAGACCGCCGAACAGGCCGTTCTGCTCCTGCGCGACCCACTGGCCGCGGCCGTTCTTGCCGATGAAAACGAGGGATGAGCTACACGAGGGAGGTTCGATGGTGATCACTTGCAGTCTCCAGTTCATTCGCTTGAGCGAATAGCTGCAAGATGATCGGCCGCCCGTTTGAAAACGAGATGAGCGGCAGTGCCGCGTTATAGGGATTTCATAAGTGCGTCCGTTCGCACATCACCCACGCGGAACCATCACCGATGATGACGATTGATCGTTTCGATCACAACGGGAGCATGGAATGGCGAAATATTCCAAGAAGGCCGCCGCGAAGGTCGCGCGAGCCATGAAGAAGCGCAAGGCCGGCACATTGCGAAGCGGTGGCTCGGGCAAGAAGGTCACCAGCACGAAGCAGGCCATCGCCATCGGCCTGTCGGAAGCTCGCGCCGAGGGCAAGAAGGTGCCGAAGAAAAAGACGGTGAAGAAAGCCAACAAGAAGACGGCGGGGAAAAAGAAAGCGGCCAAAAAATCCCGGAAGTCGACGAAGGCCTGAGGCTGCGCCGATGTACGTTGATCGACGCATATGAACCAATCTTCGTCATGCCCGGGCTTGTTCCGGGGATCCACGTCTTGGGGAGAGAAAAGACGTAGATGGCCGGGACAAGCCCGGCCATGACAGTTTCGACCGAAGCGTCATCGCCTCACTTGGTCTGCAGCGTCGCCTTCAGCAGGTGGTCCTTACATTCATCGTCCTTGCCCTCCGCCATTGCTTCGCTGGCTAGGCCGATCTCGTCGGAAGCGGTCTTCTTTTGCTTGCCTTCGGCCATCTTGGCGATGGCTTCGGCGACGAAGGCGATATTCGAGGCGTTGCATTCCCGTGTCTGCAGCTGCTGTGCCGGCGCAGCCACAGTCGTCATCACCGCGATGCCTATGATCATTCCCAAAATCTTCATGCGCTCAGCTTGCCTTGCGATGTCGCGCCGATGACCGCGCAGCCTTCTTGACCGGACGCTTGCGTGCCACATGTGGTCGTGACGACGAAGCGCGTTTGGTCGACTTGCCCTTGCCACCCTTGAGGCTCGCCTTCAGCGCATCCATCAGGTTGATGACGTTGTCCGGCTTCTCCTCCTTCTCGACGACCTTCACCGGCTTGCCCGCGGCCTTGCGCTTCACCAGCGTCTTCAGCGCGGTCTCATATTCATCCTTGAACTTGCTGGGATCGAAATGCGACGCCTTGCTGTCGAGGATATGTACCGCAAGGTCGATCATGTCCTTGGAGATCTTCGGCGACTTGATGTCGTCGAAATAGTCGTCCTCATCGCGTACCTCATAAGGGAAACGCAGCGTAGTACCGAGCAGGCCCTTGCCGAGCGGCTCGATGGCGATGATGTGCTCGCGATTGGTGAGCACGATGCGCGCCAGCGCCACGCGATCCTTGTCCTTCATGGCATCGCGGATCACAGCGAACGCATCGGCACCGGCCTTGCCGTCGGGCGCGATGTAATAGGGGTTGTTCAGATAGCGCCGATCGATCTCGTCGCGCGGTACGAAGTTGTCGATATCGATGGTGTGATTGCTCTCGATCTGCACGGCCTCGAGTTCTTCCTTCTCGATCTCGACATATTCGCCCTTGCTGATCTCGTAGCCGCGGCCCTTCTGTTCCTTCTCCACGACATCGCCGGTCTCGACGTCCACCATCTGCTGCTTCAGCCGGTTGCCGGTCTCACGGTTGATCATGTGGAATTTGGTTTTCTCCACCGAGGTCGCGGCCGGATACAGCACCACCGGGCAGGTGACGAGCGACAGCTTGAGAGAGCCTTTCCAATAGGCGCGGGGCGGGGCCATACTCGTCCTCCAACTCGATCTACAGAATGAAGCGCACAGGCCGCAAAGTATTGCGCTGGCGTGAATTTCCAGGAACTTCAACGGCAGTTGCCGGTTTTGGTTCCGGGCCGGATCATGCGCCCAATGTGTTGAGTGGGGGACGGTGTGGCCGACAAGCAGCTTCAGATCTACCGCCGGAAACGCGATTTCGCGCTCACCGAGGAGCCCTCCGGCCAGATCGTGGTCGCGCCGGCGAAGCGCCGCCGCTTCGTGATCCAGAAACACGATGCCACGCGGCTTCATTACGATCTGCGGCTGGAGATGGACGGCGTGTTCAAGTCCTGGGCCGTCACGCGCGGGCCATCGATGGACCCCGCCGACAAGCGCCTCGCTGTCGAGGTCGAGGACCATCCGCTGGACTACGGCGATTTCGAAGGCACGATTCCCCGCGGACAATACGGCGGCGGCACGGTGCAGCTGTGGGACCGTGGCTATTGGGAGAGCGACGATCCGGACAAGGGCCTCAAGAAGGGCGACCTGAAATTCACGCTGGACGGCGAGAAGCTGCATGGCGGCTTCGTGCTGGTGCGCATGAAGCATGACCGCAATGGCGGCAAGCGCACCAACTGGCTGCTGATCAAGCATCGCGACGACTTCGCGAAGGAGGGCAAGGCCAACACCATCCTCGACGATGACAAGTCAGTGGCGTCCGGCCGCAGCATGAGCGCCATCGCCGCGGGGAAGGGTAAGGCGCCGAAACCGTTCATGATCGCGAAAACGGCAAAGATCAAACCCGATGCTATCTGGGATTCCAGCGAGGGCAGTGCTGCCGATGCGCGCGCTAATAGGGGCGGCAAGACCAAGGCTGATGTAGGGGGGGCGAGGACCGAGAAAGCTGCAGGCAAAAATGCCGTGACAAGGAAGGCGGCCAAACCATCGGCGAAGCCGGCCAAGGTCGCGAAGATGCCTGGTTTCGTCGCGCCTCAACTTTGTACCGTCGTGGATCGGCCGCCCTCCGCGGATGGCTGGGCGCATGAAATCAAGTTCGACGGCTATCGCGTGCAGCTCCGCGTCGAAGACGGAGAGGCCACGCTGAAGACACGCAAGGGGCTCGACTGGACCGACAAGTTTCAGGCCATCGCCAAGGAAGCCACCGGCCTGCCGGATGCGATCATCGATGGCGAGATCGTCGGCCTTGACGCTCATGGCGCGCCGGATTTCGCGGCGCTGCAGGCGGCGCTGTCGGATGACGAGACCGATACGCTTATTTTTTTCGCGTTCGACCTTCTGTTCGCCGAAGGCGAAGATCTGCGGAAGCTGCCGCTTGGCGAGCGCAAGGAGCGATTGAAGGCGCTACTCGACAAAGCCCGCGGCCGTCGCAAGGAAAGCCTCATTCGCTATGTTGATCATTTCGAGACTGGTGGTGACGCCATTCTGCAGTCGGCCTGCAAACTGTCGCTGGAAGGCATCGTCTCCAAGAAGCTGTCGGAGCCCTATGTGTCCGGCCGCTCGCAAAACTGGACCAAGGCCAAATGCCGGGCCGGCCATGAGGTCGTGATCGGCGGATGGAAGAGCAATGCCGGCAAGTTCCGGTCGCTGATGGTCGGCGTCAACAGAGGCGATCATCTGGCCTATGTCGGCATCGTCGGCACCGGCTTCGGCCAGGACAAGGTCACGCGCATCATGCCGGCATTGAAGAAAGCGGCGGCGAAGACCAGCCCGTTCGGCGGCAAGGAGACGCCGCCGGGTGGCCGGGACGTGCACTGGCTCAAGCCCGAACTGGTGGCCGAGATCGAATTCGCAGGCTTCACCGGCGCGGGCATGGTGCGTCAGGCGTCATTCAAGGGGCTGCGGCACGACAAGCCGGCCGATGAGGTCGAGGCCGAGACTCCCAAGAGGACCGAACTTGTCGAGCCGACGCCGAAGCGCAGCGCGAAGAAGACTGCCAAAAGCTCCGCAAGAAAAACCTCGCCCTCAAAAGCTGCGGCAGGCAATGCCGTTGTCATGGGCGTATCGATCTCCAAACCCGACAAGGAGCTATGGCCGGATGCCGGCGATGGCGAGCCGGTTACCAAACGCGATCTCGCGGTGTATTTCGAAGCCGTGGGCGACTGGATGATGGACTATCTCAAGGGTCGCCCGTGTTCGATCGTGCGCGCGCCCGACGGCATCGACGGGCAGCAGTTCTTCCAGCGCCACGCAATGCCGGGGACATCCAACCTGCTCGAACTCGTGAAAGTCTCCGGTGACCGCAAGCCTTACCTGCAGATCGATCGCGTCGAGGGTCTCGCGGCCGTCGCGCAGATCGGCGGGCTCGAACTGCATCCGTGGAATTGCGCGCCTGATGCGCCGGATACACCGGGGCGTCTGGTGTTCGATCTCGACCCGGCGCCTGATGTGGAGTTCCTTGCCGTCATGGATGCGGCACGCGAGATGCGCGAACGGCTCGCGCGCCTCGGCATGGAGAGTTTTTGCAAGACGACCGGCGGCAAGGGCCTGCATGTGGTGGCGCCACTGCTGCACGGCGCGAAGGACAAGGTCGACTGGAAAACGGCGAAGAGTTTTGCGCAGGCCGTGTGCCAGCAGATGGCCAGTGACGACCCCGAGCGCTACCTCCTCAACATGTCGAAGAAGCTGCGTGGTGGAAAGATTTTCCTCGACTATCTGCGCAACGACCGGATGTCGACTGCGGTCTCGGTGCTGTCGCCGCGGGCGCGAAAGGGGGCCACGGCGTCGATGCCGCTGACATGGCCACAGTTGCGCAAAGATCTGGATCCGAAGAATTTCACTGTGCGCAGCGTCCCGTCGCTAATGGCGAAGAGCAAGGCGTGGGCGGGTTACGAGGATGCTGCGTCGTCGATCAAGTCGGCGATCGGGAAACTGAAATGACTCTTACCGTCATTACTCGCTTTCGCGGGTGATGACGGTGAGAGCGTACGCACATGGAAAAGCGCGCGATCCTTCCGGATCGCGCGCCTTGAAATCAATATCCGCTCTTACAGCTTACCAAGCAGCAGGAGGATCAGCAGAATTACCACGATGAGGCCAAGGCCACCGCCGCCGTAATAGCCGGTGCCGTAGAACGGACCGCCGCCGATGCCGCTGAAACCACCAAGCAAGGCGATAATCAGAATGATCAGAATGATAGTACCAATGGACATGGATTTCTCCTCAGCCTGGCAGACGGACAAGCCTGCTGCCTTCATGCGATAAAAACGCGCAGGCATCCCCAAGGTTCCATGAGTGAAACTTTGATTACGACTACCGTCGGGCGAAATCGCGCTTACATCCGTGTGAGCTAACAAAGGATCATGAGATGTCTGAACCGCTCGTCGTTTCCATTCCGCACAGTCTCGGCCGCGAGGAAGCTGCGCGCCGGCTCAAGACAGGACTGACACGCGCAGCAACTAATGTACCAATGTTGAAAGTTGACGAGGAGCGCTGGGACGGCGACCGGATGATCTTCCGCGTCCGTGCCATGGGGCAGGCGGCGTCCGGTCATGTCGATGTTGCCGAGGATCATGTCACCGTCGAAGTGGTGCTGCCTTGGCTCCTGCAGCGCTTCGCCGAGGTGGCGCAGGCAGCGATCAAATCGCGCGGAAATCTGCTGCTCACGAAAAAGAGTTGAAGCGGCGATTGCGGCGTGCAGAAAATCTCACGCATGTTCCGTGCCTGCCGCTCTGCAGCATAAAAATGCCGTGCGATAGTGCGGCGCACACGAGTTTGATCGTAAACCACTCGCAAACAATTTGATGAAAAGCTTTGAGCACGCGGAGGAAGGGAACCGACCTTTCTCGAGTCGGCACGACATCCGCCAGGCCGTCCGGCCATCGATCCCGGGCGGCCTTGTCGTGTGTGCTATCGCAAACGCGTCGAACGAATGCGTTTCGGCGCGGCATGTGCCTTCACGATCGCCATCGGAATCTGCCTGAAGAGCTTGGCAACGGCGAGCTGAATCGCGCCGTTCTTCTGCGCAGAACCTTCAACGAGGTAGCCGGGCGCGATCACTGTCGCGTCGAAGGCCGTCGCCTCCGGCCAATGCCGCCCGCCTTGTGTCGCTTCGGAAAAAACACGTGGGATCACGACGATTGCCGCGTCGCGCTGATGCCGCCGAGCAAAGGCGATGATGTGCGCGGCATGAGGTCCGGTCACTTCAAGTGGTTCGTAATCGCCATCGGTGAAGACGGCTGCCATCTCGGTGCGGCGTTTCAAAAGCTCGCGCGTCCAGGCGAGCTTGATGTGGCCATCTTCCCAGTGCTGCGCCAGCGCCGCCCAATCCGGTTGCTGCAGTGCCTTCAGCACTTTCGCGCGTTCGGCGAAATCCACCGGGCGGCGGTTATCGGGATCGACCAGCGAGAAATCCCAGAATTCGGTGCCCTGATAGAAGTCCGGCATGCCGGGAATGGTCGCTTTCAGCGTGATCTGGCTGAGTGAATTCAACGCGCCGATCAGCGATGTGCGTTTGGCAAAGGTCTCGAGCGCTGCAAGAAATTCCGGCGACTGGGCCGGGTCGAGAATGCGCTCCAGAAACGTGCGCAGACCCTTCTCATAGGTGTCGTTGGGGTTGAGCCAGCTCGTTTCCTGCTTGCCCTCGCGCGCCGCCTTCAGCGCATAGGCCTGCATCCGCTCGAGGAAGGAATTGTCCTGCCCGCCGAGCGGCCAGGCGCCGATAAGCGCCTGATACAACATATACTCGAACGCTGCGGAGGGTGCGCGCATCTCGCCGTCAACAACCAGATGCGGCGCGTTCAGCAACTTCCAGCGGCTGACAGCACTGGCCCATTCACCGGGCATTTCGGCCAGCGCCAGCAAACGCGCGCGGGCATCCTCGCCGCGCTTGGTATCGTGGGTGGCGGTCGAAGTCATGCCATGCGGCCGCTCGAGCGCGCGTGTGATCATTATCTCGTGGAACGTGGCGACAGGTATCGCTTCCGCTGCCGGCTCGCCGCCAACTTCGTTGAACGCCTGCAGGCGATGATAGCGATAGAAGGCGGTGTCTTCGAGCGACTTCGCCATCGTCGGCCCGGTGAACTGTTGCACCTTCAATGCAAAGCGTCGCACCCGCGGCTTGCTATGCGCGGGGCGGCCAGGCTTCAGCAGGTCCAGCGTCAGAGCGTCGCGCAAGAAGTCGAACAAGCCTTCATCGGCGCCGAACCAGTCGGCGCGAGCTTTCTCGATGGTCGTGGCGATCAGTTGCCGGTCGAGGGCAGATGGACCGGCGGTGGAGAGATAGGTGCGATAGACCGGGAAATGCAGCACGTAAAGTTCGAAAGCCTGACGCAGCGTGTCGGCGGAGAAGTCGCGCGTCGAATAATGCCCGTTGGCGATCCGTGCCAGCAGACGCGTCAGCACGGTGAATTCGCTGAGCAGCAGCGTATCGAGCACGCGGCGCTTGGCTTCCACCAGTTGCGGTTCGAATTTCGGCGAGACGTTGCTCACCTGTCGCCAGGTTTCGCCCAGTGGTTCCAGGCCTTTTTCTTCGACCAGCACCTGCGTGATCACATTGAGCCATTCATAGCCGGTGGTGCCATGCACGCCGGCGAAGGGCACCAGCTTCTCGTGCTCGCCGAGAATCTTCTCGACCACGACATAGAACGGTTTGGTGCTGTTGCCATGCGCCTCGCGGATCAGCCGGCGCAGCCGTTGGAAATATTGCGAGGGATCGTGAAGGCCGTCGATATGGTCCAGCCGCAACCCCTGCAGCTTGTCTTCGGTAATCAGCCGTTTGACCAGCGAATGGATCGCCTCGAACGTATCGGTGTCCTCGATACGTAGACCAGCCAGCGTATTGACGTCGAAGAAGCGGCGGTAATTGATCTCGCTCGATGCCAGGCGCCACTGACCGAGCTTGTAGTGCTGGCGCTCCAGCAGCATGTGCATGGCCTGAATCTGGGCGGGCCGATCCAGCCCAGCGCGATAGGCGTCGAGGCCGCGCGTGATAACCTCGGTAGCGCCGTCGATCGACGCCAGTTGCTGCTTGAAAGCCGGCGCTTCCCGCCGGTTGGGATGGCGGAGGCCCTTGTGCTTGGCCGCGAGTGTCAGGATTGCGCGGCCGGCTGGCGTGTTGCCGGCGTCGGCTTCCTTGACGATGGTGCGCAGCATCTCGCTGTAGCGCTCCGGCGCGATCGGCAGCCTATGTTCGAAATACCAGGCCGAGAAGTTGCCTTCCTCGGCGTCGTATTTCAGCTCGATCTCGCCGTTGTCCAGTGCCTGGCCATAAGAGCTACCGATGATCGGTAGCAGCAGGCCGCCGCGTGCGCGATAGGGCAGGGTGTCCCAGTCGATGTCGAAGGAGACGGCGTGCGGCGAGGCCTGTCCCCATTCCAGCACGTCGAGCCACCACGGATTATCTGCGAAATGCACGCCCACATGATTGGGCACAAAGTCGAGGATCAGGCCGATATCGTTGGCCTTCAGCGCGGCACTCAGGCGCTCGAAACCTTCGTCGCCGCCCAGCTCCGGATTGAGCTTGGTGTGATCGACAATGTCATAGCCATGGGTCGAGCCGGCGCGCGATTTCATGAAGGGTGAGGCATAGAGATGGGTGATGCCAAGCGCCTTCAGATAGGGGACGATGCCCGCGGTGGCGTCGAAATCGAAATCCTTGGTGAGTTGAATACGGTAGGTCGCGACGGGAATCGCAGGCGCCATTATTGATCTCCGATCCGCCATGCGACGGACCACGGCGTCCCCACGCCGATGCTGGTGTTGCCCCAAATTGTCGTGCCGGATGTGGGCTGCGTAGCCGCCATTTCCTTGTCGGAAAGATTGGCCGTGAGATGCAGCCTGCTGCCGTCACCCATTGTCCAGAAAGCCGTGAGCAAACCGTCGTCGCTCGCCTCAGCCTGGCCGAACCGTGCGCCAGCGAGGCGCGGCACGATATGCTGCTTGCGCAATGCGAGCAGCTCGCGAACCAGCGTCAGCCGCGTCTTGCCCGTGGTCGTTTCGCGATTGTCCCAATCGACGAAGGCCGAGCGGAACGAGCTCTCGTCCAGCGGGTCGGGGATCTCGTCGCCATACTTTTCGTAGGCGCTGGCGAATTCCTTCTTGCGGCCATTGCGTACGGCATTGGCGAGATCGCCCTCGAAATCGCAGAAGAACGGAAACGGTACTTTCGAGCCCCATTCCTCGCCCTGAAACAGCATCGGCACCATCGGCGCCAGCAATGTAACGGCCAGCGCAGCTTCGATGGCCTCGGGCTTGGCCAAGGTCTCCAGCCGATCGCCAAGCGCACGATTACCGATCTGGTCGTGGTTTTGCAGGAAATTCACGAAGGCCGCCGGTGCGAGTTCGCCTGATGGTTCGCCGCGCGGTGCGCCGTCGCGATGCGCCGACGACTGGCCCTGATAAGCGAAGCCCGAGCCCAGCGCCCGTACGATATGATCGAGCGGTTTCGGTGCGTAGTCGCTGTAATAGCCCTTGTCCTCGCCGGTGAGCAGCACGTGCCAGGCATGGTGATAGTCGTCGTTCCACTGCGCGCGATATTTGCCGCGCGGCGGGTTGGTGGCGGGATCGAGCAGAGTGGCGCGGTTGTCGTCGTTCTCAAGCACCAGATGGATCAGCCGGCCGGTGTCGGCGGCTAGCTTGCCGACCTCGCGGCTCAGCTCGTGCAGCATCGGGATCTCGCCCTGTTCGGGGATCGCATGCACGGCATCGAGCCTGAGCCCATCGAAGCGATAGTCGCGCAGCCACGCCACGGCATTCTCGATCGCGTAGGCCCGCACCTCCGGCAGGTGATAGTTGATCGCCGAGCCCCACGGCGTATGCGCATCGCCGAAGAAGGACGGCGCATATTGCCCGATGTAATTCCCTTCCGGGCCGAAGTGGTTATAGACGACGTCCAGAAACACCGTCAGCCCACGCAGATGCGCCTCGTCGATCAGCGCCTTCAGGTCCTCCGGGCGGCCGAACATCGCATCCGGCGCGTACCACAATACGCCGTCATAGCCCCAGTTGCGCTTGCCGGCGAAATCGGCGAGCGGCATCAATTCGAGCGCGGTGATCCCCGTCGCCACAAGGTGATCGAGCTTGTCGATCATCGCGCGATAGGTGCCCTGCGGCGTAAAGGTACCGACATGGGTTTCAATCAGCACGGTCTCTTCCCACGGCCGCCCGCGCCAGTCGGTCGCGCGCCACGGATAGGCCTTGTGGTTGATCACTTCGGAAGGGCCGGCGATATCGTTCGGCTGAAAGCGTGAGCCGGGGTCGGGCACGTCGGTCTTGCCGTCGATCCTGAAGCGATAGGTGGCGCCGGCTTTCACATCGGAAATCTCGGCGGCGAACCAGCCGTCATCGCCGGGCTTCAGCGGATGTGTCTGATCGCCAAGCACCACGTCGACGCGTTGCGCCGCCGGCGCCCAGAGGCGGAAGATCGCGCCTTTCTCAGTGAGCCGTGGTCCGAACGAATGAGCGCTCATGCTGGCGTCCCCGCAAAGGCAAGCACCGAGCGCGGCGGCGCATCGATATCGCTACCGGGCGGCAGGATAGCGATGGAGAGCTTTTCGTCGGCGGTGTTCAGTACCTGCCGCCAGTTCTTGTATTCCAGCATCTTCGGCAGCTTGAACGGGATGCCCTCAGGCGCCGCATTCAGCACGATGAAGATCGGGTTGGTGTTGTCGCCGGAAGCGCTAAGCACATAGGACAGGAAGCGCCCGTCTGGAAAAGCCCAGTCCGTCTCGGTCATCTCGTCGGCCGAGGGCGTCAGCCACAGTACCCCATAGCTGCCATCGGCACGGCGGCCGTCGAGCCAGCGTTGCGTGGTGATCTGCGGAAAGCGCTGTCGCAGCTGCGCCATATGGCCGATGAAGTCGGTGAGATCGTCGTCCTTGTCGCCGAGATTGTCCCAGCCGACCCAGCCGATCTCGTTGTCCTGGCAATAGGCATTGTTGTTACCGCCCTGGGTATTGCCGACCTCGTCGCCGGCCAGCAGCAGCGGCACGCCCTGCGCGAGGAACAGACAGGCGAGCTGGTTCTTGCGCAGCTGTCGGCGCAGCGCCAGCAGCTCGGGATCGTCGGTCGGGCCCTCGACGCCGAAATTGTTGCTCAGATTGTCGCTGGAGCCGTCGCGATTGTCCTCGCCATTGGCCTCGTTGTGCTTCTCGTTATAGGCAAACAGATCCGCCAGCGGGAAACCGTCATGCACGGTGACATGGTTGATGCCGGCGCGCTGCTTGCGGCCGTCATGATTGAACACGTCTGACGAACCGGTCATGCGGCTGGAGACTTCGCCGATCAGCGAGCCTTCGCCGCTCCAGTAGCGGCGCATGGCGCTGCGATATTTGTCGTTCCATTCCGACCACTGCGACGGAAACGCGCCGACCTGATAGCCGCCCATGCCGAGGTCCCAGGGTTCCGCGACCATTTTGACGTTCGCGAGAACAGGGTCCTGCCGGATGGCGGTGAGGAAACCGCTATTGCGATCGAAGCCATTCGGCCCGCGCGCCAGCGTGGTTGCAAGGTCGAAACGAAAGCCATCCACGTGACACACCTCGACCCAGTAGCGCAATGAATCCATCACCATCTGCAACACGCGCGGATGCGTAAGGTTCATCGAGCTGCCGCAGCCCGTGAAGTCGTCATAGAATCGTGGATTGTCCGGCATCAGCCAGTAATAGGAGGCGTTGTCGATGCCGCGATAACTCAGCGTCGGGCCGAGATGATTGCCTTCGGCGGTGTGGTTATAGACCACGTCGAGCATCACCTCGATGCCCGCATCATGCAGCCGCGCGACCGTCGTGCGGAACGCATCGAGCGGATTGTCGGTGCCGTAGCGCGCTTCCGGGGCGAAGAAGGAGAGGGTATTGTAACCCCAGTAATTCACCAGCTTCATCTCGACTAGACGCCGGTCATCGACGAAGCTGTGCACCGGCAGCAGCTCGATGGTGGTAACGCCAAGCCGTTTGAGATGCTCGATCATCGACGGCGACGACAGTCCGCGATAGGTCCCGCGCAGCCCTGGCGGCACGTCCTTGCGTGTCTGCGTCAGGCCTTTGACATGCGCCTCATAGATGATGGTGTCTTCCCACGGCACGCTGGGGCGCGCTTCCTTGCGACCCCAGTTGAAGGTCTCGTCGACCACCACGGCCTTCGGCATGCCGCGTGCATTGTCGCGGCGGTCGAAGGAGAGGTCCTCGCGCGACGAGCCGGTGCGATAGCCGAAATGTGCATCGCTCCAGACGAGACGCCCGGCCAGCTTCTTGGCATAGGGGTCGAGCAGCAGCTTGTGCGCATTGAAGCGATGTCCATGCTCCGGTTCATAGGGGCCGTGCACGCGATAACCATAGAGCTGGCCCGGCGAGACATCGTTGAGATAGCCGTGAAAGACGTGCTCGTTATACTCGGGCAGTTCGATGCGCTCGAGCTCGCGCCGCCCCTGGCTGTCGAACAGACACAGTTCGACCTTGGTGGCGTTCGCAGAGAACAAGGCAAAGTTGGTCCCCCGTCCGTCCCAGCTTGCGCCGAGGCGGGAGGGCATGCCGGCGGATAGTCTCATGCTCTAGAATTCCGGTACGAGAAAGAGTGCGGCCAGCGGTGGAAGGGTCAGACTGAGTTCGGGGACAAGCCCCTTGGCAATGACTTCGCCCGAATTGCCGACATTGCTGCCGCCATAATGCGCGGCGTCGGAATTCAACACCTCGCGCCAGGTGCCGGTGAACGGCACGCGGACGCGGTAATCGTGATAGACGTTCGGCGAGAAGTTCACGACCACGAGGCACTGCGTGCGCGGGTTGGCGCCCTTGCGCAGCCAGGCGAAGACGTTGTTGCCGGCATCGTCGGTGATCATCCATTCGAAGCCGGCGGGATCGCAATCGAGTTCATGCAGTGCCGGCTGGTTGCGATACAGCTCGTTGAGATCGCGGATCAGCGAGTGGATGCCGGCATGCTTGTCCTGCTCAAGCAGGTGCCAGTCCAGCGATGTGTCATGATTCCATTCGCGCTCCTGGGCAAATTCGCAGCCCATGAACATCAGCTTCTTGCCGGGATGTCCGAACATGAAGGAATAATAAGCGCGCAGATTCGCAAAACGCTGCCAGTCGTCGCCGGGCATGCGGCCAAGGATCGATTTTTTGCCGTGCACGACTTCGTCATGCGATAGCGGCAGCACGAAATTTTCCGAAAAGGCGTATTGCAGCCCGAACAGAATGTCGTTGTGCTGGTACTTGCGATAGATCGGATCCTTGCTGATGTAATTCAGCGTGTCATGCATCCAGCCCATGTTCCACTTGTAGCCGAATCCGAGCCCGCCGAATTCGACGGGGCGTGAGACCTGCGGCCATGCAGTGGATTCCTCAGCTGCAGTGGTCGCATTCGGGAATTTGGCGAAGACTTCGGTGTTGAAGCGGCGCAGGAAGCTGACGGCCTCGATATTCTCGCGGCCACCATATTTGTTCGGAATCCAGGCGCCGGCTTCCCGGCTGTAATCGAGATACAGCATCGAGGCGACGGCATCGACGCGCAGCCCATCCACATTGTAACGCTCGAGCCAGAACAGCGCGTTGGAGACGAGGAAGTTCACGACTTCGGTGCGGCCGTAATTGTAGATCAGCGTGCCCCAGTCCATGTGCCGGCCCTGCAGCGGGTTGGCATGTTCATAAAGGGCCGTGCCGTCGAAATTGCCGAGGCCATGCGGATCATCCGGGAAGTGCCCGGGCACCCAGTCGAGCAGCACGCCGAGCCCTTCGGCATGGCAAGCGTCGATCAGCAATGCGAATTCTGCCGGCGTGCCGAAGCGGCTCGTCGGCGCAAACATGCCGGTCGGCTGATAGCCCCATGAACCGTCAAACGGATGTTCGTTGACGGGCAGGAATTCCACATGGGTGAAGCCAAGATCGCGGGCATAGCGCGGCAGCGTCTCTGCGAGGTCGCGATAGGTCAGCCATTCATTGTCACCCTTGCGGCGCCACGAGCCCAGATGCACCTCATAGATCGACATCGGCTTGTTCAGCGCATTGATGTGATCCGGGGCAGGGCGCGGATGCGGGATCCTGGTTTCGTCGAGCACGATGGACGCTGTGGAGGGCCGCAGCTCGGCGGCGAAGGCCATCGGGTCGGATTTTTGCGTCAACTGTCCATGCGGGCCGATGATGTCGAACTTGTAGTGATCGCCGGGTGTCGCGCCCGGGATGAACAGCTCCCAGTAGCCGGGGCCGCGCACGCGCATGGGATGACGCCGCGCGTCCCAGAAATTGAAATCGCCGACCACACTGACACGCTTCGCATTGGGCGCGAGCACGACGAAGCCGACGCCGCTGACGCCTTCAAGCACCATTGGATGGGCGCCGAGCTTGTCATAGAGCCGCTGATGGGTACCTTCGCCGAGCAGATAGAGATCGAATTCGGTGAGGATCGGCGGAAAGCGATAAGGATCGTCAAGATCGACAGATCTGTCGCCATAGCGCGCCCGCAGTTGATACTTGGTCGAGCCATTGGCCAGCGCGCCGACAAACAGCCCGGCGTCATGCACGCGCTCCAACGCGGTCGCCGCACCGTGATCATCAATGGCATCGACCTTCACGGCTTCGGGCAGGAAAGCGCGCACGACCGTCTTGTCGGCCTCCTTGTGGGGGCCGAGATAGTGAAATGGATCGGAGTGGCGGCCTTCGACAATTGCGTAAGCCTCGGCGGGCAAATTGGTCATACGGCTTCCTCAGAATACTGGTTCAGAATGCGCAGGATGCCAGTCAGTGGCACCCGCAGCCAATCCGGCCGATGCGCAAGTTCGTATTCGATTTCATAAAGCGCCTTTTCCAGAAGGAAGAAGTTCAGCATTTCCTTGGTGGCTCCCGCGTCTGCCGGCCACAGCCGCGCATCGGTCATGGTCTCGCGATAGGCGTCAACGAAAGCCGTGGTGGCACGTTCCCGCCAGGCGTCCAGTGCCGCAGCCAGCTTGCCGGTGTCGTCCGAAGTTACCTTGAGCGCGCGTTCCAGCGCTGCCGTTGCCGAATAATCGATCGAGCGAATGAGCCCGGCGATATCACGTGCAGCAGGCGCCTTGCGGCGGCGCTCATCGATCGACCTGCGCGGTTCACCCTCGAAGTCGATGATGAAGATATCATCCTTGACGATCAGCATCTGGCCGAGATGGAAATCTCCGTGATGGCGGATCTTCAGTCCGTCGATATTCTCCGGCAGCAGCTCGGTCAGCCACCCCCGCAAGCCGTGGCGCAGTTCCAGCACCTGATCGATCAGTGCGCGATCCGAATCCTTTGCAGCATTGCGACGCTGGGCGAGCGCACTAAATACCGGCTCCGCACGCGTGACGATTTCGTTGATCCAGAGCCTGATATCGTCAGGCGACGTCGGCTCCGGCTTGAAATCCGGGATGTCGTCGCGGCTGGCCAGTGCCATCTGCATCTCGGCGACGCGGCGGCCGGTCTGCGACATATAGAGCAGATACGGCACCTGCTCTTCACTGTGCGGGGCGTGGTCATCCACCGCCAGCAGACGCTGCTCATCGGCGAAACGGTCGAGATAGGCCGATGTCACGGTCCAGGCATCGCCCTGATTCTGCACGAAGGCATGCACGATGGCGACGGCGGTGCGCTGATCACCCTCGACCAGTTCGACGCTGCCAAGCAGAGCCGGCGTATTGGTGAAACCGGCGATATCCGTCAGGAAACGGCTGACCTCGATCTCCGGATTGATGCCGGCCTGCAGCTTGCGATAGATCTTCACGACATAGTCGTTGTCGACCAATGCAGTGCTGTTGGACTGTTCGGTTTCGACCGCACGGATGTTCTCCAGCGGCGCAGCCGGCTTTTCGGCAAGCTTGGTCGTTGGCCGGAATTCCAGACGGTTGCCCTCTTCTTCGACGGTCAGTGAAATGCGCAAATTGTGCAGCAGCAGCGCAATGAAGATGTGGTCGGTGGCGACATCGAGCAGGGTGCCTTCGCGTGCGCCCTGGCGGACAGCGGCAAAGGCTTTCGGATTGTAGCGTTCACGGTCGAAGCGGGTCCACTCGATCTGCATGGGCAGCAGATAGCGCGTCGCCACATTGCGCTGCGTGGTTTCGAAGAACACCAGCCATGGACGATTGTCGCCGATCTCGCAGAACGGGATCGCGCCGGTGAGCATGGGCTGGATCGCCTTTGGCTGTCGCTCCGGATACCAGCGGCTACGCGCCAGGAAGGAGGGTAGCACGTCGCGCTCGAACACACCGCGCGTACGGGCGAGAGTCATCCAGGTCGAGCCAAGCGGCACCACCAGCGTTTCGAATTCCGGTACCACCGGCGGCTGCGAATGTTCGGAGACATCGCGGAGCTGCAGCTGGAACCAGTAGAACCCGTAAGGCGCCAGCGTGATCATGTAAGGCAGATCGCCGATCGGCGGGAATTTGGTGCGGCCGAGCATTTCCAGCGGCACGCGTTCCTTCCACGGCGACAGATCGAGTTCGGTGGCCTGCGCGGCGCGCGACAGGTTGGCGACGCAAAGAATCGCTTCGTCGCCGAGCTGGCGCACATAAGCGAGAACGGAGCGGTTGTCGGGGCGAATGAAGGTCATGGTGCCGCGACCGAAAGCTAGCGTCGATTTTCTGACAGCAATGAGCCGTTTGGTCGCCGACAGCAGTGACGAAAGGCTGCGCGACTGCGCCTCCACGTTCACCGACTCATAACCGTAGATTGGATCCATGATCGGCGGTGCATAGAGCCGCGCGGGATCGGCGCGCGAGAAGCCGCCATTACGGTCGGGTGCCCATTGCATCGGTGTGCGTACGCCGTTGCGGTCGCCGAGATAGATATTGTCGCCCATGCCGATCTCGTCGCCGTAATAGATGATCGGCGTACCGGGGAACGACAGCAACAACGAGTCCAGCAGCTCGATCTTGCGCCGATCGTTGTCCATCAAAGGCGCCAGGCGACGGCGAATGCCGACATTGATGCGCGCGCGCGGATCGTTCGCATAGGTCGACCACAGATAGTCGCGCTCGACGTCCGTGACCATTTCCAGCGTCAGCTCGTCGTGATTGCGCAGGAACATCGCCCACTGGCAATCGCCGGGAATATCCGGCGTCTGCCGCATGATGTCGGTAATCGGGAAACGGTCCTCCTGCGCCAGCGCCATATAGATGCGCGGCATCAGCGGGAAGTGATACGCCATGTGGCATTCGTCGCTGTTGCCGAAATATTCCTGCACGTCCTCCGGCCATTGATTGGCCTCGGCGAGCAGAAGCTTGCCCGGCGCATAGGCATCGAGTTCGGCGCGCAAATGCTTGATGACTTTGTGCGTTTCCGGCAGGTTCTCGTTATTGGTACCGTCGCGCTCGACAAGATAGGGGATCGCGTCCAGACGGAAGCCATCGACGCCGGCATCCAGCCAGCGTTTCATCACCTGCACCACGGCAGAGACGACGCGCGGATTGTCGAAATTCAAATCCGGCTGATGTGAGAAGAAGCGGTGCCAGTAATAGGCCTTGGCCTCCGGGTCCCAGGTCCAGTTCGACTTTTCGGTATCGGTGAAGATGATCCGGGTGCTCTGATATTTCTGGTCGGTGTCGCTCCAGACATACCAGTTGCGCGCAGAAGAGCCGGCCGGGCTGCGGCGGGCGCGCTTGAACCAGTCATGCTGGTCCGACGTGTGATTGATGACGAGTTCGGTAATCACGCGCAGGCCACGGCGCTTGGCTTCGTGGATGAAGCGCTTGAAATCCTTCATCGTGCCGAAGTCGGGATGGATCGAACCATAGTCGGCGATGTCGTAGCCGTCGTCGCGGCCCGGCGACGGATAGAACGGCATCAGCCAGATGGTGGTGACGCCGAGATCCTGCAGGTAATCCAGCTTCTCGGTCAGGCCGATAAAGTCGCCGATGCCGTCATGGTTGCTGTCAGCGAAGGTCTTCACATGCAGCTGATAGATGATGGCGTCCTTGTACCAGAGCTTGTCGATCTCCTCGGCGCGCTGTTTCGCTTTAACGTCGATATCGGTCATTACGTTCATGTCAACGCTTTCAGGCGAGGCAACGGAAGAAGATGGCGGGATCGCGCTGGGGATCGAGACGCAGGCGGATGCCGCCCCATTCGACGCCATGGCGCTCGCCGGTAATGATGTTCTCGACGGCGGCAACATTGCGCCGCTCGCCATCGACCATCACCTGCGTGTCGATCGGCAGCCAGAATTCATACGGATCGCGCGACAGCGCGATGGCGCCGGCGACTGTATTGGTGCCATCCACCGACTCCTTGACGAAGCCGATGATGTTGTCGTTGTCGACCGGCATGAAGCGCAGGTTGGAGGTCTGCTGCAGCGCCGCGTTGGCGCGGCGCGCGTGATTGAGCGCGGTGATGTAGGGCTTGATATTGCCCGGCGCATTCCAGTCGCGGGTCCTGATCTCGTATTTCTCCGAGTTCAGATATTCCTCCTTGCTGGGGATGGCTTCGTGTTCGAGCAATTCGAAACCGTTATAGATGCCATAGGTCGACGACAGCGCGGCAGCCAGTGCCACCCGCGCCTTGAACATCCAGGCTTCGCCGGATTGCAGGTGATAGGGCAGGATGTCCGGCGTGTTGACGAAGAAGTTCGGGCGATAGAATTCACGCTCGGGATAGCCGCACAGTTCGTTGAGATACTGCTCGATCTCCCACTTCGCGGTGCGCCAGGTGAAATAGGTGTAGCTCTGCGAGAAGCCGAGCTTGGCAAGGCCCTTCATCAGCTTCGGGCGCGTGAAGGCTTCCGCCAGAAACAGCGCGTCCGGATGCTTCAATTGCACCTCGTGAATCGCCCATTCCCAGAACCGCAACGGCTTGGTGTGCGGATTGTCGATGCGAAAGATCTTCACGCCCTGATCGCACCAGAACAGCAGCATGTCGCGGAGCGCGTTCCACAGCGATCCCGCATCTTCGCAGTCGAAGTCCGGATTGTGGATGTCTTCGTATTTCTTCGGCGGGTTCTCCGCATATTTCATCGAACCGTCCGGCCGGCGCTTGAACCAGTCTGGATGGTCCTTGACCCATGGATGATCCGGCGAGCACTGCACGGCGACGTCGATCGCCACTTCCAGACCGTGCTCCTTGCACGCAGCGATCAGCGCATGGAAATCTTCCATGGTGCCGAGTTCGGGGTGGATCGCGTCATGGCCGCCCTCGGCGCCGCCAATGGCATAGGGGCTGCCAACATCGCCGGGTTCGGAGGTCAGCGAATTGTTCTTGCCCTTGCGGTTGGTCTTGCCGATGGGGTGGATCGGCGTGAAATACAGCACGTCGAAGCCCATGGCCTGCACGTCGGGCAGGCGGGCAATACAGTCGCGGAACGTGCCATGCTGGCCGGGCACCGTACTCTGGCTGCGCGGCACCATCTCGTACCATGCGCCGTTGCGGGCACGCTCACGGTCGATCATCAGCGGCAGCAGCGGCGAGCGCGTCAGGTCCGGGCGCAGCTGCGCCTCGGCCATTGCGGTGCGCAGTTCAGGTGACAGCAGCGGCTCATTGTCGCCGGTCTGCAGGAAATTCTCGCATTGCTTGACGATGAGCGCCGAAGCCTCGGGCCCGCCATTCTGGGCCTTGGTCATCAGACCGGCGCCTTCCAGCGCATCGAGTGTGACATCCTGTCCGGCCTTCAGCTTCAGTTCGAAGCCGTGGCGCCAGGTGGCGAATTCGTCGGTCCAGGCCTCGATCGCATACACATAGCGTCCGATGCCATCGGGGATGAATGAGCCGCCCCAGCGGTCGTTCACTTCCAGCGTCATCGGGACCCGATTCCACTCGCGGTCCTGTTCGCGGCGCCAGACGATGGCTGCGGCGATGATCTCGTGACCATCGCGGTACAGGTCGGCATAGACAGCGACAGGTTCGCCCACGATGCGTTTGACCGGGAAGCGGCCGGCGTCGATGATCGGATAGATGTTTTCGATATGGAAAGCCCCGCCGATACCGGCGGTGTCCACGATTTGCGATGTTCTGTTCACGGTGATGCCATCATGAGGTGTCGTCCCTGTTCGATTTTTCAAAAAGAGACGGTGCGATCATATACAAAGCCCCGTGACAGGGGTTTGGTTCCCCATGGAACTCAGCTTAGATCGACGCGTTGAAATCGGCTATCCTCTTCCGCAAATTCAGAAATTTCCCAGCAACTTTCGATTGTTGCTCTGCAAACAGCGTGCCGAATGGACCTTTTCACTAAAGCTGCCGAACTCGGAATCCAGACCGGTTTTCACGACGGTCAGGGCCAGTGGCACACCACGGGCGAAGCTGCCCTTAAGCTCATTCTGGACGCCATGCCGGTGCGCACACCGCATCGCTTCGTGGCGAGTCCGGTCGTGGTCCGGGCCGGCGAGGGTGCCCGCACGGTCCTCAATGAGGCTGCCACGTTTCCCCTGACCTGGAAAATTCTCGACGGGGTTAAGGTTATCGCCGAGGGAACGACGGAGGGACGCGAGATCACCTGGCCGCGCGATCTGCCGGTCGGCGTGCACCGGCTCAGGCTGGTCGACGCCAAGAAATTCCCCGATGAGGCGCCGTTCATCGTCGCGCCGTCCAAGGCATTTCCCGGCACCTTCGATCGGTCCTGGATTCTCGCCGTACAGCTCTACGGCGTGCGCTCCGAGCGCAACTGGGGCATCGGCGACTTCACCGATCTGCAGGACCTGATCAGACTGGCCGCCGATATCGGCGCCGGCGGTGTCGGTCTCAACCCGCTGCATGCGCTCTTCGACGACAGGCCGGCCGAATGCAGCCCGTATTCGCCGAACAGCCGGCTGTTTCTCAATCCGCTCTATATAGACGTCGAGGCGCTGCCCGAATATGCGGCGAACGATAGCGGCGACACGCTGGCTGAGATGCGCGCCAGCAAGTTCGTCGATTATGTCGATATCGCCGCGGTCAAGTCGACAGCGATGCGTGCCGCCTTTGAGACATTTTATGCCGATCCGACATCCGAGCGTCAGAAGGCCTTTGCCGCATTCCGCGCCGAGCGCGCGCCGCTGCTGACGCGCTTTGCCTGTTTCGAAGTGCTGCGCCATCAGTACCAGACCGCGTGGTGGGACTGGCCGTCGGAATGGCTGCTGCCCGATGACGCGATCTGCGACGCCTTCCGCGCCGGACCGGACGGCAAGGACGTAGCTTACATCGAATACGTGCAGTGGAATGCCGACCTGCAGCTCAAGGCGTGTTTCGATCTGACGACGAAGCTCCGCATGCCCGTCGGCCTTTATCTCGACGTCGCCGTCGGCGTGCAGTCCGGCGGCTTCGATGCCTGGAACGAACAGATCGCGATCTCGCGTCATCTCTCGGTCGGTGCGCCGCCCGATGCGCTGCAGCCCGCCGGACAGAACTGGGGTCTCGCCGGCTTCAATGCGGCTGGGCTGGAAGTGCAGGGCTTCGCGCCGTTCAAGGACATGCTGCGTGCCTCGATGCGCTATGCCGGCGCCGTCAGGCTCGATCATGTGCTCGGCCTCAATCGCCTCTATGTCGTGCCGCATGGCTATGACGCTGACAACGGCGCCTATGTGAAGATGCCGCTCGAAGCGCTGCTGGCGGTGACGGCGCAGGAGAGCGTCGCCAATCGCTGCGTGGTGATCGGTGAGGATCTCGGTACCGTGCCGGACGGCTTCCGCGATCATCTCGCATCCTGGGGCATCTGGTCGTATCTGGTGATGATGTTCGAGCGCGATGAACGCTATGCCTTCCGCGGCGTCGATTATTACGCGCCGAATGCACTGGTGACCTTCAATACCCATGATCTGCCGACCTATGCCGGCTGGCGCAGCCTGCACGATCTGCAGCTGAAGCGCTCGCTGGGCATCGATCCCGGCGAGAGCGACGATGCCCGCCGTTACGCGCTGCAGATGCTCGGCGAGGCGCTGCGAGCCCAGGGCATCAATACCGAAGACTTCTACGCCGTCGCTCACTTTCTCGCGCGCACGCGGACCCGTTTGCTGGCCGTCGCGTTGGAAGACCTGTTGGGTGTGATCGATCAGCCGAATATTCCCGGCACCATCAATGAGCATCCGAACTGGCGGCAGCGGCTGCCGGCCACGGTGGAGACGATGGCCACGTCGATCGATCGTGACGCGCTGCACATTGCAACCGCGGACAGGAGTTTGTCCGCATTGACCTAAATTTTGTCAGGTGGCGGAAAGACTTTGTACAGCAATATCGAAGATTACGCGCTGATCGGCGATTGTGAGACCGCCGCTCTCGTCAACCGCAACGGATCGATCGACTGGCTGTGCTGGCCGGCCTTCGATTCCGACGCGTGCTTTACCGCGCTGCTCGGCACCAAGGATCACGGCCGCTGGCAAATCACGCCCGACGCTCCGATCACGGCGTGCAAACGGCGCTATCGCGGCGACTCCCTCATTCTGGAAACCACGCTGGAGACGGACGACGGCGCTATCACGCTGATCGACTTCATGCCGCCGCGCGGCGCCGCCTCTGATGTGGTGCGCATCGTCCGCGGCGATCGCGGCACGGTGACGGTCCGGATGGAGCTGATCATCCGCTTCGGGTTCGGTGCGGCCATCCCCTGGGTGAAGCGCGACAAGGACGGCGGAGTGCTGGCGATTTGCGGGCCCGACATGACCGTGCTGCACACGCCCGTCGAGACCCACGGCGAGAACCTCACGACCGTCGCGAAATTCGAAGTCAAACAGGGCGACAGCGTCCCGTTCGTGCTGACCTATGGGCCTTCGCATCTCAAAGTGCCAGCGCCGATCAATGTCGACGAGGCGCTGAAGGACACGGAGGAATTCTGGAAGGAATGGAGCAGCCGCTGCACCTACAAAGGCGAGCACCGTGATCTCGTGATGCGCTCGCTGATCACGCTGAAGGCGCTGATCTATGCGCCATCCGGCGGTATCGTCGCGGCGCCGACCACGTCGCTGCCCGAAAAGCTCGGCGGCTCCAGAAATTGGGACTATCGCTTCTGCTGGCTGCGCGACGCGACCTTCACGCTGCTGGTGCTGATGAACAGCGGCTACACGGATGAGGCCCGCGCCTGGTATCGCTGGCTGCTGCGCGCTGTCGCCGGCGCACCGGCCGAGATGCAGATCATGTATGGCATCATGGGGCAGCGCCGCCTGCTCGAATGGGAGGCCGACTGGCTACCCGGCTATGGCGGCGCGCTGCCGGTGCGCGTCGGCAATGCCGCGCATGCGCAGCTGCAGCTCGACGTCTATGGCGAACTGATTGACGCCTTCCACCAGACCCGCGTTGCCAAACTCGATCTCGAGGATGGCACCTGGGCGGTGGAATGCGAGATCCTCGAACATCTCGCTTCTGTCTGGAACAAGCCCGATCACGGCATCTGGGAGCGCCGCGGCCCCGGCAAGCACTATGTGCTGTCGAAAGTCGGCTGCTGGGTTGCGTTCGACCGCGCCATCAAGAGCGCCGAGACCTTTAATCTCAAAGGCCCCGTCGACACGTGGAAGGCGCTGCGCAAGGAGATTCATCGCGACGTCTGCGAGAAGGGATTCGATCCCCGCGAAAACACCTTCGTGGAATCCTATGGCTCGGACGTGCTCGACGGCGCCATCCTGCTGCTGCCGGCGCTGGGTTTTCTTCCGGCCGACGATCCTCGCGTGAAAGGCACGATCGCTGCGGTCGAGAAATATCTGATACGCGACGGCTTCGTGCTGCGCCACGATCCGCGCGAGGTCACCGGCGAGGTTCAGCCCGCGGAGGGTGCGTTCCTCGCCTGCAGCCTGTGGCTGGCCGAGGCCTATATCAAGATGGGCGAGATCGCCAAGGCGGAAGAGCTGTTCAATCGCGTCGTCGCGATCGCCAATGATGTTGGCCTGCTGGCGGAGGAATATGACAGCGGCGTCAAACGCCAGACCGGCAACTTCCCGCAGGCGCTGACCCATATCGCGTTGATCGCCGTGGCGCATAATCTGGCGAGCGCCAAGCGTCCGCAGGAGAAGAAGGTGGAGCGGGCGAAGTAGCTCTTCTCTTAACCCTCCCCGCAAGGGGGAGGGGGTTACGTCACGTGGCATTCCTTTTCAAAATCATCTCCACCGCGGCCGCAAAGCCTTCCTCCTCGTTCGACGTCGTCACATCCGTCGCCTGCGACTTCACATCGTCACTCGCATTGCCCATCGCCACCGACATGCCTGACACCTTGAACATCGGCAGGTCGTTGCGCATGTCGCCGATGGTGGCGATGGCCTCAAGGGAGATACCCAGCCGCTGCGCCATCGCCTGTACGAAGGTGCCCTTGCTCTGATTGGGCGGCGTGATGTCGAGATAATAGTTTTGCGAGCGCACCGCGACAGCCGTATCGCCCAGCGCCTTCTGCATCGCGCCCTCGCAGCGTTCCAGCAATGGAAAATCCTGGCTCGCACCGACGATCTTGCAGGCCTTGGCGAGATAGGGCGAGAAGTCATCCACCATCACGGCGTCATGTTGAATGGTGTCGCGCTCGTGCGGCACATATTTGCCGTCGTCGCGCTTGATCACCCATTCGTCATTGGTGAAAATCCAGATATCGACGCCGTGGTCTTCCAGCACTTCAATAGCGCGCTTGGTGGCGGATTCCGGGATCAGATGCTGCACGATCGGCTTGAGGTCGCCGTCCACCATGGAGCTGCCGTTGAACGGGCCGATCGGCAGCGTGATCCCCAGTGGCTTCACCAGAAAGCGCATGCCGACGGGCGGGCGGCTCGACGTGATCGTGAAGCCGATGCCGGCGTCTTCCAGTTTCTTCACGGCCGCCTTGGCCGTGTCGGTGAGGCGTTTGTCGTGGGTGACGAGCGTGCCGTCGACATCGGACACCACGAGAGCGATCTTGGTCATGGTCTGATCCTTCAGGTCGGCAGTTGTTTGATGATGGCGGAGACGATGCCATCGACATCGTCGTCGATGGATACTGTCATCGGGCGTTCGTCTGGGCCGGGGATTTCGAGCGTCTTGAACTGACTGTCGAGCAGCGTCGGAGGCATGAAATGATTCTTTCGCGCCGCCATGCGCTTGGCGATCAGCTCCCTGGAGCCGTCGAGATAGATGATGCGAATGTCGTCGCGGCCGTGCAATAGCAGATCGCGATAGGCGCGCTTGAGCGCAGAACAGGCGACGACAAGCTTTTGGCCATCGGCGGTGACGCGGTCGATCTCGTCGGCCATGGCCTGCAGCCAGGGCCAGCGATCGTCGTCGGTGAGTGGCTGGCCCGCGCGCTGCTTCTCGATATTTGCCTTCGGGTGAAAATCGTCGCCATCGGCGAAGCGCCAGACGAGGCGTTCAGCAAGCGTCTTCGCGATCGTGCTCTTGCCTGAGCTGGAGACGCCCATCACCACCAGAGCCTTGGGTGCCAGGATCTTGGGTGCCAGAGTCTTGGGCACGGTGTCAGCCACGCGCGTCGTCCGGGAGGGCGGCCTTGTCGCACAGCCACACGGTTTCGCCGTCCGACCGCGCGCGATTGGCTGGCAGATCCTCGCCCTTCAGCACCCGGGTCAGGATCGCGCGCTTGTCCTCGCCGCTCATCAGGAACAGCATCTCGCGGCATGAGGCGAGTGCCGGCAGCGTCAGGCTGACGCGCGGCACGAAAGGCTTCACATGGGCTTCGGGCACGCCGACAACCCAGCGGTCCTTGATCTCGATGGCTGGATAGCTGGGGAACAACGACGCCACGTGGCCATCGGGGCCGACGCCGAGCAACACCAGATCGAACAGCGGTTTGGCTTTATCGAGCTTGTCTGCACCGTAGAAGGACTGCAGCTCGCGCGCATAGAGCGCCGCGGCTTCATCCGGGCCCGCCGCATCGGTCTTGATCGGGTGCACATTCGCAAGCGGCGCGCATGCATCCAGAAACGCTGTTCGCGCCATAGTCATGTTGTTGAGCGGATCGCCTGACGGCACGAAGCGGTCGTCGCCGATGAACCAGTGCACGCGATCCCAGGGGATCTCGCTGCGGTAAGGCTCGGTAGCGAGCAACTCATAGAGACGCTTCGGGCTCGATCCACCGGTCATGCAGATGGCGATGCGGCCGGGATTGGCCTCGATGCGTTCGATCAGCCGCTCGGCTGCGGCTTCTGCGAGCGCTACCGCGTCCTCGACCACGACGATATGGCGATTGGGCGCTGTCATGGCGTCAGCTCAGCACGCGCCAGCTACGACCGTCGCGCTTGAGCAGGTCGTTGGCTTCGTCGGGACCTTCGCTGCCGGCATTGTAGGTCTTGAGCCCATCCTTGCCGGCCTTCTTCCAGGCATCGAGGAACGGCTGTACGGCACGCCAGCCGGCTTCCACGCTATCGGCGCGCTGGAACAGGATGTTGTCGCCGATCATGCAGTCATAGATGAGCGTCTCGTAACCCGTGGCTGGCGCAGCCTGGAAGTAGTCCTTGTAGCGGAACTTCATCTCGACGCCGTCGATCTCCACGGCCGGACCGGGCACCTTGGTGTTGAACTTCAGTGAGATGCCTTCATTCGGCTCCACGGCGATGACGAGGAAATTCTCGGCGAGGCTTTCCACCGACGTGTCACGGAACATGGCGAATGGTGCTTGCTTGAACTTGATCGCCACTTCGGTGCGTTTGATACCAAGTGCCTTACCGGTGCGCAGATAAAAGGGAACGCCGGCCCAGCGCCAGTTGTCGATCGACAGCTTCATCGCTGCATAGGTCTCGGTGGTGCTGCCATCCTTGACGTCTTTGGTCTTCAGATAGTCACCGATATCGGTCTCGCCGACATGACCGGCGACATATTGCGCGCGAACCGAATTCTGCAGTGCTTCGGCTTCGGTCTGCGTGGTGACGGCGGCGAGCACTTCAGCTTTCTCGGAGCGCACCGCATTGGCCTCGAAACGCGCGGGCGGCTCCATCGCGACTAGCGATAGCAATTGAAACAGATGGTTCGGCACCATGTCGCGCAGCGCGCCGGTCGCATCGTAGAACGAGCCGCGATGGCCGACGCCGAGTTTCTCGTCCACGGTGATCTGCACGTGATCGATATGGTTGCGATTCCAGATCGGCTCGAACATGCCATTGGCAAAGCGCAGCACCAGGATGTTCTGCACTGTCTCCTTGCCGAGATAGTGATCGATCCGGTAGATCTGCTGCTCGTTCATTAGGCCGAGCAGTTCATTGTTCAGCTTCTTCGCGGATTCAAGGTCGGTGCCGAACGGCTTCTCGACTACGAGGCGGCGCCACGAGCCGTTTTCCTTCAGCATGCCGGTGCGGCCGAGCTGGCGCGCGATCGGCGCGAAGGCCGACGGCGGCGTTGCCAGATAGAACAGGCGATTGCCGCCGGTGCCGCGTGCTTCCTCGAGTTTGTCGAGCTGGTCGCGCATGCGATCGAAGGATTCCGGCTCGCCCGGATCGGCCTCGATACAGGTGACGCAATTGAGCAGCTTCTGCGCGATGGCGTCGTCGACCGGGCGCGTCGCATATTGCTTCAGGCCCTTCATCAGGTCGTCGCGGAGTTCCGCGCCGGTCATGTCCTTGCGGGCGATGCCGACGACGCAGAATTTCTCCGGCAGAAGATCGGCCGCCTGCAGGTTATACAGCGCCGCGATGACCAGCCGGTGGGCGAGATCGCCGGTGACGCCGAAGATCACGAATGCGCAAGGGTCTGGCTTCTTCTTGGATTTGGCAGGGCCTGGAGCTTGTATCTCGGTCATGCGGGCTACGCCTTTGGTTTGATGATATCAGGCGCGTCCTGCCGTTTTGGATCCGGATGCTGATCGGGCTCTTTGTGGCCGCCGAAACCGGCGCGCATCGCGGATAGAATCTTCTCTGCAAATGTGTGCTCCTTGCGCGAGCGAAACCGCGCAAACAGCGCAGCAGTCAGAACCTCAGCGGGCACTGCCTCGTCGATGGCGGCATTCACCGTCCAGCGGCCTTCGCCGGAGTCCTCGACGAAGCCCGAATAGGTATCCAGCGTCTCATTCTTGGCGAGCGCGGAGGAGGTGAGGTCGAGCAGCCATGACGGGATCACGCTGCCGCGGCGCCAGACTTCGGCGATGTCAGGCAAATTCAAATCGAAGCGATGCGCCTCCGGGAGCGCCTCGATATTGGCGTTCTTCATGATGTCGAAGCCCTCAGCATAGGCCTGCATCAATCCGTATTCGATGCCGTTATGGACCATCTTGACGAAATGCCCGGCGCCGACGGGGCCTGCATGGATGTAGCCGTTCTCGATGCGCGGATCGCTGTTGTCGCGGCCCGGCGTACGCGGGATGTCGCCGATCCCCGGGGCCAGTGTCTTGAAGATCGGATCGAGCCGATCGACGACGCTCTTTTCACCGCCGATCATCATGCAGTAGCCGCGATCGATGCCCCAGACGCCGCCGGACGTGCCGACGTCGATGTAATACAGGCCCTTTTCCTTCAGCGCCTTGCCGCGGCGGACGTCGTCCTGCCAGAACGTGTTGCCGCCGTCGATGACGGTGTCGCCAGGCTCCAGCAGCCTGGTCAGCGCATCGATGGTGGTCTCGGTGATCTTGCCGGCGGGCAACATGACCCAGACGGCGCGCGGCTTGTCGAGCTTCTTCACGAAATCTTCGAGCGACGATCCGCCGATGGCACCTTCGGAGGCAAGGCCGCTGACGGCCTTGGCGTCCTTGTCATAGACCACGGCACTGTGACCGTTCTTCATCAGGCGGCGGACAATATTTCCGCCCATTCGGCCGAGACCGATCATGCCGAGCTGCATTGTGTGATGTCCTTTATTGATTGCGCATGACCCGAAGCAATGTCCGGGCCATGCGGATCGTCGTTTAGTTCAATGCGGCAGTCATCGCCTTGTCGAGAACAGCAAGTCCGGCCTTGAGATCGCCCTTGAGATGGACGCGCAGCGCACGGCGGTTGCGATCCGTGAGCACGCCAAAGTCACCACGCGCCTGTGCCGCCTTGATGACACCGAACGACGCCCGGTAATCGGGGATGGCGAGATCCTTGGCATCGTCCGCGGTGATCTGCAGGAAGACACCGGTATCCGGCCCGCCTTTATAGGCCTGGCCCGTCGAATGCAGGAAGCGGGGGCCGAATTCGGCGCAGGTTGCCACCTTCTTCTTGTCGCGCACCGCCATCCGCATGTGCTGCAGCGTGTCGATATGCTCGCCGTCGCGTTCGACATAAGCGAGCAGCGCGACGTAATCGCCGGGCGTGACGCGGCGGAAATGCGCCTTCAGCCATGACGTCAGATCGCCATTGGCGCCGGCCTTCTTCAGCAGTTCGGCATTGCTATCGTCCGTATAGAGATCGGCTTCCTTTGACGACACCACCGGCGTCTCCGGCGGCAGCGACCCGGTCTTCTCGAAGGCTTCCGTCAGCTCGCGCGTCTTGATCTTGGCGGCTTCCACATCTGGCTGGTTGAACGGGTTGATGCCCAGAATCGATCCCGCGACGGCCGTCGCGATTTCGAAGCGGAAGAATTCCTGGCCAAGATGATCGATGGACGGCATCACGATGCGCGCGACGGGATGACCGGCCTTTTCCAGCGCGGCGAGCTTGTCGTCATGTCCCTTGTCGTCTTCGCCTGATGTGCGCAGATCGATAAAGAAGCGATCGGTGCCATAGACTGAGGGCTCGCCCAGCGTCTCGCCATCGATTGGGATCAGGCCCTTACCATCCTTGCCGGTGGATTCGGCGATGAGCTGTTCGGCCCATGCGCCGAAATCGGCGATTTTCTTCGAGGACAAGATCGTGACCTTGTCGCGGCCGTCGAGCCCGGCATTGCCCATGGCAAGGCCAAGCTGGACGCCGGGATTTTCAGCGGGTGGCACGTCCGGCCCACAGGAGCGGACCATCGACAGCGTGAGATCCAGCAGTTTGGCCAGATCGACACCAGCCGCAGCGGCCGGCACCAGGCCGAACGGCGACAGCACCGAATAGCGGCCGCCGATGGTCGGATCGCCATGGAAAATGCGCGCAAACTTTTGGGTCTTCGCGACCTTCTCCAGCGATGAGCCGGGATCGGTGACGGCGACGAAATGCGAACCGGCCTTGTCGGCGCCGACCGCCTTGGTCACCTCGTCGAAGAAGTAGTTCTTCATCACGTTCGGCTCGGTTGTGCCGCCGGATTTGCTGGAGACGATGAACAGCGTCGAGGCGATCTTCACGGCAGCGCCCATGGCGCGCACCTGCGCCGGATCGGTGGAATCCAGCACATGCAGTTTCGGGAAGCCCGCCACCTTGGCAAAGGTCTGCGCCAGCACTTCCGGCCCGAGGCTCGATCCGCCCATGCCGAGCACGACCGCATCGGTGAATCCCTGCGCCTTCACCCATTTGGCGAAGTCGTTGTAGTCGGCGAGCTTGGCCTTCTCGTCAAAAGCGCTGTTCAGCCAGCCTAGCCACTTGTCTTCGTCCGCGCCGGTCCAGACCGATTTGTCCTTGTGCCAGAGCCGGCGGATCTTCGCGGACGCACGCCACTCTTCGGTCGAGGTCGCGACCTTCTTCGTGATGCCGTCGCCCAGCGCCAGCTTCTGCGATCCGATCCCGTTACCCAGCGATGTCGCGCGCTTGTGCGCCACCGCGCCATAGAGCTGGTCGGCGGCATCGGCGAACAGCTTGACGCCGTCGATCACCAGTTCAGTGGTGATCTTGTCCAGCGAAATGCCGGTCTTGGCGAGATCAGCCAGCACCTTCTTCGCGTCCTCGACATTCTCTTCGAGGCTGTCGCGCACTTCGCCATGGTCGCGGAAGGCGTCCAGCGTGGCGGGTGGCACCGTGTTGACGGTGTTCTTGCCGATCAGCTCTTCCACATAGAGCGTGTCGCGATAGTCCTTGCTCTTCACGCCGGTGGAGGCCCAGAGCAGGCGCTGCGGTTTTGCGCCCTTGGCCTTCAGCTTCTCCCAGCGTGGGCCGGCGAACAGTTTCAGATATTCCTGATAGGCGAGTTTCGCATTGGCGATGGCGACCTTGCCCTTGAGGTCCTTGAGCCGCGCCTTCTCGGATGGATCATTGGCCTTAGCGATCTTGTCGTCGAGCTGCTTGTCGACCTGCGCATCGATGCGGCTGACGAAGAAAGAGGCGACGCTGGCCACATGCGAGGGATCGCCGCCGCCGGCGACATATTTTTCGAGACCGTTGAGATAGGCCTCGGCGACCTCCACATAGGTCTTCTGCGCGAACAGCAGCGTCACATTGATGCTGATGCCTTCGCCGATCAACTGTTCGATGGCGGGCAGGCCTTCCGGCGTCGCCGGTACTTTCACCATCAAATTCGGGCGTTTGACGCTCGCCCACAGGCGCTCCGCCTCGGTGACCGTGCCCTTGGTGTCATTGGCCAGATAAGGCGAGACTTCGAGGCTGACGAAACCGTCGTCGCCTTTCATCTTGTCATAGACCGGCTTCAGCACATCGGCGGCGTGCTGGATGTCCTCGACGGCGATGTACTCGAACAGATCAGCCGGCGACTTGTCGCCGGACTTCAGCGCCTCGGCAATCGGGGCATCATATTCGTCCGAACTTCCGATCGCCTTCTCGAAGATCGCCGGGTTCGACGTCACGCCCTTCACGGCGTCAGTGTCGATCAGCTTCTTGAGGTCGCCCTTGGCGACGAAGCCGCGGGCGAGGAAGTCCAGCCAGACGGCCTGACCGTGAGATTCGAGTGCTTTGACGGGATTCATGATGCCTTGTTCTGCTTACAATTATCAAAAGGCCGATCGCCGCGCGAAACGTTCCGCGGCCCGGTTCCAATGATCGCCCCAAACCCATACGCATGGCAAGCCGAACGGTTCCATTCAGGGCGCGGGAGCCGGATCGCAATTCCGTGTTCGCCAGATTGGCCCGGCGGCATGACAATTGTGCAAATTTTGTGCGTCGGTTTTGTGGGTTGGGGAGCGCCTCCAGCCCTCACGTCATTGCGAGGAGCGAAGCGACGCGGCAATCCAGAGGGGCACAAGCGAAGAAAGACTGGATTGCTTCGTCGCAAGGGCTCCTCGCAATGACGGCGAAGAGCTACGAGTCAGGGCCGGATGTACAGATAGCCCTGCGACTGCAGCTCCGCGATCCGGACCACACCGCCGCGGTCGGCGATGGTGAAGCCCGGCAGCAGGCCGTCCAGCGTCACATCCTTCGCCTTCATGGTGTTGCTGCAGGCGGCCAGTTGCAGGCCGGCTTTGGTGAATTTGCTAACCCGCGCGGTAATGTCGGGATTGGTGGAAGCCCGGGCAAATGACTTCAGCGCCGGACCGAGCACGACCAGTGCGATGGTAACGTTGTCGGGGCCGCCGACACCGTCGAAATGATTCTGGATATTGCCGAGCGCGAAATTCACCCTGTCGGCATCGGCGAGGTGATAGACTACCTTGAGCTTGGCAGGTGGCTTTGCGTCAGTCGCTGCCGCGCTGGCCTGCGAGGCGACCAGTCCCGCGCCGATCGACGACAGAGCGGTCCACAATAGGCTGCGTCGATTCATGGTTGGCTCCGATTTGGCGTCAATCACGCTCACTTGCTGCGCATCGCCGCGAGTTCCTTGCGGTCCGTGATCAAGGATTCACATTCCTTCAGATTCGTGCGGTCGAGCCGGAAAATCTTGTCGTCCTCGCCGCCGGTGAGCGCGTCGGCGCCGGGTTCTTCATCGGGCTTGCTGTTCTGCCAGATGCGGACGCGCTCGACGCGGACCAGCGTTGCGTCGATGTCTTTGGCCAGACCGATCGCAATGCCGCCGCCATCGCAATCGACGCTGCATGCGAACTTCACCTCCTGGCCCTTGTCGGTGTCCTGGATCTGGCCGCAAGAACCGCTGGAATCCCAGTCGCCTTTGCGATGGCGATATTTGAATCCGAGCCGAAACGAGTAGGGCGTATAGCTTTCCTCGGGCGGATGCCCGGCGACGACCAGCAGCTTCATGGTGCTGACCTTCTGTTTGGGATGCCGCGCCAGATGCTCGGCGTCATAGCGCCGGACGAAGCAGGCATAGGTCAGCTTCGGACCCAGCGGGCCGGCAAACATGCGCTTGTTGAATTCGGCTGCCTTCGCATCGACCTTGGCCGGCTCGTCCTCGGCGCGCGCCAGCGGGCTGCCGACGATCAGAGCGGAGGTGAGAACCAGAAGGGACAGCACACGGATGGTCATCGACGTCTCGCAAGGTGAGGCGGCCCGTTGCGGGCCAGTTCACCTTGGTCGCGTCAGAAGCGGGATGCGTTCAATCGACGCTGGGCGCGGTCGATGCACTCCCTCGCCCCGCACTTGCGGGGAGAGGGTGGGGTGAGGGGCTTTTGCTGAGCTTCACCTCTAACTCCCCCTCACCCGGAGCCGTCGCTGCGCGCCGACTCCGACCTCTCCCCGCAAGCGGGGAGAGGTTAGGTAGCATCGCGTCGACCGTGAATTCAAAGATCGCTCTTCGCGAGATCCCACATCAGCCGGTAGGTCCCCTCGGAAATCAGCTCTGCCTTTGCCGCTGCAATGGCCGCAGTGAAGCGGCCTTTCATGGTCGAAGCGACGGCTTCGAGATCCGTCCCGTCGATCATCACATACCAGTCGCGCGCCGCGGGATTGGGTGCGGCGGGATCGTCGGTGAGCGGCTTCGAGAGGCGGGGATCGCTCTCCATCAGATGCATCGAAATGATGCCGTGCAAATTGCCGGGATCGAGCTGTGCTTCGATCGTGCTGCGCAGCCTGTCAGCGCCGTCGGCGGGTGGCCGGATGCGCACCAGCCCGAGCGCCGCGCCGCGGCCCTGACCGCGGCTGACGGTGATCCGCGCCACTGAACGCAGCATGTTCTGGAAACGGCCGATATTGGTCAGCGACCACTTCGTCTGGTTCGCCAGCGCCGTGCGATAGGCCTCGCTGTCCAAGACGTCGAATGTCCTGGTCGAATACAGACCGAGATATTTCGGCCTGGCATTCACGGCCACATAGCGCCTCGCTTCATTGAAGCCCTCGATGGCGACACGCTCGGCGAGATGCTCGCGGTCGTACCACGCGTTGAATTCCTGCTCGTGGCTGGCGTCGATATCCATCGACGTCATCAGCATTCCCGTGCCTTTGATCGGCATTCCAGAAGTCCTATTTCAGTTTCGACGCCACATCGGCGATGGCCTTCATGACCGCATCGCGCATGCCGGGGTCATACAGGCTGTGACCGGCGCCTTCAACGATGCGCACCTCGGCATTCGTCCAGCGCCTGGCCAGGGCATGCGATGTCGCGGGCGGGCAGAGGAAGTCGTAACGGCCCTGAATGATGACGCCGGGAATGCCGGTGAGTTTGCCGGCGTCTTCCATGAGCTGATGCGGCCGCATAAAGCAGTCGTGCTTGAAGTAATGCGCTTCCATCGCTGGCGTCGCCGGCATCGGCCGCGTCTGGTTGCCAAGCTCGGCAAGGTCGAGCCGTGTGCGCTTCGGCGCGATTTCGGACAGGATGGCTTCGGTGCCGCCCCAGGCGCGGATCGCCGGGACATGCACGGCCGGATCGGCATCGAGAATGCGGCGATAGAAGTTGGGCAGCGGATCGGCGCGCTCGGCTTCGGCAAGGGCGCTCAGAAAATCTCCATGCAGGCCGGGATAATGCCGCGGCAGCATGGTGTTGAAGACATCGTGCAATTCTTCCCGCGTGCCGAGAAACGTTGCACGCAGCACGATGCCGGTCACGCGATCCGGATGGGCCTGCGCATAGGCCAGCGCCAGCGTCGCTCCCCAGGAGCCGCCGACCACGAGCCATTTGTCGAAGCCGAATTGGGTGCGGATCGTTTCCATATCGGCGATCAGATGCGGCAGCGTGTTCGCCTCGCGCTTGCCTTTGGGCTTGCTGCGGCCGGCGCCGCGCTGATCGAACAGAACGGTGTGAAAGCGCTGCGGATCGAACAGCCGGCGGTGATCGGGCTGGCAGCCGGAGCCGGGGCCGCCATGCAGATAGACTGCGGGAATGCCGTCGCTGCGGCCGACGCTCTCCACATGGATTGCGTGGCCGTCGCCGACATCGAGATGTTCCGAGGTCAGCGGCGCGAACAGGTCCGCGCTCGCCGGGGCGGGGACATCAGCGGCCATGGATGTCGTCCGCGTCCGGCTCCAGCGTGCCGCCTTTGAAGTTGCGATAGATGAAGCGGTCGCGGCCCTCAGTGGATTCCGTTTCGGCCATTTTGAAGATTTCGGCGTGAACAGGCGACAGCGTGCAGGCGGGGTCGGTATTCCCGGCATCGCCGGTCAGCGCGAAGGCCTGGCAGCGGCAGCCGCCGAAATCCACTTCCTTGAACGCGCAGCTCTGGCACGGTTCGGGCATCCAGCCGGTGCCGCGATAGCGGTTGAAGGCTTCGGAGTTCTGCCAGATCCAGGCGATCGAATGATTGGAGCGCACGGATTCAAATTCCATCCCGGTGATGGTCTCGGCGGCATGGCAGGGCAGGATCTTGCCTGATGGAGAGATGTTGAAGAACTGCCGGCCCCAGCCGCCCATGCATTTTTTCGGTCGCAGCGCGTAATAGTCCGGGACGACATAGTCGATATCGAGAATGCCTTTCAGGCGCACCTGCGCGTCCTCGACGATGCGGCTGGTCTCGTCGATCTGGTCGATGGTCGGCATCAAGGCGGCGCGGTTCTTCAACGCCCAGCCGTAATACTGCACATTGGCGACTTCCAGCCGGTCGGCATCGAGATCGACGGCCATCTGGATGATGTCAGCGAGCTGATGCAGGTTCTGCCGGTGCATCACCGCATTCACGGTCAGCGGCAGATCGAGCTCGCGCGTCCATTTGGCGACTTCGAGCTTCTTCACGTGGCCATTGCGATAGCCGCCGACGCGGTCCGCCACCACGGGCTCATTGCCCTGGAAGCTGATCTGCACATGGCATAGCCCGGCATCGGCGAGCGCTGCGAGCTTGTCGCGCGTCAGCAGCACCGCCGAGGTGATGAGATTGGAATACAGGCCCACATCCGTCGCCTGCTGGACCAGCTCGACGATGTCCTTGCGCGCGGTCGGCTCGCCGCCGGAGAAGTGGATCTGCAGCACGCCGATTTCGGCGAGCTCGGACAGCACCTTCTTCCATTCGTCAGTGGTCAGCTCGGTGCTGCCGCGATCGAGCTCGACGGGGTTCGAGCAATACGGGCATTGCAGCGGGCAGCGATGGGTGAGTTCGGCCAGCACGGCGAGGGGAATGCCGAAGGTTTCCGCGGTCGAGCGCGTGCGCTCCATGATCGCGAGACTGTCGGCGGGATCGGTGAAGACGGGACTGGCGTCGGTAAGCGTAGGACTCATGCTGTCTTCTCCCGCGCTTGCGTGAGAAAGCCCTTGTCGGCGAGATCCTGCAGCATCGCGAGAACATCGGTACCGATATCGTCGCGCGGCGCGGCGTATTTCGCCGCCAGCAGGTCGATGATATCGGCGACGTTACGTTCGCCATCGCAAAGCTGGAGGATTTCGACGGCGATATCGTCCGGCGCCAGCACGCGCTCCGGCGCCAGGATCACCCAGCGCTGGCGCGTCTCGTCGAACTTCAGCTTGGCGTGGCGCGGCAAGACCGGCTTGCTCGCCTCGCTGACACTGATCCGACGATTGCTGCGCAACTCCGTCATCGTTGCCTTCTTACTTGGCCGGGACGAACGCGCCCGGCGGCACATGCCCGTCCACATAGGCATGATACAGCGCATCGAGCTGCACCCACAACACATTGGTCTTGAAGATCAGTGCATTGCAAACCGCGCGGCGCTCGGCCGGCGTCGTGGCATGCTGCTTGACGTAATCCAGCGCGAAGCCGGCATCGCGCGGCGCCTGGGTCAGGCGGCGGCTGAAATAGCTCATGATGTCCGGATTGACGAAGTCATAATGCTTCAGCATGCCGGAAATGCGTTCTTCATGCAGGTTGGGTGCGAACAGTTCCGTCAGCGACGAGGCGATGGCCTCCAGCGGCGTCCTGTCGCGCACGAAATGCACATAGGCCTCCACGGCAAAACGCGTCGCCGGCAGGATGCCTTCGGTGGATTCCACATAGGCTGAGTCGAGGCCGAGCCCTTCGGTTAGCTTCAGCCAGCGCTCGATACCGCCTTCTGCGCCGGTATCACCGTCGTGATCCTCGATCCGGTGCCGCCATTCCACGCGCGTCGCACGGTCGCGGAAGCGCGAGATCACCACCGCGTCCTTGATGGGGATCGTGCTCTGATAATAGTAGCGGTTCAGCGCCCAGGCCTGCACCTGACCCTTGTTGAGTTTGCCGCCGTGCAGCAGCTTATGAAACGGATGCAGGCTGTGATAGCGCGTCGCGCCGATATGGCGCAGCGTGTCTTCGAGTTGCGCGGCATTCTCCAGCGGCACGGCAGCTGAAATCGAATAGGCGGAAATGGCGTTGTCGCCGATCATGTTTGCACTTGTCAGGGTAGCACCTGGGGCGTTCACAGCGTGATCTCCATGCCATTGCCGGGAATCTGCCAGCCGGCGGTGGTCAATGCGGCGCGCTCGGTGGAATCATGCAGCAGCGCCGGGTTCGAATTGTTGATGTGCAGGAAGAACTTTCTGGCGATGCCGGCATCGGCCAGTTCACTGATGGCGCCATCCACGCCGGACATCGACAGATGCCCCATGCTCTGGCCGGTCTTCTGGCCCAATCCTGCCGCGATGAGTTCGTCATCGCGCCAGACGGTGCCGTCGAAGAACACCAGCGGCGCGCCGGAAATGCGTTGTTTCAGTTCGGGTGTCACCCGCGCGCAGGCGGCGATAAAATAGAAATGCTTGCCGGTGGCCTTTTCGGCAATCCGCAGTCCCAGCGTATCGCCGTCACCATCCTCGCCGGCCGGATGCGCCTGGCCTTCGAGATACCACGCGCTTTTGCCGGGCACGGTGAAGGGCAGCATCTCCAGGCCGGACGGCACGCCATCCTGCAGCTTCGGTTCGAAAGACGTATCAATCTCGATGGCTTCGCGGCGCACGTTCTTGTCCGAGAGCACGTTGAAAATGCTGTTGGCTTTCAGGATCGCCAGCACACGTGTGTGCGCATAGATTGTAAATGGCGAACCTTCCCGCATCGACAAGAGCCCGGCCACCGCATCGACCTCGCCATTGGTGAGGATCACGCCCGCGATCGGCGAGTGTCTGACATGATCGGGGTGGGGGTGAAGCTGGGGCGTATCGGTGACCTGTTGTCGCAGGTCGGGCGAGGCATTGATCAGGAACCAGTTGGCATTGTCGGCCGACACCGCGATGGAGGCCTGGCCGCTCTGCAGTTCGGGTCGCTCGCTGCGCGCCGCACGACAAATCCGGCATCCGCAATTCCACTGCGGAACACCGCCGCCGGCCGCGGCTCCAAGAACGACAACACGCAACATGAGATCGCCCTGAATCCCGGCCAATTCGCGTCTCGTAAAAAGACGCGGGGCGCCCGTCAGTGACGAAGGCGCCCCCCAAAACTTAAGATCTTAGCGTGAGCTCAAGTCTTACTTGCGCGCCGCGCAGGCGTACATGTTGATTTCCATGCCGACTGCAACTTCGACGATCTTCGGTGCTTTCCAGGCCATATTTATCTCCCGCTTCTCTGCAGTCAGGTACTGCATAACCACAACTCTAATCCCTGCTCAAAGGTTCGCCAACAACTTCGTCATCACAATGTGAAGCGATGGGGGTACAATATGCGTGCAGTGCACAATCGATTGCGCTGCAACATTGCAATGGCGAGAACGTTCCATAGATAGCGAAGGCCTTTGGTTGAAAGGCATCGTTTCGTCCTCAGCCCGCCGCATCTTCCGGGATATTCGCGTGGTTTGAGGTCTTCTGCGTCCGCGTCCAAGCCCAGTGCCAAGAGAATTGCCATGCCGCTTTATTTCTTCAACACACGCATCAACGACGAGCTGGTGGTCGATCCCGAAGGCGAGGAGCTGCGGGATCCCGATCATGCCTGGGATGTGGCGCGGTCGATGATCCTGCAATTGCTGCGCTCCGAGGGCACGCCGAGCGATCTGCTCAAAGCGGTGCTGGAAGTCACGGACAAGGACGGCGAGATCGTGCTTGAATTTCCGTTCACCGAAGCACTGCTCGATGCCACCGATGAGTCCGCAACGCGGCACTAGAGCGTTGTCGAGCGACGTGGGCACCGGTTCGCGTCAATACAAAAAGCCAGAGCCTTCTCGGTTCTGATTCTATCAGAACCGAGAAGGCTCTGGCCGATTGCGGGAATCCGCACAGGCTTGCTCGCGCGTGATGTTTTGATTGCGCAGCGACATAAAAATATCCAACAGTGCGATCCGGAAAGCCTCGGGGGCGGCGCATCTCATGTGCTGCGAGCAGAGAAGGCTTCCGTAAAAAGGGGAGAGATCCATGAGTGTCTACACGTCCGCGCGCCGGGCATTGCTTGCCGGTGCGTTTATCGGTGTCTTTACAAGCGGCGCTTTTGCCCAGCAGTCCGATACATCACCTGCAACACCGGCTCCTGCAGCAGCTCCGAGTGCAGCTCCAAGTGCAGCGCCCGCTGCTCCCGCAGCGGCGCCTGCGCCGGCCGCACCACAAGCCGCCGCTCCGGCGCCCGCAGCACCGGCCGTTGCCGCCGCGCCTGCACTGCCGCCCGGCTCGCCGCTGATCGGTCGTCCTGATGGCGCTGCCGCAGCCAAGCTCGCGCCCGTCGCGCCGCCGCCGATTCCGTCCGCCGCCGACAAGCTGCCGACTGCCAAACTGAAAGTGCCCGCCGGCTTCAACATCGAAGTCTATGCGGCCGGCATGGCCAATGCGCGCTCGATGCGCGAGGGCGACAAGGGCACGGTCTTTGTTGGCTCCCGTCTTGTCGACAAGGTCTACGCGGTCATCAACAATGACGGCAAGCGCCAGGTAAAGGTGCTGGCCTCTGGCCTCTATCGCCCGAACGGTCTCGCCTTCAAGGACGGCACGCTCTACATCGCCGAACTGTCGAAGATCTCGAAGATCGACAAGGTGGAAGACAATCTCGAAAACCCGCCGAAGCCGACCATGATCTACGACAACCTGCCGAAGGACGAAGCCCATGGCTGGAAGTTCATCGGCATCGGGCCGGACAACAAGCTCTATGTGCCGGTCGGCCAGCCCGGCAACAACGTGCTGCATGACGAGGCCCATGGCCAGATCCGCCGCATGAATCTCGATGGCACCGGCGCCGAGATCTATGTGAAGGGTGTCCGCAACACCGTCGGTTTCGACTGGAATCCGACCACCAAGCAGATGTACTTTACAGACAACGGCCGCGACTGGATGTCGGAAGCGGTGCCGGAGGATGAACTCAACCGTGTCACCAAGGCGGGTGAAGATTTCGGCGCGCCATATTGCCTGCAGGGCAATATCCTCGATCCGGAATTCGGCTGGGGCAAGTCCTGCGCCGACTACACCGCGCCGGTCGGCCTGCTCGGGTCGCATACGGCGGCACTGGGCATGCGGTTCTACACCGGCAAGATGTTCCCGGCCGCCTACAAGGATGCGATCTTCATCGCGCGCCATGGTTCCTGGAACAAGACAACGAAGCTCGGCGGTGACGTCGTTGTCGCGAAGCTCAACAAGGACGGCACGGTGAAATCCGTCGAGCCGTTCCTGACCGGCTTCATCGAGGACAACAAATATGTCGGCCGCCCCGTCGACGTGCTGCAGATGAAGGACGGATCGCTGCTGGTCTCCGACGACTGGAACGGCGCGATCTATCGCATCACCTATGGCAAGCAGAAGGTGGCGGGCGCGAAGTGACGACGTTTTCTCACCTCTCCCCGCCTAGCGAAGCTTTGCTTCGCCGGGCGGGGAGAGGTCGACTGCAACGCGCGAAGCGCGTGAAAGTCGGGTGAGGGGGACTCTCCACTTGCTCCGAGCGCGGTGAGAGTCCCCCTCATCCTCACCTTCTCCCCGCAAGCGGGGAGAAGGAATTCGCCACGCCGGAGTTTCAGTATTCAGAAAGTTCAAAGCCGATGCGCCCGTTTGCCGTCATCGTAGCTCTTTTTCTCTCGACGTCCCCACTCTTCGCCGCCGAACCCATCACCGAGCGGGCCGCGCCGTGCCTCGGTTGTCACGGCGAGAAGGGTGTCTCCGCAACCGAGAACACGCCGTCGCTCGGCGCGCAGCAGCCGGCTTATTCCCTGATCCAGATCTACATGTTTCGCGAGAAGCTCCGCGTCGCGGAGCCGATGAATGACATGGTGAAGGATTTCACCGACGACGACCTGCGCCTGTTCTCGGACTATCTCGCCACGCTGCCGAAGCCGGCCGCGCTCGAAGCCGGGGATCCCGCGCGGATGCAGGCCGCCAGGGCGCTGACCTCGCAATTCCGCTGCGATAGCTGCCACAACGCTGATTTCTCCGGCCGCGACAACATTCCGCGCATCGCCAATCAGCGCGAGGACTACCTCGCCAAGACCATGCGCGAATACAAGGACAACTCCCGCCATGGTTACGATGCCACCATGGCCGATGTGATGCAGTCGATCTCCGAAGCGCAGATCGTGGAGCTGGCTTATTTTCTCGCAAGGGTGAAGTGACCAGGAGCGGCGGATACGCCGCTCCTGGTCATTCCGGGGCGCGCGACGCCGGCGAAGCCGGCAGAGCGCGAACCCGGAATCTCGAAGTGTTTTGCTGAACATGCTGGGATTTCGGGTTCGCATCCGGCAAGAGCCGGCCACGCCCCGGAATGACGAGTGTGGGGCGGCGAGCCAGCACCTAACATTTTTTCCTATTTCTTATTGACAATATCCCGACGTGGATTATTTTCCCCTTCGTCCGGCCCCGATGAGAGGGGCGAGTGCGATCGTCACGTTCGCGGGGCTGGATGCGGTGGACGCCGGAGATGCGGCGTTACGCGGTTCACGGGTGACGTCTGTCTTCGGGCAGGACGGATCTGCGCCAGCACTGCCACTGGCAAGGAGACGGCCGATCTTGGGATGGAAAGACTCCCTGGACAGTGTGACGGACGACCAAGTCAAAACGCGTTCGGCTTACTCGCTTGAGGCTACCCTGTCCCTCCGCCCTGGGACATTAATTTTGGTGATGGGACCGTTCGCCATGGCAGATGTGCAGGCAACCGAAAAAACACCGTATGCGGAACGTCGGGCACTTGCTCGGCGCCTCCGAAAGTCCTGATGCACTCTCAATTGCGGAAGACCGCATTCGCATCAGGCCCAAGGGTGCAACGGGCACCCGGCGTTCCGCACGCCCTCTCACAAGGGGGGCGGGAAGGAATGCGCAAACCTCGGACGCTTCGGCGCCGCGAGAATGCGAGCGTTTGGCCGATTGGCAATCTCCGGCCGCCTGCGTTAACAAGCGACAAGCAATGGAGCACTGCATGAACGATCTCTGGCGCCTGTCGGCAACTGACCTCTCCGCACTCATTCGCGACCGCAAGGTGTCCGCCAAGGAGGCGACGGTGGCTGGCCTCGCACGGCTCGATGCTGTGAACCCTGCCATCAATGCCGTGGTCGACCATCGACCCAATGAGGCGCTGGCACGGGCGGATGCGGTCGATGCGGCGATTGCGCGCGGCGACGATGTCGGCCCGCTCGGCGGCGTGCCCATCACCGTCAAAGTGAATATCGACTACGCGACCTATCCGACATCGAATGGCGTAAAGATCCAGAACGAGATCATCGCTAAGACCAACAGCCCGGTGATCGACAATCTGCTGAAGGCTGGCGCCGTCATCATCGGCCGCACCAATTGCCCGGCATTTTCCTATCGCTGGTTCACCACCAATCAGCTCTATGGTGATACCAAAAACCCGCGCGATCCCTCGCTGACGCCGGGCGGCTCGTCTGGCGGCGCAGGCAGCGCGGTCGCCGCCGGCATCGGTCATATCGCTCATGGTACCGATATCGCGGGCTCGATTCGCTATCCCGCTTATGCCTGCGGCGTGCACGGGTTGCGTCCCACGCTCGGCCGCATCGCGGCTTACAATCAGGCGCTGCCCGAGCGCATCATTTCCGGCCAGATCACCGCGGTGTCCGGCCCGCTGGCGCGCACCATCAACGATGTCCGTCTTGGCCTCGCCGCGATGTCGCAGCCCGACGCGCGCGATCCCTGGTGGGTGCCGGCGCCGCTCGAAGGACCGACGCGCGAGAAGCGCGCCGCCATGTGCCTGCGGCCCGACGGGCTCGCCATCACCTCCGATGTCGAAGCCGCTGTGCGCGATGCCGGCAAGCGGCTGGAGCTGGCAGGGTGGGTCGTCGAGGAAGTCGAGAACACGCCGGCCCTGCGCGAGGCCGCCGCCTTGCAGACGCAGCTCTGGTTCGGCGATGGCTATCAGGGCATGCTGGATGCGGCCGAACGCGAGGGCGATCCCGCAGCACTGGTCTGTCTGCGCGGACAGAAGGACAAGCTCAAGGACTTCGAGAATGGCGGCCTGTCCCGCGCGCTGGTGCGCCGTTCCACCTTCGTGCGCGACTGGGAAATGTTCTTGCAGCGCTATGCCGTGGTGCTGATGCCGATGTCCGGAGAGCTGCCGTTCCCGGATCATCTGGATATGCAGGGCCAGGAATCGTTCGATCGCGTCTGGGCCGCCCAGATGCCACAAATTGGAATTCCCTTCATGGGCCTGCCGGCGCTCAGCGTCGCCACGGGTCTTGTCGGCCGTGCGCCGACCGGCGTGCAACTCGTCGCCGGCCGTTACCGCGAGGATCTGTGTCTGCTGGCCGGCGAAGCCATCGAGGCCGGCGGTACCCCGCCGATGCCTTGCGACCCCGTGACGGCCTGAGAGGGATCAGTGCGATGACCGGCATCTCCGATTTTTCTGCGAACGCACTGACAGGTGAGCCTGTCGCGCTCAAGCAGTTCGAAGGAAAGGTGCTGCTGATCGTCAATACCGCCAGCGCCTGCGGATTCACGCCGCAATATGCCGGGCTGGAGAAGCTGCAGCAGGATTTTGCGTCGCGCGGATTTTCCGTGCTGGGCTTTCCCTGCAACCAGTTCGGCGCGCAGGAGCCGGGCGACGCCAAGGCGATCGAGAGCTTCTGCGAGGCCAATTACCACATCACCTTCCCACTGTTTGAGAAGATCGACGTGAATGGCGCTCACGCGCATCCATTGTATAATTACCTGAAATCTGAAAAGTCCGGATTGCTGGGTTCGGGGATCAAATGGAATTTTACCAAATTCCTGGTCGACCGTTCCGGACGGGTCGTCGAGCGTTTTGCGCCGACCGCCAAACCTGAATCACTGCGAGAGAAAATCGAGGCGCTGCTATGACCGACAACACCAACGCATCAGCCGATCTGCCCGATCGCCTGTCCACCGATCCGCGAAGCCCGTTCTACAATGCCGAAGTGCTGCAGCGCGATGTCGGCATTCGCTTCAAGGGCGCCGAGAAGACCAATGTCGAAGAATATTGCGTCAGCGAAGGCTGGGTGAAGGTGCCCGCCGGCGCGGCAAAGGACCGGTACGGCAATCCGCTGCTGATCAAGCTGACCGGCTCTGTTGAGCCGTATTTCCGCGACTAACGCACCAAAAACGCCGAAAGTCCTGCTGCGGGAAGCTGCCCTGTTCGCGGCACGCGCTGACTAGCAAAAAGGCGTTGCCCGCATAAATTTGAAGCTTAAAGTAATTGCAGTTTCCGGCTACGCTGCGTCCGTCAGCATGATGGACACAGTCGGGCCGTCGTGATTGCAATGCGTGCATGGCAAATGAAGGACCGGGAATGCAGGTGGTGTCGCTACGTTCGGACGCTCACGCCGAGTCGGAACCGGTTTCCGGCCGCAAACCCGCTTCAGCCATGATCGAGATCGAGCACGTCTCGCAGCGCTTCCAGACCTCCGGCAAGCAAAGCCATCTGGCGCTGTCGGATATCAACCTCACCATCGAAGACGGTGCCTTCGTCTCGATCCTCGGACCCTCAGGCTGCGGCAAGTCGACCTTGCTCTATATCGTCGGCGGCTTCGTGCAGCCCACCGATGGCGTTGCCAAGGTGAAGGGCAAGGCGATCACGGGACCGGGTCCGGATCGCGGTCCGGTGTTTCAGGAATTCGCGCTTTTCCCGTGGAAGAACGTGCTCGGCAATGTCATGTATGGCATGCGCCAGCAGGGCATGAAGAAGGCTGAAGCCGAAACGCGCGGCCGCAAGCTGCTCGAGATGGTCGGCCTCAAGGGCTACGAGAATTTCTATCCGAAAGAACTCTCCGGCGGCATGAAGCAGCGCGTCGCGATCGCGCGCACGCTGGCTTATGATCCCGCCGTGCTGCTGATGGATGAGCCGTTCGGCGCGCTCGATGCGCATACCCGCACGCGGCTGCAGAACGATCTGCTCGACATCTGGGATACACAGCGCAAGACGGTGCTGTTCGTCACCCATTCGGTCGAGGAAGCCGTCTATCTCTCAGACAAGGTGATCGTGATGTCGCGCTCGCCGGGCTCGATCAAGGAAATCGTCGATATCGATCTGCCGCGGCCGCGCAAGCGCGCCGATCTGCTGCTCGACGCACGGTTCCAGAAATACATCGTCGACATCGAAAAGATGATCGACGACGGCAAGGACCATCTGTGATGACTGTGCGCGGGGTGCTCAAGACACTTTCGCCATTGTTCGCCTGCATCGGGTTGCTGTGTGTCTGGCAGATTGCCTCGCTGCGGCTGGATACCGAAAGCTTCCCAACGGCTCTGGAGTCGATCAAGGCCATTCCGTCGATCCTCGGGGACAAGGGATCGCTGCTGAACATTCTCGATTCCATCCGTCGTATGGCCATCGGCCTCGTGCTCGCAGTAATGTTTGCGATCCCGCTCGGTCTGCTGATGGGGCGCATCAAGGCTGTCGCGGCCTTCTTCAATCCGCTGATGATGATCATCTATCCGGTGCCAAAAGCAGCGCTGATGCCCATCATCATGCTGTGGATGGGCGTCGGCGACGTCTCCAAGATCCTTGTCATCTTCCTCGGCGTCAGCCTGCCGATCATCTATCACGCTTTCCAGGGCTCCAAGGCCGTCGAAGAAAAGATGCTGTGGTCCGGTGCGGCGATGGGCATGTCGGCGCCGATGCGCATGCTCCGCATCGTGTTGCCGGCAGCACTGCCTGAAATTCTCACGGGTTGCCGCACGGGTCTGGTGCTGGCGCTGATCACCATGATCACCTCCGAGATGATCGCGCGCCAGTCCGGCGCCGGCAACATCCTGTTCAACTCGCTCGACATGGCACAATACGACACGGTGTTTGCGATGATCCTGATCATCGGCGCCATGGGCATCATCTTCGACGCGGCCTTCGAGAAGCTTCGCCTGTCGCTGGTGCGCTGGTCGCAACCGCGCGACGACATGCCTCTCAGCTTCACGTGAGCACGACATGAACCAGGAACGCATCAATTCGGTTCTGCTGGGCATCACGCCGATCGTGCTGTTCATCGCGCTGTGGCAGTCGCTGATCTCCTTCGGCTTCGCGCCGACGAGCTTGTTGCCGCCGCCGGGCGCCGTGTTCGGAAAGCTGGCGAAGGATTTCTTCAACGGCGATTTCCTGCACGATATCGCCGCGACGCTGATCCGTCTGTTCGCCGGCTTCGGCATTGCCGTGGTCGTCGGCGTGTTCGTCGGGCTTGCGGCGGCGGTGAGCCCGGCAGTCAATGCCGTCGTCAAGCCGCTGGTGCGCGTGCTGGCGCCGATCCCGAAGATCGCGCTGTATCCCGCGCTGCTGCTGATCCTCGGCTTCGACCATGCCTCCAAGATCACGCTGGTGACTGCCGACGCGCTGTTCCCGATCCTGCTCTCGACCTATTACGGCGCGTCGATGGTCGAGCAGAAGCTGATCTGGTCGGCGATGGCCGCCGGCACGCCGCGCTGGCAGATCCTGTTCAAGGTGGTGCTGCCCGCCGCGATGCCATCGATCCTCACCGGCTGCCGCATCGGCCTCGTGATCTCCTGCATCGTGGTATTCTTGGCGGAGATGATCACCTCGACCGACGGCCTCGGTCACATGCTGGTCCAGGCTGCGCGCACGTTCCAGACCGTGGACATGTTCGTCCCGCTGATCATGATCTCGATGCTGGGTCTGATCCTGAACAGCCTGCTGCACTGGCTGCGCAGCTATCTGCTGCGGGGCTTTCCGGAAGTGTGAGGTCGGCTCAGCCGCCGAACTCATCTGCCAATGTTCGTCATGGCCGGGCTTGACCCGGCCATCCAACTATCTTCGGCGTTTGCGGCAAAGATGAATGCCCGGGTCAAGCCCGGGCATGACGAGAGAGTAGAGCGCGGTGTCTCAAAGCACCGGCGGCTTCTGCAACTGGAAGTGCTTCAGCAGATCCACGAATGCCGATAGCCGCCCCTCGCGATAGGCATCGACATCGAGCCCCTCATAATTGAGGAAACCTTCGCCCGTCTTGAGGCCGATGCGGCCTTCGGCCATGTTGCGGCCGACGATCTCCGGCGACGCGTAGCGGTCGTTGTTCAGCGCACCGGTGAGATACTTGCTGGCGTAATACAGAATATCGCCGCCGCCCCAATCGACGAATTCCAAGAGGCCCAGCACTGCGAAGCGGAATCCGAAGCCGTATTTGATCGCCTTGTCGATATCCTCGGGGCTGGCAACACCTTCCTCGACCATGCGCGCGGCTTCGTTCATGGCCATCGCCTGGATACGCGGCACGATATAGCCGGGCGTCGCGGCGCAAACTACGGGGACCTTGCCGATGCCTTCGAGCATCTCCTTCACGCGTGCGGTGATCGCCGGATCGGTCTTGGCGCCGGGCGAGACTTCGACCAGTGGCACGAGATAGGCCGGGTTCAGCCAGTGTGCGTTGAGGAAGCGCTCGGGATGCTCGACGGCGCTGGAGATGTCATCGACGAGGATGGTCGACGTCGTCGATGCGATGATCGGCGTGGGGCCTGCGAGTTGTGAGGCGCGCGCCAGCGCCTCACGCTTCTGGTCGAGCACTTCAGGCACGCCTTCGAATATGATGGCGGAACTGCTCAGTGCGGCACCTGCGCCGGCTTCCGGCACGACGCTGACGCGCGACACCAGCGTCTCGATATCAACCTCAGTGAGCAGGCCGAACCGCGCCATGCTGGCAAAGGTCTTGCGGATCTCGCCCAGTGCCTCGGCTTCCAGTGCCCTGAACTTGTCGAGGTCGCGCGCCTTGAAGTCGACGATCGCGACATTGTGGCCGGCATAGGCAAAGGCAACGGCAATGCCGCGGCCCATGCGGCCCGCGCCGAGACAAGCAATGGCGGGACGGGCGCTCATGCGGCAAAGCCTTCGCGCAGTAGCTTCAGCAGCGCGGCCTGATCGAGATCGCCGAAGCCGAGGCTTGCGAGTGTGCGGCCACCCTGCAGGAAGTTCTCGCCGCAGATCGCGCCGCCAATCGCGAGGAACGCCTTGACCAGTGGCGTTTTGACGCCAGCGAGCTGGGCGCAGGACAGGAAAAACGACAGGCCGGTGCGCAGGTCCTCGCGCATGTAGCGATGCTCGGTGAGCACGATGTGCTCGCGCCAGTCACCGCTGTCGGTGAGACGATCATGCGAGCCGCGGCCATACATCCACTCTTCGCCTTCCTTGGCGTAGTGATCCGCCAGTGGGAAATGCGCGCCGTTGTAACCAAAGGCCTCGCGGATCGCGATGCGCTCGGCGTCGAGCGCGTCGGTGACGCGGCGGATCGCCGGCTGGGTGCCTTCCTTGTGAATGTCCCAGGTCGGGAAATGCTCCAATGGCCCGGCATTCATCACGATCAGCGGTGGATGAATGATCGGACCGGCATTCATCAGCGCACCGGACAACGCATCACCACACGGCTCGATGACGCCGGGGAAGGCCTTGTCGATGACCTTGCAGGCATAGTCCATCATGTGAAGCGGGAACACGCCGGTCGGCAGACGCTTGGCGCGGATGGTGATGGCGACCTCGAACGGGCCGTGCTTACGCGCGAGCCAGGGCAGTGTACCGGTTTCCGCAAAGGCGACCTTGGCGGTGTTGCCGGCGTCATGTGCGGCCTTGGCAAAGATCATCGAGCCGAAGGTCGCCGGCGGCAGATAGACCACCTGGCCATCCTTGAGGTGCGGCGCGATCCGTTTGGCGATATCAGGCTGCGCAAAGGCGGGTGCGGGGCACAGGATCAGTTCGACGTCCTTGATCGCTTCCGCAATGTCCGTCGTTACCAGCGTCAATTGCGTATCGTGCGTGCCCTGCGCATTCTTGACCTTGATGCGCGAGCCGGCCTTCTTGTGTTCGGCGACAGCCTCGGCGTCGCGGCGCCACAGGCGGACGTCATGGCCCTGCAGTGCGAAATCACCCGCGGCTGCGAACGAACCGTTGCCGCCACCCAATACTGCGATCTTCAATTGGTCTCTCCGTCGCTCGGCGTTGCCGCCTGAACCTGCTTCAGTTTGAAATGCTGCACCTTGCCGAGCGCGGTGCGCGGCAGGTCTGTGACGAACACAATGTCGCGCGGCTGCTTGTAGCGGGCGAGCTGCGTGAGCACATGGGCCTTCAGTGTCTCGGCGGTCACGCTGCAATTCGGCCGCAGCAGCACATAGGCGACTGGTACTTCCTGCCATTTCGGATCGGGCACACCGACGACGCCGCAATCGGCGACATCGGGATGTTCGAGCAGCACGCGTTCGACTTCGGCGGGATAGACATTCTCGCCGCCGGAAATAATCATGTTCTTCTTGCGGTCATGGACCCAGAAATAGCCGTCATCGTCGCGCGTGCCGATATCGCCGGTGCGATACCAGCCGTCATGTAGTGCCTCGCGCGTCGCGCCCTCGTTGCCCCAATATTCGTAGAACACGTTCGGGCCGCGCACCGCGATCTCGCCGGTGGCAGTGGCAGGCAGCTCGTTGCCGTCGTCGTCGATGATGATGGCTTCGCAGCACAGGCCGGGCAAACCCGTCGATCCCGTACGCGACAGGTCGCCGCCCAGCCGCGTATAGACCGAGATCGGGCAGGTCTCGGTTGAACCATAGACCTGCAGCACGGGAATGCCGCGCGCTGTCAGGCGTTCGATCAGATGCGGCGGCACGATGCTGGAGCCGGTGGATACGGCCTTGAGGCAGGACACGTCGGTCGCAGTCCAGGCGGGATGCTCGCTCATCGCCTGAATGATCGCGGGTACCCAAACGGTCAGGGTGGGTCGCTCCCGCGTGATCGCTTCCAGCGTGGAGTCGGGTGTGAAGCGCGCATGGATTGTTACGGTAGCGCCGTGATGCAGCGCCGGCGTGGTCTGGATGTTGAGGCCGCCGACATGGAAGAAGGGCAGCACGGTCAGGACATGATCGTCTGACGTGAGGCCATGCATGTGCTGGCTCATCACGCCGTTCCACAGCAGCGCTTCCTGGCGCAGCACGGCGCCTTTCGGGCGGCCCGTAGTGCCTGACGTGTAGACGATCAGCAGCGGGCAGGAGAGGTCGGTATGCGGATTGCGGCCGTCGCCCGAGGCGCGTGCGAGCAGGGTGTCGAAGGTCTGGCCGGGGGCATCAGGCGCGAAATCGAGCGCGATCACGCGCGTATCCGGCAACTCCTTCGCAAGCGACGGCAGGATTGCCGCAAAGCCTTCCTCAAGCACCAGCACCTTCACGGAGGCGTCAGAGAGAATGAACAGTTGCTCGGCGACTGCGAGCCGCCAGTTGAGTGGCACCATGATCGCGCCAAGCCGGGCACAGGCATAGAGCAGAACGAGATAGTCCGGCCTGTTCATGCTCAGGATTGCGACGCGATCACCGCGACCAACGCCGCATTCCGTCTTCAGTGCCTTCGCCGTCGCCTCGATCCGCGCGTTGAACACGGCGTAGCTGAGCGTCTTGCCCTCGAAATGAATCGCGGGCTTGTCTGGCGTGAACGCGGCGTTGCGGGCGATGAGGCTGGAGAGATCCACGATTACTCGTCTTTCTCACCGGCCTCATAGAGTGCCTCGCGGCCGATACGGTCGAGGCAAAGCTCGGCGGTCCAGGGCAGCATCAGCGCACCGCAGCGGCTGTCACGATAGATGCGCTCCAGCGGCAGCGTCTTCAGCATGGCCTGACCGCCGCAGGTGCGGATCGCCAGTGCGGCGAGTTCGTTGGCGCCTTCCATCACGGTGTACTGGGCGGCGTAGGCGCGCAGCACCTGCTCCTTGCTCGGATTGGCACAGGCTTCGGTCACGGCCTGGAACCAGGTCGACTTGAGCTGTTCGAGCTTGATCTGCATCTGCGCCACGGCGATCTGCTTGGTCGGATACATCCGCCGCTTGACTGGCGGCATGCCCGGGATTTCGCCGCGGAGATACTTCACGGTGAAATCGTACGATGCCTGCGCGAGACCGACGTAAGTCGGCGACAGCGTCAGGAACATGTGCGGCCAGCGCATCGCGGCCTGGAAGTAGACGCCGCGCGGCATCAGCGCTGCATCTTCCGGAACGAACACGTCCTTGAAGATCAGCGTGCGGGAGACCGTGCCGCGCATGCCCAATGGGTCCCAGTCGCCAACGACGGAGACGCCTTCGGACTTGGCGGAAATCGCCAGATACAGCGTGTTGCGGCGCGAAGCCTTCTCACCCTCAGCGACTTCGGTGCAGAGCACGCCGTAGTAATCGGCGAAGCCCGACAGCGACGCAAAGATCTTCTTGCCGTTGACGATCCAGCCGCCTTTGACGGGCTTCGCTTCGGTTCCGAACGCAACGCCGCCGGCGGCTGCTGCGCCGCCTTCGGAGAACGGCTGCGAATAGATCGCGCCGTCTTCGACGATGCGCTTGTAGTGGATGGCGCGGCGGCGGTGCTGTTCGGCGCGCATCTGGTCATCCATGTCGAGGTCATCGGCCAGCGGGCCGGACCACAGCGTCGAGCAGACATGCATGTTCCAGGTGAGTGCCGTGGCGCCGCAATAACGGCCGATCTCGGCGGCAGCGAGCGAATAGGTCTGATAGCCGGCGCCCGAACCGCCATTGGCTTTCGGGATCGAAATGCCCAGCAGACCCGCCTTGTGCAGGTCCTTGTAGTTCTCGAGCGGGAAGGTGGCCTCGGTATCCCACTTCGCCGCGCGACCGGCGAAATTGGCCTGTGCCAGCTCGCGCGCCTTGGCGATCAGCCCGGCCTGCTCGTCGTCGAGACGATAGGCCTTCGGATCGAACATCGGCTTGTCGAGAACGATGCTGTCGAGATCGGGCTTGCTGGCAGGCTTGTTCATGAGGATGACCCCGAAAGGTTGTGGCTGGTTTTGAGGAAGTCGGCGAGTACTTCATTGAATTCGTGCGGGCGTTCGAAACTGGCGAGATGGCCGACGCCTTCGAGTTCGACATAGGTCGAGCCGGGCACGAAGGTCGCCATCTTGGCCATGGTTTTCGCGGGCGCGTTGTTGTCTTTCGATCCCGATAGGACTAAAGTCGGTATTTTGATGTCCGCAATGTTCTTGCGCAGATCGAAGCCGATCATCGCCTTCATCGAGGCGCGGTAGGTGTCGGGCTTCACAGCGGCCATGCAGTCGCGTGCGAGTTCAAGGCCGGCAGGATCCGGATTGTCGCCGATCAGGCCTGCCACCAGCTTCGGCGCCATCGACACCATGGTCTCGCCACGGTCGAGCGGGCCAAGCCGGGCGTCGATGAAATTCTTCTGCCATTCGCCGTCGGAGCTGCCGAAGGCGGAGGTGGTCTGCGCCAGCACGATGGCGCCGGCGAGATCGGGATAGTCCACCATGAAGCGCTGCACGATCATGCCGCCAATGGAATGGCCGACCAGCACCGGTTTCCTGGCGCCAATCTGCGTGAGAAAGTCCTTCAGCGCCTCGGCGAAGGCTGGGATGCTGGGAGCCTCAAGTTGCTTCGAACCGCCATAGCCCGGCATGTCCCAGCCGATGGCGTAGTAGCGGTCGCCGAATGCTTCGAGCTGGTGGCGCCAGCCGCGGCCGGCGCCGCCGATCCCATGCAGAAACACCAGCGGCGTTGCCGCGGAATCGCCTTTGGCCTCAAAGCCGAAGCGGCCGTCCTTCGTCGTCAGGGCTGCAGAATTTGGCACGCATAGGCCTCCTGTGCTGTCGGACAAGGGCGATCCTAGCATGTCCGAGATATATGAAAAGCGATAGTTTTAGACTTAAAGGGTTGTGGATTGCCTCATCCGGAGGCACGTCGTTGTTAGAGGTCGGGTCTCCGAGTGATGGACCATGCGCCTGCCGCTTGGCGATGTTGTGATGTCCGGCCATCGCCCTTGTCCGGAATTTCTTTAGGTTTAAAACAATGTCGATTGCCGATGCATCGAGGGAGGAAGCCATGTCCGATCAGTCATTTTTGTCCTGGCCGTTTTTCGAGGACCATCACCGCGAACTGGCCACCGGCCTGTCGCGCTGGGCCAAGGCGACATTGCCCGGTCTGGTCGATCATCATGACGTCGATGGCTCCTGCAAACGTCTGGTGAAGGCGCTTGGTGATGGAGGATGGTTGCGCGCGGCAGTGCCGGCGAGCCATGGCGGAATGTTTCCGACCTTTGACGTGCGCTCGCTATGTCTGATCCGCGAAACGCTGGCCTATGAGAGCGGTCTCGCGGACTTCGCCTTCGCGATGCAGGGACTCGGCACCGGGCCGATCAGCCTGTTCGGTTCGGAAGCGTTGAAGTCGCGCTATCTGCCGCGCGTCGCCAGCGGCGAGGCTATTGCAGCGTTTGCACTGTCGGAGCCCGATGCAGGTTCGGATGTCGCTGCGATGACGACGACGGCGGTGCCTGATGGTCCGGATCATGTCCGCATCAATGGCCTCAAGACCTGGATCTCCAATGGCGGCATTGCCGACCAGTATGTGGTGTTCCTGCGTACTGGCGAATCCGGCGCGCGCGGCATCAGCGCCTTTGTGGTCGATGCGGACACGCCTGGCTTCACGATTGCAGAGCGGATCGATGTGATCGCGCCGCATCCGCTGGCCACGCTGAAATTCGAGGATTGCCGCGTGCCTCTGGCGAACCGTATCGGCAAGGACGGCGAAGGCTTCAAGGTCGCGATGGCGACGCTCGACGTGTTTCGCTCGACCGTCGGTGCTGCCGCGCTGGGTCTCGCACGACGCGCGCTCGACGAGGCGCTGCATCGCTCGGTCACGCGGAAAATGTTCGGCCATACGCTGGGCGATCTTCAGCTGACGCAAGCGGGACTCGCGGAGATGGCCACGTCCATCGATGCATCGGCCCTGCTGGTCTATCGCTCGGCCTGGACCAAGGATCAGGGCGCGGCGCGCATCACACGCGAAGCCGCCATGGCCAAGATGTTCGCGACCGAAGCGGCACAGACAGTGATCGACCGTGCTGTGCAGATTTTCGGCGGTCTCGGCGTGCAGTCGGGCGTCAAGGTCGAGGAGCTCTATCGCGAGATCCGCGCACTGCGCATCTATGAAGGCGCAACCGAAGTCCAGAAGGTTATCATCGGTCGCGAGCTGATCAAGGCTGCGCAGACGGGGGCGTAGTAGTTAGTCGCCAATCTATCCATGTGTCGTCCCCGCGAAGGCGGGGACCCATACACGCTGGAGATTTGGTCGGAACACAGTCGGGGTAACTCTGCCGTTTGGACCACGCTGACCGTGGTTATGGGTCCCCGCCTTCGCGGGGACGACAATGGAGGGTGAAGCTACGCGGCTGTCGCCTCCGCTTTGTAGTTCGGAGCCGACGCAAGAAACCGCGCATAGGCGTCCGCATCCGGCGGCGTGAACTTCTCCACCAGCGCGCTGCGCCGTTTGCTGGTGGCGCCCATGTCGTCGAGCAGTTCGTCGAAATGCTTGAAGTGATAGGGTGCCACACACAGTCCGCCATAGACACCGGCGGCCGGACGCTCAACGCGCTTGAAATGCAGCATCTCGTCCATGTTCCGATGCATCTCGGCTGCCGTCGGCTGCTTCGCCAGTTTGCCGTCGGCATAGCGCACCAGCCAGTTGGCGGCCATTTCCGCCGTCAGCACCGAGCAGAAGCTGGAATTGAAACCGACAAATCCCATGTCTGGCAAATCCGGATTGGCGATGACGCGATACAGCCGATACTGACCGTCATCCTGGATGAGTTTGTCGCGATATTGCTGCGGCAGGAATGGCACGCCGAGTGTGAAGCCGATTGCCAGCACGGCAACGTCAGCTTCGACGCGCTGGCCTGATGACATCACGATGGTCTTGCCGTCATAGTGATCGAAGGTGCCACGGACCGCCTTGATGCGTCCATCAGCGACCATCGGGAAGAAGTTCGGCGTGGCGATCGGTGCCGAGCAGTTGATGCCGTCCTCGATACGGCCTTCCGGCACCATGTCGCATTTCTTGAGCTTGAGCTGGGTCTTCAACATGGCCTCCAGCCCGCGCCAGTTGGCCCAGATGAATGGCTTGGCAATGGCGTGATTGAGTCGCGAGAGCGCACTCAGGCCCCAGCCCCGAAACATCTCCTCCTGGGCGCGGATATAGAGGATGCGCTTGAAGTTGATCAGGCCGCCGATGAAATAGGGAATGCGCCAGACCGGCTCGCGATAGACGAAGGTAACGGCGCTGGCGCCGGCATTGACCGAATGCACGGCGATATCGGTGGCCGATTTCGAGCCGCCCAGCACGATGACCTTCTTGCCTTTGACGATGGATGAATCCGTGTGCTCGGCCGAATGCAGGATCACGCCGCCGGCGGCCTTGAACGCGTCTTCGCCGGGATGATGCAGTTCCTTGCGCTCGTTGAATTGCCCGGTGCAGACCGCCACGAAATCGAATGTTTCCTGCGCGGTGTTGCCAGCCGCATCGCGTGTCTCAAGCGTCCAGCCGGGCAGGCCATCGTCGCGGCGTTTCATGCTCACGACGGTCGTGTTGAAACGCATCAGCGGGATCAGATTGTAGTCGCGTGCATAATCTGTGAGATAGGCATGGACCTGCGGCCCCTTGGGCCATTCCGGATAGCTCGCCGGCATCGGCTTGTCGGTGAAGCGATAGAGTTCCTTGGGACTCTGGGTCTGCACCTCTGGATAAGAGCGGGCTGGCTCCCAGACGCCGCCGAGGTCGCCGCTGCGTTCAAGCATCGTGACCTTGTGTCCGCATGCTGTGAAGGATTTGGCGGCGGCAAGGCCGGCGATACCGGCGCCGATGACGCAAACGCTCTTCTGTTTGACCATGGCTCGTCTCCTGTCTGAATGCGGCGTTGGATCGCGGACGTGCGGGTTCGCGCGCGCAGACGGACATCTGCGCGAAACGTTCGCGTGGGGTGTTGAGTGCCGTTCGGCTGTTGAGCCTAGTCGTTGGCTTCCGGTGGCAGGAAGTTCACTTCATGCTCAGCGGAGACCCGCACGATGGCTTCGATGTCGCTCATGTTGTGCAATTGCCTGAACAAGGCTTCGAGCTTCTGTGTCGGCGAGACCCAGAACAGCGCGCGAGCCGGTTTGTCCGACTTGTTGAAATAGCCATGCGGAATGCCGCGCGGCAGGCGGACGAGGTCGCCGGCATGGGCGCGGACCCACTGGCCGTCGAGCTTGAGGTCGAGAATACCCTCCTGCACCAGGATGAACTCTTCCTGGGTCGGATGGATATGCACCGGCACGAACTGACCGGGATCGCTGTTGGTCTCGAAGGCAAAGGTGGAGTCGGTCACGGCCTTTGGAAAATAGACCTGTCCAAGGATATTCCACGTGGTGCCGTTATATCCGGTGCCGTTCTGGGTAATGCCTTTTTCAAGTGCCGCCATGGTCCTGCTCCCTTGGGTTTCACGTCTGCAAGGATGCTGCGTGACCTCGGGGCCTGTCTCTAGCCGTTGAACGAATCCGCTATCCAAACGACGAAATAATTACCGGTAGGGGGAGGGGCGCAGGCGCGTTGCGCTGCACACTCATCTTTGGCAGGCGCCGGCCTGCGCATTCGTTGTGCAGCACGGCAATATTTACGGCGCGGCGCCGACTATGCGACGTGATGCGACATGGATAGTCTAGGCTTCAAATAACGCAGGCGATCGGACCATGGTGTTGGACGCAGCCGTATCAGGGAATGCCCAGCCGGCCCGCGCCGCAAGGCTTGCGGCGTTCTCTCGCGTCTTCACCAGGGATATCGACGAAGCCGCCGACTCGATCGGGCGTATTTTCTGTCCGCATGCGCTGGACCCGTTACAGAGCTCACGGCAAGACTTTCATGCGCTCCATAACTGTGCGGCGTTCGATGGCTTCTCGGTGAACTACGTCTCCTATGGTGGCTCGGTGGCGATCGATCCCGGCTGTCTCGATCGCTTCTTCCTGCTGCAGATCCCGATGCATGGCGGTGCCCGGATAAATACTGGCGGCCGGACGATTGAGGTGTCGGCAGGGCGTTCCGCGTCCTTGCTGTCGCCGACCATGCCGACAAAGATGGTCTGGCAGGACGATTGCGCCAAGCTGATCCTGCTGGTCGAACGGCGGCTGGTAGAAGAGCGCGCGGCGGCGCTGGCAGAGAAATCTGGTGCCGTGATCGAGTTCGATCCGGAGGTCGACCTCAATACGCCGTTCGGTCTCGCGATCCGATCCCAGCTCGAGTACCTGGCTGATCTCGCGGAGCATCGCGGACCCGGGCAGCAGATCTCGCCCATGATGGCGGCGACCCTGCGTGACTCCGTGATAGGACTGTTGCTGACCGGTCAGCGACATACGCTGACCGACACCATCGACCGCTCCCTGGCGCGCCTTGGTCCGCTGCCGGCGGTGCTGAGAAAGGCGCGGGACTATCTCGAAGCCCATGCCACCGAGCCGCTCGATCTCGATCGGCTCTCGCGAGCCGCTGGCATCGGGATACGTTCGCTGCAGCTCGGCTTTCAGAAGCATTTCGGCATGTCGATTTCCGATGCACTGCTCGATATCCGGCTGACGCATTTGAATGCGAGGTTGCTGCGGGCCGCGCCGGGTGAGCGCGTCATTGATATGGCCTTTGATCTTGGCTTTACCCATCCGAGCCGGATGGCCAGCTTCTACCGTGCCCGTTATGGCGAGAGCCCGTCGGATACGCTCCGCCGCAGCCGCTAGCAGCATGGCCTGCCGCTTTCTTGCAAAAGCTTGAAGTCTAAAATAATATCCAGGCAGGCTCATGGAGAGCCTGCGGAAGGTGACGCATGTCCGGATTGTCTCGCTCCTCCCACGCTCTGGTGACCGGCGGCGGCCGCGGCATCGGCCGCGCCATTGCAGCATCGTTGGTGCAGGCCGGCGCGACCGTCACCATCCTGGGTCGCAATCTTGCAGTGCTGAACGAGGTCGTTGCCGCTGGTGACGCGCACCATGCGATGGCCGCCGACGTGTCCGATCAAGCCGCGCTGAATGCCGCGATTGCGGATGCCGCGAAACGCCAGCCGATCGATATTCTGGTGGCGAATGCGGGTGCTGCGGAGTCTGCGCCATTCGTGAAATCGGATGCCGCGCTGTTCCAGCGCATGATGGACGTCAATTTCATGGGCGTCGTCTATGCGACGCAGGCTGTGCTGCCCGAGATGGTCAAGCGCAAGAGTGGCCGCATCGTTGCGGTTGCTTCGACGGCTGGCCTCAAGGGCTACGGCTATGTCAGCGCCTATAGTGCAGCGAAGCATGCTGTCATCGGCCTCGTGCGCTCGGTGGCGCTGGAAGTCGCGAAAAGCGGTGTCACTGTGAATGCAGTGTGCCCAGGCTTTACCGAGACCGATCTGCTCGAAGGCAGCATCGACAACATCATGAGTAAGACTGGCCGTACGCGCGAACAAGCTGTTGCCGAATTGGCGAAGCACAATCCGCAGGGCCGTCTGGTGACGCCCGGCGAAGTTGCCGATGCCGTATTGTGGTTGTGCGGCGCCGGCGCCAGTTCCATCACCGGCCAGAGCGTCGCCGTCGCCGGCGGCGAAGTCTGATCGAACCGCAACAACAAGAACCGAACAAATTACCGGGAGCCAATATGTCAGTCATGGTCAAGAACAAGGTCGCCAATCCCGTCACGCTGCCGCTGGCCGAGTTCAAGCCTGAGCATTTCCTGCTGGCGGTAGTTGATGGCATCGCGACGGTGACGCTGAACCGGCCCGAGCGCAAAAACCCCCTGACCTTCCAGAGCTATCGCGAACTGACCGATTTCTTCCGTGCCTGCGCGATGGATGACGACGTCAAGGTCGTGGTCGTTACCGGCGCCGGTGGCAATTTCTCGTCGGGCGGCGACGTGTTCGAAATCATCGGTCCCCTGATCGAGATGAATACGAAGGATCTCACGGCCTTCACACGCATGACCGGGGATCTGGTCAAGGCGATGCGCGCCTGCCCGCAGCCGATCGTGGCGGCGGTGGAAGGGGTCTGCGCCGGCGCCGGCGCGATCATGGCGATGGCCTCCGACATGCGACTGGTGGCGACAGGTGCCAAGGTCGGCTTCCTGTTCAACAAGGTGGGCCTCGCTGGCTGCGACATGGGCGCCTGCGCGATCCTGCCGCGCATCATCGGTCAGTCCCGCGCCTCGGAGCTGCTCTATACCGGCCGCTTCATGACGGCCGAGGAGGGCGAGCGCTGGGGCTTCTTCAGCCGCATCGTCGCACCGGCGGAGGTGCTGAGCGAGGCGCAGACACTGGCCAAGCAGATTTCCGAGGGGCCAACTTATGCCAACACCATGACCAAGCGCATGCTGTCGATGGAATGGGCGATGTCGGTGGAAGAGGCGATCGAAGCCGAGGCGGTGGCGCAGGCGCTGTGCATGACCACGGAGGATTTCGCCCGCGCGTTCCACGCCTTCGCGAACAAGCAGAAGCCGACGTTCGAGGGGAATTGAGACACACGCACCGTCATGCCCGGGCTTGACCCGGGCATCCATCTTGGCGGCAATGCGGGTGGTAAGATGGATGGCCGGGTCAGGCCCGGCCATGACAGAGTTTCAACAAGTCGCCTCGCGCGGGCGCGAGCAAATTCAAGATGCATCGCGCCGATTGACAATTTGATGTGCATCAAAGCTGGCGAATTGCCGGTTTGTCAGGCTTGCCAGGAATTGTTTTAGGTTTAAAATATCTCCATCCAGGCACGACTGCGGAGGCTGTCATGAAGATCGCGATTATCGGTGGCGGGCCGGCGGGCCTCTATTCTGCGATCCTGCTGAAGAAGCAGCGGCCGCAGGCAGAGATCACGGTTTACGAGCGCAACCGTCCCGACGACACCTTCGGCTTCGGCGTCGTGTTTTCCGACGCCACCCTCGATAATTTCGAGAAATATGATCTTCCAAGCTATCAGCGCATCACCCAGGAATTCGCTTACTGGGACGATATCGCCGTGCACTTCCGCGGCACTGTTCACCGCGTCGGCGGCAACGGCTTCTGCGGCTGTTCGCGCCGCACGCTGCTGATGATCCTGCAGGATCGCGCCCGCGAACTCGGCGTCCATCTGCTGTTCGAAGTCGATATCACCGACGAAGCGCGTTTCGTCGATGCAGATCTGATCGTGCTGGCCGATGGCATCAACAGCCACTTCCGTAACAAGTATATCGAGCACTTCGCGCCCGAAGTGGACTTGCGCTCGAACAAGTTCACCTGGATGGGCTCGACCAAGCCGCTCGATGCCTTCACATTCCTGTTCCAGGAAACCGAGTGGGGTCCGTTCATCGCCCACGCCTATCAGTATGAGGCTGGCCGTTCGACCTGGATCTTCGAAACCGATCCTGAAACTTTCAAGCGCGCCGGCCTGGAAGGCCTCGGCGAGCAGGAATCCGCTGATCGGATGCATGAGATCTTCAAGTGGTTCCTTGGCGACCACAAGCTGTTGATCAACCGCTCGATGTGGCGCAATTTTCCGATGATCCGCAACAAACGCTGGGTCAAGGACAACATGGTGCTGCTCGGTGACGCCAAGGCGACTGCGCATTTCTCCATCGGCTCTGGCACCAAGCTGGCGATGGAAGATGCTATCGCGCTGCATGATGCAATGGCGAAGGCCCCCACTGTTGAGGCCGGTTTGCACGACTACGAACACGGTCGCCGCGAGGAGGTCGAGAAGATCCAGCATTCAGCGGATGTGTCGCTGGTCTGGTTCGAGCACGTGGATCGCTTTTGGGATTTCGACCCCGTGCAGTTCGCCTTTGGCGTCATGACCCGTGCCAAGGCGATTACCTATGATAACCTGACGCTGCGCGCGCCGGACTTCGTCAAGGAAGTCGACAAGTCGTTTGCGCAGAAGGTGCAGGCGCAGGGCTTCGACGTCGATGTCGATAAGCCGGAAGTGCCGATGTTCCAGCCGTTCAAGATGCGGGATATGGTGCTTGCCAATCGCGCCGTAGTGTCGCCGATGTGCATGTATTCGGCGGAAGAGGGGGTGCCGAACGATTTCCATCTGGTGCATTATGGCTCGCGTGCCATTGGCGGCGCCGGTCTCGTCTTCACCGAAATGGTCTGCGTCGGCCGTGACGCACGCATCACCCCCGGCTGTGCTGGTCTGTGGACCGACGAGCAGGAAGCGCAATGGAAACGCATCGTCGATTTTGTGCATAGCACGTCGGCTGCGAAGATCTGTCTGCAGCTCGGCCATGCCGGTCGCAAGGGCGCGACCAAGCTGATGTGGGACGGCATGGACCGCCCGCTCGCCGATGGCGCTTGGGACATCGTGTCGGCGTCGCCGCTGCCGTATTATCCGGATAGTCAGGTGCCCGCAGAGATCGACCGTGCGGCCATGGATCGCGTCAAGGCAGAGTTCGTGGCCGCCACGATCCGCGGCGAGCGCTGTGGCTTCGACATGCTCGAGATGCACACGGCGCACGGCTATCTGCTGGCGAGCTTCCTGTCGCCGCTGACCAACAAGCGCACCGATGAATATGGCGGCTCGCTTGAGAACCGGCTGCGCTTCCCGCTCGAAGTATTCGCCGCCATGCGCGCGGCTTGGCCGGCGCACAAGCCGATGTCGGTTCGTTTCTCGGCGACTGACTGGGCCGAAGGTGGCAACACCGGCGACGACGCGGTGCAGATCGCCCGCGCCTTCGCCGAGGCTGGCGTCGATCTCGCCGATATCTCGACAGGGCAAACCGTCAAGGAGTCACGGCCGATCTACGGTCGCATGTTCCAGACGCCGTTTTCAGATCAGGTCCGCAACGAGGCGCGCGTCGCCACCATGTGCGTCGGCAACATCACGTCAGCGGATCAGGTCAACACGATCCTGGCCGCCGGCCGCGCGGATCTCGTCGCGCTCGGCCGTCCGCACCTGACTGACCCGTCCTTCACCATCAAGGCGGCGGCCTGGTATGGTGCAAAGGACGCCTATTGCCCGCCACAATATATGCCCGGCAAGGACCAGATTTTCCGCAACAGCGTCAGGGACAAGCAGGATTTCGAAGACCTGAAAATTAAGGCTAAGCCGAAGACCCGCGCGGAGATGCGCGCGGAGGCGGCAAAGCCACTTGCAGCTGAATGACTGGGCATGCGAGTTTATTGATCACAATCGTAGGATGGGTAGAGCGAAGCGAAACCCATGACTGCGGCGCGTATCGTTGATGGGGTTCGCAAGGGCTCTACCCGTCCTACGGCATTGTATCAAGTGGAGTTGGGCTGATGAAAGCAATCATCGTGGGTGGCGGCGTTGGCGGTTTGACCACCGCCTTGATGCTGCGGGCGCGGGGCATCAATTGCGAGCTCTACGAACAGGCTGACTCAATCCGCGAACTCGGCGTTGGCATCAACACGCTGCCGCACGCGATCCGCGAACTCGCCGGGCTCGGTCTGCTCGATCGCCTCGACGCGGTGGCGATCCGCACCGATGAGCTGCATTATCTCAACCGTCACGGGCAGGAAGTCTGGCGCGAGAAGCGTGGCTTCGGCGCCGGCCATGACGTGCCGCAATTCTCGATCCATCGCGGCCGCCTGCAGAGTGCGATCCATCGTGCGGTGGAAGAGCGCCTTGGCGCCGAGGCGATTCACACCGGTCGTCGGCTCGGTCACTTCACGCAAGACGAAGGCGGCGTCACCGCCTATTTCTTCGATCGCAACAACAATCATGTCGAGACCGCGCGCGGCGATATCCTGATCGGCGCCGACGGCATCCACTCCAAGGTTCGCAGCACGCTGTTCCCGAACGAAGGACATCCGGTCTGGAATGGCCTGATGCTGTGGCGCGGTGCGCGCGACTGGCCGGCTTTCCTCACCGGCAACTCGATGATCGTTGCCGGTGGTCTCCATGCCAAGGTCGTGGTCTATCCGATTGCCGAAGGTGAGACGCCGGGCAACCGGCTGACAAACTGGGCGGTGCTGGTGAAGACCGGCGAGGGCGGCACGCTGCCGCCGCGCCGCGAGGACTGGTCGCGTCCCGGCAAGCGCGAAGAGCTGATGCCGCATGTGGCGCGTTTCAATGTGCCGCATATCGACGTGCCTGCACTGATCACGGCGACGCCGGAATTCTGGGAATATCCCTGCTGCGACCGCGATCCGCTGCCGTACTGGTCGGGCGGCCGCGTGACGCTGCTCGGCGACGCCGCACATCCGATGTATCCAGTCGGCTCGAACGGTGCCTCACAGGCCATCCTCGATGCGCGCGCGCTGGCCGACTCGCTGGCTCATGCCGAGCATCCGCGCCAGGCGTTGATGGCCTATGAGCGCAAGCGCCTGCCGATGACCGCCGAGATCGTGCGCTCCAACCGCCGCGGCGGTCCGGAAGGCGTCATTGACGCCGTGGAGCAGATTGCGCCGGACGGCTTCGACAATGTCGAGAACGTGTTGAGCTACGCGCAGCGCGAAGCCATCGTGAAGGGCTATGCGCACAAGGCTGGCTTTGCGGCGCAGCCCGGGCTGGCCGTGGTGAACGGCTGATCTAGCTCGCTGCAAATCGAGAATTTAGCTTTCGTCATGCGCGGGCTTGTCCCGGGCATCCACGTTTTGGGCGCCGCTTAAGACGTAGATGGCCGGGACAAGCCCGGCCATGACGTCGATGATGGTATGTGGCCTGAACGAAGAGCCACGCTCACGCCCCTGGAGGCGGCGGCAGGAAGTGGATATTGTATTCGGCAGCGAGCGCCACAACGTCCTCGGGCTTCTGCTCTTTCATGTTGTGGATCGCCCAGAACAGGTCATAGAGCCGGCGGCTCGGCGAGACCCAGAACAGCACTTTGGCGTTCTGATCGGACTTGTTGAAGATGCCGTGCGGAATTCCGCGCTGCAGGCGCACCAGATCGCCCGGCGTGGCAGAAGTTTCGGAGCCGCCGAGGAAGAAGTCGAGCTTGCCTTCGAGGATGTAGAGATACTCATCCTGGTCGGGATGGATGTGCGGCGGCACGAAGGTGCCGGGCGGGAAAGTGGCGTGCCACGAGAACGAATCCTCGGTGCAGTTCTTCGGCACATAGGTCTGGCCGAGGATGTTCCAGGTGATGCCCTGCATGCCTTCATTGGCGCGGGTGATGCCGGCGATCTCGGTTTTCATGGTTGGTCCTTCCTTGGGTCACGCATTACGACGCGTCGGGTGGTACTCGAAAACAGTTGATCAAACGTGGAGGAAACGGTCCTTCACGGTGGAGTCGTTCTTGAGCTGCTCGGATGTGCCGGTCCACACGACGCGGCCCTTTTCGATCACTACATGACGATCGGCGAAGCCGGCGAGCGCATCGACATTCTTGTCGATGACCAGAATGGACTGACGCTCGGCCTTGAGCCTCTTCAGGCAATTCCAAATCTCAAGGCGAATGAGCGGGGCGAGGCCTTCGGTGGCCTCATCGAGAATGAGCAGCTTCGGATTGGTCATCAGCGCGCGGCCGACGGCCAGCATCTGCTGCTCGCCGCCCGACAACTGCGTGCCGAGATTGCTGCGGCGCTCCTTGAGGCGCGGAAACAGCTCGTAGATCTTGTCCAGCGTCCAGCGTGCCGGCGGATGCCGCACGGCGGCGGTGGCGACCAGGTTTTCCTCGACGGTCAGCGTCGGGAAGATCTGGCGGCCCTCGGGCACGAGACCGATGCCCGCCTGGGCGATGCGATAGGACGGCAGCCCGGCCATCGGCTTGTCGTCGAATGTGACGGTGCCGCCGGTTGGATGGATCAGGCCCATGATAGCGTTAATGGTGGTCGTCTTGCCCATGCCGTTGCGGCCGAGCAGGGTGACGACCTCGCCGGCATTGATGGTGAGCGAGATATCGAACAGGACCTTGGCCGCGCCGTAAGCCGCCTGGAGATTTGAGACTGAGAGCATCAGGCGGCCTCCTCGCCGAGATAGGCAGCGCGGACTTCCGCATTGTCACGAATGCTCTGCGGCGAACCAGAGGCGATGATGCGTCCGTAAACAAGGACCGAGACGCGGTCAGCCAGTGCGAACACGGCGTCCATATCGTGTTCGATCAACACGATGGGAAGCTCCTTGCGCAGCTCCTGCAGCGTGTTGATCAGTCGCTGTGATTCATCGTGGCTGGTGCCCGCGAGCGGTTCATCGAGCAGCAGCAGTTTTGGCTTTGCAGCCAGCGCAATGGCGATTTCGAGCTGGCGTTTCTCGCCATGCGACATCTGCCCAGCCGGCACGCCTGCGCGAGCGGCGAGGCCGAAGCGCGACAGCAGGGCCATGGCGGTGTCGTTCAGCGCTGGCTCCTTCGACGCATTGCCGAAGAAGCTGAAGCTCGAACCGCTGCGTGCCTGAACGGCGATGGCGACATTCTCCAGCGCGGAGAAGCGCGGCAGGATCGAGGTGATCTGGAACGAGCGCACCAGGCCCATCCGCGCGCGCTCCGCCATCGGCAACCGCGACACGTCCTGACCGTCGAAAATGATGCGCCCGGAATCCGATTGCGCGTGGCCGGAGATCTGGTGGATCAGCGTGGTCTTGCCGGCGCCGTTGGGGCCGATGATGGCGTGCAATTCGCCGGCCTCGATATTCAGCGACACGTCGTCGGTGACACGCAGGGCGCCGTAGTTCTTGCAGATGTTCTGCAGCTGAAGCGGAGCGCTGCTCATGATTTGCTCCCGAACAGGCCGGTGATGCCGCCGCGGGCATAGAGCACGACGAGAATGAGAATGGGTCCGAAGATCAGCGCCCAGTTTTCCGTGTAATGCGACAGGATGTCCGCCAGCAGGCTGAACACGGCTGCGCCGATGATTGCGCCATGCAGCGAGCCGAGGCCGCCGAGCACGAGCACGAAAATCAGATCGCCGGAGCGCTGCCAGGCCGTATAGGCTGGGCTGACGAATTCGGTCTGGTTAGCAAGCAGAAACCCGGATACGCCGGCGATCATGCCGGCAATGACATAGGCCGTGAGCTGATAGCGATACGGCGCAAAGCCAATCGCTTCCATGCGCACGGGATTTTCGCGAATACCGCGTAGCACCCGACCGAAGCGTGACGCGACGATGGCGCGGAGCAGCAGATAAGCGCCGAGCAGCACGCCGAAGGCGACGTAATACATCGCCACATCGTTCTTCAGGAACTTCGAGCCGAAGAACATGCTGCGCGATGCCAGCGTTAGCCCGTCGTCACCGCCATAGGCAGCCAGCGACGTGCCGAGGAAGAACAGCATCTGGCCGAAAGCCAGCGTAATCATGATGAAATAGACGCCCTTGGTCCGCAACGAGATCGCGCCTGTGAAGAGAGCGAAGATGAGCGAGACACCGAGCGTCACTGCAAGCTGGATGAAGCCGTCGGTGATTCCGTGGCTGGAAAGGATCGCGACGCTGTAGGCGCCGAGGCCGACATAGGCGGCATGGCCGAATGAGATCATGGCGCCGTAGCCGATCAGCAGATCGAGCGACATGGCAGCCAGCGCCAGGATCATGATGCGTGTGACCAGCGCGAGGATGAAGCTTTGCGATCCCCACAACACCGAGAGCGGCACCAGGGCGAAGATCACAAACACGATCAGCGGCAGCACATAGGCCCGGCTGGCACGCGGAGGCGTTGCGAGAGCCGGCGAAGCGGGGGCGTCGAGGTCGACGAGATTGTTCATGGTCTGCTCCCGTTACTGCTTGGACGGGAACAGGCCGGATGGCCGGAAGAACAGCACCGCAGCCATCAGGATATAGATCAGCATCGGCGCAATGGCGCGGCCGGTCTGGCTGGCCGCCGAGGGATCGAGCAGCAGCTTGAGCAGCGTGGGCGCGAAGAAACGTCCGAGCGTATCGACGAGACCGATCAGCAGCGCCGCGATGAAGGCACCGCGGATCGAGCCGATGCCGCCGATGACGATCACCACGAAAGCAAGAATGAGCACGTTGTCGCCCATGCCGGGCTCTACCGAGAGGATCGGTGCAACCATGGCGCCGGCGAAGCCCGCAAGCATGGCGCCGACGCCGAACACGATGGTGAACAGCAGGCGGATGTTGACGCCCAGCGCGGAGACCATGGCAGCGTTGCTGGCGCCGGCACGCACGAGCATGCCAAGCTTGGTCTTGTTGACGACGAGATAGAGCGCGAGGCCGACAGCAAGACCGACGGCGATGATGACGAGACGCCACACCGGATAGAGCATGCCGTCGGTGATCTCGACCGCGCCCGACAGCGCGTCAGGAATTGCAACATTTAGCGGCGCAGCGCCCCAGATGTATTTCACGGCCTGATTGAGGAAGATGATGACCCCAAAGGTGGCGAGCACCTGATCGAGATGGTCGCGATCATACAGGTGCCGAAAGATCAGGATCTCCAGCAGGAGCCCGAAAATCAGTGCAGCGGGTAGTGCCAGTGCGAGGCCGGCGACGAAACTTCCGGTCATGGCGGTGAAGGCGGCGACCAGATAGGCGCCGACCATGTATTGCACGCCATGTGCAAGATTGATGAAGTCCATGACGCCGAACACCAGCGTGAGGCCGGCGGCGATCAGGAACAGGATCAATCCGAACTGCAGGCCGTTCAGGATCTGGACGAGGGCAAGCGTGAGGGTCATCAGATAACTTGGTTTCTATACTGAGATAAACACGGGCCGATAAAACACCGGGCCGTCCCGCCTTCGCGGCAACGGCCCGGTGATGAGTGATCGCCAGGGCGATTACTGCGCAGCGCAGTCCTTGGCGTAGCGATCGCCGTAGTTCGAGAACACCTTCTCGACGATCTCGGTCTGGAACTTGCCGTCAGCGCGCTTGGCGACCTTGGTCAGGAAGAAGTCCTGAACGGGATAGCCGTTGTTGCTGAACTTGAAGCCGCCGCGGATCGACGGGAAGTCGGCCTTCTTCATGGCTGCAGCCACCTTGGCCTTGTCCGAGAGGTCGCCCTTCACGGCAACGACGGCGCTGTTGATCAGCATCGCCGCGTCATAGGACTGGAAGGCGTAGGTCGCCGGCACGCTGTTATAGGCTTTCTCGTATTCTGCCACGAACTTCTTGTTCTGCGGAGTGTCGAGGGTCGGTGCCCAGTTCGAGCCGCCGAACATGCCGATCGCCGCGTCCTGCTGAGCCGGCAGCGTCGATTCATCGACGGTGAAGGTCGACAGGAACGGAATGCGGTCGAGCAGGCCGGCCTGCTTGTACTGCTTGACGAGGTTCACGCCCATGCCGCCCGGCATGAAGGTGAGCACGGCATCAGGCTTCATCGATGCGATCTTGGAGAGCTCGGCCTGGAAGTCGAGCGTGCCAAGCGGGATGAAAGACTCTTCGAGAATCTCGCCCTTGAAGTCCATCTTCACGCCGGCGACGAAGTCCTTGCCGGCCTGATAGTTCGGGGTCATCAGATAGATCTTCTTGTAGCCGCGCTTCTGGGCGACGTTACCGAGGATCTGGTGGATCTGGTCGTTCTGATACGATGTCACATAGAAATACGGATTGCACTCCTTGCCCGCGTAGCTCGACGGACCGGCATTCGGCGAGATCAGGAAGGTCTTGTTCTCGGTGACCGGCTTGTGGATCGCGCCCAGGATGTTTGAGAAGATCGGGCCGACCACGAAGTCGACCTTGTCACGCTCCAGAAGGCCCTTGACCTTGGTCACGGCGACGTCCGGCTTGAGTTCGTCATCGACGACGATGACTTCGACGTCCTTGCCGCCCATCTTGCCGCCGAGATCCTTGACCGCGAGATTGAAGCCGTCGCGGGCCTGCTGGCCGAGCACGGCACCGGCGCCCGACAGCGACACGATCACGCCGACCTTGATCTTTTCCTGCGCCATGGCCGGGATGGCCGAAACGCTCATCATCAGGGCGGCCAAACCGGCCAGTTTGAAAGACTGCTTCATTAACTTCTCCTCCACTCGGCCGCGACAGGCAGCCGAAAAACGTGCCAACCCAGAATTCTGTTCTTTTGCCTAGATTATGCTCACGACGGGCGCAGCCGCAAGCAATGTAAATGACTTCCAGGCGTCAGAAATCAGCCGAATACGCTATGCAAACCGTAGGCCAATTTATTTGAACCTTAAAGAAATATTCAAAATCGACGGCGGTCAAGGCTGCGGCGTTTTGGCTTGCGGTCGGACGGAAATTCCTTGAAGGTCAAAGGATCGGTATGGGGCGGTACGAGATTGTGGATTGCCGGTCTCTCGGCCGCCGCAGGAGCTTCAAGCAGGTAAGATTGCATCATGATTCTCGATTCCGAGACCAAGGCCGTCGAACTTCCCGATGATCACGGCGACGAACTGCGCCTGTGGCTCCGGCTCTTGACCTGTACGACCTTGATCGAGGGCGAAGTCCGCAGCCGCTTGCGCGAGCGCTTCGATGTCACGCTGCCGCGCTTCGACCTGATGGCCCAGCTCGACAAGGTGCCCGACGGTATGACCCTGTCGGATGTCTCGAAGCGGATGATGGTGTCGAACGGCAACGTCACCGGCCTGGTCGAGCGTCTCGTGGAATCCGGCCACGTTGATCGCCGCACCTCCGACACCGATCGTCGGGTGCAGGTGATACGGCTTACCAAACTAGGCCGCGCCGAGTTCCGCAAGATGGCCGAAGAACACGAGACCTGGATCGCTGAAATCTTCACGGATCTGGCGCCGAAGGATGTCCGCGAACTGATGCGTTTACTGGCCAAGACCAAGGCTTCTGCGCAGAAAGCGGCGCAAAAGGCAGCGAACGGCAAGGTGCCGTAAACGCGACGCGGTGAGTGCAGTGATCGATCTCGAAGCCGAATACAACAATCGCGCAAAAGTGCCGGAAAGCTCTGCGCTGATCGCCGGCTGGGCACAGGACGCCAAAGCCTATCGCGACAGCGGCGTGCAGATGCGGGCCATTCCATATGGCTCAGGCGCACGGCACACGATCGACTACTTTCCCGCTGGCGACAAAGGTCCGATTGTCGTCTTCATTCACGGTGGCTACTGGCAGGCGCTGGATGCCTCGTTCTTCAGCCATCTGGCGCGCGGGCTGAACAGCCATGGCATCAGCGTGGCGATCCCCAGCTACGATTTGTGTCCGAACGTCTCGGTCGGTGATATCATCGCGCAGATGCGTGCGGCGACCCGCGAGCTGGCGAAGCTCGGCAGGCGGCTCGTCGTGTCGGGCCATTCGGCGGGCGGTCATCTCGCCGCCTGCATGCTGGCGACGGATTGGCGCGCGCTCGATTCCGCGCTGCCGCAGGACCTGATTGTCGGCGCCTATGCGATCTCCGGGTTGTTCGATCTGGCGCCGCTGGTGCCGACGTCGATCAACAATGCATTGCATTTGAATGATGCCGGCGCCCGTGAGGTCAGTCCGTTGTTCTGGCCGGCGCCTTCGCACGGATCTCTCGATGCCGTGGTTGGCGGCGACGAGGGCGTCGAATATTTGCGGCAGAGCCAAAGCATTGTCGATGCCTGGGGTGTCCATATTCCCGCGCGCCTCGAGGCGCTTCCCGGCGCAAATCATTTTACCGCCGTCGCACCGCTGGCCGATCCGCAGTCCGCCATGGTGCTGCGGCTAAAGGCGCTGGCCACGCTTTAGGCTGACTTGCCTAAACAATCCGCGCAAATCGACGTTGTCAGCCGAAAATTTCGGCGTGCCGCAAGACTCCGCAGTTGCGGAAAACTGTTTTAAGTCTAAAATGATATTTGGATGACGTTGCCGGGCATCTGACGTGACGGGAGCATTGCAATGGCCGCTGATACTCAGCTGACAAAGCCTTATACGGCGCATGTTGATACGTTCGCGCGGGACAATATGCCCCCGCCGGAACAGCTACCGGAGTTTCTGTTCACCCGGCCAGAATTTCACTATCCGCCGCGCATCAATTGCGTGGTGCCGTTTCTTGATCGCTGGGTCGCCGAGGGGCGCGGCGATGCGCCGTGTATGATCGGGCTAAACGAGAGCTATACCTATCGCGAACTCTATGAGCTCGTGAACAAGATCTGCAACGTGCTGGTCAACAAGCTTGGCCTGGTTACCGGCGGTCGCGTGCTGCTGCGTTCGGCCAACAATCCGATGATGGTTGCGACCTATCTCGCCATCATCAAGGCCGGCGGCGTCTGCGTGTCGACCATGCCGCTGCTGCGCGCCAAGGAACTGTCCTATCCGCTGCAGAAGGCGAAGATCTCGCTGGCGTTATGCGACAGCAAGCTGTCGGACGAGATGGAGAAGGCCAAGGCGGTTTCGCCCGAACTCAAGCGCGTCGTCTATTGGGGGGCCGGTGAAGCCGAACTCGACAAGATGATCGCCGAGGCCAGCCCGGAATTCACCGCCGTCGATACGGCCTCGGATGATATCTGCCTGATCGCCTTCACGTCGGGCACAACGGGCGACCCGAAGGGCACCATGCATTTCCACCGCGACATGCTTGCGGTGTGCGACGGCTTTGCGCGCAATGTGCTACGCGCCAGTCCGGAAGATCGCTTCATCGGTTCGGCGCCGCTGGCCTTCACGTTCGGCTTCGGCGGCGTGCTGTTTCCGCTGCATATCGGTGCGTCCTTCGTGGTGCTCGAGAAGGCCGGCCCGGACGAGCTGCCGCTGGCTGTTGCCAAGCACAAGGTCACGGTCTGCTTCACCGCGCCGACCGCCTATCGCGCGATCCTCGGCAAGATTGATCAGTACGATCTTTCGACGCTGCGCAAATGCGTGTCGGCAGGCGAAACGTTGCCGAAGGGCACCTATGATGCATGGCTGAAGGCGACCGGCATCAAGCTGATGGATGGCATCGGCGGCACCGAAATGCTGCACATCTTCATCTGCGCCATTGAGGAAGAAATCCGCCCGGGCTCGACCGGCAAGCCGGTGCCGGGCTATGTGGCCAGGATCATTGACGACGAAGGCAACGAAGTGGCGCCGGGCACGCTAGGCCGTCTCGCCGTCAAGGGCCCAACGGGTTGCAAATATCTCGCCGATCCGCGTCAACTGAAGTTCGTGCAGAACGGCTGGAATATCACCGGCGATACCTTCCTGATGGATGAGGATGGTTACTTCTGGTACCAGTCACGTTCTGACGACATGATCGTGTCGGCGGGTTACAATATTGCCGGCCCCGACGTGGAAGCTGCGTTGCTCACCCATGAAGCCGTGGTCGATTGCGGCGTTGTCGGTTGCCCCGATGCCGATCGCGGTATGATCGTAAAGGCTTATGTCGTTCTCGCTCCCGGTCAGGCAGGGAGCGACGCGCTGGCGACCGAGTTGCAGAACCACGTGAAGCGCGAGATCGCGCCTTACAAATATCCGCGCGCCATCGAATTCGTGACGCAACTGCCCAAGACCGAGACCGGCAAGCTGAAGCGCTTTGCGCTTCGCCAGCAGGCTGCGGCGGGCGCGTCACCGACCGTTGCCGCATAAGTTTGAAGACGTTTCTTTCAGGGAGGATTGCCCGGTGAATGCACCAAAGGGCCCGACATTGACCGTGGTGCCAAACGCAAAGGGCGATGTTGCAGCATCCGTTTCGCGCGCATTGCAGCCGAGTGGCTGGCCGAAGCCCAAAGGCTATGCCAACGGCATGACGGCAGATGGCCGCATCGTCGTGACCGGTGGTGTAATTGGCTGGGACGCCGAGGAGAAGCTGAAGCCGGATTTTGTATCGCAGGTGCGTCAGGCACTGCAGAACATTTCCGACATCCTCGCGGAAGGTGGCGCGAAGCCCGAGCATCTCGTGCGGCTGACCTGGTATGTCGTCGATATGGAAGAATATCTCGGCAATCTCAAAGCGCTCGGTCAGGCCTATCGCGAGATATTCGGTGCACACTATCCGGCAATGGCGCTGGTGCAGGTCGTGCGTCTGGTTGAACTCGCTGCGCGCGTCGAGATCGAAGCGACTGCGGTGGTGCCGCGCTAAGCGGCGCTACTTCGCCTCGATAAACTCTGTCGGGCTCTTGCCCGTCACTTGCCGGAACGCGTGCGAAAACGCCGAGAAGCTGGCATAGCCGAGATCGGCAGCGAGCTGCTTCACCGACACGTTGCGGTTCATCGATAGTCGTTCGATCGCCTCTGCGATCCGGGCGCGTTGACACCAGCTCTTGAAGCTCAATTGCGTCTCTGCCGAAAAAAGCCGCGATAGTGTACGTGCAGACGTGCCGACGGTGCGCGCCAATGTTTCGATCTCGTAAGTCTGCGTCGGATCGGTCAGCACCATCTCCGCCGCACGTCGGCAGCGCGGCTCTTGCGGCAGCGGCATGAACGTCGCGGGATCGCCTGCCTGATGCAGTTCGAGCATGGCAATCTCGATCAACAACCGATTCCGTGCGACGTCATCGCGCCCATCGAACAGCGCCAGGATCGACTCGTGCAACAGGCGCGACACGCGAACCACGAACTCCGCTGCGAGATCGCCATTGCGTCGATCCCGCGCCAGCCAATCGACGTTGAAATACAGCGAGCGCATCTCGATGTCGGCCAGAACGTCGATGGCGTGGGGCAGGTGGGCCGGCACCCAGACCGCGCGATCCGGTGGCACCAGCCAGCGGCCCTTTGGAGTCGTGACCTGCATAGTGCCCGCAGCGGCGAATACGAGTTGCGCCTCGCGATGGGCATGAGTGTCCAGCCGGATACCCTTGGGGTAGCGCGTCGCCAGGATGTGGACACCGTCCGTCGCCGGGCGCCGTCGCTCCGATAAGTCCAGGATTGGCGGTTCTGCGACATTCATTGGCAACATCCCGTTAGAGCAAGCTCATATAACGGCATTCCAAGGTTGCCAAGGAATCGATTCATGAACGTCCCCAGCCGGGTCATCACCCTCGTTAATGTCGCCCATTTCATCGACCACTACGCGATGCTGATCTTTGCGGCAGCGGTGCTCGTGATGGGTCCGGCCATGAATATGACCTATACCGAGTTGCTGCCCTATGCGACGCCGGGCTTCATGGCGTTTGGAGCCGGCTCGCTGGTGACTGGCTGGCTCGGGGACCGCTGGAGCCGTCGCCACATGATGGTGATCTTCTTCTACGGCATCGGTCTGTCGATGATGGCTGTCGGCCTGGTGCAGACGCCTTTGCAGCTTGGTGCGGCGCTGTTCTCGGTTGGCCTATTCGCGTCGATCTATCATCCGGTCGGCACGGCGATGATCGTCTCCTATGCCGACAAGCTCGGCAGCGCGATGGGCATTAACGGCGTGTTCGGCAATTTCGGCGTGGCATCTTCCGCACTGATCACCGGCGTACTTGGTCAGTTCCTCGGCTGGCGCTGGGCCTTCATCATTCCCGGCCTCGTCACTGTTGCAGCTGGTGTTGTCTTCATGCGCGAGGTCGCACATGAAGATCGCTCGGGATTCAAACAGGCTGCGGCGCAAGCGCGCGTCGCGAAGTCCGACATGTGGCGTGTGATCCTTGCACTGTTGGTCACGGTGGTCGCGATCTCCACCGTCTTCAACGCCATCACCGTCGCGCTGCCAAAACTGTTTGCCGAGCGTTTGTCCGACATGACGGACAGCCCGGCATTGCTCGGCATCATTGCCGCCTGCGTTTATGTCTTCGGCGCGGCAACCCAGTACAACATCGGCAAGCTGATCGATAAGCACTCGCTAAAGGCGGTGAGCGTTCCGTTGTCGCTGGTGCTCGCACCGTTCCTGTATTTCGCAGCGTCGCAGTCGAACATCTCACTGATTGTCGTCGCGATTGGAATCATCATTGGTTTGTTCGGGCAGATCACCGTCAATGAGGCGATCGTCGGCAAGTATACAAGCGAGGAGTGGCGATCGCGCGCCTACGCCGTGCGTTATTTCGTTGGCTTTACCGCAGCGGGAGCCTCGGTTGGGCTTGTCGCATGGTTGTACGAGCAGGGTGGCTTCATCATGATGTTGCACGCCTTTGCCGCCTTGTCGGCGCTGGTGATCGTCGCCGCATTGATTTTGCCGCGGGAGTTGCCGCCAGCAAAAGCGCCTGTGGCATAAAACCTCTCGCTTGACACTGGCGAGCAGCACGGGACCGGTCTAGTTAGGCGGTGAATACCATTCGCCTCCTGAATGGCGGCTGGCGAAAGTGGCATTTCGCGCACATCAGCATCGTGATCGCAGATTTCCGAATGGTCTCGGGAATTGTCCGGTGTCTGCGGTGTTGCATGATGGGTGCTGCTTTCTGACCGTGATGACCGAGACGCGAGCCGCCGGAAACCGTTTTGCTGGATACGTCCGTGAATTTTGAAACGCTCGTCGACGAGATTTATGAAGCGGGAGTTTTGCCGGAGCGTTGGCCGCAGGTGTTTGATCGCCTGGCGGAGATGGCAGATGCCGAAGGTGCGATGATTTTCGCATCCGCGCCCGGCATTCCGCGGTGGACGTCATCTGAGAGAATTCGCGAGCGGATCGATCGTTGGACCAAGAGTCCCTATGCGACCAAGAATCCACGAAGCGCCAGACTAATCGCGGAAAACGAGCCGTGGTTTCTGACGGACCTGGACCGGTTCACAATGGAAGAACTCGACAATGAGAGCTTCTACCGGGACATTCTCCGGCCGGCGGGTCTCGGCTGGTGCGCCGGTACCTCGGTACGGTCTCCCTCCGGTGATACGCTCGTGATTTCGGTAGAGAAGGCTTACGCCAAGGGGCCGGTTGAACGCGCTGTGGCGGATCAACTGGATGGCCTCCGGCCTCATCTGGCCCGTGCGGCGGTGCTGTCCGGTCGTCTGGGCTTCGAACGTGCCCGCACGGCGGTTGCGACACTTCAAATGATTGGCCTTCCCGCGTGTGCGGTCAGTCAGGAGGGGCGCGTTATCGCGGCCAATCCTGGGTTTATTTCCAGCACGACGATTGTCGGCATTGGCGCGCAGGATCAGGTGCAGTTCGCCTCGCAGGTCGCTCAGACCATGTTTATCGAGGCGCTGAGCAAGCCCTTATCTCTGTCGAAAACGGGCCGTTCAATTCCAATTTCTGGGACTGAGCACAGCCCACCCTTGATTGCGCATGTGCTGCCGCTCCGTTTGGCTGGTCTCGATGTTTTTGCGGGCGCTATGTCGATCCTGCTCCTGACGCCGATCACCCACCAGCAGCGCAGCCCGGGTCCGGAGCTTCTGCAGGCTTTGTTCGATTTGACGCCGGCTGAAGCGCGGATCACCAGCCTTTTGATCGATGGCAACTCGGTCACCGCCATCTCGAAAATGCAGAGCGTCAGCCTGAATACTGTGCGGACCCAGCTGAAATCCGTCTTCCTGAAAACCGGCGTCGAGCGGCAGGTGGACCTGGTTCGGCTTCTGGGCCAGCCGCGAGTTCAATTGATCCCGGACCGGGACGCCTGAAAAATCCACGAAAAAGGCCGGCACGATGGCCGGCCTTGATGCGTAAGTATGTCCGGTGAAAAATCGTGCAGTCGTCAATACACGGTCCGCCGAAGCGGTAATGAGAAACCGCTGCTATGCTGCTGAAGCAGCGGCGAAACAATTCCCGGTATCGACGTAGGTTATTCCTGCGACATCCGCGTCACCAATTTGGGTGAAGCGCCCGACTATTTGTATACAACGCAGGGTTTCACGAATTCACGTGAACAAAATCCCGCAGCAGCGGGTAGATCTCGTTGTTCCAACGGCGTCCGCTGAATACACCGTAGTGGCCGACACCGGCCTGCATGTGATGGACTTTGCGATAGGCTCGCACGCCGGTGCAGAGATCCTGGGCTGCTAGAGTCTGGCCGATCGAGCAGATATCATCCTTCTCGCCCTCGACCGTCATCAGCCCCATGCGCTTGATCGATGCGCAGTTCACGGTCCGGCCCTTGTAGGTCAGCTTGCCTTGCGGCAACAGATGTTCCTGGAACACGTCGCGGATGGTGTCGATATAGAACTCTCCCGGCAGATCCATCACGGCGAAATATTCATCATAGAACGTCTTGATGATTTCCGCCTTCTCGGTCTCGCCCTTGGCGAGATGATTGGCGAGATCGACATGTGACTTGATGTGGCGCTCGAGATTCATCGAGACGAATGCAGTCAACTGAATGAAGCCGGGATAGACCTGCCGGAACGCGCCTTTGCACTGGAACGGCACGTAGTTGATCATGTTCTCTTCGAACCACTTCAACGGCTTGCTCTTGGCGAACTCGTTGACCTTGGTCGGCTGTATGCGCGTATCGATCGGGCCCGCCATCAGCGTCAGGCTTGCCGGGCGCGCGGGGTGATTGTCTTCCGACATGATAGCTGCAGCGGCGAGCGCCGACACGGACGGCTGGCAAATCGCGACCATGTGCGAACGCGGGCCGAGCTCGTTCATGAATGTGATCAGGTGCTCGGTGTATTCGTCGAGGCCGAACTTGCCCTGATTGAGCGGTATGTCGCGGGGGTTATGCCAGTCTGTGATATAGACGTCATGATCCTGCAGCAGGGTCTTCACAGTGCCGCGCAGCAGCGTCGCGAAGTGGCCGGACATCGGCGCCACCAGCAGCATGCGTGGCTGCTCCGGTGCATTCTCTTTCTTGAAGTGTAGCAGCGATCCGAATGGCGTCTTGAAGGTGACTTCTTCCGTCACCTCATGCTCGCTGTTACCGACTATCACCTTGCCGATATCGAATTCGGGCCGATGATAGGTGAGGGCGGAGCGTGAGATCAGCTCAAGTGCTGCCGCGAGGCGGCCGAACAGTTTCTCGGACGTGCCGGCCGGGACGAGATTGAGGTACTTCAATGCGGCAGACGCACCGGTGCGCCAAGGTGCTGTCAGATCCATGTGATTCTGGTAGGCCTGATACATCATTGACATCATCCGGAGCTATCCCTGCTGTGTTGCTATGCAATATTGAAGCCAGAGAAGAGTCAATTCGTCTGGAAAACTGGCACGTGGTTTGCTGAATAAAATTAAAGCAGCACAAGCAATGGGCAGCCGGGAACCGGTTACCCCGAGGGCTGACCGGCTGCCTGGGTTCGGGCGTAAGGGGATAAGTCATGGCCAACGCAACACTCACCATCAGCAGCAAGAACTACTCGTCGTGGTCATTGCGAGGGTGGCTGCTGACAAAATTCTCAGGCCTTGAGTTCGACGAAGTCGTTACGGCGCCGGACGATGCCTCCGCCAAGGCCGAGATCCTGTTGCTGTCTTCATCGATCCTGGTGCCCTGCCTGCGCCATGAAGGGGCGGTGGTCTGGGATACGCTGGCAATCGCCGAATATCTCAACGAGATCATGCCGGAAGCAAAGCTATTGCCGGCGGACCGCATCCTGCGGGCGCATTGCCGCTCGATTTCGGGTGAAATCCATTCCGGCTTCACGACATTGCGAGCGTCGCTGCCGGTCAACATCAAGGGGCATTTTCCGAACTTCAAGGTCTGGTCGCGCGCGCAAGCCGATATCGACCGGATCTGCACAATCTGGCGCGAGTGTCTGTCGAAGTCCGGCGGCCCTTTCCTGTTCGGCACCCGTAGCATGGCGGACGCCATGTATGCGCCGGTGGTGACGCGCTTCGCGACCTATGACGTCAAGCTCGATCCTCAGCTATCAGCCTATGCCAGCATGGTGATGAACCTGCCCGAAATGCAGGAATGGATTGCCGCAGCCAGGCAGGAGCCTACCGATATCGAAGAGCTCGAGGTTGAGTACTGATTGATAGTTCGGCAACGCCATGCCGGCTTACGGATCGGGCAGGGCGTGCTCAACTTGTATCCAGAATTTGTAGCGCTCGCCCGGGGATTTGCGCGGTTTGGCCGCCAGATCACCTGCTAACACGCGCGATTGGTATCAAAACGCCTTTGACGCCAGCTGGCGCGATTTTCGCATAGCAGCAATTTCTCGCGAGCCGCATTGCGTTGGCTGCCGATCGATTGCGCGCCAATCACAGTTCGGTCCCCGGGTATTTTTAAACACGTTGGAGGATCCCATGAATGTACATGCTGCGATCGACCTCAAATGGCCTGGGCTCAAGCACCCGAACGGCGATCCTCTGCGCCTGAATCATGGGGATTTCGTAGCGATCGATCGGTACAAGGACACGACATACGAGGCGACCTATCGCCCGCAGGCACTTTATAGCCGCGCTAATGAAGGCTTTCACGCCAACAACGAAACCTTCCTCCTTCATGAGGTCGCGACCAATCTGCCGATCTATCGCGAAGACACCGGCCCTACCGACTTCCATCTGCATCTTCCACCAGGCGGCTTCCAGCTCGTGCTGGTCACGTCGGGCATGTTCACCTTCGATTACGATGGGCGCTTCTACAATGTCGGCCCTGGCGCAGTGATGCTGCAAAGCGCGATCGTGCATCGTCAGCTGTTCTACACTTGGTCGGGATTGTCTACCGAGGAGAACCTGAAGACGCCCCAGACGGTGGTGCCCGATCCCCTCTCCATGGGCTACTCCGGCAAGTTTCTCGAAGCCTTCATAACCGATCCGACGACCTTCCCGAACCCGACAATCGTGGGTCCGGATCAGATCGACGAAGCCGAGACACCACGTGTGGCCTGGACCCATGCGCTGCATGATCGCCCCGACAACGCGGGCTTCTGGCTTCAGGATCCGCTGGCGCTGGACGCGCTCTTCAAGCTGCTGGCTGATGACACCATCAAGTCGGCGGCGCCCGTCTATGTGCGCGATATTGGCATCGAGGCTCCGAGCGGTCATCTTGTCACCGGTCACATCATCGCAACCGATCCGCATGGCAAGTCCCTCTTGCCGAAGAGCTCCGCGGCGGCCGTGGATGCCGCCTCTTTCGCGAGAGGTGAGGTTGTCATCTATCGCGTCATTCGCGGCACGGCCGAATTCGTGGATAGTGCTGGGAAGACGTTCGAACTTGCGGCCGGTGATGTGGTGACGGCGGGCAAGAATTCGACCAGCCTCATCGGGATGGGCGAAAATACGCAAGTCCTCCGGCTTGGCCTGCTGAAAGGCATGGAGCAGCTTCGAAGCTGGACGCCGACCCAACGCGATGAAATCGACGGCCTGGCGGCCAAGATCATTACACAGAAGGACATCCGTCCCCTGCGGACCGAGGGCAAGCCTGTCGGCTATCTGTACGCGTAAGCGCTCGTCGGCGCAGTGCACCGCCGCCCCTGAAGCAGGTACACGGCGCTCACGCTGTACGTGGCAGCCGCCATCCGACCACGCGTGCCTCGACCATGCTGCCCGTCTCGGCATTGCGCCATTCGCCATCGATGAACTGGCAAGGGAAGGGCAGCTGATAAGTGCCGCTGTGGTCCTCGCACAACACTTGCACCACCTGATCAGGCTCAGGATCACCCTGGCCATCGAATTCGGCCAGCCGTCGTTCACGCGTCGCCATGAGGTGCTCCGGTCCAAGGAACGGGCGGACATCTTCTTCGTTCCCATCACACCTGGTTGACAGCCGGGCGCCAGCACCGCTTGGTCTTGGCGGCATGACGGACATGATGGGGAAAACGATGCGCGGCCGAACAATCCTTGCGATGACATTGCTGACCATTTTGGGCGCCGCCAAGGCGCAGGCGCAGGATGTGCCGGGAATCGAGATCTGCACGGTCGAAAAGACCATGGAGCGTCGCACCAGCTGCCTGCAAAGCAATGTCAATTTTCTGCAGCAGACATTGGGCAAGCTGCGGCTTGATCAGCAACAGCGGCTGGATGCGGCCAACCGTCAGGTCGAGGCGCTGAAGGCTACCGTCGTTGCCCTGCAGAAGACGGTGGAGGAGCTGCAGGCGGCGCAGAAGAAGCCGGCGCCGGCTGCGAAGGAAGCTCCGGCTGCCGCGAAAGACGCGCCGGCGGCCAAGGATGCGCCAGCGCCCGCCAAGGATGCAGCGAAGTAGGGCGCTCTTGTCCTACTCGCTGCTCAGCACGGGTCCGAACAGTTCCCAGCGTTCGCCCTTGAAACGCATCATCTGCAACTGCTGCAGCGGGCTGTAGTCGGTTGGGCTGGTCTTGACGCGGGTACCGGGCAGGAAGATGCCGACCTCATAATCGAGGCTCGTGGCCTGCTTCATCACATTCTCCCGCGTAAGCGTGTCGCCGCATCGCTCCAGGATATGCGCCAGCGTGCGCGCGATGCCGAAGCCGTACAGCGTGTAGATGTCGTTCTTGTCGCCGTCGGGATAATACTTGTCCATGAACGCAAGCCATTCCTTGATGGTCGGATCGTCCTTCCACTGCGGATCGGTGGGGTCCTTCATATAGGCTGCGCTGATCACGCCCTGCGCATTGTCGAAGCCTGCGGGCTTGATCACCGAGCCGACCGATTGCGACACGTTGACCAGCATCTGCACCGGCTTCCAGTTCAGCTCGGCCACCTTCTTGATCGCCTGCGCGGCGAACTTGGGCGAGGCGATGTTCAGGAACACATCGGGATTGGCGGTCCTGATCTGGACGATCTGCGAATCTACTGTCGGTGAGCTGGTCTCGAAGCTCGCCTGTACCGTGATCATCTTGTCGGCCTTGTCGCCGAGTCCTTCGCGTACGCCGCTGAAATAGTCCTTCCCCATATCGTCGTTCTGGAACAGCACGCCGATCCTGGCATCGGGATGGTTCTTCAGAATCCATGCAGCCCAGATGCGCCCCTCATTGTGGTAGCTGGGCGACCAGCCCATGGTCCACGGGAAGTGCTTTGGGTCGGCCCATTTCGAGGCGCCGGACGACACGAACAGATGCGGCACTCTCTTCAGGTTCATGTATTTCTGGATCGCGGAATTCGTGGCGGTGCCCAGGGGATTAAACAGCAGCAGCACTTCGTCGCTCTCGACCAGCTTGCGCGCCTGTTCCACCGTCTTTGGCGGCGAGTAGGCATCGTCATAGCTGATGAAATTGATCTTGCGGCCGTTGATGCCGCCCTGATCGTTGATCATCCGGAAATAGGCGGCCTCCGATTTTCCGATCGAGGCATAGGACGATGCCGGCCCGCTATAGGGCATGATGTTGCCGACCTTGATCTCGGTGTCGCTGGCGCCGGGATCGTATTTCTTCTGCGCGTGAGATGGCGTGGCCAGCGCGCCGAACATGAGCGCGGAAAGCGCGAGAGTCATCCCGCGGGGCAGTGTCCTGTGCATCGCTTCCTCTAACGTTTTGTATGCCCGCGGTGCGGTCCATCTGAGTGGACCGTCGATCGCCGCGGCTTGCGTCGAGTATGCACGATTGAGGAGAGCGGGCCAGCAACGAGAGCGCGTGGCTCAGCACGCGTGCGTCCCCTCTGGCTCAGGAGAGGGGACGCCGGAGCGTATCGCTTACGAGTTCTTCTCGCCGGACATCAGCGGGCCGAACAGCTCCCAGCTTTCGCCCTTGAACCGCTGCATCTGAAGTTGCTCCAGCGGGCTGAAGTCGGTCGGGCTGGTCTTGATCTTGGTACCCGGCAGATAGATGCCGATCTCCATGTTCAGGCTCGCCGCCTGCTTCATGATGTTTTCGCGGGTGAGGTCATCGCCGCATTGCTTGAGCACCTGGACGATACCCTGCGATACGCCGTAGCCGAACACGGTGGCGCCGTCTTCCTTGTCGCCTTCGGGATAGTATTTGTCCATGAAGGCCGACCATTCCAGCATGCCCGGATCGTTCTTCCATGTCGGATCCTTGGGATCCTTCATATAGGCCGCGCTGAGCACGTCCTGCGAGTTGGCATAGCCCGCGGGCTTCATCACGCTGCCGACAGATGCCGAGACATTGGTGACGATGTGAACGGGCTTCCAGCCCATCTCGCCGACCTTCTTGATCGCCTGTGCAGCGAATTTTGGCGTGGCGATGTTGATGAAGACATCCGGATTGGCTGCCTTGATCTGCACGATCTGTGAATCCACCGTCGGTGACGCCGTCTCGTAAGGCACCTCAGAGACGATGTAATCTTTGACCTTATCGCCGAACCCCTCGTGCAGCCCGATGATGTAATCCTTGCCGAAGTCGTCATTGGCATAGAGCACGCCGACTTTCTTGCCGGGATGATTCTTCATGATGTATTGCGCGTAGATGCGCGCCTCGGCCTGGTAGCTCGGCTGCCAGCCCATGGTCCAAGGGAAGTTCTTCGGATCGGCCCATTTCGCGGCGCCCGTCGAGACGAATAGCTGCGGCACCTTCTTGGTGTTCATGTATTTCTGGATCGCCGTATTTCCCGGCGTGCCGAGCGGGTTCATGATGAACAGCACTTCGTCATTCTCGACCAGCTTGCGCGCTTGCTCCACCGTCTTCGGCGGGCTGTAGCCGTCGTCATAGCTGATGAAGGTGATCTTGCGGCCATTGATGCCACCCTTCTCGTTGATCATCTTGAAATAGGCGGCCTCGGTTTTTCCGATCGTCGCGTAGGAGGACGCCGGGCCGCTATACGGCATGATGTTGCCGATCTTGATCTCGGTATCGGTGGCGCCAGTATCGTATTTCTTCTGCGCGTGGCTTGTGGTGGACGTAAGCGCTACGACAACGCCGGCGAGCAAAGTCACTCGCAGAACTTTCCAGTCATGCTGCATGGTCAAGTGTCCTCCCTGTGGTTCGATCAACCGCATCGGCCCGTCTATGCAGGCTTTTGTGATGCGGCTCGAATGCCGGGAGTATGCACCAAGCCTTGAAGTTGGAAAGCTGACTTAATCAGCAAAGCATGACGCGGCGCACAACACCGCGTCTATGTTTGTGCGTCGCGCTCACTTGCCAGTGAATTTGGCTGGGCGCTTTTCAAGAAACGACGCCATGCCTTCGCGGAAATCCGCTGTGCGAAACAGCGGCAGCAGTTGCAGGAACACGTGATGGACGTGGTCGCCAAAGCTCTCGGACAGACCTGAGCGCATCATGCGTTTGGCAGCCTGCACTGCGAGCGGCGCATTGGCGGCAATCTCGGCCGCGACGGCATTGGCGCGCGTCATCAATTCCGCATCATCAACCACCTCGTTGGTAAGGCCCATTTCGAGGCTTTCGCGCGCCGACAATGTGCGGCCTGTGAAGATCAGCTCGGCTGCCTTGGCCCAGCCAATCATGCGCGGCAGAAACCAGGTGCCGCCGGATTCAGGCACTACGCCGCGCTTGACGAAGGCTGCAGCGAATTTTGCGCTCTCCGCCATGATGCGCATGTCGCAGCCGAGTGCGACGTCCATGCCATAGCCGGCGGCGGCACCATTCATGGCGCAGATCGTCGGCTTCTCCATGTTGAACATCACGATCGGGGGCGCTGACTTGAGATCGAGCGTGGTGCGGCTGTTGTTGGCGTCATTGGCGGAGCCGATGCCGGTGCCCTTGGTGGCGCTGGCCATATCGAGCCCGGCACAGAAGGCGCGGCCGGTGGCCGTCAGGATGATCACGCGGACTTCGGGATCAGCGTCGGCTTTCAGGAACAGTTCGCTGAGCTGCGACAGCATCTCACGCGAGATCGTGTTCAGCCGTTGCGGGCGATTGAGCGTGACGGTCGCGATGCCATCGGCGACAGAGTAAAGCACTTCGTCATCGGCTTCAGGCGCAACTGCGGTGTCGGTCGGCATCGGTTTCCTCGGACTTTTCGCGTTATCGTTGATTGCAGCTAAAGCCGAATGGAAATTCCACGCAAGTGGCCATGCATTTGCGCGGCTTGGCAGCGCCGGACATGTTTGCTCTACTTTCGTCACGCTGCGTCGCCCACCCAGGGTGCGATAACAAACCAAGAAAAATGTCAGGGAGTTTCCATGTCCAGCCCCAACATCCGCGTCCTCGCCACCGATCTCGCATTCCCCGAAGGCCCGGTGGTGATGCCGGACGGCTCCGTCATTCTGGTCGAGATCCGTGCGCAGCAACTGACGCGGGTGTGGCCGGATGGCCGCAAGGAAGTGGTCGCGAAAATCCCGGGCGGCCCGAACGGCGCAGCGCTCGGCCCTGACGGCAAGATGTATCTCTGCAACAATGGTGGCTTCAGCTGGGCGGCGTCGCGCGGCGCCATCATGCCTGGCGCGCCGGAGCCACATGAATATATCGGCGGCTCGATCCAGCGCGTGGACCTCTCTAACGGCAAGGTCGAAACCCTGTTCGACAAATGCGGCGCGCATCCGCTGAAGGGACCGAACGATCTGGTGTTCGACAAGCAGGGCGGGCTCTGGTTCACCGATCTCGGCAAGCGTCGCCATCGCGACATGGATGTCGGCGCGTTCTATTACATGAAGCCGGGTGCTACCGAAGTCGTCGAAGGGCATTTCGGCATGTTGCCGGCCAACGGCATCGGCCTGTCGCCGGACGAGAAGACTGTGTACGTGGCCGAGACGCCGACGGCGCGGTTGTGGGCCTTTGATGTTGGCGCGCCCGGCGAGGTAAAGCCGAGTGACGTGATCTATCGCGGTGAGCGCGGCCGTCCCATTGCGGGCCTTGGCGGTTACCAGATGTTCGATTCTCTCGCGGTCGAAGCCTCCGGCAATGTCTGCGTCGCAACACTGGTCAGCGGCTGCATCTCGGTGATTGCGCCGGATGGAAAATTGGTGGAACAGATACAAACTGGCGACCGCGTCACCACGAATATCGCATTTGGCGGCCCCGAGCTGAAGACGGCCTATATCACGCTGTCAGGCAAGGGCGAGCTGATCGCAATGGATTGGCCGCGTGGTGGCTTGCCGCTCAATTTCTTGAACAAGTAGCCCGAGCGCGATCAGCAAAAGTGGAAGCCGGTTTTGCGTCCGATCGCGCGTCTAGAACGAAGGAAGACCGATGCCGTGGCTTGAACCCGTTACGCTCTCTGGCCCTCACGCCCGGCTCGAACCTCTTGCCAAAGATCACTGCGATGGCCTGATCGAGGCCGCCAAGTCAGGCGACCTTTCGAAGATCTGGTACACCGCGATCCCGACGCCGGAAAAGATGAGCGCCGAGATTGACCGTCGGCTCGCTCTGCAGGCATCAGGCGCGATGCTGCCATTCACGGTGAAGGATGCCGACGGCAAGATCGCTGGCATGACGACCTATATGAATGTCGATGCCGCCAACCGCCGGGTCGAGATCGGCTCGACCTGGTATGGCAAGTGGGTGCAGCGCACCGCGCTCAATACCCAGTGCAAGCTCCTGCTGTTGCAGCATGCTTTCGAAAAGCTGGATTGCATCGCGGTGGAATTCCGCACGCATTTCTTCAACCACCAGTCCCGTCGTGCCATCGAGCGGCTCGGCGCTAAGCAGGACGGCATCCTGCGCAATCACCAGATTGCGCCGAACGGCACGCTGCGCGACACGGTTGTCTATAGTATCTTGCCCGGCGAATGGCCGACGGTGAAGGCGCATCTGACCTATCAGCTGGACGAGAAGCCGCGTTGACGATCAACTGGCAGCACGTCGCTTGCGGGCAGGCGGATAAATCCGGTCAATCAGGCGATTGCAATAATCGGGTGTCGGTATCTGTTCGCTGAATAGCGCGCGATAGATGATCGGCGCCACCACATGGTCGATCACCTCGTCGATATCGAACGGCGTCTCGCCGCGCGCTTTGGCACGCGCGTTGATGGTGGTGAGGTGGTCACAGGTGAAGCCTGCGCAGGCGCTGGGCAGTCCCTCCTTGAGGGCCGACAACACGTCCCGCATCAAGGCCTGGCCGACTGGGGACGACATCTCTTCGGCATATTGCTCGATGAAGGCGCGCAGATCGGTTTCGACCGCACCAGTGTCGTCGGGATCTGCGATCGGCCGCAGCCGCGCCACGGCGACGTCGGCGAGCAGCGCGGAGAGATCGCCCCAGCGCCGATAGATGGTCGACGGCGTCACGCCAGCCTCGGCAGCGATTTGCGGCACGGTGATCTGGTTTCGGGTGGAAAGAGCCCCCAATTTGCGGACAGCATCATGCACGGCGCTCTGTATCCGCGCGCTGCGTCCACCAATCCGGACTCGTTCCTTCACCGTCACATCGGTCTCCCACGGTCGCACATGTGCAAAAAACTGAGATTCTTAACGCAAAATATTTGCATTAAGGTCTTGGGCGACCTAGATGCCTAATGCAACTATTTAGCTTTTAGGAATGAGCTATGCAAGGCAGTGCCGAAAAGACCTGTGTTTCCAATGCCCAAGCATCACCAGCCAGAGCCGGTTGGGTGTTGAAGCCATCGGCCATGACGGCATTCAGTTTTGCCGGGGCCGCGCTGGTCGCGGCCAGCAGCAGCGCGGTGACGCCGCTGTACCGGCTCTACCAACAGTCGATGCACCTCTCGCCGCTGATGATCACGCTGGTGTTTGCGGTCTATGCGATCAGCCTGCTGGCCGCGCTGCTGACAGTCGGCGGCCTGTCCGATTATGTCGGACGCCGTCCGGTCATTCTCGGCGGTCTGTTGCTGAATGCTATCGCAATGGTGCTGTTCTCCTATGCCAGTGATGTCGGGCAATTGATCTTCGCGCGTGCCGTGCAGGGCCTTTGCGTTGGCACGGCGACAACGGCGCTGGGCGCTGCGATCCTCGATACTGACCGCAAGCGTGGACCGCTCATCAACAGCGTGACCGCCTTTCTTGGCCTGATGGTCGGCGCGCTCGGCGCGGCGGCGCTCGTCACCTTCGCGCCCGATCCGCTGCATCTGGTCTATGAGGTTCTATTCGCGCTGACGGCCGTGATGATTGTGCTGCTGTTCATGATGCCCGAGACCGTGTCGCGCAAATCGGGTGCGCTGGCCTCGCTGCGGCCGCATGTGCGCGTGCCCAGCCAATCGCGCGCCGCGCTGCTGCGCGTTGCACCGGCCACCGTCGCCACATGGGCGTTGGGCGGTTTCTCTCTGTCCTTGATGCCCACGGTGGTCGCAACAACGATGGGCGTCTCCGCGCCTTGGGTCGGGGGCGTCGTGGTCGCGACCCTGATGCTGGCTGCAGCACTGACCGTGGCCGCCCTTCGGCAGCTTCCGGCGCAGCGGTTGCTGGTGATTGGCACGGCCGCGCTGTCGCTGGGCGTCTTCGTCTCGCTGCTCGGCATCTGGCAGCACAGCGTTGCGATGCTGTTTGCCGGTTCGGTGATCGCAGGTTTCGGCTTCGGCGCGTCCTTCGCCGGCTCGCTGAGCACGCTGCTGCCGACCGCCGAGGCGCATCAGCGCGCCGGTTTGCTGGCGGCGTTCTATGTGTTGTCCTATCTGGCCTTCAGCCTGCCGGCACTCGCTGCAGGTGTGGCTGTGCCATATGCCGGACTGGCCGTCGTGGCCTATGTCTATGGCGCCGTGGTCATCGTGCTCGCGATCATGTCGATGATTGCGTCGCTGCGCGGTGAACGCTGACGGTCAGACAGCGTCCGGCTGATACAACGTATCCACCGTCACCGTGCCGACGACGCGCGAGACGCAGGGACAGATCTTCGTATTGCCGCTCTTTTGGTGATCGCTGAAGAACACGTCGCGATGATCGATTTCGCCGTCGATGGCGAGGACATCGATGGCGCAGACCCCGCATTCGCCGCGTTCGCAGTCCGACATCACCTCGAAGCCGGCCTCGTTGAGCGCTGCTAGCATCGAGCGGCTTTGCGGCACCACGATCTCGGCACCGCTATCCTTCAGCCGGACGCGGAATTCCGTGGTCGGCAGGAGACCACTGGAGCCGAATGTTTCATAGCGCAGATCAGCGGGCGCGCGTCCGGCGGCGTTCCATTCGCGCCGGGCCGCTTCCAACATGCGCATCGGGCCACAGAGGATGACGATGGCATCGGGAGGCAGGGCGCCAAAGGTCGCGGTGAAATCCAGTCGAGCACCTTCATGGCTGGCGTGCACCGTCAGGCGGTCGCCGAGCAACGTCGATAGTTCATCGAGATAGGCGGCTTCGCTGCGAGCCTTCACTGCATAGTGTAGCTGCAGATCGATGGCTTTGCTGTGGAGCGCTGCGGCAATGCCGGTGATCGGGGTGATGCCGATGCCGCCGGCGATCAGGCAGTATGTCCCACGATTCCAGTCGATGTCGTAGAGCGATGACGGGCTGGAGATCTCCAGCCGCGCGCCGACTTGCAGTGCCCACATGGCTTTGGAGCCGCCGCGGCTATCCGGTGCCAGCCGCACAGCGATACGCAGCAACTCGTTGCTGCGTCCTCCCACCAGCGAATAGGATCGCGTCTGTGGCTGGCCGTCGATCAGGAGGCTGACATTAATATGGCTGCCGAGAGGGTAGGACGGCAGCGGTGTATCCGGCTTCAGTGTGATCTCGCGAATGTTCGGCGCCACATTGCGCGTGGCCTCGACGCGGCATCCCATCCAGTGTTCTGCAAAACGCATGAAGGTCTCCGTCAATCCGCCGGTGTCGAGGTCAGCAATGCCAGTGCAGGCAGCAGGTCGAGATGATTGCGATTGCGCAGTGCCAGCCGCAGATTGCGCACGGCAAGCCGCGCGTGCTCACGCATGATCGCCTCGGCGCGCGCACCTTCGCGATTCTCGATGGCGTCGACGACGATGCGGTGATGTTCCTGGCCGATCAGCAGGATGTTGTGCGCTTCCGGCAGCGCTGACTGCGCCATCACGAAGGCGCTGGGCGAGGCAAAGGGCATCGCCGAAACACGATCTATCTGCCGGATCACCGGCGCGCTGCCGGAGAGATCGGTCAGCAGCGCATGGAAACGGGCGTTCATGGTGACATAGGCAGAGAAGGCTTCCACGGAGATCGGATCCTGCCGCACCAGTTGATCCAGATCCGATAGACATTCTTTCAGTGGTTCAAGGTTGCGGGCGCTGGCGCCGCGCTCGGCGGCGAAGCGGGCTGCGAGGCCTTCCAGCGTACCGCGCAGTTCGATGGAGTCGAGAATGTCGCGCTCGGAAAACGCCTTCACCATGAAGCCGCCGGAGGGGATCGCCTGCAGCAGACCCTCATCTTCCAGACGCACCAGTGCGAGGCGCACCGGCGTGCGCGAGACGCCGGTGATTTCCACAGCCTGCAATTCGCTGATGCGCTCGCCCGGGCGCAGCGTGCCGGACAGGATCATGTCGCGCAGTGCGAGCTGCGCACGCACGGTCTGCGAGACGGAGCGTTCGGTATCGCGTTCGCTCATGATTTTACTCTGCCGCCTGCAGTTTGGGTGGCGTAGTTTCCTTTGCCACCATGCGGTCGATCACCCGTCGGCACCACATGGCACCGGCATCGATATTGAGGTTGTAAAATACGCGGTCCGGATTCTCGGTCATCGCCTTCTGCTGCGCTTCGAGAATGATCTCGTCCTCGCGGAAAATACCCGCGACGCCTTCGCGGATTTCCGTGGTGATCTTCTGTTCGGTGATGCGGTGGTTGCGGACGAAGGCCCAGAAATAGTGGCACGTGGTCTCCGTCTCGGGCGTCATCGTATTGAGCACGAAGCCGTTGACGCCCTGCGAGCGATCGCCTTCCGGTGCGCCGGTTCCGGCCGGTGCGACGCCGACGTCGATATTCACCGTGCTCGGCGCCTGGAAGTGGATGATCTGCCAGCGATCGACGGGACCGGGCTTGCGCAACTGCGCGGCCCAGAATGGCGGCGCCTCAATGCCCTTCATCCAGCGCGTCACCGTCACGGTCTTGTCGCCATGGGTGACATCGAAAGGCGATTCAGCGACGTCGTCCTGACCGATGCTGGAGCCGTGCACGAAGGTCTCGTGGGTGAGATCCATCAGATTGTCGACCACGAGGCGGTAGTCGCACTTCGCGTGAATCGTCTTGCCGTCGCCGGCCCATTCCGGATCGTCATTCCAGTGCATGTCCGGCACTAGTGCCGGATCTGCCAGCGCCGGGTCGCCCATCCACAGCCAGATGAAGCGATGCCGCTCGACCACGGGATAGGAGCGCACGCAGGCGGAGGGATTGATGGTCTCCTGCGAGGGCATGAAGGTGCAGCGGCCCTGCGCGTTGTATTTCAGGCCGTGATAGCCGCAGACCACAGTGTCGCCCTCGAGGCGTCCCTTGGACAGCGGCACCAGCCGGTGCCAGCAGGCATCCTCCAGCGCGCTGACGCCGCCATCGGAGCGTCGATAGATCACCACATGCTTGCCGCAGATCGTGCGCGGGAAAAGCTGGTGCTTGATGTCGGCATCCCAGGCGGCGGCGTACCAGGCGTTCAGCGGGAATGAAGCGAGCATCGTATTCCTCCGTGGCGCAGTTCTTGAGTCCTGTCTGTATACAGGTATGGCGTTTGAAGGGACGATACTTCAATAAAACGGGAATTAGAACCAGTTTATGTATACTGAAATTGGAAAATATCTGCGGAATAGGTATTAAAAAACCGCCCCTGAGGGCGGTTTTCCGTGAAGGCTGTATACCTCGATGGTGGATCAGACTTCCCGTCTGTTCAAAAACGCCAGCCGCTCGAACAGGTGCACGTCCTGCTCGTTCTTCAACAGCGCACCATGCAGCGGCGGGATCAGCTTGCGCGGGTCGCGCTCCCGCAGCATCTCCGGTGACATGTCCTCATTGACCAGCAGCTTCAGCCAGTCGAGCAGTTCCGACGTCGATGGCTTCTTCTTGAGGCCGGGCACGTCGCGCACCTCGAAGAAAATACGCATCGCTTCGGCGACGAGGCGATGCTTGATGCCGGGGAAGTGGACCTCGACGATCTGGTTCATGGTGTCGATGTCGGGGAACTTGATGTAGTGGAAGAAGCAACGGCGCAGAAACGCGTCGGGCAATTCCTTCTCGTTGTTCGATGTGATCATCACGATCGGGCGCTTTGCCGCCTTGATGGTCTCGCCGGTCTCGTAAACATGGAATTCCATGCGGTCGAGCTCGAGCAGAAGGTCGTTCGGGAATTCGATGTCAGCCTTGTCGATTTCGTCGATCAGCAGCACCGGTCGCTCTGCATGGGTGAAAGCTTCCCACAGCTTGCCGCGCTTGATGTAGTTGCCGATATCCGAGACGCGGGGATCGCCGAGCTGGCTGTCGCGCAGGCGCGAGACGGCATCGTATTCGTAGAGGCCCTGCTGCGCCTTTGTGGTCGACTTGATGTGCCAGGTCAGCAGCGGTGCGCCCAGCGCCTTGGCGACTTCCTCGGCCAGTACGGTCTTGCCGGTGCCAGGCTCGCCCTTCACCAGCAGCGGGCGTTCGAGCACGATAGCGGCATTGACCGCGACCTTGAGATCATCGGTCGCGACATAGTTTTCGGTGCCGGTAAATTTCATGGAGACTTTGCCTTGTTCTTCTTGTCGCGCGGACGCGCGCCGCCGAAAATGATGGGAATCGCGGTAGGCGATCGCTGAGTGAGGGGATGCGACGTCAGCGCCGGATCAGCGACAGGATGACGAGCACGATCACCGCGCCGATGGTGGCGTTGATGATGTCGCGGATCGCCCCGACGCCAAGGCTCACACCCAGGCGCGGCAGCAGCCAGCCAGCGACCAGTGCGCCGATGATGCCGATCACGATATTGCCGAGCAGGCCGAAGCCGGCGCCACGAACGATCAACCCGGCCAACCAGCCGGCAATGGCACCGATCAGCAATGCTGCGAGAATTCCCATGGATCAATCCTTCGCGGGCGACATCAAGTGACGCGCCATTCCTGTTGTGATCATCAGCCGTCGGCCAATTTGGCCAGCCGGCACGTTTCCGGGCGAAGTTTAATTGAATTATTGGTCAGGTCCAGCCACCATTCCGGGCACTTCACGGGACCTTTTGCGATGACGAAGAACATATCATGGCGGGGAAAAGCCGGGCGGTCTGGCGGCAATTGGAGGATCAGCCGTTGTGCGAAAAGCCTGCGCTGAAATATTCGCGTTGCAGCGCCGAATTGGCGACAACGCAATCTCGACCACGTCGTTTGGCCTCGTAAAGCGCCAGATCGGCCTCGCCGACCAGGACGGCTTCGTTCGAGGTCAGGCTGTTCCGGCTGGCGACGCCGACGCTGATCGACAGGTGGCCACGGGTTGATGCCATATTTGGAATCTCCAATGCCCTGACCCGAAGACGCAGGGCTTCCGCGATTGTGATCGCGTCGGCCTCGGATACGTCCGGCAAAACGATGGCGAACTCCTCGCCGCCATAACGTGCGGACAATGCCGGCGTATTGATCGTGGCGTCGGCGATGACGGATGCGACGCGTTTCAGGCACTCGTCGCCGGCCTGATGGCCGTTGCTGTCATTATAGCCCTTGAAGTTGTCGACATCGATCAGCAGCACCGACATCTCGTCGTGCTGCTCAAAGACGCGGCGCAGAAAGCCGTCGAGTGTGCGGCGGTTGGCGAGCCCCGTCAGCCCGTCAGTGGTCGCGAGTTCGGCGAGCTTTGTATTCAACGACGTCAACTCGTCCTGCATGCTTTTTCGAAGGGTGACGTCGCGTAGCAAGCCTACGATTTCGACCTTGTCGCGATCGATCTCGCGGGTGGCCAGTTTGAAGTTAACCTCCACCCAAGCGAGTGAATGGTCGTTACGATAAGTTCGAAAAATCACGGTGCGGTTCGCTGTGAGATCTTTCAATTGCGCGCTGGCCGCCTTCACGGCTTCCACATCCTCCGGGTGCACCAGTTCGAAGCAGGAGCGCCCGAGCAGATCTTTCGGATTATGCCCCAAAACGAATTCGACCGAATGCGAGACGAAGACGATATTTCCAAAGCGATCGAGCAGAATAATAACATCGGCGATGTTGTCGGCGAGCAGGCGATAGCGGGACTCGCGCTCGCGAAGCGCGTTTTCCATGTTGAGACGGAAGCGGAACTGGGTCGATAGCAGTGCGGCGAGCAGGATCACGGTGCAGAGCAGGACCGAAGCAACGATAACGTCGGACAGCAGGTTGCTCTTCCATATGGCCAGCACCTGATCCTCGGGAATCGCAACTGTAACGATCAGCGGATACTGCGTGGTTTGCTCGTAGCTGAAATATTTGGTGATACCGTCAAACGGCGAATCAATCTTGTAGAAGCCTGCCAGACTCTGTTTCAGACGGGTCTGAATGAGTTGAGTTCCAGAGAGGTCCTTCCCAACCTCCATCGATGGCCAGTGAATCAGCAGTATGCCGTCGCTTCGGATCAGGCTGATGCCGCCGCTCTCGCCGATCTGGAATGTTTTGTAGAAATCGCTGAAGTACTGGTTGTCGATCGCGCCTGTTAGCACGCCTTTGAAGGTGCCGTCGGGGCCGTCGATCCGCTTCGACAGGATGATTGATGTACGGCCGGTTAGCCGCGACGTGATGGGGGCGTTGATCCTGATATTGGAGTCGGTGTGGTCGCGATGATAGGTGAAATAATCGCGGTCGGAATTATTGTGCGTTGGCGTTTCCGGCAACGAGGAATAGCGCCAGTTGCCGCGCGTGTCGAACACACCGATTTCGCGCAGCTGTGGCAGCGCATTCGCCGTGTTGGCCAGAAACGTGTTGAAGCGATCCGGCTGCGGGTTTTGGTACTTCAGCAGATCCGCCATCCCGCTCATGGCGATATCGATGGCCTGTATCGAGCGCGACGCATGTTCGACCAGTGAATGTGCGAGGTTTCGACTGTCGGTCTCGCTTTGCGCCAATACGGTTTGGCGGGCATCGAGCGCCTTCCAGACGACAAGCCCGAGCACGCACGCACTCATCGCCAGCACGAACAGCGTGACGATCACACCTGGCGCGGAGAGTCGGCTCGGCGAACTGCTGGTCAGTGTGGTGGGTACGGTCATTCGATTCTACGTTGACAGCAAAACAGGCCATCACCATGGCCGTCGTTGCTTTCACGATAGCTAAGAATGCCCGCCGATGGCGGGACACCGCGCTGCGTGGTTACTGACGCCGGAATTGTTGAAACAAATACCAGCAATCTGACAAAGGATTGCTTCACCATCCCGCGGCGCGGAATTCGTTCCGGTTTGGCTGATAAATCTCGCTTATTTCGGATGTGCGCCGCGATGGCGCGCCACGGGGCGGTGTAGGCTTCTACCACATCCGGCCCTTGACGGACGCGGGTGGTCGGGCAATCTGTCAATCATGTTCTTGCAATTCTTCACATCGCTGCGCGATGCACAGGTCCCGGTGACCCTGCGCGAATATCTCACGCTGATGGAGGCGCTCGACGCCGACCTCGCTGATCAGTCGGTGGAGAATTTCTACTATTTGTCCCGTGCAGCGCTGGTGAAGGACGAGCGCAATCTCGACAAGTTCGATCGGGTGTTCGGCACGGTCTTCAAGGGGCTTGAGAGCCTGCTCGACGCTATGGAAAAGGCGGAGATTCCCGCCGAGTGGCTGAAGAAGCTCGCCGAGAAATATCTTACCGAGGAAGAAAAGAAGCAGATCGAGGCCATGGGCTGGGACAAGCTCATGGAAACCCTGCGGAAGCGCCTTGAAGAGCAGAAGGAACGTCATCAGGGCGGCAACAAATGGATCGGCACCGCCGGGACATCACCGTTTGGTGCCGAAGGCTACAATCCCGAAGGCATCCGTATCGGCCAGGAAAAGAGCCGCCACCGGCGCGCGGTGAAGGTCTGGGACAAGCGCGAGTTCAAGGATCTCGACGGCAACGTCGAGCTTGGAATCCGCAATATCAAGGTGGCGCTGCGCCGTCTGCGCAAGTTTGCCCGCACCGGTGCGCCGGATGAACTCGATCTCGACACCACGATTCGGGAGACCGCCAATCACGGCTATCTCGACGTCTACATGCGTCCGGAACGGCGCAACGCGGTCAAGGTGCTGGTGTTCTTCGATATCGGCGGATCCATGGATTCGCATATCGAGCAGGTCGAGGAACTGTTTTCGGCGGCGAAGAGCGAATTCAAGCACATGGAGTATTTCTACTTCCACAACTGCCTCTATGAAGGCGTGTGGAAGCAGAACAAACGTCGCTTCACGGACCGCACGCCGACTTGGGACGTGCTGCACAAATATGCCCATGACTACAAGATCGTGTTCGTTGGCGATGCCTCGATGTCGCCTTACGAGATCATGGTGCCCGGCGGTTCGGTCGAACATGTGAACGAAGAGTCCGGCTCGGTCTGGCTGGAGCGCATCACGCAGACCTATCCGAATGCGGTGTGGCTCAATCCTGTCGCCAAGCGGCACTGGGATTACTCGGAGTCCACGACCATCATTCGGCGACTGTTCTCGGAACGGATGTATCCGCTGACGATTGAAGGTCTCGAAGGTGCAATGAAGGAACTGGTGCGAAAAGCATGACGCAGACGATTACCCGCGGCTACAAGGCGCTGCTCGACGAAGCTAACGCGCAGATCGAGACCATGAGCGTCGAGGACGTAATGAAAGCGGCGGAAAGCCCGGATGTGGTCATCGTCGATATCCGCGATCCCCGCGAGATCGAACGCGAAGGCAAGATCCCGGGCTCGTTCTCCTGCACCCGTGGCATGCTGGAATTCTGGATCGATCCGGAAAGTCCCTATGGCAAGCCAATCTTTCAGGAAGACAAGAAGTTTATCTTCCATTGCGCCAGTGGCTGGCGCTCGGCGCTGGCCGCCAAGACCGCGGCCGACATGGGCCTGAAGCCGGTGGCGCATCTGGGCGGTGGCTTCACCGCTTGGCGCAATGCCGGCGGTGCGGTCGAGAAGGTCGAGCCGAAGGCGTCGAAGAACTCGTAACTCTCGGCCGTCATGCCCGGCGAATGCCGGGTATCCACGTCTTGCCGCGAGTGAAGACGTGGATGGCCGGGACAAGCCCGGCCATGACGGTGTTTCAAAATAAAAGGGCACTTGTGCATGACATCCACAGATCCTCTCGTCTCGACCGAATGGCTCGCCGCGCATCTCGACGATCCCAAAGTCAAGGTTGTCGACGCGTCGTTCAAGATGCCCGGCGTGTTGCCGCTGCCGGTCGATGACTATCTCGCCGCGCATATTCCGGGCGCGGTGTTCTTCGACGTCGATGCGATCTCCGATCACTCCGTGCCGTTGCCGCATATGTATCCGGATGCTGACCAGTTCGCGCGCGACATCGCCGCGCTCGGCATTTCCTCTGATGATACGGTCGTCACTTATGATGCGGGTGGCTGGGTCGCGGCGCCGCGGGCGTGGTGGATGTTCCTCTCTTACGGCCACGCCAATGTGAAGGTGCTCGATGGCGGGCTGAAGAAATGGAAGGCCGAAGGTCGCGCGACGGAGACCGGAAAGTCGTCACCGAAGCCTGGCACTTTCAACGCCACGCTCGACAAATCGTACATCCGCAGCAAGGCGCAGGTCGTTGCCAATCTGGATTCGCGCAAAGAGCAATTGATCGATGCGCGTGCCGCCAATCGCTTTGAGGGAAGTGTCCCTGAACCGCGCGCGGGCATTCGCTCCGGTCACATCCCCGCCAGCCGCAACCTGCCTTACAACCTGTTGTTCGACTCTGCGACCGGCACGATGAAGCCGCTCGAAGAATTGCGCGCAGCCTTCACCGGCACGGGGCTCGATCTGGACAAGCCCATCGTCACCACGTGTGGCTCGGGCGTATCTGCGGCGGTGTTGACGCTGGCGCTTTATCGTCTCGGCGTGCGCGGTTCAGCGCTCTATGACGGCTCGTGGTCGGAATGGGGGCAGCCCGACGGTCCGCCCGTCGCGACCGGGCCGGCATAGCCGGGGTCGAGGTCAGCGCGCGACCGGCAATCCGAACGGATCGGTCGGCTGTGGTGCAGCGGCCGCCATAGGCCTGGCGGCCACACGCCGCTTTTTGACGACGACGCGCTTCTTCACGATCTTCCTGGCGGGCTCTGCAGCAGGCTTAGCTTTCGGCAGTGGAACCGACTCGGTATCGATGGGCGGTCCGCCCAGCATCGCGATTTTCGTCGAAGACAATCTTGCGTCGTCATCGGTCAGCGTGGCTGTCGGCTGTGGCCCCGCTGGCGTTGCTACAACCTCTGCTGCGGCGGCTGGTGCAGGAACGGTGGAAGGCTCGGGAGGAGGGGCAGCAACTGGTTCGACGGAGGTCGCTGGCGCGACGGCAACCGTCGTTAGAGGGTCCCGCTCTTCGATTTTCGTTGCTTCCGACTTCGCTCCAACTTCAGGCTTCGGCGTCGCCGCCACCGGGGCAGCGATCTCGACAGCCTGTGCGGCCGGCGTCGCCGGGGGCGCGGCGGTCTCGGGCAAGGCGATTTTTTCCGGCTCCGCAGGAGCCGCGTTGGGGGGCACTTGTTCTGCCGCCGGTGTCACGGAGACCGCTGGCGGCGCGACAGTCTCAGGGGTGGGGGCTGGTGCTTCGACGCGCAGCATGGCCAATGTCGGCGGAGCTTCGACGGGCTGCTGGGCAAAGACGGTCGGCGGCGCGCGCCTGGTCGGAATGGTCGCGAATTCCTGATGGGCAGAGCGCAGCAGGGCTGCGGCGCCAAGGCCGAAGACCACCAACGAGACTGTGAGCAGGACGGCTGCGAACAGAAATCGGAAACCCGGAAGCATGAATGGCAGTTCCGCCTTCGGACAGACCGTGGAAGGCTTTCGAACGACGGGGACGCGGTGACAACACTGGAAGCGGCCCGTTCCGCAGAATCGGCTGCCGCCAAAGCGTCGCGAATCAGGACTATTTGAGGATAACGCACGGCCTCAGGAACCGTTTGTTAAAAAGTGAGATGCACAACTGAGGACGCATTCCTGAGCAGTGATTTCAGCGGAGGTGAGGCAAGATAGCCACGCCGGCGTGTGATCTCGCGAATATGACCGAAATGGGAAGCTTTTTTCCGGAATTGTCTTGAATGCGCCGCTATCCTGCGCGATCTCACAGCATGTTCCGGTTTTTGCTTGAGCTTATACAAGGGCGATGATGATCAAGCGTGTTTTGACGACATTGGCGACCGTGGCTCTCGGTAGCGTCGCGGGTCATTCGCTTGCGGTGGCGCAGGGCTATCCTGTGGGCACGCCAAGCGGCTATTCGATCCCCGCCGACCCCAACTACCCCCCGGGCGGCTATCCGGCCAATTCGCGCGCCGATCGCGCGCTGGACGCCATGCCGGATTTTGATGCGCTCGACGAAGATGACGCGCCGCCCTCTCGCGGTGGCCGGCCGATGACGGGGCTATCCGCGCCCGGAATTGCGCCCCAGAGCCCGGTGATGTCTCCGGATGATCCGCGCTACGGTCGCCCTGCTGGTGCTGCCCCGGTTTATTCCGATCGCGCCATGCCGCAGGGCCCGGTGATGTCGCCCGACGACCCGCGTTACGGCCGCCCGATGGCGCCGCCAGCGGTGGTCTATTCGAACCGTGGCAACGGCGATGGCGCAGTGCGTCCGCCTGAAGGCATGGGCGGGCAGGGTGCCCCTGTGACCGGCTCGGTGCAGGGACAGGGTCTGGGCGCCAATGGCAGCTCCGTGATGGTGGCTTCATTGCCTCCGGAAGATCAGCCGGAAACCGGTCCGGCGCAGCTGCCGCCGCAGTTCCGCCGGCAGGAAGTCAATTTCGTCACGAAGGAGCCCGCGGGCACCATCGTCGTCGATACGCCGAACTTCTATTTGTACTATGTGCTCGGCAACAACCGCGCGATGCGCTATGGCGTCCGTGTCGGCCGCGACGGCTTCACCTGGAACGGTGTGCAGAAGATCACTCGCAAGGCAGAGTGGCCGGATTGGCATCCGCCGACCGAGATGATCGAGCGCCAGCCCTATCTGCCGCGCTTTATGGCGGGTGGCGAAGGTAATCCGCTCGGTGCCCGCGCGATGTATCTCGGCTCAACCGTGTATCGTATCCACGGCACCAACCAGCCGTCGACTATCGGCAAGTCCGTGTCGTCGGGCTGCTTCGGCATGCTCAACGACGACGTCTCGGATCTGTTCGAGCGCGTCAAGGTCGGCACCCGCGTGGTGGTGATGCCGGGCAAGGCTCCGGCAACGACCGCCTCCGCGCAGCCGGTCCCCGGCCCGAGCGCCAGCGCCGCGCCGGCGCCGCTGCCCGGTACCCAGCCGACATCGGTTCAGCCGCTACCGGCCCCGGTCAGCATTCGCTGATTTCCTTCAGCTGATTTCAAGAAAAACGGGCGCTGTGTGATCACACAGCGCCCGTTTTCTTTTGCGCTTTGAACGCTTGCGTCAGTTGAGCTTGCGGACGGGGGCGCTGTTCAACCAGCCGCCGATGCCCTCGATCATCTCCGCATAGATCCGCTTGTAATTTTCCGCGGTGACGTAGCCGAGATGCGGTGTGATCACGACATTGTCGAGCTTGCGCAGCGGACTGTCGAGCGGCAGCGGTTCATGGGAATAGGTGTCGATACCTGCACCGGCAATTTTCCCGGCCTGCAAGGTCTCGAGCAGCGCGACTTCATCCACGATCGGGCCGCGTGCTGTGTTGATGAGATAGGCTGTCGGTTTCATCCGCGCGAGATCCACCCGTGACACCAATCCGCGCGAGCGATCACTCAGCACGAGGTGGATCGTAATGATGTCGGCCTGGGCGAACAGTTCTTCCTTAGTGGCGTAGGTCACGCCGGCTTTTTCGCAGGCCTCGGGTGTCAGATTGGTGCTCCAGGCAATCGTCTTCATGCCCAGCGCGCGGGCAATGCCGGCGACCTGGCTGCCGAGCTTACCGAGGCCGATGATCCCGAGTGTCTTGCCTTCGATGTCCTCGCCGATCGTCACCTGCCAAGGCTTGCCGGCCTTCATGCGTGCGTTTTCAAAGCCGATCTTGCGGGTCAGTTCCAGCATTAGGCCGATGGTCAGGCCGGCCGTCGGATTGCCCACCATCGCGGTACCGCAGACGGTGACGTCATGAGCCTTGGCGGTCTCGAAATCGATCGCGGCATTGCGCATGCCTGAGGTGATCAGCAGCTTGAGTTTCGGCAGCGCTTCGAACATCGCGCGTGGAAACGGCGTCCGCTCGCGCATGGCGCAGATGATCTCGAAATCCTTCAGCGCCGTGGCTGCCTCGTCTGCCGACGCGAATGGCTTGTCGAAGACCGTGACCTCGATGCGATCGTCAAGCACGCTCCAGTCGCCGAGTCTCAAGGCCACGTTCTGATAGTCGTCGAGAATTGCACAGCGCAGCCGCGTCATGGGATCGTCCATCCGGTGTGGTGATGACGGTGTTGAAGCCGTCAGGGGATGGACACATTGCGCGCCTCGCGGGCGTGCGCAAGCGTCTGCATCGTCGGCGGCAGTGCGATCAGCTTAATGTGAGGGCGGGACCGGCGCGGACGGGTCCTTGGCGCGACAGGCGGGGCCCGGGCCGCGCATGTAATGCTGCTCGGGCCGGTAAGGATCGAAGGCGGCGACGAAGAACAGCTGCCAGAACGTCCGGATTTCGTGGAGTAGGCCTGGGCGCGCCGCGCGGGTTTCGGCGGCTGGAGAGGGGACTGATGTAATGATCGCCATGACGAGGCTCCGCCTGTCTGCCCGCGACTTCAGTCGCGAGGGGCATGATTGATCGCCCTGGGAGCACTCTTGGCGGAAGTCGTTAAAAAGCGGTTTTAATTGTCATAATGGCTGCCTCGAAGAAGTGCAGAGTTACCAAATCCTTAAGACCCCCGGTTGCCCTTTCGGGGCCACGCCGCTACATCAGCGACAACCCATTTTTCACGCCCGCGACGGTTTTCAAGGATCACGATGGCTCGCCAATTCGTCTACTTTATGCAGGGTCTGACCAAGGCCTATCCGACCCGCAAGGTGCTGGACAACGTCCATTTGTCGTTCTACCCGGACGCCAAGATCGGCGTGCTCGGTGTCAACGGCGCCGGTAAGTCGACGCTGCTCAAGATCATGGCGGGCCTCGACAAGGAATACACCGGCGAGGCCTGGGTCGCGCAGGGCGCGCGCGTCGGCTATCTCGAACAGGAACCGCAGCTCGATGCGTCTTTGAACGTCCGCGAGAACGTCATGCTTGGCGTCGCCAAGCAGAAGGCTGTTCTCGATCGCTACAACGAGCTGGCGATGAACTACTCGGAAGAGACCGCCGACGAGATGACCAAGCTGCAGGACGAGATCGAGGCGCAAGGCCTCTGGGATCTCGACAGCAAGGTCGATCAGGCGATGGACGCGCTGCGTTGTCCGCCTGACGATGCCGACGTCACTAAGCTCTCCGGTGGCGAACGCCGCCGCGTCGCACTCTGCAAGCTGCTGCTCGATGCACCCGAACTGCTGTTGCTCGACGAACCGACCAACCATCTCGATGCTGAATCCGTGTCGTGGCTCGAAGGCCATCTGCGCAACTATCCCGGCGCGATCCTGATCGTGACCCACGATCGCTACTTCCTCGACAACGTGACGTCGTGGATTCTCGAACTTGATCGCGGCCGCGGCATTCCCTACGAGGGCAACTACTCGTCCTGGCTGGTGCAGAAGCAGAAACGCCTGGCACAGGAAGGCCGCGAAGACGCAGCCCATCAGAAGACGCTGGAACGCGAGCAGGAGTGGATCGCCTCGTCGCCCAAGGCCCGTCAGGCCAAGTCGAAGGCGCGCTACCAGCGTTATGACGAGCTGCTCAAGAAGGCCAGCGAGAAGCAGACCCAGGGTGCGCAGATCACCATTCCGGTGGCCGAGCGCCTCGGCGACAACGTCGTCGACTTCGAAGGCCTCACCAAGGCCTACGGTGATCGCGTGCTGATCGACGATCTGACCTTCAAGCTGCCGCCCGGCGGTATCGTCGGCGTCATCGGCGCCAACGGCGCCGGCAAGACGACGCTGTTCAAGATGATCACCGGCCAGGAGAAGCCCGATAGCGGCACGATCACCGTCGGCGAGACCGTTCATCTCGGTTATGTCGATCAGTCGCGCGATGCGCTCGACGGCAAGAAGACTGTCTGGGAGGAAATCTCGGGCAATAACGAACTGATCCTGCTCGGCAAGAAGGAAGTCAATTCGCGCGGCTACTGCTCGTCGTTCAACTTCAAGGGCGGCGATCAGCAGAAGAAGGTCGGCGCATTGTCCGGCGGTGAACGCAACCGCGTGCATCTAGCCAAGATGCTGAAGTCCGGCGCCAATGTCCTGCTGCTCGACGAACCGACCAACGACCTCGACGTCGACACGCTACGTGCGCTGGAAGAGGCGCTGGAAGACTTCGCCGGTTGCGCCGTGATCATCAGCCATGATCGCTGGTTCCTCGACCGTATCGCGACCCATATGCTCGCTTTCGAAGGCGACAGCCATGTCGAATGGTTTGAAGGCAACTTCCAGGACTACGAGAAGGACAAGATGCGTCGTCTCGGGCAGGATTCGATCATCCCGCATCGCGTGAAATACAAGAAACTGACGCGCTGAGGAGAACTCTCAAATGGCCGACTGGAGCGCGCAGCAGTATCTGAAGTTCGAGGACGAGCGAACCAGGCCGGCACGGGATCTGCTCGCGCAGATTCCGCTTCTCGATGCCCGCAAGGTCGTCGACATCGGCTGCGGGCCTGGCAACTCGACGGAACTTCTGGTCAATCGCTGGCCACAAGCGTCGGTCATCGGTGTCGATACGTCGGCCGATATGCTGCGGCAGGCGCGGGAACGTCTGCCCGCGCAGACGTTCATCGAAGCCAACATCGCTCATTGGGTAGCGCCGGCCGGCTCCGATGTCTTGTTTGCCAATGCCGTGTTTCAGTGGGTGCCTGATCACATCAAGCAGCTGAAGCGTCTGGTCGGTGCCTTGCCTGACGGCGGCGTGCTGGCCGTGCAAATGCCGGATAATCTCGACGAGCCCTCGCACATCCTGATGCGCGAGGTCGCCTATCTCGAGCCGTGGCGCGCGCAGCTCTCAAAGGCTGCGGAGCTGCGTGACTCGCTGCCGAAGCCCGGCGCGTATTACGATGCGCTGCAGCCGCTGTGTTCCCGCGTCGAGATCTGGCACACCGTCTACAATCACGCGTTGGCCGATGCCGCCGCGATCGTGGAATGGGTGAAGGGCACCGGGCTGCGTCCGTTCGTCGATCCGCTGGAGCCGCCGGAGCGCAAGGCTTACATCGCTGAGTATACCGCGCGCATCGCCGCCAGCTATCTGCCGCAGGCGGATGGCAAGGTTCTGCTGAAATTTCCGCGGATCTTCATTGTCGCTGTCAAATAGCTGATGCGGCCAGTTGCCGCGCATTCACGACATCATCGCGTCCAGAACGCGCCGCTATAAGATCGGCGCTTCCATTGCATTCCGATTTGACCCATAGCGAGCCCCGATATGTCCATGACGCCCGAAACGCCATTGCCGCCCAGAGGAAAAGGCGGAGCGATGCGACCGATTCCGGCGCTGATCTTTGGCTCGCGCTGGCTGCAGCTGCCGCTCTATATCGGCCTGATCGTGGCGCAGTGCGTCTATGTCGTGCTGTTCCTCAAGGAGCTCTGGCACCTCATCGCACACTCGTTCGACTTCAGCGAACAGCAGATCATGCTGGTCGTGCTGGGTCTGATCGACGTTGTGATGATTTCCAACCTGCTGGTGATGGTGATTGTCGGTGGCTACGAGACCTTCGTATCGCGGCTCAATCTGAACGGCCACCCGGACGAGCCGGAATGGCTCAGCCACGTCAATGCCAGCGTGCTGAAGATCAAGCTGGCGATGGCGATCATCGGCATCTCGTCGATCCATCTGCTGCGCACCTTCATCGAGGCCGGCAATCTCGGAAGCACCAGCGCGCGCACGACGAACTACACCGAGGTAGGCGTGATGTGGCAGACTATCATCCACATCGTGTTCATTCTCTCGGCCGTTGGCATCGCCTATGTGGACAAGCTCTCGAACGGAGTTGTTGCGCATTCGCCAGAAAACGGTCACGGCAAGCAGGGCCATGGAGGCCACGCGCATTGAAGATGAAGCCGGGCATGTGGACGACACTGCGAGCGCTCTCAGTCGTCGTTGTCCTGTGCCTGGTGATCATTCCGGTTCATTCGTTTGCTGCACCTGACGCCGGTTTCACCACCTTCATTGCTTCGCTCTGGCCGGAAGCCCAACAAGCCGGCATCTCGCGCAAGACCTTCGATGAGGTCACGCACGGGCTGGAGCCGGACTACAAGCTTCCGGATCTCATTCTGCCCGGCCGTCCTGCGACTGGCGCGCCGTCGCAGGCGGAATTCGTGCAGGTGCCTGCGGACTATGTGAAGGAAGCCAGCATCATCCGGCTGGCGGGTGAGGGGCAGCGGCTGTTGCAGAAGCATCGCGCGACACTCATCGCCATCGAGCAGCGCTTCGGCGTGCCGGCGACGATCATCCTGGCGATCTGGGGGCGCGAGACCGATTACGGTCGGTATGGGTTGCCCTATGACGGCATTCGCGTGCTGGCGACGCAAGCCTATGTCGGTCGCCGCAAGGACCAGTATCGCGGCGAGTTCATCGCGGCACTGAAGCTGATCGAGCGCGGCGACGTATCGCGCAAGGATCTGCGCGTGTCCTGGGGCGGCGCGACGGGGCTCACGCAATTCCTGCCGTCGGAACTGGATAAGCACGGCGTCGATTTTGACGGCGACGGCCGTGTCGATATCTGGAAGTCGGTGCCGGATGCGCTGGCATCAGCGGCGCAGCAACTCACGAACAAGGGTTGGCAGCGCGGTCTGCGCTGGGCCTATGAAGTGCGTGCGCCGGCCAATGCCGACTGTACGATGGGTGTGCCAGAAGTCACCCGGCCGATTGGGGAGTGGATTCGTGCCGGCTTCATTCCGGTCCGTGGCGAGAAGCTCAGCGCGGCGGAGCAGGCGCAGTCGGCATCGCTGCTGCAGCCGGAGGGCATCTATGGCCCGGCCTTCCTGACGACGAAGAACTATTTCGTCATCAAGGAATACAATTTCTCCGATCTCTATGTGCTGTTCGTCGGTCATCTCAGTGATCGAATGGCCAATGCGCAGCCCTTTGCAACGCCGTGGTCGGCATCGAACCAGTTGCGCAGCACCGATGTCGAGGCCATGCAGCGGCACCTGACGAGGCTTGGTCTCTATGCCGACAAGATGGACGGCAAGGCCGGCATGAAGACGCGTGCCGCGCTCGGCGCCTATCAGAAGTCAGCGGGCCTCAAGGTCGATTGCTGGCCCAGCGAGACGGTGTTGCGCGCGATGAACGCAAGATAGTCGCACCTTCAATCGCCCAACGAAAAACCCGGCCGCGTAAACGGCCGGGTTTTGAATTTGGATCGTGCGCGCGAATGCGCGGTCGTCAGATCAGATCAATCGCAAACTTCGACCGGGCGCGAACGCCAGACACCGCGATATTCGTCCCAGACGCGCTGGCGGACGACACGGCATTCCGGTTCGACATAAACCGGAGCGGGGGCGTAGCCGTAGCCATAGGCCGGAGCCGGACGGCTGGCTGCAATGGCGCCACCGAGGAGAGCGCCACCGATCAGGCCACCGGCAACGCCAGCGGCGATGCGGCCACCGTCGGCCTTTGCGGCAGGCGCAACAGCAACCAGCGAGCCGGCAACCGTCGCGGCGGCGAGCAAGGCGGAAATCGTCTTCTTCATCTCAAGTCTCTCCAGAAGGGCGCCGCAAGCGACGCACGGTTAAAGGTCTACTCACGCTGCGATTCGAACTGACGGCCTCACTTAGAAGCGCCCAACCGTCAATTCGATGTAAACGTTAGCCAGTCAGTGATCCGAAAAAGCGGTTTTTTCGGGCCATTGCAAGCATCATGCACTGGAAATGTCGTAGGTTTCCGATGCGTGACAGGAGTGATCTCAGAGATCACATGATCCTGCGATCTCAGCCGCACACGCGGACGCGGCGAATGCGCCAGCCATAGCCGTCCCAGAAACGCTGACGTTGCCAGAAACAATCGCCGTAATAGCCGGGGCCGGCCACATAGGCAGGACGGCCGTAATAGCCGTAGCCGGGACCGTAATAGCCGGGACCATAGTATCCCGAACCGGCAGCGATCGCGCCGCCAAGCAGGGCGCCGCCAATCAGACCTGCAGCCACCGCGCCACCGCCGCCATGTCCACGCCAGTGCTGCGCGCTTGCCGATGTAGGAGCCATGGCGGAAACGGCCAGGGTGGCAACGGCGGCAATGGCCATCAGAGTTTTCTTCATGGCATTCCCTTTCTCAATCGGGCTTCGCTCACACATAGCGCTGCCTGACGCGAAAAGTTTCATACTTCACTTGAATGATCAATGAACGGGACCGCGCGATCCAGGTTACATCTTGATATTAAAGCCATTCCGGACGGAGGTCCGCGACCCTCCCAAGGGCATGCCGCGCTGCAGGCGGTTGCTGGATAGGGGCATTCTGTCGGCTAGCCGTCATCTGATCACGGCGCTTGCGAGGTTCAGACGAATTTTAGATTCGTTCCAATTTCTCTCATGCGATCAGTAGTTTGGAATAGCTTCAAAGTCGGCGTTTTCCTTTTGCATCGGGGCGGCCTCTTACATATCCAAGAGGGGTCCTGACCTGCGAGTTCGCCTTCATCTCATGATCGTTTGTTCCTGCAACGTCTTTTCCGACCATGATGTCCGTAGTGCCGTTGCCGGAGCGCGTCCGCCGCGTACGCCGGGGCAGGTCTATGGATGCCTCGGTTGCAGCGCCCAGTGCGGACGGTGCGTACGGACGATCAAGAAGATCATGGACGAAGCGCTGGGCGCCTGCGCCAAGTCCTGCTGTGCCGGATGCCCGCATACAGCGGCCCACGGGCAGTCTCACACCGAGACTCATGCGCATATCGAACTGGCAGATATTGCCTCGATCGAAGCAGCAGCCTAAGCACTTATAAATTCAACAGCTTTCCAGCTTTTCCACGCTCCTTGCCGAATTGAGCAAAGAAGGGTTGTCCTGTCGGTGAATCTGATTTAGAAACATTCTAAATTCAGACGAGGGCCTGTTTCGGACGGGTTCAGCAGACAGGAGAACATCATGAAGGGCGACCCGAAGGTCATCGAATTCCTCAACAAGGGCCTGCGCAGCGAGCTCACCGCGATCAGCCAGTACTGGCTGCACTTCCGGCTCCTGAATCACTGGGGCTTGGTCGACATGGCCAAGATGTGGCGCAAGGAATCCATTGAAGAGATGAATCACGCGGATCGTTTTACCGATCGCATTCTCTTCCTAGACGGCTTCCCGAACATGCAGGTTCTCGATCCGTTGCGCATCGGCCAGACGGTCAAGGAAATCATCGAATGCGATCTCGCTGCCGAAATCGGCGCCCGCACGCTTTATGAAGAAGCCGCCACCTATTGCCACGGCGTCAAGGATTACGTCTCGCGCGATCTGTTCGAAAAGCTGATGAAGGACGAGGAAGGTCACATCGACTTCCTCGAAACCCAGCTCGACCTGATCGAGCGGATCGGCATCGATCTCTATACCCAGAAGCACATGGGTGGCCTTGAGAGCGAGTTCTAAGCCAGGATCATCTCCGGCGTCTCAATAGACGCCGGACAATGTCGTCCGCCCCTGTTCCGGCAGGGGCGGTTTAGGCATATCGCATTTGGAGAATGCCGCGCGGATCGCGGCAGTCGATCCCTCCAGCGGATATTCGACGGCCGTTCGGCCTCCGTTGATCGACCTGATCCGGACATACAACGTCTTTGAACCGGCAAGCTCACCGACAAAGGTTGCGATCTCTGCCTTGTCTTCAATGACGATGATCTGGTTTCCCCGCACGACCCGCGAGCCGACGTCGTCGTGACCAGTTTTTCCATCGAAGCGATAGCCGAGCACCGTGTTGCGGTTGCTGCCGATCTTGAAATCAAAGGCGAAGCGGATCAGCGGCGCGCCATCGATGCATGTCAGCAGCAATGACGAGACGCGTGGAAAATCCACATTGCTGTTTGACGCTTCGGCAAAGACATAGGCGCTGGGCAATTCGGCGCCGGTGATGCGGTCGATCTGGTGGGGGATCAGCCATTCGCCCGCATAGGTTTCGTCCCGCTCCGTTACGAATGGATCACGCACGCAGCCGCCTAGGATGAGGCCCGCGACCGTCATCAACTGGATCAACGCAACGCCACGCACAACGCTCTCCCCAAGTGCCGTGACAATACAACCTTAGGTGATAATTTCAAATAGAGGTTGTGCGTGGATGGCCGCGGCTGCCGGATCTCCTTTTGGATCCGGACGAGGCCGACGAGCTACAACTGCTGGCGATAGGCGACGTCGATCTGTTCCTGGGTCATCGGCTCACCGAGTTTGGTCTGGTCGTGAACCATTTCGGAGATGCTCGGCATCACGGAGCGCTTCACCTGTACTTCCGGCGACCACAGCTTCGAGCGCATCAGCGCCTTGCCGCAATGGAAATAGGCTTCGGTCACGGTGATGCTCAACACTGCGCGCGGGAGCTTGCCGAACTCTTCCATCGACGCCATCAGTTCCGGGTCTTTAATCAGCCTGGCGACGCCGCTGACACGCAAGGTGTCGTCGATGCCCGGAACGAAGAAGATCAGCTGCACATGGCCGCTGCCCGCCATCAGATTCTGGAACGTATCGATGCGGTTGTTGCCGGGACGGTCCGGCATCTGCAATTCGGTCGGCGAGGCGATCCGCACGAAGCCGACGCCGCCACCGCGCGGTGAGGCGTCGACGGTGCCGTCGGGACCCGATGAGGCAAGCACGCAGAACGGCGACAGCGAGATGAACTTGCTGGAGTGCATATCGAGCGTCGGTCGCGCCTTGGCGATCACGCGCGGATGCGGCGTTGGATAAATGGTGCGGAGTTCGTCTGCGGCGACGTCGGTCACGCCTGCTCTCCCGATGTGATTTGATAACGCAAAACTAGCATGGCGGCGCCTTGCGGAAAAGTCGCGCAGACAGCACCGCAACCGACGCCGGAGTCACCACGCGACTCCATAACGAATGTTGTTTGCCGATTTGGCCCGTTCGTTATGAGTCTGTGGCGTCTTTGTGTGGCCCGGGCCAATTGATGACGCCGGCCCAGCAATGCAACCGTGTGCGTGTCGCAAGTGCAAGCGATGCGGCGATTTCAATGACGCCGCTGGCGATGATGAGTTCGCGTGCGAAGGGCACCCAGGCGGGCGTGATGAGCAACAACTTCTCCGGCATGGCGAGATACGGCAATGCCGGCGCCATTGGACGCATTGATGTCAGTTGGATCATTCACCTGTCTTCGCGATCAGGCCTTGTCGATGATGTGGGTGTTGGGACGATCACTGCCCGAGGCAGTTTCCTCGTGCCACTGCCCTTTTTCGTCCTCATAGGCAATCACCTCGGTGCGTCCCGGCACCCTCTGCTCGGCCGCGGCGCGCTTGGCGGCTGCGGTGGCGAGTGCGTGCGTCGCATACGGCTCGGAGAAGACGGCGCCAACCTTATAGGCCCAACCGCCATCATGCTCGACGATCACATAGGTCACTTCCGTCATATCAGTCTCTCTTTATCCTGTAGTGCCCGCGGCGAGGTGACGGCGGGGCCAGAGTGACCTAACGCGCCGCGCGCAGAATTAGCCTCAAATTGGGCCCGATTGCCTGTGGATTGCAAGGCCGCACCCTGGCACCGTTTCGTGATCGTCATCATGCGGCGTCAGCCGGAACGAAACAGCTGATGATGATCTCGCCGCGATGGCGCACATACCAGACGACGGCTTCGCCGACGGGGTTGCCGCGATCGCGGATTACGGCACGCGTCGGCACCTCCGTCCATATGCCTTCGATCGGTACCCAATAGGCGCCGTTGCGGACGTCATATTCGGTGCGATGGCCGTCGGAGATATCGCAACACGGCACGCCATTAGGGCTGATGACGCTTTTGAACCAGTTCCGGATATCGTCGGGCACATCGCTGAACTGGCCGCGATCGATGGCGTGAGCGGTCGTCGCCATCACGGTAAGCGCTGCCAGCAGCACCACTTGAATCAATCCCCGCATGCGAACCTCACATCGGTGTTGCATCACGCGCGGACGCCGGGTGCCGCACGGGACGAGTCGGATTCTTGCGATGATTAAGCCCGAGCTATGGCGGCGACGCCTGCCCAAAAATTATACCCGGCGCGACGAGCTGGGGATCGCTGCGCTGCAGTATCGATCTGTTGGTCTCCTGGCTCGTGCTGCCATGCTAGCATCTGTGTCAAGCGGCCCGATCAAATGGCTGCGCCGGGGAGGATGACGATGCCCAGCCGTTCTGTGCGCGCGTTGTGCGCTGCTGCTGTCGTGACATGTGCTTCGCTTGCTGCCGTGACCGCGTTCGCCGCTGATTATCCGGCGCCAAAGCAGGGCGACTGGATCGCGAAGGATTTCAAGTTTCATACCGGCCATGTGATGCCGGAGTTGAAGCTGCATTACACGACGGTGGGTGAGCCGAGCGGCCAGCCGGTGCTGGTGCTGCATGGCACCGGCGGTTCGGCGCAGAGCATATTGACGCCTGCTTTTGCGGGCGAGTTATTCGGCGCGGGCCAGCCGCTCGATGCCACAAAATACTACATCATCATTCCCGATGCGGTCGGCCACGGCAAATCGTCGAAACCCTCTGACGGCATGAAGACCGCATTTCCGAAGTACAATTACGACGACATGGTCGATGCCCAGCATCGGCTGCTGATCGAAGGGCTCGGCATCAAGCATGTGCGGATGGTGATCGGCAATTCCATGGGCGGCATGCATGCGTGGATCTGGGGCACGAAATATCCTGATGTGATGGACGCCCTGGTGCCGATGGCCTCGCAGCCAACCGAGATGAGCGCGCGAAACTGGATGATGCGGCGCATGATGATCGAGACCGTGCGCGCCGATCCCGACTACAAGGGCGGCAACTACACATCGCAGCCTGGCATGATCAAATTTGCCAGCGTGATGTATGGCATCGCAACAGCCGGCGGCACGCTGGCCTATCAGATGCTGGCGCCGACCGGCGAGGGCGCCGACAAGAATGTCGATGACCGGCTCAAGGCGCCGTTCGTCGCCGATGCAAATGATTTCCTCTATCAGTGGGAATCGTCGCGCGACTACAATCCATCAGCAGGCCTGGAGAAGATCACATCCGTCGTGCTCGCGATCAACGCTGCCGATGACGAGCGCAATCCGCCGGAGACCGGGTTGATGGATGCCGCGCTGAAGCGGATCAAACATGCGAGGATGCTGCTGATCCCGGCGAGCACCGAGACCCGCGGTCATCTCACGACAGGCGGTGCGAAATTCTACAAACAGCAGCTTCAGGAGCTGCTGCAGACCGCACCGCAGCGGACCATGTAAAAAGTAAAGGCGACGGGCCGGCATTGCGGCGCGTCGCCTGATCTGTTGTCGCGCGTCCGTATCGAACGACGCAGCGGTGCTAGTCGTCCTTGTTCTTCTTGCGCTTCTTCTTTTTCTTGCCGTCGTCGGTTTCATCGGACTCATCCGCGATGGCGGCTTCGGCCTCGATCATCGCAGCGACGCGTTCGACGGCTTCCTGCTGCTCGCGCAGCAGGGCCTCTTCGCGCTCCTGGGCTTCGCGCAGGCGCATCTGGCGGTGATCTTCCCAGGCGTCGAACACCATGTGCAGCCACGGCATGATCTGCTCGAGGCTCGGCAGCGTGCCGGGAGGACCCTGCTCGCCGCGCGGCCCGGCTTCACCCTGCACACCGGGTTTGCCCTGAAGGCCCTGTTCACCCCGTGGTCCCTGCGGCCCGGCCTTGCCCTGCGGTCCGATCGGACCAGGCTTGCCGTCGGCGCCAGCCTTACCATTGACGCCAGCCTTACCCTGGGGGCCTGCTTCGCCGCGCTTGCCCTGAGGCCCCGGCTTGCCGTTGGCGCCGGCCTTGCCGGCCACGCCCGGTTTGCCCTGCGCGCCATCCGGCCCCTGCCGTCCGGGATGGCCCTGCGGTCCGGGAAGTCCCGGTTCGCCGCGGGGGCCGCGTAATCCGGTCTGGCTGATCGTATCTTTTGCCACGCCTCACACTCCGTATTGATTCTGTCCGGCCGCTTTTAACAGGGGATGGATGACGGCTTCAATTCGCCGCTGCTGCCATGCCACCATAGACATTGCCGGTTGCGCTTCACCACATGCGGACTAGCATCGGCTGTCGCTTGACCTGCTGGCACCCGCGCCAGTTTGGCGTGGCGGCGAACAGAAGATCAGGGAGGAGAACATGCCGAGAGGGCAGGTTCTGTGGTTGCTGTGCGGCGCTGTGGCGCTGCTGGGGGCACCTGCGCCGGCCGCGGCTGCCGGACAGCTCGCTGTCGCGGTGGCCGATTTCGACTATAGCGACACCTCGGGCGAGGAGGCCGACCAGTCCGCGCAGCATCGCGACCGCATGACCATCTTCGCTGCACTGCTGCGCGACGGGCTGGCGCAGCGCGACTACCGCGTGGTGCGCCCGGCATGTCCGCAGCCCGCCTGCACTGCCATCAGCATGGCGCCCGACGATCTCGTCGCGGCGGCGCGGCGCGACGGGGCGCGTTACCTGGTCTATGGCGGCATCCGCAAGATGAGTACGCTGGTGCAATGGGGCGAGGTGCAGTTGTTCGATGTCGAGCGCGAGCAGCTGGTGATGCGTCGCGCCGTTACCTTCCGAGGCGATACCGACACAGCGTTCCGCCGCGCCGCCGATTTCGTCAGCGAGACGGTGAAGGATGCGATGGCCGGCCGATGAGCGTCGTTACGGTAGCGAAGCCACACACTCGATCTCGATCAGCATCGCCGGATTGGGCAGCGCCTGGACCACGCAAGTGGTGCGCGCCGGATAGGGCGGTGGTCCGAAGGCTTCGGCATACAGAGCATTCATGGGAGCCACGTCGGACGCGCGCGTCAGCAGCACGTTGACCTTGACGAGATGCGAGATGTCGGTGCCTGCATCCTTCAGCACTCGTTTGATCGTGCGCACCACAAATCCGAACTGCGCCTCGAATTGTTCCGGCAATTGGCCATTGGCGTCAAAGCCGGGAATGCCGGAGACGAACAGGAGATCGCCGACCCGCGCCGCATAAGACAGCGGCGGCGCCTTGATTCCGGGAGGGGGCGGGAAGTGCTGGATGGGCATGATCAGGCCTCGCGCTCATGTGTGACGGGCCAGCGTAGCAGGTCTGCACACGGGGCGCCCGCGAATTGCCGGGCCCTGTCGAACCGGAACGGGATCCGCGGCGACTTACGCTCTCATCAGGGCAACGGGCGACGACATATGAAATCATATCCGGCGCTGCTGACCTTGTTGGCTCTCACGAGCGCAACGCATGCCGGCGAGATACACCTAGGGGCGTCCATGCAGGTAAAACCGGATTCGATCTGGTTCGAGGATCGCGCGAATCTGGCGCGATGGCAGGCACTGAAGAAAGCCGGCGATTCAAAAGCTCTGGCGTCGTATCAGGATGGCCTGCTGCAGGCGCGCGAGGCATGGCAATTCACCAGGCCGCTCACTGTCAGAATTCGCGGCTTTGAGCCGAAGGCGCATCTCGTCGATGTCGAGATGCAGACCGAAGGCCGGCTGCAGGGCTCCACATGGGTGCTGGATACCGACGCGCTCCAGCAATAGCGCCATCAGCTAGCCGTGCGCCGGCACGTCGGCCCCATCCGCTGAATACTGTTTGATCTTGTTACGCATGGTGCGGACGGAGACGCCAAGCACGCGGGCGGCGTGGGTGCGATTGCCGTCGCAGCGCGCCAGCGTCTGTAGCATCAGTTCGCGTTCGACCTCATGGACAGTCGCGCCGATCAGCATCGTCACGACCTCGCTGGGATCTGACGAGGGCGCAAACATGTCCATTTCAGCCGGCGAATCGTCACGCGGGCGGCGAAGGGACTCGTAAAGGGATTCCTGGATCATGGGTATCTCCCGATCAACGCCTGCTTCGTTGCGCGAAGCAACAACATCGAGAACGAACAGCCCCCAGCCGTTGCGTTGCGGCAGGTTGGGCGCGATTGGTTAATGAAAGGTTAATCCATGGGTACCATTGGGTGTACCGCCGGGATTTTGCAACAAAGAAAGTCGCTTTGTCGGCCCTTGGCGCCTTGGAACCCGGCATGTCGATAAGCGCACAGGGCGCGCTAGATATTGGCACCGCGGTTATAGGCTTCGATCAGCTGGTTATAGGCGCGCGGCCGAGCAGGGGAGCCCTCGACCGTCCAGGCGATCGATAGGCCCCCGGGGCGTTCACCTAGGTAACACCCATTCTCACTAGATAAGACTTTACACCTAGGCTTAAAGTCTTTATTATGGCTCTCGAATGAGAGGAGGATGCAATGAATGCTCTGTTAGATTTCAAGCGTGGCCTGTTCTTCATGGCGGACGAACTCAGCGATATCAAAAGGGAGCTGATTTTCAGGCGGTTGCTCCGCTTGACTATCAAAGCTGGCTACAGGGATGATCAGGATCGGGATGAGCTTGGTAGGTGGACTAGCGAGGGAGGCGTCACGGTCGAGACTTCTGATGGATTCCTTACGGGAATTCCAAGTATCGATGAAACCTCCCAGGCTCTAAGCGATACGCTGGTTAGCGTTATGGAGACGTTGGAGCATCTGCCAACGATGAGCGCATCTCAGTACGGAATCGCTGTTCATGCCGCGTTCGGTGCGGCGGTGAGCCTACAAGATTTTCCCGGTGTTGGAGATATCGAACGAAGCTTCAGTCTTGACGCCGTAGACCCGACTTATGGCATGGCCGGAACGATCAGGACCGATTTGACCCTTCGCGATATTCAGGGCGACGTCATTGCGATCTACGATGTAAAAACCGGCAATGCGAGGATGTCTTCCGCCAGGGCAGATGAGCTTCGCGAAATGACGCGGTCATCGCCCAATACGCCTGTGTTTGAGCTGAATGTCGTTCGAGGGATTTCTCGAAAGTCGCGTGGTGCAATGTCCCGGTGTGCGATCCGCATCGTGTCGTTTTGCTCTAACTAAGCTTGGAGGAATAACAGAATGTCGATGGAAATATATGTTCTTTCCGAACGCCGCCTCGTTTCGATCCAGGAATGGCAAAGGTCAATCGATGCCACAGGAGTTTCAATGAAGCTGTCGACCGGGACGCCATTCGCTAAATTGCGAGGGGCGCTGCCTGTTTTATTAGATCGCAAACCTTCACACTTCGAATGCAATCACTGGGATGTGAAAGATTTCGTCCGTACTTATCCTGACGTTCAGTCTGGCCATCGAAGTAAATATGCTCTCGCGATACGTTGGGGGGCAGATGCCGATGCCGCATCCTCCGCTTATAGCGCCGCGGCTGGTTATGCCCGAGCAACTGGTGGTTTTATATTCGATTGCCAAGAAGGGGCCGTGATTTCGTTGGAACGCGCCATCGAAATTGCCGATGAATTGAAACACAGTGGGCCTGCAATAGAGGCTGCTGTACGCACAGTTATGCAACGGTTCAGACGAGGTAAATGACCACCAATTTACCCGCTGGGGAATTTCACGGGCAGTGTTTGTGAAAATTCATCTCTCCGACAACAGAAAAGCCGGGCAATCGCCCGGCCTTCGGTGTTTGTTGTTCGGTCACTAACTCGGGGGAAGGAGGCGTCTTACAACGCCTTATTACTTTCCTTCACCGCCTCGGCCTGGACATAAACCTGCTCGCCCATATCCTTAAACTTCTGGCTCATGCTGGCCATGCCGTCCTCGATCACGCCAGACATCGACATGCCCATCGTCGCGGTGCCGCCGAGGTTCAGCGCGGCCTTCTCGTTGTCGCCGAGGGTTGCCGCATAGTCGCGGACGTCCTGCGTGATCTTCATCGAGCAGAACTTCGGCCCGCACATCGAGCAGAAATGCGCGACCTTGTGGGCGTCCTTCGGCAGCGTCTCGTCGTGATAGGCGACGGCGGTTTCCGGATCGAGGCCGAGATTGAACTGGTCCTGCCAGCGGAAGTCGAAGCGCGCGCGTGACAGCGCGTCATCGCGGAGCTGCGCGGCGGGGTGGCCCTTGGCGAGATCCGAGGCATGCGCTGAGATCTTGTAGGTGATCACGCCGACCTTGACGTCGTCGCGGTTGGGCAGGCCGAGATGCTCCTTCGGCGTCACGTAGCACAGCATCGAACAGCCGAACCAGCCGATCATGGCGGCGCCGATGCCCGAGGTGATGTGGTCGTAGCCCGGCGCGATGTCGGTGGTCAGTGGCCCCAGGGTGTAGAACGGCGCTTCGCCGCATTCCTTGAGCTGCTTGTCCATGTTGATCTTGATCTTGTGCAGCGGCACATGGCCGGGGCCTTCGATCATCACCTGGCAGCCCTTCGCCCATGCCACCTTGGTGAGCTCACCGAGCGTCTCCAGTTCGGCAAATTGCGCGCGGTCATTGGCATCCGCGATCGAGCCGGGGCGCAGACCGTCGCCGAGCGAGAACGACACGTCATACTTGCGCATGATGTCGCAGATTTCCTCGAAGTGGGTGTAGAGGAAGCTCTCCTGGTGATGCGCCAGGCACCACTTGGCCATGATCGAGCCGCCGCGCGAGACGATGCCGGTGACGCGGTTGGCGGTGAGATGGATGTAGGCCAGGCGCACGCCGGCATGGATGGTGAAGTAATCGACGCCCTGTTCGCACTGCTCGATCAGCGTGTCCTTGTAGAGCTCCCAGGTCAGCTTGACCGGATCGCCGTCGCACTTCTCCAGCGCCTGATAGATCGGCACGGTGCCGATCGGGATCGGCGCATTGCGCAGGATCCATTCACGGGTGGTGTGGATGTTGCGGCCCGTCGAGAGGTCCATCACGGTGTCGGCACCCCAGCGGATTGCCCACACCATCTTGTCGACTTCTTCTTCCACTGACGACGTCACGGCGGAGTTGCCGATATTGGCATTGATCTTGGTGAGGAAGTTGCGGCCGATGATCATCGGCTCCAACTCGGCGTGGTTGATGTTGCAGGGGATGATGGCGCGGCCGCGCGCGATTTCCGAACGCACGAATTCCGGCGTGACGAACAGCGGCACTTCGGCGCCGAAACTCTCACCATCGGCGCGCGCGGCCTCGGCGCGCTCGAGCTGGACCTTGCGGCCGAGGTTCTCGCGCTCGGCGACGTAGATCATTTCCTTGGTGATGATGCCGGCGCGGGCGAACTCATATTGCGTGATCATGTGATCGTCGACGCCGCGCAGCGGCTTGTGATAGGCCTTGAACGACTTCGCAGCATGGGCTGCGCCGACATTGCCGTTATCTTCCGGCTTGATCTCGCGGCCCTGATATTCCTCGACGCCGCCGCGTTCCTTGACCCAATCGAGACGCGCGCGGGACAACCCGTTGTTGACGTCGATCAGCACGTCCGGATCGGTATAGGGACCCGACGTGTCATAGACCGGCAGGTTCGGCTCGCCGGCGCCTTCGGAGAGGATGATCTCGCGCAGCGGCACGCGCAGGTCGGGGGCGCTCTCCGGGATCGCGTAGATCTTGCGCGACGAGGGCAGGTTGCCGGTGGTGACGGCGGGCAGGGTGGTGTCGGGATTGGAGCGGATGTTCATGGACTAATCCTCCGTTGTCGTTCTTGAAATGTCAGGCGGCTTTGGCGGATGCGCCAAGCCATTGATGGACGCGGGCGTCCGGGTCTGCGTGTTGCGTTACGTCGCTGACGACGGCGATGGAATCCGCGCCGGCGGCAAAGATCTCCGCGGCTTGTTCGAACTTGATGCCGCCGATCGCCACCAGTGGCAGGGTGCCGATGCGCTTCTTCCAGACCGAGATTTTCGGAATGCCCTGCGGCGCGAAGCGCATGGATTTCAGCGTGGTGAAGAAGATCGGCCCGAGCGCGACGTAATCCGGCTTCGCGCGTAATGCGGTTTCAAGTTCGTCCTCGTCATGGGTCGAGAGACCCAGCGTGATGCCGGCCTTGCGGATCGCGGCCACGTCGGCCTCGGCAAGGTCTTCCTGGCCGAGATGCAGATGCTGCGCCTTGAGGTCGATGGCGACGCGCCAGTAGTCGTTGACCACCAGCTTGGTCTTGGTGCCGTTGGTGACATCGAGCGCCTCGCGAAACAGCGTCGTCGCCGCTGCGTCGTCGAGATCCTTGGCGCGAAGCTGCACGGTACCGACGCCCAACTGCGTGAGGCGCTTCACCCAGGCTACGGTGTCGACGACGGGATAGAAACGGTCAGGATACGGCATGCCAGAACGGTGTCCCGATGACTGGAGTGGAAGGAGAAGCGAAGTCGCGCGCGCCCATCAGGCCCGCCTCGAAGCCGGTGCGGCCGGCCTCGACGGCGAGGCGGAAGGCATTGGCCATGGCAACGGGATCGGCCGCCTTGGCGATAGCGGTGTTGAGCAGCACGGCGTCATAGCCGAGTTCGAGCGCTTCGGCGGCATGCGATGGCGCGCCGAGGCCGGCATCAACCACCAGCGTGATATCGGGCAGGCGGTCGCGCATCAGTTTCAGCGCGTTGGCATTGATGATGCCGCGCGCGCTGCCGATCGGCGCCGCCCATGGCATCACCACCTTGCAGCCGGTATCGACCAGGCGCATCGCGACGCTAAGATCCTCAGTGCAATAGGGGAACACCTCGAAGCCGTCCTTGATCAGGATATCGGCGGCTTCGACGAGGCCGACCACATCGGGCTGCAGCGTGTCGTTGTCCGCGATCACTTCGAGCTTGATCCAGGAGGTGCCGAACAATTCGCGCGCGAGCTTCGCCGTAGTCACCGCTTCGCGCACGCTGCGGCAGCCCGCGGTGTTCGGCAGCACGGTGACGTCGAGTTCTCTAATCAGCGACCAGAACGCATCGCCTGTCTTGCCGCCGGCGGATTCACGCCGCAGCGACACGGTGACGATGCCGGCGCCGGAGGCGCGGATCGCGTCCTGCATGATCGCGGGCGAGGGATAGAGCGCCGATCCGATCAGCAGCCGCGATTTGAATTCCTTGCCGTAGAAACTCACCATGAACTCGCTCCATGGTTTACGTGCTCCCTCCCCCCTTGCGGGGGAGGGTTGGGGAGGGGGGTAGAGCCAGGCGAGAGCGTCGCGGTAAGAGTCCCTTTGTGGACCCCCGCCCCCGACCCCTCCCCGCAAGGGGGAGGGGAGCACAGCGGCCTTTGCGAATTGATCACGTCAAGGAGGTGCACGTTCTCACCCTCCCTGCCGTGGCGTGATGATCTCGATCTCGTCGCCGGCCTTCAGTGGCGTCTGCGCCCAAGCACTGCGTGGCACGACGTCGAAGTTCAGCGCAATGGCGCAGTGCGTGCCTTCGTAGTCCAGTTCCTGCAGCAGCGCACCGACATGCGACGCCTCGATTTCGCGGTGCTCGCCATTGACGATCACTTGCATTGCATCACCTCATTGTCGATCTCGCCACGCTGCACATAAGCGAGCGTCAGCTCCGCCAGCGCAGGCGCCAGCAGAAAGCCGTGGCGATAGAGGCCGTTCACCGCGATCGTGTTCTTGTCGATCGCGATGCGCGGCAGGTTATCAGGGAAAGCCGGGCGCAGGCCCGAACCGAATTCGAGAATGCGCGCTTCGGCAAAGGCCGGATGCACCGCATAGGCAGCGCCGAGCAGTTCGAGTGCAGAGCGCGCGCTAACGCCGGTGTCCTCGCCTTCGATGGAGGTCGCGCCGAGCATGAAGCGGTTGTCGGCGCGCGGGATCACGTAAAGTGGCCATCGCGGATGCATCAGGCGGACGGGGCGCGAGAGCTGCACCTCCTCGGTCTCGACGATGATGATTTCGCCTTTGACGCCGCGCAGCTTCGGCGTGCTGGCATCATCACGTGCCGCAAGCCCGCGGCAATCGATCACGAGCCCGTCGAGATTCTTCGGCTGCTGCTCGCTGTTGTATTTGATGATACCGCCGGCGGCGGTGATCCGCGCATGGAGTTGCGGGAGCACGCGGCGTGGCTCCACATGGCCTTCGCCGGGATAGAACAGCCCGTCGCGAAACCGGCCTTCGAGCGACGGCTCGATCTCGGCGACGCCTGCTGCATCGAGCCGCGTATGGCCGGAAGTCATCTTGGCGAAGCGTTCGAAATCGGCGCGGTCGCGCGCATGCGCCACGACCAGCGATCCGTTGAACGGTGTGTCAGGCAATTCCTCGCGCCACAGATCGAGCGCGCGCAAGCCCAGGCGGGAGACGACCGGCTCGGAGACCTCGGCTTCGCACCAAGGCGCCAGCATGCCGCCGGCCCAATGGCTGGTGGCGTCGCGCATGCTGGCATCGCTGCGCTCATGCAGCGTCACGGCGTGGCCCGCTTTGGCCAACATCAACGCCTGCCAAGCGCCGGCAATGCCAGCGCCAATGACTGATATCGATTGACCCGCCACGGGAGAGTCCCCGCGCGGAGATTGCGTAGTCTGAAACATCCCTGTCCCTTCGCCGGCATGACCCGGATCAGGTTCAAAGGGTCACCGCGGTCTCGCGCGTCTCTTCCGGAACAGGAAAAGTGCAAGCTTGCGGTATCTCAGCTCCTCGTCGGAGCCCCCCTCGGAACGACTCTAATGTAAACCTATGGATGGGCGTGTCAACGCGCCCCGGGAATCCCTTGACGTGTAATCCCTTGGGATTCCACCCGATCACGCACAATTACGGCTTCAAAGCTTGGGCGTTGGCATTGGCCGCGTTCTGCAGGTGCAGGCGCTCGGCATCCTTGGCGAAGAGTGGCTGATGCGGCGGCGCGGAAACCTCGCGGCGCTGGCGCTTGGCGGCATAGTAGTAGCCGCCGGCATAGTAGGACACCGCGCGATTGTGATTGCCGTTCGCAGCGCGGTAGGCGCCGGCGAGATATTTCACCGCGTAAGTGAGATTGGTGTTGGGATCGCGGAGGCCTTCGGCGGTGCCGGTGTAGCCAACGCCGCGCGCGGTCGCGAGCTTGATCTGCATCAGGCCGATGGTGCCGCCGCGGCCGATCAGATTGGGATGATACTTGCTTTCGCGCACGATCACACGATGCACCAGCGCCTCGGGCACGCCATTGGCCTGGGCATGGGTGGCAACCATGGCGTCGTAGTCGGCACGCTGCTGCGCGGATGCCAGTTGCGGAAGAGCGGCAACAGCCAGAATCGTCGCCAGGGACAGAGAAATACGTTTCATGAATGGTCTCGAAAACTTCGGTCCCCCGCCAGTAGCGGAGGCAGTCTTTCAGACGGCCTAAACCATCCGATTCAATTATCCGAGATGAGGGCTCGAATTGCGTCTTTCTGTAGGCCAGATTCGCGAGTTCCGCCCGATATTTACCCCAAATTATGCCCTGTCGTGATTTGCTGCGGTATTCCAGCGCTTTTCTTGCGACTTTCCAGGGGCATGCCGAGCATGACGATGTCCGCCACCCATCCCGCCGAAGCCCGCAAGACGATGCACGGGCTGCTCCCGCTCTGGGCGGGAATCGCGGTCTATGCGCTGCTGCTGGCGGCGGGCAAAGCACTGCTCAACGATCCCGACACCTATTGGCAGATCGCAGTGGGGCAGTGGATTCTCGATCATCAGGCAGTTCCGCAGACCGACATCTATTCCTTTACGATGCGTGGCCAGCCGTGGATCTCCACGCAGTGGCTGGCGCAGGTGTTTTACGCGCTGGTCTATGGTGTCGCCGGTTGGACCGGCCCAGTCGTACTCGGCGCGGGTGCGGTCGCTCTCACCATCGCGGTGCTGACGCGGTTTCTCGACAAGCGTCTGCCGACCACGGCAACACTGGTGCTGGTTGCAACGGCTCTCGCGCTGATGGCAGGGCATGTTGTTGCGCGGCCGCATCTGCTGGCGATGCCGGTGATGGTGGCATGGGTCGCCGGCCTTGTGAATGCGATGGATCGCAGGAGTGTGCCATCGTTCTGGCTGCTGCCGCTGATGGCGCTTTGGGCCAACCTGCACGGCGGCTTCATTCTCGGATTGGCGCTGATCGGTCCGATCGGCATCGATGCGATCTGGCATGCACCGAAGACGATGCAGCGCGCGCTGCTGCTGCGCTGGGCGCTGTTCGGCGTGGCCGCGCTCGTGGCGAGTTGCGTGACGCCTTATGGCTGGGACTCGCTGCTGGCGTCGCGTCGCATTCTCAATCTCGGCGAAGCGCTGGCGCTGATCGGCGAATGGCGGCCTGCGAATTTCAATCATGCCGGGCCTCTGGAACTGACCGCGCTGGTGGCGTTCGCGCTGGCGCTATGGCGCGGCATCACGCTGCCGCCGATGCGCATCGTGCTCGTGATCGGCTTCGTGTTCATGGCGCTCAGTCACGTGCGCAACGCCGAAGTGCTGGCGCTGCTGGCGCCGATGGTCTTGGCGACGCCGCTTGGCCAACAAATCGGTGGACCTCAGATGCCGGCGGCCAATCATGTATCGCCGTCGCGGCATCTGCTGTTCGCGGGGATCGCGATCTGCCTGATTGCCGGAACGTTCGTACTGGCGTCCGTGCAACGCTACATGCCGCTCGAGGCGGCTGCGCCCGCGAAGGCGGTGACTGAACTCCAGAAGCTCAAGCTCCGCCGCGTGTTCAACGACTACGACTTCGGCGGCTATCTGATCGCGCGTGGGGTGCCGACCTTCATCGATGGCCGTACCGAATTGTTCGGGACGAAGCTGATGGTCGACCACAACAATGCCAGCGGTCTGATCGAGCCCGACAACCTGTTCCGGCTGCTGAAGGATTACGACATCGAGGCGACGTTGCTGCGAACCCAGAGCGCAGCAACCAAGTTGCTCGATCGCGTCGATGGTTGGGAGAAGGTCTATAGTGACGACATCGCTACGATCCATCTGCGCAAGCCGGGTGCGGTCCACAGCGTTGCGCCAGCGGTGAAGGCGAACTGAGCGCTACGCTGCGGCTCTGTCCGTATCGCGTGCCGGCAGCGTGATGCGGACGATCAGGCCACGCGGCTGACGATCCAGCAGTGTCAATTCGCCGCCATGGGCCAGCGTTACGGCGCGGGCGATCGACAGGCCGAGGCCGAAGCCGGCAGCTTCATGATCCATGTTGCGGGCGTCGTCGCCGCGTACGAAGGGCTGCAGCATCGCGCTCTTTTGTGTGTCCGAAATGCCAGGACCGTCATCGGCGACGTCGACAATGGCGCCGCCCTCGGACATCGTCAGAGAGATATTCGCTTCCGAGCCGAACTTCACGGCGTTCTCGACCAGGTTGGTCACTGCGCGATGTAGATCGTCGGGCCGGGCCATCGCCATGGCATGGGACGGGCCCTGATAGGTCACCATATGGCCGATGTCGGCAAACTGGTCGGCGATCAGCTGCAGGGTTGTGGCGATATCCGTCAGCGTCATCTCTTCCAGCCGGCGGTCGTTGCGCAGGAACGACAGCACCGCTTCGAGCATCGAGCGCATTTGATCGAGGTCGCGCAGCATGTGGCGTCGATGGCCGTCGTCCTCGATGAATTCCGAACGTAGACGCAGTCGCGTAATCGGCGTGCGCAGGTCGTGGCTGATCGCGGCCAGCATCTTGGTGCGGTCGTCGATCAACGTGCCGATGCGCTCGCGCATCCGGTTCAGCGCGCGTGCCACCGAGCGAATTTCTTCGGGACCGCGTTCCGGAAGAGGCTCGGCCGAGCCGTTCAGGCTGAACTCTTCGGCTGCCTTGGCAAAGGCCGAAAGCGGCGCGGACAGCATGCGGGCGGCCCACAGGCCCAGCAGCGTCAGGCTGATCACCACGAACAGAAACGTCAGAACCCAGGGACCGCCCAGAAAGAAGCCTGGTCGTCGCTCCGGCAGACTACTGAAGGAGAACATGTCGCCGTCCGGGAGGGTGACCCCGATCCGGTCCGGCGCGCCACCGATCGTCAGCAGTCGCGCGTCGGAACCAAGCAGCCGGCGTAAGCTGTGACGCGGATAGTCGGGGCCATTGTCGGTTGTGACCGTTGCATCCCGAGGGACTGGCCGGATGTCGAATTTGGGAAAGGCGTTTTTCAGATTGACCAGAAGTTCCGGGCGATCGGCAATCGGTGTCGTCTTCAGCAAGCGAACGATCGCGATCAACTCGCCGTGGCCACGATCCCGCTCCTGATCATTCGGGTCCGGTCTCATCAGCGTGAACAGCAGCGAGAGAACGATGTGGATAGCCACGATCGACATCACCACCAGGGCGGTGATCTGGCCGCTGATCCGACGCAGATTGAGGACGCTGAACATCTCGATGAACTAGTTGGTCGTCGCCGTTGCGACCGCTTCCACCGTCGGCGTAAACATGTAGCCGCCCGAACGCACCGTCTTGATCATTTGCGCGTCCTGCGGGTCGACCTCGATCTTGCGGCGGATGCGGCTGACCAGCACGTCGATGCTGCGTTCGAACGATCCGGCGCTGCGGCCTTGCGTGAGATCGAGCAGGCTGTCGCGCGACAGCACGCGGCCGGAGCGCTCGACAAAGGCACGCAGCAGATCGAATTCGGCCGAGGTCATGGCGACGCGGGCGCCTTCGGGATTGCGCAATTCGCGCAGGCGCAGGTCGATCTGCCAGCCGGCGAATGACAGCGCCGTGGCGTTCGGCGTGGCGCTGGCATTGAGCGCCGTGGCCTGTCGGCGCAGCACTGCATTGATGCGTGCCAGCAATTCGCGCGGATTGAAGGGCTTTGGCAGGTAGTCGTCGGCGCCCATTTCGAGGCCGAGAATGCGGTCCACGTCTTCGCCGCGCGCCGTCAGCATGATGATCGGCAGTTGCGACTCGGCGCGCACCTTGCGGCACAGGCTGAGGCCGTCTTCGCCGGGCAGCATCACGTCGAGGATCAGCAGGTCGACACGGGTGTCGGCCATCACCTTTTCCATCTCGCGCCCGTCGGCAGCGGTGGTGACGTTGCAGGAATTGGTACGCAGATACTTCGCGATCAGCGTACGGGTTTCGCGGTCGTCTTCTACGACCAAGATGTTCGGTACGTTTGCCATGCGAACTCTTTTGGCCGGGATCGGCGCGGGCTGCAGAAGTTTTTTGTTTCGGACTATTGCTGGTGGCTGGGGCGCAACAAACCGCAACATGTCAGCAAGGCAATAACAAGACCTCGTTAAGAAGGTTAACCGCAAGTTGCGAGCACTAAGCAAGCACCTTGGAGCAGATCATGACCTCTATCTCGGCTGCGTCCAGCAGTTCCTACCAATCCCCCCTTCAGAAACTGCAGCAGGAGCTGCAGGCCGAGCTTTCCTCCGGAAAGATCAGCAGCGGCGATCAGGATGCGCTGTCCTCTGCTTTAACCGATATCGACTCGTCGCTGCAGGCCGACCGTTCGAGCCAGAGCAGCGGCACCCGGCCGTCACCCGACGATCTCAAATCGAAGATCGACGACCTGATCAGTGCCCAGGTGTCCAGCGGCAAGCTGACCTCCGACCAAGCCACCGAATTGCAGGGTGTATTCCAGTCGGCCTTCGCCGATGGCGGACCGGGTGGGGCAGGCGGCGCTCGCGGTGCCGGTGGTCCACCTCCTGGCGGTGGACCCGGCGGCCCACCGCCGTCGGATAGCGCCGATAGTACCGACAGTACCGATGATACGGACAGTGCGACCAGTATCTCCGATATCATGAAGCAGTTCCTGGACTCGCTGAAGCAATCGCTGGAGGCCTCGTCTTCAAGCTCCTACAGCGCGAGCGGCACCAGCGCTACAGCATCCAGCAGCAAGGCGTCATTCACCGCCCTGCTGATCGACTACCAGACCTGATACGAAGACCGCGACGCTTACGACCAGGCTGACGCCACCATCTTTCCCGCAAGGGAAAGGTGGTGGTTTCTTTTGTGCAGGTCACTTTCGCGCTATTGCCGGAACAAGGAACACGTCCGGGCATTGTTACCCCTTCAATTGATTTATGGAGGCGACAATGACTCCCGACGTCATGACGAAGCCGCATAGCCTGATTGCGAGCGACCGGATCGAGGGAACGGCGGTACGACGTCCGAATGGCGAACGCATCGGTCATATCGAACGTCTGATGATCGACAAGATCAGCGGCAAAGTGTCCTACGCGATTCTGAGCTTCGGCGGTTTTCTCGGTCTCGGCTCGAATCTGCTGCCGCTGCCTTGGGCGCGGCTGACCTTCAATCGCACGCTCGACGCGTATCAACTTGAATATCAGCGAAGAGGAATTGCGCAGCGCGCCGTCATTCACCGAGAAACGCGAGTTCGACTGGGGCGACAGGTCGCAGGAAGAAGCGCTGCATCGCCACTACGGCGTCGCACCCTATTGGGGCGAATTCTAACGACCAATTTCGGTGGAACCGGAACAGTCATTGTACCTCCGCGTTGGTTTTGGACGACCCACAACGACAGGAGGAACATATGTTCAAGAAATACATGACGGCTGGTATCGTTGGTTCGGCGTTGCTGGCAACCGCAGCTTTCGCGCAGAGCCCGAGCGCAACTACGACAACCACAGCCCCGGCAGCTGCGCCGGTCACCGCATCTGATACGACGTTCAATGGCAACTGGCGTACATCGAAGGTGGTCGGTCTGAGCGTATATAACGAAGCCAATGAGAGCCTCGGTTCGATCAACGATCTCCTGACCGACAAGCAGGGGAACATCAAGGCCGTGGTGATCGGCGTCGGTGGTTTCCTCGGTGTCGGCGAACGCCTGATCGCCGTGCCTTATGACAAGATCAAATTCGTGAACGAGCCGGTCGCAACAATGGCGTCTTCAACTGGCGGTTCGTCGGGCATGAAGTCGACCTCGCCCCCTAGCGGCATGACCACGGGTGCAGCCACCACGGGTGCAGCTCCCGCAGCCGCCGCGCCGGCCAAGGCGAATCCCTGGTACCCCGACCATGCCGTGCTAAGCGGCGCCAGCAAGGATCAATTGAAGGCGATGCCTGAGTTCAAGTATGCGATGTAAGGACTTTTTCGTCACGTTGTGACAACGCGAGCCAAGAACCAGTAGGCTGACGATAAGAGCGTGCCCGTTTTGCGGGTGCGCTCTTCACCGCGTCATCGCGTTAAATCTACAGCCCCGGCAACGCCGTCACATTCACATTGATGGCGCCGTCGGCCTCCGCGATCACCCGCAGCGTTTTGGAGTCGAATGCGATCCCGCCAAGGCGGAGGCTGCTGATCTCGGCGCCGACGCGGATGCCGTTTTCGTTCTTCTGGAAATCCGCGATGACGGCGGCGATCTTCTTTTGCGCATTCGAGGCAAAGGGCTTCAGATCGATGGTCGCACGTTCGGCCAGCGTTTTCTGCAGCAATGGCATGGCTGCACGAGCTGCCGCGCCGAGCAGGCCGAAGGCCGCTTCTGATTCAACGGCAAGTTCCAGATCGGTGAAGCGCAGCGTCTGTGCCGCCTGATCGAGCGCAGGCTTGCCCCAGACATGGACGGTTGCTTCGCCGCCAAGACCGAACCAGCTCTGCTTCTCCTTGGCATTCACCAGCAACGAGATGAGCAGGCGGTCGCCGGATGCCGAGACAGTTGCCTTCTTCACCGTCACTGCGACCGCGCCGGAATTGTCTTCCGGGAATGTCTTGCCGACGAGCTGCGCCTCGATGATCTTGTTCAGTTCAGTGAAAGGCATGTCCACGGGCACACCGATGCTGAGTTTGCCGGGGCCGGGCGGCACGATGGCGAGTGTGGCAGGGAACGGACAATTCGGCTGCGTCTGTGTTGAAGTCACGCGTGTTTCGGCCTCGACGCCGAGTGTCAGCGTCAAATTGCTGGCATCGATGCGCGGCTGGGCGGCGACGGCACGCGTCGGCTTCAGTTCGATGAACAGGTTCTGCAATGCGCTCGCACCTTGCAGCGGGATCGACCGGCAGAGTTTGGCCCATTCACGCCGGGCATTCTGCTCGAAAGCAGGATCGTTGCGCAGGCGTTGCTGCAGGGCGATGATCTGCTCGTTGACCGCATTGTCGATCATCGGCTTGACCTGCGCGGGCACATTGATGCGGGCGCCGGCGACCGCGACATTGGTGTCGCCGAGTGTCACCTGAGCGGTCAGGTTCGGGTCGATCCGCCAGTTCGGCGTCAGCCGCGGCTGCGCCGAGACCACCACATTGCCGCGGATTTCCGCATTGGCATTGACGTTCTTGATGTTGATGTTGCCAAGCTGCTTGGCAACATTGCCGCCGAGCAGGTTGCCGAGCGCGCCGCCCAGCGCATCGCGCACATTCGTCGAAATGGCGCCGGTGACATTGAGCGTGCCGGTCAGGGGCGCGGACATGGTCAGCGTGTCCTGCGCGCCGGCCGCCGCGATCGGACCGCGTGCGGCCGTCCACTTGATATCGGCATCCTGCAGCAATTGCTGTACAGGATTGTCAGCCGTGCCGTTGAAGCTGCGCGGCGCGCCGCGGTCGGCGGCATCGCGGATCGCGGTGAGTGCAATGGCGACCGGCGCGACGATGCTGGAGCTGCGTGCGGGTGAGGGTGGCAGTGGCGGCAATGCGATCAGCACCGGCGCCGACCCGGCGCCGCGCGGCGCCACATAGTCCATCACCTTGAGTGCGACCACGAAAAAGACGGCGACCAGCACAGCGCCGATCAGAATTGGTTTCAGACGCATGATGTCCCCGCTCGAAAACGCGGGGACATTACAATGCTGTGGTGACGCGCGCCAGTTAGGAGCCGCGCCTCAGATTAGCCACGCTTGCCGCTTGCGCTGTCCGCACGGCGATCCATCGGCAGCACGACGACCTTGGTGCCGACTGTGACGCGGGAATACAGATCCGACACGTCCTGATTGGTGAGGCGTATGCAGCCCGACGAGACCTGCGTGCCGATGGTCTCCGGCATATTGGTGCCGTGGATGCGATAGATGGTGCCGCCGAGATACATGGCGCGGGCACCAAGCGGGTTGCCGGGGCCGCCGGCCATGTGGCGGGGCAGATAGGGCTGACGAGCGATCATTTCAGCCGGCGGGGTCCATGCCGGCCATTCGGCCTTGCGAGTCACGGTTTGTACACCGGACCATGTGAAACCATCGCGGCCAACGCCGATGCCGTAGCGGAGCGCCTGACCGTTGCCGAGCACGTAATACAGATAGGTGTTCGGCGTATCGACGATGATCGTGCCGGCGGCCTCGCGGGTCGGATAGTTGACGATCTGCCGCCTGAAGCGCGCGGGCTGTTCGATGGCAGAGCGCTCGTCATCCATCTGCGGCGACTGCACATAGGGCGCAGGCTCGCTCTGGACCGGCGGCGCCATGAAGAACGGAAACAGCGGCAGCGGCGTTGCGGCTGCCGGATGGGCAAAGGAGAATGCGCCGGCAAGGAGCGCGCCGATTGCGACGGCAGCACGGCGAATTTTTCGTTCGAAAGAAGCGAGGGTGATCATGGGAATCTCCGTTTGAGCGCCTGTGAATGAGCGCCCGTTCGGCGCCTCGTTGGCAGGAGATGTACCCAGCGGCCGTTTCAGGAGATTTGCGTCAATTCTGCAAAACGGTTTCGTCGCGGCGGGGAAATGTGTCGTCGCGGGGGGAGGCGGACAACATTGTTGCACCGGGAATGACCGCCGGCGCGCTGATTTAAATCAAGCGCGCCGGGCTTCGGTGGTCACTCGTTAACGGTGGTATCCGGGCGCCAGGTCAGCAGCCGGTTTTCGATCATGGTCAGGATCCATTCGGCCAGCAGCGCCACGATCGCGATAACGATCATCGCGGCGAACACGCCGTTGGAATCGAACGAGCCCTGTGCGGTCGCGATCAGCAGGCCCATGCCTTCGCGGGCGCCCAAAAACTCTCCGACGATGGCGCCGACCAGCGCGAAGCCGAACGAGACATGCAGGCTGGCGAGAATCCAGGACAGCGCCGAGGGCAGCACCACGGCGCGGGTCATCTGCCAGTTGCTGGCGCCGAGGATGCGCGCATTGGCGATCAGGTTCTTGTCGGCCTCGCGCACGCCCTGGAAGGCGTTGGCGAACACCACGAAGAACACCATCACGACGGCCAGTGCGATCTTCGATGCCGCACCAAGGCCGAGGGCCACGATGAAGATCGAGCCGAGCACGACGCGCGGGATCGAATTCGCGACCTTGATGTAGATCGAGAACACGTCTGACAGGAGCTGGTTACGCCCGAGCGCGATGCCGCACAGGATGCCCATGGCGGAGCCGATCAGGAAGCCGGCGCCGGCCTCGTAGATCGTCACCCAGATCTGCTTCCATAGCGGCCCGATCGAGGTGCCGTTCTCGGTCCAGTCTATCAGTTTCAGGACGATGCCGGAAGGCTGGCCGAAGAAGAACGGATCGATCAGCTCGAAGCGCACGCCGAATTCCCAGCCGCCGATCAGGAATACGAGAACGGCAAGCCGCAGCGCCAGCACCAGGCGCTGATGGCGGCGCATGCGCTGCACGGCGGTCTCGATGCGGCCGTCGGTGGCAAGGGGTGTGGTGATTGTCGTTTCGGTCATTCTAGTGTCCCGCCCGGGCGCGCAATACTTCCTCGCGCAGGTCGTCAGAGATCTTTCGCGCGATGGCGATGAAACGTTCGTCGTAGCGCAGCGTCGCGACATCGCGTGGACGCGGCAGGTCGATGGTGTGGACGGACTTCACCCGCGCCGGTCGCGTGGTCAGCACGGCGACGCGATCGGCGAGCAGGATCGCCTCGTCGAGATCATGCGTTACGAACAGCACCGCCGATTTCGCCTGCGCCCAGAGCTGCAGCAATTCCTCCTGCATCAGTTCGCGGGTCTGCACGTCGAGCGCGGAGAATGGCTCGTCCATCAGCAGCACCTGCGGATTGTTGATGAAAGTCTGCGCCAGCGCCACGCGCTTGCGCATGCCGCCGGAGAGCTGATGCGGATGATGATGTTCGAAGCCCTTCAGGCCGACGCGAATGATCCAGTCGCGCGCGGTAGCCTCCGCCTTGTCTTTCGGGACACCGCGAAATAGCGGTCCGGCCATGACATTGCCGAGCACGTCGCGCCACGGAAACACGGCATCCTGCTGGAACACGAAGCCAACGCGCCGATCAACACCGGTCACCGGCGCATCGAACAATGTGACTTCGCCGCCTTGCGGGCGGGCGAGGCCGGCGATCAGCCCGAGCGTCGTCGACTTGCCGCAGCCGGTGGGGCCGACCACGGCCATGAATTCGCCGGGCGCAATGCTGAGGTCGAAATCCTCCAGCGCGGAGAGAACGTCACCCGAAGGCGTGACGAAGCGGCGCGCGACGTTCTTCAGCGCGACGGCGGAGGGTGCGGGAGCATTCATGATTGCATTCGCTTTATTATCAGAGACGTTGTTGAAGTCGGCGGGTAAAGCGCGTTCGTTCTGCTCCCTCCCCCCTTGCGGGGGAGGGTCGGGGAGGGGGGTCCACAAGTGACGTCCCTTGTGGCTACCCCCACCCCCGGCCCCTCCCCGCAAGGGGGAGGGGAGAAGGGCCTCAGTTCGTCGCGTTGGCTTTGACCACGAAATCCGTGGTGTAGGTCTTGGCCAGGTCGATGGTCTTGCCCTTGAGGTTGGGCGAGAAGCTGTTCAGCACACTCAGCACCGATTCCGGCGCACCCGCCGGCATCATGCCGTCCACGGAGTATTGCGGCTTGCCTTCGCGCAGACCTTGCACATAGAGATCGAGTTCGCCGGCATAATAGTCCTTCGGCATTTGAGCTGCGATCTCTTCGGGCGAGTGGGTATTCATCCACTTCAGCGTCTTCACGAAGGCATTGACGACCTTCTGTGCCGTCTCCTTGTTCGCCTCCATCCAGGCGCGGTCCATATAGAGACACGCGGCCGGATAATCGCCGCCGAGTGCAGCGCGGGTGCTTTCCGGCGTCCGCAGGTCGATGCCGACTTTGGCCGTGCCGTTCTTCACCGCGCGCGCCACCGTCGGCTCCGTGGTCATGCCGGAGACGATCTTGCCTTGCTGCATCGAAGCGAGGAACGTGTCGCCGGCGCCGACCGGCACCAGTGTGTAGTCCTGCATCTTCAGCCCCGCCTTGGCGGCGAGCGCGCGAGTCAGGAAGTCGGTAGCAGAGCCGAGGCCGGTGACGCCGAGCGCCTGGCCCTTCCAGTTGGCGGGATCCTTCAGCTTGTCCGCATCGGCGGCTTTCACCAGCACGACTTCGCCAGGCGCGACGGCGAACTGCACCACCGAGGTAATGAACTTGCCCTTGGACTGCAGGTCGATGGTGTGATCGTAGAAACCGACCACGCCTTGTACTTCGCGCGCGAGCAGCGCGGTTGCGGCCTGCGAGCCGGAGGTCGAGTTGAACAGTTCGACGTCGAGCCCCTGTTCCTTGAAGAAGCCGAGCTGCGCCGCGAGCTTCGCCGGCAGATAGATCTGCTTATCGATACCGCCGACCATGATCTTGATCGGGGTTTGCGCCGCAGCGGGGGCTGCAAGTGCAGCGGCGAGTGATACAGCCGCAATGGCTGCGGCAAAGAATTTGCGCATGGACGTTTCCTGACTTCTAAATTCGGCGCTGGTCTACTGCGCGGGGCGGTCGTCCCGGCCGATGCGCAAGCGCTCGCAATGGGGGCATCAGGCCCCGGCCTGCGTCAAACTGTCAATCGGCTATTGGCAGGTCACGACAGCAAAAAGCGTCCGCTCGGGAGAGCGGACGCCATAGGTGAGAAAGCTTCATGGGATTAGGGCTCTACAGCACGCCAAATACGATAGCGCCGACGAAGGCGATTGCCGCATAGGCGGCCACAACGCTCAGTTGGCCGAACATAGTCATGGGAACCCTCCCTTTGACGTTGTCGCGCTGAGTAACGCGAAAGCCAGCGGTCCGTTCCCGCAGAAAAGAGAATGAAGCCGATCAATTGCTGCCGGAGCGGTACGAGGGTCGGCAACATGGTAAATCAAACGTGAATTCAATGCGTTGAAGAGTCTTTAAAACATTTCGACCACCTTGCGCGAATGACGCGCAGAGTTCGTTTGTATCTCGTCGGCTCCGTCGTCCTTGTTTCGCTTGCGGGTTGCGGACGCGGTCTGTTTCAGACCCAGGAACGTGAACCATGGCGTGCCGAGGCAGAAGTCGCATGTCTCAAATCCGGCACGGTGAAAGAGGGCGCTGATCTCGTTCGGATCAACCCGATTTCCGGGCCCGGTGTCTGCGGCGCAGAATTTCCCTTGAAGGTCGCAGCCCTTGGCGAGGCCAGCAGCAGCTATGGTTTTGCCGATGAAACCTTGCGGCCGCCTGGCGGCATCAGCGGTGCAAGCCAGCCACGTTGGCCGGTGCAGCAGCAGCCACAGACCATGGCGCGTCCCGCCAGCAGCTATCCGAATTCCTATCCGCAAGCTGCCGCGCCGCAGCAGCCATCTTATGGCGGTTCGTCTTACGGCGGCGCACCCAATAACGGACCGATCTCGCTAAACGCGCCGGGCGTGCCGCCGGACAATGAAGACGAAATCGAATTGCCGCCGGAAGGTTCGCCGCAGACGATGCGCGCGCCGCAGCAAGAGCAGCCGCGCGCGCCTTACGGCCGCTATAGCTCAGGTGTGCAGCAGAGCCAGCCGCCGCAGGATTACGCTCCGCAGCGTCTTGGACCGGGACAGGGCAATGTCACGGGCTCGGTCGGCCCCGTCGTCGTGAAACCGACGGCGACGCTGGCCTGTCCGATCGTCTCGGCACTCGACAAGTGGCTCGCGGAGTCCGTGCAGCCGGCGGCGATGCGCTGGTTCGGCGTCCGCGTCGCCGAGATCAAGCAGATCTCTGCTTATTCGTGCCGTGGCATGAACGGCAATTCGCGCGCGCACATCTCCGAACATGCATTCGGCAACGCGCTCGATATCTCCGCCTTCGTCCTCGCCGATGGTCGCAGTGTCTCGGTGAAGGCAGGCTGGAAGGGGATGCCGGAAGAGCAGGGCTTCCTGCGCGACATCCAGGGCGGCGCGTGTCAGGTCTTCAACACCGTGCTAGCGCCGGGCTCCAACGTCTATCACTACGATCACATTCACGTGGATCTGATGCGCCGGCCCAAGCGCCCGGTGATCTGCCAGCCGGCGGCCGTGTCGGGCGAGGAGATTGCCGCGCGCGCGCAAAGCCGCAATCCCTATGCCAGCCGCAACAATAATGACTACGGCGGCGTGACCGGCTCGATCGGGCGCACGGCCAAGAAGTCGACGCGCAAATCGCCTGATGACGAGGACTTCTACGAGAACGAATAGGCCGGCTTGTCAGATGCGGTAGGCCGCGAGGAACATCCGCACGGCGCTGTCGACGACCTTGTCGATCTCCGCGGCCGTGGGTGTCGGCTTGGCCTGGAAGATGAAGGGCTGAAACAGCGTCGCCTGGCAGGACATCATGAATTGCGCGGCGGATAGCTCGGTATCAGTGATCGCCAATTCCTTCGCAGCGACGCGGGCATCGAGATAGGCCGCGACCTGCCGGATCGCGTGCGCCAGCACCGCTTCATAAAAGCGTTTGCCGACATCGGGCATGCGCTCCGCGATGGCCATCACGGTACGGATCGCCGAGCCGCCGCCGGGCCGACACAGCAACTGGATATAGGCGCGGCCGAACTCGCCGAGCGTGGTCACTGCATCGCGTTCCGGATCGAGATTGAAGACAGCCTTGCCCTGCTCGAGCTTCTCCTGCTCGACGATCGACTCGAACAGCGCGCTCTTGTCGGTGAAATAGACATAAAGCGTGCCCTTGGAGACGCCGGCGGCACGCGCGATCTCGCCCATGCTGGCGCCGTCGAAGCCCAGATCCAGGAAGACTTTTCGCGCGCCATCGAGAATTTGGCGGCGCTTGGCGCTGTCTTCCTCGCCGACAGGCGAGAGGGGGGCAGGGTGGGAGGCAACCATTCGTTCAGCCTGTTCGATGAATCAGCGGGATATCGCCCGCGATGAAACCGGAATAACGCGAAATCGTGATGAACTGACCAAACTCTATCTTGACCGAACCGTTCGGTCAATTTACATATTGCCGCAGCAAGCGGGGAGCCCGGCCTGTCCGATGGTCTCCGCATTCTCACGTTTGAGGAGGCCGGAATGGCCGGACCACGCGACCAGGCTGCCCGTATCATTCGCCCCGAAGGCGAGACTGACAGCGCGCCGGTACGCGTCGTGTCGCCCGCAGCGGATGAACCCGCAGCCCGCGGTCCTGCGGATGCGCCCGCACCTGAACAGCCCGCCACAGCAGCACCGGCCGCGACCGCGCAGACCGCTGCGCCAAAATCCGGCAAGAAGAAAAAAGTGCTGCTCGGTGTCGGCGCGCTGCTCGCCGTCGCAGGCGTCTATTACGGCATCAACTATTATCTCGTCGGCCGCTTCATCGTCTCGACCGACGACGCTTATGTCCGCGCCAGCAACACCACGCTGGGTGCGCGCGTCTCGGGCCACATCGCGCAGATCCTGCCGGGCGACAACGTCGCGGTGAAGGCCGGCGAGGTGATCTTCAGGATCGACGACGGCGACTATCGCATCGCCGTCGATGCCGCCAAGCGCAAAATCGACACCCAGAAGGCCACCATCGAGCGGATCGGTCGTCAGGTCGGCGCGCAAGAAAGCGCCGTCGAGCAGGCCCAGGCCCAACTCGCATCGGCCGATGCCGCCGCCAATCGCGCCGTGCTTGAATTCGACCGTCAGGAAACGCTGAGCAAGCAGGGTTTTGCCTCGCGCTCGGTCTACGAGACCTCGCAGTCGAACCGCGACCAGACCTCGGCTGCCGTCAAGGCCGCGAAGGCATCCGTCGATGCAGCCAAGAGCAGCGTCGAAGTGACGAAGGCGCAGCAGAACGAAGCGCGCGCGCAGCTCGCCGAATTGCAGAGCGCGCTGGACAAGGCCGTGCGTGATCTCGACTTCACCACCGTGAAGTCGCCGGTGGATGGCATCTTTTCGAACCGCCTCGTGTCGACCGGCGATTTCATCAGCGCCGGCCAGCGTCTTGGCAATGTCGTGCCGCTCAACGACGTCTATATCGATGCCAATTTCAAGGAGACGCAACTGCGCCGCCTGAAGCCGGGCCAGCCGGTCTCGATCGAGCTCGACGCCGATAGCAGCCGCGCCATCGAAGGCACTGTGGAAAGCCTCGCGCCAGCCGCAGGCTCGGTGTTCACGCTGCTGCCGCCGGATAACGCCACCGGCAACTTCACCAAGATCGTGCAGCGTGTGCCTGTGCGTCTCAGGGTGCCGGCTGACGTTGCCAAGGAAAACCTGCTGCGCGCCGGCATGTCGGTCTATGTCCGCGTCAACACCAAGCCGGGTGCAGAACCCGCGCGCTGAGTCAGGACAAGCAGATGTCCACGACAACCACCGTATCAGGCGCACCGCCGGCCGCTCCGGCTGCGGACTATGTCGCGCCGAAACGCCTGATCGCGTTTCTGATCATGGTGTTCGGCATGTTCATGTCGATCCTGGACATCCAGATCGTCTCGGCCTCGCTGTCCGAAATCCAGGCCGGATTGTCCGCGTCGTCCAGCGAAGTCTCCTGGGTGCAGACGGCCTATCTGATCGCGGAAGTGATCGCGATCCCGCTGTCCGGCTTTTTGTCGCGCGCCCTCGGCACGCGGCTGCTGTTTGCGATCTCGGCCGCCGGATTCACTTTCGCCAGCCTGATGTGCGGCTTCACATCGTCGATCGAGCAGATGATCCTGTGGCGCGCGATCCAGGGCTTCCTCGGCGCAGGCATGATCCCGACGGTGTTCGCCTCGGCCTATACGGTGTTTCCGCGCTCCAAATTCCATATCGTCGGCCCGATCATCGGCCTCGTTGCGACGCTGGCGCCGACCATCGGCCCGACGGTGGGCGGCTACATCACCGATGCGCTGTCCTGGCACTGGCTGTTCTTCATCAATGTGGTGCCCGGCATCGGCATCACCATCGGCGTGCTCGCCCTGGTGGATTTCGACGAGCCGCATTTCGAACTGCTCGATCATTTCGACTGGTGGGGCCTCGGCTTCATGGCGGGTTTCCTCGGTTCGCTGGAATATGTGCTGGAAGAGGGGCCGCGTAACGATTGGTTCCAGGACACGTCGATTGCGATCTTCGCGGTCATCTGCTTGCTGTCGGCCATCGCATTTTTCTGGCGCGTGCTGACGGCGCGGGAGCCCATCGTCGACATCCGCGCTTTCACGGATCGTAATTTCGCGCTGGGCTGTCTGTTTTCGTTCTGCGTCGGCATCGGGCTCTACGGCCTGACCTATCTCTATCCGCGTTATCTCGCGGAGATCCGCGGCTATAGCGCGTTGATGATCGGCGAAACGATGTTCGTCTCGGGCGTTGCGATGTTCCTGACGGCGCCGCTGGTGGCGCGTCTGATGCAGAAAATCGACATGCGCTATCTCATCATGACGGGATTGGTGCTGTTCGCCGCCGGCACCTGGCAGATGACATGGGTGACGCGCGATTTCGATTTCTACGAATTGCTGCTGCCGCAAATCCTGCGCGGCATCGGCATGATGATGGCCATGGTGCCGATCAACAACATTGCGCTCGGCACGCTGGCGCCGCAGATGCTGAAGAACGCCTCCGGCCTGTTCAACCTGACGCGCAATCTTGGCGGCGCACTCGGCCTCGCGCTGATCAACACCGTGCTCGATCACCGCACCGACTTCCACATCACCCGGCTGCACGACAAGGTCACCTGGGGCAATGCGCAGGCGGTCGAGATGCTCAACATGTTCACCCAGAAGTTCCAGGGTATGGGTGACGCGTCGCGCATGGCGATGAAACAGCTGTCGCAGATCGTGCATCGCCAGGCCGTGGTGATGAGCTTTGGCGATGCGTTCTTCGCGCTGTCGGTGTTCTATGTCGGTCTCAGCCTCATGGTGATGCTGCTGAACAAGCCCAGCAATCCTGCCAATGCAGGCGGCGGGCACTAGAGCGTTTTCGAGCGAAGTGGATGCCGGTTCGCGTCAAGAAAACGCGTCAAAACAAAAAGCTAGAGCGGCTGGAGCGGTTCTATCGCCAGCCGACGCTTTCCTGCCGGCCATCATGTTGCCAAAAGTCGGCGGCACATCTATAAAACTACCTTCCATTGCTCGAACCCGAGGGAGAGTCTGCATGAAGTCGATTGATCTGCTCTCCGGAATTCTCGGTTCGGTGCACGCATGCGGGTTTATGCGGGCTCGTTGAGCCCCGGTTCCGCCTCTGCCGGTTGGGCCTGATGTCCCGATCATCCTGATCTTTCCCGTTTCTGTACTTTTAGGACGCTCGCTCGGTCTGGCCGTTGCGCGTCAAACCATGGAGCCGGTCTGCGCAGGGGCGCTGCCGGATGAAGTCATGACTCTGAAATCGAAGGACCGCGCCGCCGCCATCCGCGTGGTGATCCCTTTCGTGATCCGGCACTGGTTCCGGCAGCCCGGACGGGCGGCGACGGTTGCCGTCGGTCTGCTCGGCGCAACGGTGGCCGATCTGTTCATGCCGCTGTTCTCCGGCCAGCTGGTCGATGCCGTCACCAAAGGTGGCGCCGATCCGGCAGCCCGGCAGGCGGCATTCACAGCCTTTGGCGCCATCGTGGCGCTTGGCGCGACGTCGATGCTGCTGCGGCTGCTCGGCATCCACGCCATCGTTCCGTTCACGCTGCGCATCATGTCGGATCTGTCGCGCGAGGCTTTCGCGCGCGTGCAGCGTTTCTCGACCGACTGGCACGCCAACAGCTTTGCGGGCTCCACGGTGCGCAAGGTCACGCGCGGAATGTGGGCGGTCGATCTGCTCAACGACACGCTGTTGATGGCGCTGCTGCCGTCGCTGGTGGTGTTGCTTGGCTCGATGCTGCTGCTCGGCTGGCACTGGCCGGCGCTGGGCGGTGTGATCGCTGTCGGTACGGTGGCCTATATCGCCATGACCGTGTGGTTCTCCACGCGTTACATCGCGCCGGCCGCGCGCGTGTCGAATGCATGGGACACCAAGGTTGGCGGTACGCTGGCGGATGCCCTGACCTGTAATGCCGTGGTGAAATCCTTCGGCGCGGAAAGCCGTGAGGACGGTCGGCTGGGGCAGGTCGTCGGCCGCTGGCGCGTGCGCGTGGCGCGCACATGGTATCGCTACAACACGACGAGCACGGTGCAGCTCGCGGTGCTACTCTGCGTGCGCACGGCGGTGATCGGCGGCGCGCTATGGCTGTGGCTGAACGGGCAAGCCACGGCGGGCGATGTCACCTATGTGCTGACGAGCTATGTCGTGATCCACGGCTATCTGCGCGATGTCGGCATGCACATCAACAACCTGCAGCGTTCGGTGAACGACATGGAGGAGCTTGTCGCGATTCATGATGTCACGCTCGGCATCGCCGATGCGCCGGATGCGCAGCCGATTGCGATCACCGGCGGGCGCATCCTGTTCGACGACGTGACGTTCCACTATGGCGGTCATGCCACGCCGCTCTATGACGGGCTGTCGGTCGACATCCGCGCCGGCGAGCGCGTCGGTCTGGTCGGGCGCTCCGGTTCGGGCAAGACGACATTCGTGAAGCTGATCCAGCGGCTCTACGATGTGTCGGGTGGCCAGATCATGATCGACGGCCAGAACATCGCCGAGGTCACGCAGGAGTCGCTGCGCAGCCGGATTGCGATTGTGCAGCAGGATCCGATTCTGTTTCACCGTTCGCTGGCCGACAACATCGCCTATGGCCGGCCCGGTGCCAGCATGGCGGCGATTGAACAGGCGGCGCGGCTGGCGAATGCGCATGACTTCATCACCCGGCTGCCGAAAGGTTACGGCACGCTGGTTGGTGAGCGCGGTGTGAAACTGTCAGGCGGCGAGCGGCAGCGTGTCGCGCTGGCGCGTGCATTCCTGGCGGATGCGCCGGTGCTGATTCTGGACGAGGCGACATCGAGCCTTGATTCAGAGTCGGAGGCGTTGATCCAGGAGGCGATGGAGCGGTTGATGAAAGGCCGCACCTCGATCGTGATCGCGCATCGCCTGTCGACCGTGCGCAGCCTCGATCGCATTCTGGTGTTCGATCACGGGCACATCGCGGAAGAGGGCACCCATGCCACGCTCACAGCGCGACCGGGTGGCATCTATCGCGGTCTGTTCGAGCGTCAGGTGCTGGATCTCGATCGCACCGCCGCGGCGGAATGATATCAGGAAGGAACGGGGGCCGCCGTTGGCCCTCGTTCGCATTTCGGCGCATGTCGTCAATGCCTTCGTCCCCCCGTGGGGCGAACCGATTGTGGCGACGCTCGCGCGGTGGCGCCCGTCGTCGCAAAATCGGAGCTCGTTGACAGTTCCTGCTTTGCGCAACACTCTGTCGATCCTGCGACCAGTATAGACCGTATTGGGGCTCGACGATGGATTGCTCGCCGGACATTCAGACATGGTCGACTGCTCTCGTCGAGCCGGAACGACGGCTGGATTACTGGATTTCCGCTGTTTGCGAAGGCTTTCTGGAGATGGATATCGCCAGCCTCGCGCCCGCGAGCTTTGCGTCCGAACTACAGCGCGGGCAGCTCGATGTGATTGGGGTCAATCAAGTTCGAGGCGATCCCCAGCATGTCTATCGCACCAGACGCGCCATCGCGCGCGGCCAGTCCAATTTTTACTATCTGCTTTGCAAGACCGACCGGAACTGGTCGGCCACGCAATGCGAGAGAACGGCGATGTTGCGCCCCCATGATCTTCTCCTGGTGGATTCGCGGCGCCCCTATGAATTTCATTTTCCGGTGACGTCGGACACGATTTCGCTGGAGCTGCCGATGGGATGGGTCGAGCGCTGGCTTACGGCGCCCGAGCAGCATCTTGGCCGGGTGATTGATGGACAGTCTGGCTGGGGACTGGCACTGAGCGGCTTCGTCCGGCAATGGTCACCGGAACTGGCCGTTCGCAGTCCGCTGCCGGCGTCTCTCCTCGTCGATCAATTGGGAGCCCTGCTGGCTCTGACACTGGAAGGCGATGTGACGCAGTCGCCGACGGAGACGTCTGGCACGGCCGCGCTGATTGATCGGATTCGTCGCGCTCTGCGCGAACGCTATGCCGAGCCCGGCCTCACTGCAGCGTCGATTGCCGCGCAACTGCAAATCTCGGAGCGCACGCTGCATCGCGGTCTCGCCAGCGCGTCCGTGACCTTTAGCGGGCTGCTTGCCGACTGCCGCATGTCAATGGCCCGCAAGATGCTGGCCGAGCCGCGCTTCGACCGTGTGAGTATCGGTGGCATCGGCCAGAAGGTCGGCCTGACGGATCCATCACACTTTATCCGCCAGTGCCGCAAATATCTTGGGGTGACACCCGGCGAGTTCAGGCGCCGACGATAGCCTGTGACGCAAATCGTCGATTGGGCTGGCGTAATCCGGCCATCTGCCCGGCATGTCGGTGATTATGAATGTTCGGGAAACATCGGGAGGATTGCATGGCAGATCTATACGTCCTGGTTCACGGTGCCTGGCACACGGGGAAGGAGATGGACGCGGTCGCCGGTCATCTGCGGGCGAGCGGGCATGTCGTTCATTGCCCGACGGTCGCTGGCAACAACGCGAATGACGACCGCAGCACAGTTGGGCTTGCGCAGGCTATCGCTTCGATCGCGGATTATATCGAGAAGGAAGATCTGCGGGACATACGCCTTGTCGGACACAGCTATGGCGGCATGGTGATTTCGGGCGTCGCGGACCGTATGGCAGAACGCATCAAGCGGCTGGTCTATGTCAACGCCTTCGTTCCGCTGAACGGACAGTCGCTCAATGACATGGTGCCGCCGCATTACCTTGGCCTGTTCGATTCCATCGCTGCCGCCAACAACAACGCGGTGATGCTGCCGTTTGAAATCTGGCGCGACGCTTTCATCAACGATGCCGATTTCGGACTGGCGAAGTCAGCCTATGAGCAACTCAATCCGCATCCCTACAAGACATTCACCGACAAGATTTCGCTGAGCAAGCCTCTCGCCGAACTTGCGGTCGGGAAATCCTACGTAAATTGTCAGCAGGACATTGCGCTGCCACACAGCCTGCCATGGCATCCCCGACTATCCGAACGTCTTGGTCTGTTTCGGCTGGTCGAATGTCCGGGTAGCCATGAAATGTTCTTCAGCAATCCTGCACGCCTCGCAGAGGCGATCATTCAGGCAGGACGGGACTGAAGCAGATTTCGGTGCGGTCATCGGCGCCAAAACTGGCGAAGGGCCCGGCGTTTTGCGCCGGGCCCTTCGTTGTTCAGAAAGTTATCAGCCGGCCTGTAAGCCGGGTTCTGTAGGGCATCGCCGATTTGCACCGGCGATACGTGACGGCCATTCCTCTGGGACCATAGTTGCCTATGGCCTCAAGCAACCTACCCGGACAGCGAGCAAGACATCGCCCCGCAGTGTTATCGCTCAAGGTGAGCGAACTGACTGCTTTGCCGTCCCTATTCGGTTTTGCTCCCGGTGTGGTTTGCCATGCCGTTTCCGTTGCCGGATACGCGGTGCGCTCTTACCGCACCTTTTCACCCTTACCCGCCTTCACCCTTGCGGGTTGCGGCGTGGCGAGCCCGAGGGCCTGTCGCGCCGAAGCAGCGAAGCTGCGTAGGAGGGCGGTTCGTTCTCTGTGGCACTTTCCCTGGGGTCACCCCCGCCGGACGTTATCCGGCACCGTATGTCGATGGAGCCCGGACTTTCCTCTCCCGCAGCCTTTCGACCGTAGCGGGAGCGGCCGTCCAGCCGACTGACGGCACAGGCATGGAGGCTCAGGGCCGTGGCGTCAAGCCAGGAACGCGCGCAGTCTTTGCCAAAATAAATTATCCTGAAGATGTCGTTCTGCTGCCGGTTCGTTCGACTGACCGCATGATCCCGGAAAGTGGCAACCAGTTTTCGGACCCGATCATGCCCATGTCACGGCGAATGCGCCGCTCAAGAGGAGAGAACGCAATGCAGTATCTGCTGATGATCTACCAGAACGAAGCCGAGTACGCGAAAATGGACGCCGCCACAGGCAAGAAGATGCTTGAGGAATATGGCGCATTCACCCAGTCCATCGTCCAGAGCGGCAATTTCAAGGCTGGTGACCGGCTGCAACCGACGACCACAGCGACCACGGTGCAGGTGCGCGACGGTAAGATGCTCACCACCGATGGTCCGTTCGCCGAGACGCGCGAACAGCTCGCTGGTTACTATCTGGTCGACGCGAAGGATCTCGATGCCGCACTGGCGATTGCGGCGCGGATTCCCAGTGCGCGGGTCGGTTCGATCGAGGTGCGGCCGATCTGGGTCTATAACTGACACCATGACGCTGGCCGAAATCGACAGGATCTTTCGCAACGAGGCGGGTCGCGCGCTGGCGACGCTGATCCGCCTCGTCGGCGATTTCGATTTGGCTGAAGATGCGTTGCAGGATGCCTTCGCGGTTGCGCTTGAAAAATGGCCCGCCGCCGAGCCGCCGGAAAATCCGCGTGCGTGGCTTGTCAATGTCGGGCGCAACAAGGCGATCGACCGTGTCAGGCGTCTGGTCTCGTTTCGCGACAAGCAGGAACAGGTGACGCACGAGCTGTTGCTGAATGCGTGCGCAAATGACGATCGCTGTGATGACGCTCTTCTCGACGACGACATGCTGCGGCTGATTTTCATCTGTTGCCATCCGGCTTTCGCCGTAGAGGTGCAGGTGATGCTGACGCTGCGAACCGTCTGTGGATTGAGCACCGCTCAGGTGGCACGGGCGTTTCTGATCGGCGAAGACGCCATGGCGCAGCGTCTGGTCCGGGCCAAACAGAAGATCCGCATCGCCGGAATTCCCTATGAAGTGCCTGTGCGAGATGCGCTCGAACAGCGCCTGCGCGGCGTGTTGGCCGTGATCTATCTGGTTTTCACCGAAGGCTACGTTGCCACATCAGGTGACGATCTGATGCGGCCGGACCTGGCGCGGGAAGCAATCCGGCTGGCTCGTTTGCTTGATGCGCTGATGCCGCAGCGCCGCGAGATCAAAGGCCTGCTGGCGCTGATGCTGCTGCACGACGCGCGCCGCTCCGGTCGTGCGACGGCGGATGGCGATATCGTGCTGCTGGAAGCGCAGGATCGGTCGCTGTGGGATCACCAACAGATTGTCGAGGGATTGCGGCTGGTAGAGGACGCGTTGCACGCTCCGGGCCGACCCGATGACTACGTAGTGCAGGCCGCGATCGCCGCGCTGCATGCGCAGGCGCCAAGCTATCAAGCCACCGACTGGCCGCAGATCGCTGGGCTCTACGAAGTCCTGCTGCGGATCAGGCCATCGCCGGTAATCGAGCTCAACCATGCCGCCGCGGTGGCGATGGTCGATGGTCCGCTGCGTGCCTTGAATCTGGTCGACGCATTGCAGGCGAGGGGCGGACTCGACGGCTACGATCTGCTGCCGGCCGTGCGCGCCGACCTGTTGCGCCGTCTTGGCCGGCGCGATGCCGCCCGCGATGCGTATCATCGGGCCAGTGCGGCCACACAACTTGAGCCATTGCGCCGGCTTTACGCGCGGCGATTGGCTGAGCTGGACGAGATGATCGATCCGGAGATCTAGGCTGTCGCTTCGCTGGGCAGGCTGGCGAGCAGGGCCTGCAGCGTGGTCAGCGTCGAGTGATCCACGAGACCGTCGACGCGCTCCGGACGGAAATGGCGCTGGAAGGCGGTGACCACTTCCATGGTCGGAGCATTGTACTGGCCATCGGTCTCGATGCCGTAGCCATAGCGCGCCAATGCATGCTGCAGCGCCAGTACGTCGTCGCCCGCAGCGCCGAGTTTCATGGTTTCGCCGCGCACGATCGGTGCCGGCATCACCCAGTGGCCGACGCCGGAATTGGCGAGCGAGTGCCACGGGAATTTCTCGCCGGGATCTTTCTTGCGCGAGGGCGAGACGTCGGAATGACCGAGCACGCGATGCGGCTGCAGGTCATGACGCAGCATGATGCCGCGGCAGAGCGCGGTGACGGCGGCGATCTGCCGGCTCGGAAAATCCGGATAGCCCCAGTCATGACCGCGATTGATGATTTCGATGCCGATCGAGCAGGAATTGATGTCCTCTTCGCCGGCCCAGAAGCCGACGCCGGCGTGCCAGGCCCGCTTGGCTTCTGGCACCGTCTGCACGATGCGGCCATCCTCGAGCACGATGTAATGCGCAGAGACATCGGTGCCCGCGCTGCACAGGCGCGCGATCGCGCCTTCCGGATCGGGCATGCCGGTATAGTGCAGCACGATCATGTCGGGCACGAGGCCCTTGTTACGCTCACCGAAATTCGGCGACGGGATCACGTCGGAAACGACGGATGAATCCGGGGTAAAGGTCGGCATGTCCGCGGCGCCCTTGGGAATCGGGAGGGCGCGTTGACGCTTGGAGTCGGATCCAGCGGGGGCGGACGTAGGTGAAGCCATCAGAAAACTCAAATCAGTCACGAGAACAGCGACACATATCGGTTGCGCCGCAGGCGCGTACTATCCTCGACCGACACCTTGCTATGCAACGACTGCATGACAGTTTTGCCCCATTTTTATCCACTGTGGGCTTAAAGCATCAGCACTACGATGAAACCGGCACTTGCAATTGATCGATTGCTCTCCAACCCATCAACGCTTTCTTAACGCTAAGTGCCGTTACTGAGTGGTGAAGAGCCAACCTGAAAAGGGCGGCCAAAGTTCCATTTTGTCGCTCAGATCCCGGCGTTCTGATCCCATGGCAATCCCGACAAATCCATGCGGACATCAGGCCTGCCTCGCGCAAAACGCGGGCGGCGCGTCGAATGGAACCCGCAATCGCGCGGCGACCGGGCTTTTCAGGAGGAAAAGCCAGGCGGCGCGCCGACAGTTGAGGCGACATGGGCCTGTTCGTGTCCAGTTTGATTTTGCGCCTCGATGCGAAGGAACGGAACGCGCTGTCTGCACGCCTCCGGCCGGCGCGCGCATGAGCACGCCCGATACAAGACATATCTCCGTTCTCGGTGTTGAAGCCGTCGATATGCTGAGCCCGCGCGCCGGTGGTATTTATGTCGATGCCACATTCGGCGCAGGCGGCTATTCCCGCGCCATTCTCGCGACCGAGGGAACCCGCGTCATCGCCATTGATCGCGACCGGACGGCCATCGCCGGTGGCTTCGATCTGGTCGACGCGTCCGACGGCCGTCTCACGTTGGTCGAGGATCGCTTCTCCAATCTTGCCCATGTGTGTGCCGCCCAGGGCGAGCCGCTCGTCGATGGCGTCGTGATGGATGTCGGCGTGTCGTCGATGCAGATCGATCAGGCCGAACGCGGCTTCTCGTTCCGTTTCGACGGCCCGCTCGACATGCGCATGAGCCAGCACGGGCCGACCGCGGCCGATGTGGTGGCGAAGGCCTCCGAGGCCGATCTCGCCAATATCATCTATATCTTCGGCGAGGAACGGCACTCCCGCTCTGTTGCGCGCGCGATCGTCGCGGCGCGCAAGGAAGCGCCGGTCGAAACGACGAAACAGCTCGTCGATATCGTGCAGAAGGTCGTGTGGGCCAAGCCCGGCGAAATCCATCCGGCGACGCGCACGTTCCAGGCGCTGCGCATCTTCGTCAATGCAGAGCTCGACGAACTCCACACTGCGCTCGCCGCCGCCGAGCGCGTGCTGAAGCCGGGCGGCCGGCTGTCGGTGGTCTCGTTCCATTCGCTGGAAGACCGTATCGTCAAGAATTTCATGACCGAACGCAGCAAGACCGGCGGCGGATCGCGGCATCTGCCGGAGGTCGCGCAATCCCGTCCGCGCTTCTCGCTCGTCAACAAGCGCCCGATCACTGCTGGCGACGAAGAACTCAAGGCCAATCCGCGCGCGCGCTCTGCGAAGCTGCGCGGCGCCGAGCGTACCGACGCGCCGGCACAGGATGCCGGCCCGTTGCCGGGCTGGCCGACGCTTGCCTCTGTGATGAGGGGAGGCTGACCATGCGGATCATCCACCTTCTCGTCATCGCCGTTCTCGTCTTCGCCGCCGCCTATGTCTATCGCATCAAGATGGAATCCACCGTGCGCACCGAGAAGGTGCTGCGCCTGCATGCCGATATTCGCGAACAGCGCGATGCGATCGCGTCGTTGCGCGCCGAATGGGCCAAGCTCGATGCGCCAATGCGGCTGCAGGGTCTGGCTGAACGTCATCTCAAGCTGCAGCCGGTGACGGCGCAGCAATTCGACACGATGAAGAATCTGCCGGATCGGCCGCCGAACTTTGCCAAGCCCGGTGAGCCAGATCCGATCGGCGCGATGATCCATACCATCGATCCGGATATCGTGACCGGTTCGCTGCCGGCGCCGGAGGATCCGCAGTGACAGGTCCGCAACTCGACCCGAACAAACCGATCACCCGGCCGCCGGAGCCCTGGCGCCAGCGTCTGATCCGCAGCCTGCTCTACGGGCGCAACGTCGATCGTGCGGCGAAGGCACGCGCGCGCGTCGGTCTTGCGATGATCGCGTTCGGCGGCGTGTATGGCATCATTGCCGTGCGCCTGATCATGTTCGCCGTCAACGGCGACACCCATGCGGAGCGCCGCTCCACGCGTGACGCTATCGCCACTGCACGTCCCGATATCGTCGACCGCAACGGCGCGATCCTGGCGACCGACGTGAAGTCACCATCGCTGTTCTCGGAGCCACGCCGCATCATCGACAAGGACGAAGCGGTCGAATTGCTCACTGGCGCATTGCCCGATCTCGACGGCGCCGAAGTGCGTGAGCGGATCATGAGCAAGAAGGGCTTTGCCTGGCTGAAGCGCGAGATCACGCCGCAGCAGCAGCGCGACATTCATCGCCTCGGCATTCCCGGCATCGGCTTCCTGCGCGAGAACAAGCGCGTCTATCCGAGCGGTGCGGCGGTCTCGCATCTGATCGGCCTGACTAATATCGACAACCAGGGCATTGCGGGGATCGAGAAATGGCTCGACAGTAATGGCCTCGCAGATCTGCATCGCGCGGGCTTTGCGTCCGATCGCCTGCAGAAGCCGGTCGAACTCGCCGTCGACCTGCGCGTCGAACACGCGCTGCGTGATGAGCTGCTCAAGGCCAAGGCGAAGTACAGCGCCAAGGCGGCGTCGGGTCTGGTGTCGAACGTGAAGACCGGCGAGATCGTCGCCATGGTCTCGCTGCCTGACTTCGATCCGAACAATCCGAAGGAAGCGCACGATCCGGACCGCATCAATCGCCTGACCACCGGCGTCTATGAAATGGGCTCGACCTTCAAGACGCTGACACTGGCGATGGCGCTCGACAGCGGCAAGGCCAATCTCAATACGATGTATGACGCGCGCTATCCGCTCAGCTACGGCAAGTTCAAGATCCACGACACCCATCCGGTGCCGCGTCCGATCTCGCTCACCGAAGTCTTCACTTTTTCGTCAAACGTCGGCGCTGCGAAGATCGCGCTCGGGCAGGGCGTCGAAGCGCACAAGGCCTTCCTGAAGAAAGTCGGCCAGCTCGATCGCCTGCGCACCGAATTGCCGGAGAGCGCGATGCCGATCGTGCCGAAGCGTTGGGGCGAACTGAACACCATCACTATCGCATTCGGTCACGGCATGGCCGTGGCGCCGCTGCAGGCGGTGATGGGCGTCAATGCGATGATCAATGGCGGGCTGCTGATTCCGCCGACCTTCCTGAAGCGCACCGAAGAGGAAGCGCGGGAGATCGGCAAGCGCGTCATCAAGAAAGAGACCAGCGACAAGGTGCGTTACATGATGCGCCTGAATGCCGAGACCGGTTCGGCGCGGCAGGCCGAAGCCAGGGCCAAGGGTTACTATCTCGGCGGCAAGACCGGTACGGCCGAGAAGGTCGTCAACGGCCGCTATTCCAAGAAGCAGGTGCTGAATTCCTTTACCGCTGTGCTGCCGATGGACAATCCGCAATTCCAGGTTCTGGTGATGCTGGACGAGCCGAAGGCGCTGCCGGAAACCCATGGTTTCATCACCTCGGGCTGGAATGCGGTGCCGACGGGGGGCAATGTGATCGCCCGTATCGCGCCGCTTTTGGGGCTTGAGCCGCGCTTCGATCTGGCGCCGTCCGACCGCCTTATTCTTGCGACATCCAAGGTGACTCAGTAACGCCGCATCTGCGCTTTACAGCCGGTGCAAAATGCGGTTTGCGTGGCGTTGCGAACCCGATGTGTCCCTCGATCTGGCCTGCCCGGAGCAGCATGAAACTACGCGATTTGTTCAACCCTGATGCCGTGATGGAGCAGTCCGCAAGGGACGTCACCGTCACCGGACTGGCTGTGGACAGCCGCGCAGTGAAACAGGGCGATCTGTTCTTTGCACTCGCCGGTGCGAAGACCGACGGTTCGCGTTTCATCGCACAGGCACTGGCGTCAGGTGCCGTCGCTGTCGCCAGTGACCACAGACCCGACGATCTGTCCGTACCCTTCGTGCGCACGCCCAATCCGCGCCTTGCGCTGGCTCTGGCCGCCGCCAAGTTCTATCCGCGCCAGCCAGCGGTCATTGCCGCCGTCACGGGGACATCGGGCAAGACCTCTGTCGCATCCTTTGCACGCGAGATCTGGGGGCGTCTCGGATATGCCTCTGCCAGCATCGGCACCATCGGTCTCGTCTCGCCGAAGCGCACCGTCTATGGCTCGCTGACCACGCCGGATCCGATCTCGCTGCACCAGCAGATCGACGAGATCACCGGCGAGGGCGTGACGCATCTCGCGCTCGAAGCGTCGTCCCATGGCCTCGATCAATTCAGGCTTGATGGCGTGCGGGTCTCTGCCGCCGGCTTCACCAATCTGTCGCGCGATCACATGGACTACCATCCGGACGTCGCGCACTATCTCAGTGCCAAGCTGCGGTTGTTCCTCAATCTGGTCGTGGACGGTGGCGTTGCCGTGATCGCGGCCGATCATGAGCATTCGCCGCAAGTGATCCATGCTGCACAGTCGCGCCACTTGGGTCTGATGAAGGTCGGCCGCAAGGGCGACGGCGCAGGCGAGGGCATTCGCCTTGTCGAGGCCACGGTCGAAGGCTTCGCGCAGAAACTCACACTTGAGCATCGCGGCAAGAGCCATCAGATCAAGCTGCCACTGGTCGGTGAATTCCAGATCGAGAACGCGCTTGTCGCGGCCGGTCTCGTGATCGGTACCGGCGGTGATGTCGATGCGACTTTCGCTGCGCTCGAACATCTCGAAGGCGCCAAGGGGCGTCTCGAGCAGGTCGGTGCGCACAACGGCGCGCCGGTGTTTGTCGATTACGCCCACAAGCCCGATGCGCTGGCGAAAGCGCTGCAGGCGCTCCGTCCCTATGCGAAGCGCAAGCTCGTCGTGGTGTTCGGCGCCGGCGGTGATCGCGATGCCGGCAAGCGGCCGCTGATGGGCGAGATCGCCAGCGAAAATGCCGACAGCGTGATTGTCACCGATGACAATCCGCGCAGCGAGAATCCAGCGACAATCCGCGCTGCCATTCTGGCCGCTGCGAAAGGCGCTATCGAAATCGGTGACCGCGCCGAAGCCATCCGCGTGGCCGTCGAAGGCCTGCAGCCCGGCGATGCCCTGCTGATCGCCGGCAAGGGCCACGAGACCGGACAGATCGTTGGTACCCGCACGCTACCTTTCAGCGATCACGAGGCCGCCGCAGCGGCGCTTGCCAAGAGGACTGCATGAGCGAGTTTCTTTGGACATCGGCCGCGCTGGTCGAGGCGATGCGCGCCACGGTGCAGGGCGCGCTGCCGGAAGGCATTACCGGCATCTCTATCGATACCCGCACCATCAAGCCGGGCGAGGCATATTTCGCGATTAAGGGCGACGTGCATGACGGCCACGCTTTCGTCGAGGCTGCGTTGAAAGCCGGCGCTGGTCTCGCCGTCGTCGAAGCGGCGCAGCGCGACAAGTTTTCGGCAGATGCGCGTCTGCTGGTGGTCGACGACGTGCTCGCAGGTCTCGTCGAACTCGGTCTGGCCTCGCGTGCACGTCTGAAAGCGCCGATCATCGCAATCACCGGTTCGGTCGGCAAGACCTCGACCAAGGAAGCGCTGCGCCGCGTGCTGGAAGCGCAGGGCAAGACCCATGCCTCGGTCGCGTCGTTCAACAATCACTGGGGCGTGCCGCTGACGCTGGCGCGCTGCCCGGCGGACGTGCGCTTTGCGATCTTCGAGATCGGCATGAACCATGCCGGCGAAATCGAGACGCTGGTGAAGATGGTCCGGCCGCATTACGCCGTCATCACCACTGTCGAGCCGGTGCATCTGGAATTCTTCGCCGGTGTCGAAGCGATCGCGGATGCGAAAGCCGAAATCTTTTTGGGGCTTGAGCCCAATGGCGTCGCGATCCTCAATCGCGACAATGCGCAATTCGCGCGGTTGCAGAAGAGCGCCAAGAAGGCAGGCGTCTCGCGCATCGTCTCGTTCGGCGCAGACGAGAAGGCTGAGGCACGGCTGCTCGACGTCTCATTGCATCCGACCTGTTCGGCCGTGCATGCCAATATCCTCGGCCATGACGTCACCTACAAGCTCGGTATGCCCGGCCGCCACATGGCGATGAATTCGCTGGCGGTGCTGGCTGCAGCCGAATTGATGGGCGCCGATCTCGTTCATGCCGCGCTGACGCTGTCGCAGGTCGTGCCCGCTGTGGGCCGCGGCGCTCGCCATGTGCTCGAAGTGTCGGGCGGCGAGGCGACGCTGATCGATGAGAGCTACAATGCCAATCCGGCTTCGATGGCGGCGGCCATCAATGTACTGGGCGCTGCAGCAGTCGGTCCAAAGGGGCGCCGCATCGCGGTGCTCGGGGACATGCTCGAACTCGGCGCCGATGGCGCGAAACTTCATGCCGGGTTGCTGGATGCGGTGCAGTCCAATGGCATCGATCTGGTATTTTGCTGTGGTCCCCTGATGCGCAATCTTTGGGATGCTCTTTCCACGGGCAAGCGGGGCGGCTATGCCGGGGATGCGGCGGCGCTCGAATCGCAGGTGTTGGCCGCGATCCGCGCCGGTGACGCCATCATGGTCAAGGGCTCGCTCGGCTCGAAGATGAAACCGATTGTCTCCGCGCTCGAAAAGCGCTTTCCCGGCAACGCCGCGCTCGACGACGCCGCGGTATAGGGCGGACTGAATGTTCTACTGGCTGATCGACTTCGCGGGCACCGTGCCGGTGTTCAACGTGTTCCGCTACATCACCTTCCGCACCGGCGGCGCAGTGGTCACCGGCGCACTGTTCGTGTTCCTGTTCGGACCCTGGATCATCGACAATCTGCGCCTGCGCCAGGGCAAGGGTCAGCCGATCCGCACCGACGGGCCGCAGTCGCATCTGGTCAAGGTGGGCACGCCGACCATGGGCGGGCTGATGATCCTGTCCGGCCTCGTGGTCTCCACGCTGCTCTGGGCCAATCCGCGCAATCCCTATGTCTGGATCGTGCTGGCCGTGACGCTCGGCTTCGGCTTCGTCGGTTTCTATGACGACTATCTCAAAGTGACCAAGCAGAGCCACAAGGGCTTTGCCGGCCGCACACGCCTTATGATCGAATTCATCATCGCGGGCGCCGCCTGTTTCGCCTTCGTCAAGCTCGGCCGCGATCCGCTGTCCTCCTCGCTGGTGATCCCGTTCCTCAAGGACGTGATCGTGAATTTCGGCTGGTTCTTCGTGCTGTTCGGCGCCTTCATCGTCGTGGGTGCCGGCAATGCCGTGAACCTCACTGACGGCCTCGATGGCCTCGCTATCGTACCTGTCATGATCGCGTCTGCCTCGTTCGGCATGATCGCCTATCTCGCCGGCAATGCGGTGTTCTCTGATTACCTGCAGATCAACTATGTTGCGGGGACCGGCGAACTCGCTGTGCTCTGCGGCGCGGTGCTCGGCGCAGGGCTTGGCTTCCTCTGGTTCAATGCGCCACCGGCCTCGATCTTCATGGGCGATACCGGCTCGCTGGCATTGGGCGGCATGCTCGGCTCGATCGCGGTAGCCGTGAAGCACGAGATCGTGCTCGCGGTGATCGGTGGCCTGTTCGTGCTGGAGGCCGTGTCGGTGATCGTGCAGGTCACGTCGTTCAAGCTTACCGGCAAGCGCGTCTTTCGTATGGCGCCGATCCATCACCATTTCGAGCAGAAGGGCTGGACCGAGCCGCAGATCGTCATTCGCTTCTGGATCATCTCGGTGATGTTGGCGCTGGTCGGCCTCTCCACGCTGAAGCTGCGGTGATTGAAATGAGATGGAGCGCCGCGCGTAGTGCTCCCTCCCCCCTTGCGGGGGAGGGCCGGGGAGAGGGGTGCCACGCACGCCGGACGTCGCTTGTTGCCACCCCTCTCCCGGCGCTACGCGCCACCCTCTCCCGCAAGGGGAGAGGGGACAAGAAAGCAAACGGAGCGTTGCTTTGATCCCCGTCACCTCATTCGCGGGCAAGACAATCGCCGTGTTCGGCCTCGGTGGCTCCGGCCTCGCGTCCTGCCACGCGCTGCAGGCGGGCGGCGCCGAAGTCATTGCCTGTGACGACAGCATCGATCGGATGGTCGAGGCGACGCAGGCCGGTTTCATTACCGCCGATCTGCGCACCGTGGCATGGGGCAGTTTTGCGGCTCTGATCCTGACGCCCGGTGTGCCGCTGACGCATCCGGCGCCGCATTGGACAGTCGTCGCCGCGAAAGCAGCAGGCGTCGAAGTCATCGGCGACATCGAATTATTCTGCCGTGAGCGCAAGCTGCATGCGCCCGATGCGCCTTTCGTTGCTATCACTGGCACCAACGGCAAATCGACGACGACAGCGCTCGTTGCGCATCTGATGCGCGAGGCGGGTTTCGATACGCAGATGGGCGGCAATATCGGTACCGCGATCCTGTCGCTCGAGCCGCCGCGCGCCGGCCGCGTCCATGTGATCGAGATGTCGTCCTATCAGATCGATCTCACGCCCTCGCTCGATCCCTCGGTCGGCATCCTGCTCAACGTCACGCCCGATCATATCGATCGTCACGGCACATTGGCGCACTACGCTGCGGTGAAGGAGCGTCTCGTTGCCGGCGTACAGACGCGCGGCACGGCGATCATCGGCGTCGATGACGACTGGTGCAGCAAGGCCGCCGATCGCATCGAGCAAGCCGGCAAGCGCGTGGTGCGTGTCTCCGTCGAACATCCGCTGGCCGATGGCCTCACCATTCGTGGCAGCACCATTACGCGCAATGCCGGCGGCGCGCAGAGCGATGTCGTCGATATCGCTGGTATCGGCTCGCTGCGTGGCTTGCACAATGCGCAGAACGCAGCATGTGCCTCGGCGGCAGCGCTGGCACTGGGCGTCAGTTCAGCCGTGCTGCAGAAGGGCCTGCGCAGCTTTCCCGGTCTTGCCCATCGCATGGAGCAGGTCGGTCGTCAGGGTAGCACGCTGTTCGTCAACGACTCCAAGGGCACCAACGCGGACGCTGCGGCGAAAGCGCTGTCGTCCTTCAACGACATTTTCTGGATCGCCGGTGGCAAGCAGAAGGAAGGCGGCATCACGTCGCTGGCCGAATTCTTCCCGCGTATCCGGGGCGCCTATCTGATCGGCGAAGCCGCCAACGATTTCGCGCAGACCCTGGACGGCAAGGTGCCGTACGAGATCAGCGTCAGTCTCGACGTCGCCGTGGCCAATGCCGCGCGCGATGCCGCCGAAGCCGGGCTGACAGAGCCGGTCGTGCTGCTGTCGCCCGCCTGCGCCTCGTTCGACCAGTTCCGCAATTTCGAGATCCGCGGCGACCGGTTCAGGGAGCTGGTGCTGGCGCTGGATGGGGTGAGGGCGGTTTAAGGCGCGATCTTCACGATCCAGTATCAGCCGACGTGTTCTGGCTCAGTCGAGGGAATATCACGCGGCTGTTGGGAGCCAACAGTCGAGGTCATTTGATCGCACCGTACAGGGGGCGTTGATGATTGAGCCGTCGGATGATCGCAAGGACACGTCGCCACTGATCGCAGAGATCGCTGAATTTATTCGGCATCATGCGACGGGCTCGATCCTCCGCGTCGGCATCGATGGCGTGGACGGTGTAGGAAAGACGGTGTTCGCGGACACGCTCGCGCGTGTAATCGGCACGCTCGGACGGCCCGTTATCCGCGCCTCCGTGGACAGCTTTCACAACAGGCGCGAGATCCGATACCGGCAGGGGAAAACCTCTCCACATGGCTTTTACGCGGACTCCTACAATTATGTTGAGTTGCGGAAAGTACTGCTCGATCCACTCGGACCCGGCGGCTCGCGCGTCTATTGCCCTGCCATCTTCGATCACACCGTGAACGCCCCGGTCGCCGCTTGCTGGTCGATCGCCGATCTCGATGCTGTCCTCGTCTTCGATGGCATTTTTCTGCACCGCCCGGAACTCAGGGACGTCTGGGACCTGTCGATTTTTCTGGATGCGCCATTCACCATCACCATCCCGCGCGGCGCCGGTCGCGGCCCCGGATACGGATCGGCTGATGTGGATGCCGCGTCCAACCGGCGCTATATCGAAGGCCAGCGCCTGTATCTGCAAGAGAACGACCCGCAAAACCGCGCGAATCTCGTCATCGACTATTCCGATTTCACGCACCCTGCAGTCACAGTCCGCCGCTGGCCGCCCTGAATGGGGCCAAATTTTCACAATCCATTAACCGTCTGGCAACCACGATGGCCCATCGATAGGAGTTCATCGACCCGCAGGACGCGCTTATGATCTCTCGCGAACAACGCACACCGCTCAGCGAATGGTGGTGGACCGTGGACCGCCTGCTGCTGGCGGCGATCATCGCGCTGATGCTGGCCGGGGTGATCCTGTCGCTGGCCGCCTCGCCGCCGGTGGCGACGCGCATCGGGCTTGATCCGTTCCACTTCTTCAACCGGCACATCCTGTTCCTGGTGCCGTCGATTATCGTGCTGATCGGCGTGTCCTTCATGACCCCGCGGCAGATCCGCCGCTCGGCCCTTGTCGTGTTCGCGATCTCCATTGTCCTGATCCTGGCGACCCTGCTGATCGGGCCGGAAGTGAAAGGCGCCAAGCGCTGGATCACCATTCTCGGCATCAACATCCAGGCGTCGGAATCCGCCAAGCCGGCTTTCGTCGTCATCGCCGCCTGGCTGTTCTCGGAATCCGCACGCAAACCGGAAATGCCGGCCACATCCATGGCCATCGTCCTGTTGATGATGCTGGTGTCGCTGCTGGTGATGCAGCCTGACTTCGGTCAGACCATGCTGATCCTGATGGCCTGGGGTTCGCTGTTCTTCATCGCCGGCATGCGCATGGTCTGGGTATTCGGCCTCGGCGCCACCGCGGCAGGCGGGCTATTGATGGCTTACTTCCTGGTGCCGCACGTTGCCGGCCGTATCAAACGCTTCATGGATCCCGCCTCGGGCGACACGTTCCAGGTCGATACGGCAATGGAAGCATTTTCGAATGGCGGCTGGTTCGGCCTTGGGCCCGGCGAGGGCATCGCCAAGCGCAGCCTGCCGGACAGCCACACCGACTTCGTTTTTGCCGTCGGCGCCGAAGAGTTCGGCATCCTGCTCTGTCTCGCGGTGCTCAGCCTGTTTGCCTTCATCGTGATCCGCGCGATGTCGCGCGCTTACGCGACCGAAGACCTGTTCTCGCGCTTTGCGGCCTCGGGCCTCGCCATTCTGTTCGGCGTGCAGGCGGCGATCAACATGGCAGTCAATCTGCATCTGATCCCCGCCAAGGGCATGACGCTGCCCTTCATCTCCTATGGTGGTTCGTCGATGATCTCGCTGGCCTACAGTGTCGGCATGCTGCTCGCTTTGACGCGGATGCGCCCGCGCACCGAAGTCGAGGCGATCGACGCCCACGTCGCGCGCACTTACGCGTGATGAGCACCGCGCCCCTCATATTGCTTGCGGCGGGCGGCACCGGCGGACATCTGTTTCCGGCGGAAGCCCTCGGCGTTGCGCTGATGAAGCGCGGGCTGCGCGTCCGGCTCGTGACGGATGCGCGTGCGCTGAAATATAGCGGTCTGTTCTCACGCGAAATGATCGATGTGGTGCCGAGCGAGACGGTACGCTCCCGCAATCCCCTCTCGCTGGCCCGCACCGCGATCATGCTCGCTGCTGGCACCGCGATGGCGCTAAATCTGATGCGCAGCCTGAAGCCAGCGGCGGTGATCGGCTTCGGCGGCTACCCGACCGTGCCGCCACTGTTCGCCGCGCGCCTGTTCGGCATCCCCACCCTCATCCACGATTCCAATGCGGTGATGGGCCGCGCCAACCGCATGCTGTCGGGCAAGGTCAGCGCCATCGCCACATCGCTGCCTGGCGTGCTCGACCGCGATCCCGAATTGTCGAAGAAGACCACCACGACAGGCACGCCGATGCGCCCGGCGATCCTCGCCGCCGCCGCCGTGCCTTATGCAGCGCCGGATCTCACCGGGCCATTCCGCTTGCTCGTCGTCGGCGGCAGCCAGGGCGCGCGCATCATGGCTGATATCGTCCCGCCGGCGATCGAGCGTCTCGAACCGGCGCTGTGGAATCGCCTCGTGCTCACACAACAGGTGCGCGACGAAGACATGAGCCGTGTGCGTGCGGTCTATGACAAGCTCAAGATCAAAGCCGAATTTGCGCCGTTCTTCAGCGATCTCCCCGCGCGTCTCGCATCGAGCCAACTTGTGATCTCGCGCTCCGGTGCGGGCACCGTCGCCGAACTTGGCGCCATCGGCCGTCCGTCCATTCTGGTGCCGCTGCCCGGTGCGCTCGATCAGGATCAGTTCGCCAATGCCGGTGTGCTTGCCGATGCCGGCGGCGCACTCCGCATCGCGCAGGCCGATTTCACGCCGGATCGCCTGGCTGCTGAAATCTCGGCGCTGGCCGGCGAGCCGGCGCGGTTGACCGCGATGGCCTCAGGCGCCCGCAAGGTCGGCAAGCTCGACGCGGCAGAGCGGCTGGCGGATCTCGTTGCCAAGGTCGCGAAGATTTAGCTCATCGATTCTGCTACACGTCGTCCCCACGCGGTTCGCCGGGGGGACAATGAGCGGAGAGTATCTTTCTGATATTCCGATGACGCACCGCGGGATCGCACAAGCTGCGCTCAGGGCGACCGTCGGTTCTGCAACCATCGATTCCATCCGGCCGATTCCGGGTGGCGTCTCGGGCGCGCTCGTCTATCGCGTGGATGCCGGCGGCCGCCGCTACGTATTGCGCATGGAGGGCTTTGCCAGTCCGCTGCGCAACCCGCATCAATATACGTCGATGCGCATCGCTGCAGAGGCAGGGATCGCGCCGCGGCTCTATCATGTGGACGAGGTCGCCCGTGTGGCGGTGATGGACTTCATCGTCGAACAGCCTCTGCAGTCCTATCCCGGCGGTCCCCATGCTTTGGCACAGGCGCTGGGAGAAATGCTGCGGCGCCTGCAGGCGACGCCGAGGTTCGGGCGCTTCGTCGATTATCCGGACATCACCGCCCGGCTGTGGGCCCATGTCTGCCGCACAAATCTGTTTGCGCCTGGCGTGCTCGATGCCCACACGCAGCGTCTGGCAGACCTCCGTAGCGCCTATACGTGGAATAGCGACGAGGCGGTTTCCAGCCACAACGATATCCTGCCGCGCAACCTTCTGTTCGATGGCGAGCGTCTGTGGCTGGTCGATTGGGAGTCGGCCTATTGCAACGATCCCGTCGTCGACATGGCGACCATACTCGATAATTTTGCGCCGTCACCTGAACTCGAAGAGGTGCTTTTGCAGGCATGGCTCGGTTACCCGCCCGATCGCGGCCTGCGCGATCGTCTCGAATTGATGCGCGCGCTCACCCGTCTGTTTTATGCGGGCGTCCAGTTCAGCGCCGTCGCGACCGCGTCGCGCTCGGTGCCGGACACGGATCTCTCGGCTCCTACACTTGCGGAATTCCAGCAGGCCTTGCGCGATGGGCGGCTGGCGCCCGACGCGTTGGAGACCAGGCATCTGCTTGGAAAGATGTATCTCGCTGCATTTTTCACGGGCGAGAAACCGCCGGGGCTGCCTCCGCCGATCAGTGCCTTTCAAGTGATGGGCACAGCGGAGGCATGACGACGAGATGCTGGACGCTACAGCCTCACGGTCTCCACCAGATAATCCAGAAACGCCCGCACCCTTGCGGGCAATTGTCCGCCGTGGCCGACGAACACCGCGTGGATCGGTTCGATGTCGCCTGGATTGAAAGCTTCGAGCACCGGCACCAGCCGGCCGGCTTTGATATCGGCCTCGACGTGAAAGCGCGCCAGTCGCGCGAGGCCCATGCCGGCCACGGCGAGGTGCTGCATCGCTTCGCCGTCGCTGACGAGGGCATTCCCTGACGGCATCACGGCGATTGTTTCGCCGCCGATCTTGAACGGCCAGCCGTTCTCCCACTTGGCAAAGCCGAAGCGCAGCAGATTATGGTCAGCGAGATCGTCCGGCGTCTTGGGTGTGCCGCGCTCTTTGAGATAGTCCGGCGCGGCAACCACCACCATCCGGCTCTCGCCGAGTTTGCGCGCCAGCAGTCGTGACTCGCGCATCAAGCCAACGCGAATGGCGACATCGGCGCGCTCTTCCAGGAGATCCACGACGAGATCGGTCAGCACGACCTCGACCTTGATGTCGGGATAGCGCTTCGCGAAATCCGGCAGCAGCGGCAGCAGGAGACGCAGGCCGAAGGGCACGCTGGTATTGACGCGCAGCAGGCCGCTCGGTGTTGCGCCGATGGCAGCTTCGCGTTCGGCCGCGCTGATCTCGTCGAGAATGCGTAGTGCGCGCTCATAGAAAGCGCTGCCTTCCGGCGTGAGCTGAAGCTTGCGCGTCGAGCGATTGATGAGCCGCACGCCGAGCCGCCCTTCCAGCCGCGCCACCAGTTTGCTGACGGCAGAGGGGGTCATCCGGAAGGCCCGCGCCGCGGTCGAAAAACCGCCGAGCTCGACCACGCGGGTGAACACTTCCATCTCGCCGGAGCGGTTGACGTCCAGTCGTGACATCTGACTTCAATCTATTGAGTGAATTCAATTCACAAATATTGTGCCTATGCCACGTCTATCTCATCAATGTCCGGAGGTCCACATCTCCCGCTGTCGGGCATCTGGCCCGTTTCACGCACGGGATAGGATCATGCCTCTCGCACTCTACGCGCTTACCGCCGGCGCCTTCGGAATTGGTGTCACCGAATTCGTCATCATGGGTCTCCTGATCGAGGTCGGCGGCGACCTCGGCGTGTCGATCCCGGCCGCGGGTCTGCTGATCTCGGGCTACGCGCTGGGTGTCGTGCTCGGCGCCCCGATCATGACCATCGCCACCAGTCGCTGGCCGCGCAAAACCGTGCTGCTGGTGCTGATGGGCATCTTCACGCTGGGTAATCTCGCTTGCGCGCTCGCGCCGGACTACTGGAGCCTGATGGCGGCACGCGTGTTGACCGCGTTCGCGCATGGCACCTTCTTCGGTGTCGGCTCCGTTGTCGCCACCACGCTGGTGGCGCCGGACAAAAAGGCCTCGGCCATCGCCATCATGTTCACCGGTCTGACCGTGGCGAATATTCTCGGCGTGCCATTCGGTACCTGGCTGGGGCAGGGGTTTGGCTGGCGCGCGACCTTCTTCTCTGTGACCGCCGTTGGCGTCGCCGCCTTCGCAATCATCGCGCTGTTCGTGCCGCAAGATAGGGAAAAGCCGGCGCCGTCGAATCTGAAACAGGATCTGGCGGTGCTCGCGCGTCCGCAGGTGCTGCTTGGCCTGCTCACTACGGTGCTGAGCTGGATTGGTGTGTTCGCGCTGTTCACCTACATCGCGCCGATCCTGACCCGGCTGGCCGGCTTTTCGGAGACCGCGGTGTCGCCGATCCTGCTGGTGTTCGGCGGCGGGCTGGTGGTCGGCAATCTGGTCGGCGGACGGCTCGCCGACCGCTGGCTGCTGCCGACGGTGCTGGGCAGTCTCGCTGCGCTGGCGGTGGTGCTGTTCCTGATGACCTTCGCCGTTCACAGTCAGATCGCCGTGGTGGCATTCGTGGCGCTGCTCGGCGCCGTGGGCTTCGCCACCGTGCCGCCGTTGCAGATGTGGGTGCTGGAGAAGGCCCATGGTGCTGGTCAGAGCCTGGCCTCGAGCTTCAATATCGCGGCGTTCAATCTCGGCAACGCCATCGGCGCCTGGCTCGGCGGTGCGGTTATCGATCATGGCGGGCTCGCCTCGGTGCCGTGGGTCGCTGCATTGGCGCCGCTGGCGGCGCTCGCTGTGGCACTTTGCGCAATCCGCTTCGACCGGGGGCGGGCTGCGGTTCCCGCGGCGGCAGAGTAGGGCACAACAGCAGCGAAGGTGGCGGATTCGCCTGATCCGCAAGCCAAATTTCCGTCTTTTTCGTCATGGCCGGGCTTGTCCCGGCCATCCACGTCTGTTTGAAGGAGTCATCAGTTAGAACAAGCCTTGGATGCCCGGACGTACAGCGAAGCTCGCTTCGCGTTGCCCGGGCATGATGGAACATAGAGACGCCCCATGAGACTGCCGCGCGAAATCGGACCTATTCACTTTGTCGGTATCGGCGGCATCGGCATGAGCGGCATTGCCGAGGTGCTGTGCAATCTCGGCTACACCGTGCAGGGCTCGGACGCTTCCGAAAGCGCCAACGTCAATCGCCTCAGAGAAAAAGGCATCACCATCCATGTCGGTCACAAGGCCGATAACGTGTCCGGCGCCGACGTGCTCGTCGTCTCCACCGCGATCAAGCGCGACAATCCGGAACTGATGGCCGCGCGCGCCCAGCGCATTCCCGTGGTGCGCCGCGCCGAGATGCTCGCCGAGCTGATGCGCTTGAAGAGCTGCGTGGCCATCGCCGGCACCCATGGCAAGACCACAACGACGTCGATGGTCGCCGCATTGCTCGATGCCGGCGAACTCGATCCCACCGTCATCAATGGTGGCATCATCAATGCCTATGGCACCAATGCGCGCCTTGGCGCGGGCGAGTGGATGGTCGTCGAAGCCGACGAGAGCGACGGCACCTTCCTGAAACTGCCGGCCGATGTCGCCATCGTCACCAATGTCGATCCCGAGCATCTCGATCACTTCAAGACCTTCGATGCCGTGCAGGATGCGTTCCGCCACTTTGTCGAGAACGTGCCGTTCTATGGTTTCGCCGTGATGTGCATCGATCACCCGGTGGTGCAGAGCATCGTCGGCAAGATCGAGGATCGCCGCATTATCACCTACGGACAGAACCCGCAGGCCGATGCGCGGCTGGTCGATCTGAAACCTGCCAATGGCGGTTCGTCCTTCAAGGTCGCGTTCCGCGATCGCAAGGCCGGCACCGCGCATGAGATCGACAATCTGCTGCTGCCGATGCCGGGTCGTCACAACGCACTGAATGCCACGGCAGCGATCGCCGTCGCGCATGAACTCGGCATGTCCGATGAGGCGATCCGCAAGGCCATCGCGGGCTTCGGCGGCGTCAAGCGCCGCTTCACCAAGACCGGCGAGTGGAACGGCGTCACCATCATCGACGACTACGGCCATCACCCCGTGGAGATTTCCGCCGTGCTGCGCGCCGCGCGTGAAAGCACCGCAGGCAAGGTGATCGCCGTGGTGCAGCCGCATCGCTACACGCGCCTGCAGTCGCTGTTCGAGGAATTCTGCACCTGCTTCAACGACGCCGATACCGTCATCGTCGCCGACGTCTATCCCGCCGGCGAAGCACCGATCGAGGGCATCGACCGCGACAATTTCGTGCTCGGCCTGCGCGCCCACGGCCATCGTGAGGTGATTCCGCTGCAGGAGTCCGCGGCGCTTGCGGGGGTGGTCGCTGGTGTCGCCAAGAGTGGCGATACGGTGGTGTGCTTGGGTGCAGGCAACATCACGCAATGGGCCTACGCATTGCCGGGCGAATTGAAGGCGCTGGGGTAGGGATTGTTGATGTTTGATATCGGCATCGCAACACACGCCGCTGCGCTCCCTCCCCCCTTGCGGGGGAGGGTCGGGGAGGGGGGTAACCCCGAGCGACGGCGCCTGCGGCTTACCCCCCTCCCGGCGCTACGCGCCACCCTCCCCCGCAAGGGGGGAGGGTGCACACTTCGCACCGTGCAAAACACGCTATGACCTTCCCCGACATCACCCCCCAACTCAAATCCGCCATGCCCGATTTGCGCGGGCGTCTGCTCGCCAATGAATCCCTCGCACCGCTGACATGGTTTCGCGTCGGCGGCCCCGCGCAGGTGTTGTTCACGCCGGCTGATGAAGACGATCTCGCTTACTTCCTCTCGAAGCTTCCCTCCGACATTCCCGTCACCGTCGTCGGCGTCGGCTCCAATCTCATCGTGCGCGATGGCGGCATCGAAGGCGTTGTCATTCGCCTGAGCCCGCGCGGCTTCGGCGCAACGTCAGCCGATGGCGACATTGTCAGCGCCGGCACGGCTGCGCTCGATAAGCGCGTGGCGGAGACGGCGGCAGCGGCGAATGTCGGCGGGCTGGAATTCTATTTCGGCATTCCCGGCTCCATCGGCGGCGCGCTGCGCATGAATGCTGGTGCCAATGGCGACGAGACCAAGGATGTACTGATCGAGGCCACCGGCATCGGCCGCGATGGCACGAAACATGTTTTCGACAATGCCGGCATGGCGTTCGTCTATCGCAATTCCGGTGTCTCACCGTCGATCATTTTCACGTCAGCGAAATTCCGCGGAGCTGTGACGGAGCCCGCCGCCATTCGCGCGCGGATGGAAGAAGTGCAGGCGCATCGCGAGACCGCGCAGCCGATCCGTGAGAAGACCGGTGGCTCCACGTTCAAGAACCCGCCAGGGCACAGCGCGTGGAAGCTGGTCGATGCCGCGGGATGTCGCGGACTGCGCGTCGGCGGCGCGCAGGTGTCGGAGATGCACTGTAATTTCCTGATCAACACCGGCGATGCCACAGCGAGCGATATCGAAACGCTCGGCGAGACCGTGCGTGCGCGCGTGCTGGCGCAGTCGGGCATCGACCTGCACTGGGAAATCAAGCGGATCGGCGTCGCACCGTAATACTATTTGTCTGATACGTTTCCTTGACGCGAACCGGCACCACTTCGCTCGGAAACGCTTTGGCTACTATTTCGGCGGTGGCGGTAGTGCCGACGCCGGTCCGGCCTCGCTGATGCTCAGCAGATTTTCCAGTGGCGCAGGGGCGACGCGGAAGGCGCCGTCGAACGGATGCTCCTGCAGCGCGATAATGCCGAGCGCGACGATGGCGCCGCTGGCGAACACCGTGAGCGCCGCGAGCATGGCCCGCGGACGTTCCAGATGCACCAGCGCCAGCGCCAGTTGCGTGATCAGCCCGAGCAACAGGACCGACGTCCATTTCAGATCGTTGGTGTGGTCGGTCGACAGGCTGAGCCGGTCGTTGCGCGCGGTCCCGGCGCGGATCGAGGCGCCCATCAGCGCCCCATGCACCGTGTTGCTGGCGTCGCGCGTGATGGCGGGGTCGCTGATTTCGCGCAGCAGGCTGTCATAGGCCACATCGGTGCGCGGCGACTTCAGGCCGAGGAGCATTGCCGGCCATTCCTCCGTTACTTCCGATGTCACATAGGCCTTCAGCGCGGCGCGTATGTTGGACATGTCGGTGACCGATGCCACGCTCAGCGTATGGATGTTGCGCAACTCGCCGGCCTCGATCTGAACGGCGCGGACGGCCTGGCGGTTGCGATCGCCGACGTCGCTGGCAAGGAAGCCCGTGAGCAGGCCGAACAGGATGGCCACCGAGGAAAAGAAGGGCGCGACGATGCCGTGGAGGGACTTCAGCCGCATCGACAGCAGCCGGCTGGATGTCAGCCCCACGAGGATCAGCGCGACTCCGTAATAGATGGTGCCCAGCGTCGCGAAGATGCCGAAGGTAGAGAGTTCGAGCCAGGCTCTGATCATCAGGTCGCTTCCATGTCACCGCGGGGCGGGCTCGCAAAACCGCCTCCGACAAGGCATTATATGACTCGGCTAGCGTGATGCTATTGCCTTGTCGGCAAAGGCGCGATTCGCGGATGGGTTCGGAGACGACACAATGACGGAGCAGGCGAGACCTCAGCGGATCACCATCATGTTTGGTGGCCTGAACAAGGAGCGTCTGGTGTCGGTGGCCTCCGCACAGGCGCTGCACAGCGCGCTGCCCGATGCGGATCTCTGGTTCTGGGATGCCGATGACCGCGTCTACGAGACGTCGGGCACGGCGCTGCTCTCCCATGATCGTCCGTTCGAGGATCCGTTCAAGCCCGGTGGCAGCAGCATCGGCGTGCTGACGCAGGCGCTCGACAAGGCCCAAGCCGAGAACCGCGTGCTGGTGCTCGGCATGCATGGCGGCGCTGCGGAAAATGGCGAGCTGCAGGTGATGTGCGAAATGCGCGGCATCCCGTTCACCGGTTCCGGTTCGGCGTCATCCAATCTGTCTTTCGACAAGGTCGGCGCCAAGCGTTTCGCGGCCATCGCAGGCGTGCCCATCGCGGCGGGTGTCGCATTGAACGACATGGAAGCCGCGCTCGCCGAATACGGCAAGCTGATCGCCAAGCCCGCACGTGACGGATCGAGCTACGGTCTGATGTTCGTCAATGCGAAGCAGGATCTCGTCGCCGTGCGCAATGCGGCCAGGACCGAGGACTATGTGATTGAGCCGTTCGTCGCTGGCGTTGAGGCCACCTGCGCCGTGCTGGAGCAGGCCGATGGCTCGCTGATCGCATTGCCGCCGATCGAGATCATTCCGGCCGATGGCGGTTTCGATTACGAGGCGAAGTATCTTGCGAAGTCGACGCAAGAGATCTGCCCCGGGCGTTTCACGCCGGAGGTTTCAGCGGCGATCATGGATCTCGCGGTCAAGGCGCACCGCGCGATGTCGTGCCGCGGCTATTCGCGGTCGGACTTCATCGTGTCGGCCAAAGGCCCAGTCTATCTGGAGACCAATACGCTTCCGGGCCTGACCAAGGCTTCGCTCTATCCCAAGGCGCTCAACGCCCAGGGGATCAGTTTCGTGGATTTCCTGAACGGGCAGATCGAGCTCGCGGTGAAACGGGCAGGCGGCTTTTAACCTCTCCCCGCTCTGTGCGGGGAGAGGTCGCCGCGTCTTCGCGGCGGGTGAGGGGCAGCGCACCGTGCTCTCCTCATCGCTGGCGTTTGCAGATCGAAGCGCCCCTCACCCCAACCCTCTCCCCGCAAGCCGTGCGAAGCGTAGCTTCGCTAGGGGGCGAGGGAGCGCACCAGCGATTCACCGCCGCACCACCCGATCCCCGCGTTAATTCTGGCAACCCGGCGATGCCAGCCATGAAGCCGCCGCAGTTCCCTCGGGCACGTCAGCCACACCTCGGCTAAAGTCTTCCACAGCCGCATCAAATCGCGCTCTGCGCCCATCCCCTTTACACTTTGTTTACCAGGAAGGCCGAAGGTTAACGCTGGCGGCGCGTGTGCGCTTGGCTGCCGAGGCGTGAGCTTTGCGGGGACTCCGTGACGACGCGTATCGATGGAAAACCGGCCTTTTTCAAAGGCTTGAATCCATCCCGGCAGGACCGAGACGTCACTCGCGCCTCAAGTCCCGCGCCAATGCGGACGTAACCTGTGACGAGCTCGTGGTATGGATGGTGGAGGACGCCTCTCTCGGTCGGTGCGACCCTTGAGGCCCCAAGCTGATCTTAAAATGGCTGCCCTTGGGGCAGGCATTCTGCTGCGTGAGCAGCTGAGCCCGCTCGCCCGCTTCTGGGCCCGTTTTCGTGCCGCCAAGCCTGCCGTCCGCGAACAGAGTTCCAATCGCTTCATCGCGACGCTTGAGCGTTACGCGCCGCGCCGCGTCGGAATTGCGGCCACAGTGTTGATGCTGACGGGCAGCCTCGCGCTTGGCGTGGTCAAGGGCAATCACGTCGACGAAATGGTCGAAGCTTTTAGCGATGCGCGCAACGCTGCGGCCAATGCCGCCGGCTTCCGCATTGCCTCCGTCATTCTCAACGGCCGCAAGCAGCTGACCCAGGACGAGATCCTGGCCATCGGCGGCGTCAATGGTCGCTCCTCGCTGTTCTTCCTCGATGCCGCGGCTGTCCGCGACAAGCTCAAGGCCAATCCGTGGATCGCCGACGCCAATGTGCTGAAGCTGTATCCGAACCGTCTGCAGATCGATGTCACCGAGCGCACGGCCTTTGCGCTGTGGCAGGAGGACGGTCGTCTCTCGGTGATCGCCGATGACGGTGCCGTTCTCGAAAACTACGTGTCGCGCCGCTTCATGTCGCTGCCGCTGGTGGTGGGCAAGGGCGCCGACAGCAACGCTAGGGATTTCCTCGCGCTGCTGGATCGCTACCCACAGGTCCGCTCGGTCACCAAGGCCGCGATCTTCGTCGGTGAGCGCCGCTGGAATCTCCGCCTGAAGGATGGCCTCGACATTCGCCTCCCGGAAATCGACGTCGGCAACGCGCTGGCCATGCTCAGCAAGCTCGACAAGGAAGATCGCCTGTTCTCGCGCGACATCGTCGCCATCGACATGCGGCTGTCGGATCGGCTGACCGTGCGGCTGTCGGAAGACGCAGCGAAGGCGCGCGAAGATCTGTTCAAGGCACAAGACAAGTCCAAGAAGAAGGCTGGCGCGGCATGACCGGTCTCGATCGCAACCAGGCGCCGAAAACGCGTCAGATGGCGGCCAACCGCACCGCGCTGGTGGCGTCGCTGGACGTCGGCACCAGCAAGATCGCGTGCATGATCGCGCGTCTGCGGCCATCCGCGCCGAACGAAGCTCTGCGTGGCCGCAGCCACGCGGTTGAGCTGATCGGCTACAGCCAGATCCAGTCGCGCGGCGTCAAGTCCGGTGCGATCGTCGATATGGGCGAGGCCGAGCAGGCCGTCCGTCAGGCGGTGGCGCTGGCCGAACGTATGGCCAAGGTTCGCGTCGAATCCGTGCTGCTGTCGGTCTCGGCCGGTCGCCTGCAGGGCCAACTGATTGAAGCGTCAGCCGATATCAAGGGCGGCGCCGTCACGGCCTCCGATATCGCACGTGTCACTTCGACCGGCATGCGCCACGCGACGCCGCCGGGCCGCACGGTGCTCCATGCATTGCCGGTCGGCTATTCGCTCGATGGCGTGAAGGGCATTCGCGATCCCAAGGGCATGGTCGCCTCGCAGTTCGGCGTCGATATGAACGTCGTCACTGCGGACGCGACGGTCGCACGTAACCTGATGCTGGTCGTCGAGCGCTGCCATCTCAATGTCGAAGCCATGGCTGCGGCGCCTTACGTCGCAGGTCTCTCTGTTCTCACCGACGACGAGACCGATCTCGGCGCTGCGGTCGTCGAGATGGGCGCAGGTACGACAACGATCGCGACCTATTCCGGCGGACGCTTCGTGCACGCGTCGGGATTTGCGGTCGGCGGGCAACACATCACCATGGATCTCGCGCGCGGACTCGGTGCTTGCATCGCGGATGCCGAGCGAATCAAGACGTTATATGGCACGGTGCTGACGGGTGGCTCCGATGCGCGCGAACTCATGAACGTGCCGACGGCTGGTGATAACGATCGCGATTTTCCGCAGGTCGTATCCCGCGCCACGATCGCGAACATCGTGCGTCAGCGTGCCGAGGAGATTTTTGAAATGGTCAGGGACCGGTTGGCGGATTCGCCCTTCGCTGCAGAACCGCGCGCACGCGTGGTGCTGTCAGGCGGCGCGTCGCAGCTCACGGGCCTTGCCGAACTCGGCAGCCAGATTCTCGGACGGTCCGTTCGCATTGCACGACCACTCGGCTTCGGCCGGCTGCCCAATGAAGCCAAGAGCGCTTCGTTCGCGGTGCCGTCGGGCCTCTTGGTCTATCCGCAATTCGCTCATCTTGAACATGTCGAACCGCGGCATACGCGGCAGCTCAAGACAGGGACCAGTGACGGTTATTTCGGAAAGGTCGGACGATGGCTTCGAGAGGGCTTCTGATGAAATTTTTCCGGCCAGTGTTTTTTCCATCTCCGACGCCATCGGCCACCGGCCAATGGCATGACCACACAACGCGCGCGTAATCGAGAGGCAACCTCATGACCATCAATCTCAACGTTCCTGATATCAGCGAGCTGAAGCCCCGCATTACCGTGTTCGGTGTCGGTGGCGCTGGCGGCAACGCCGTCAACAACATGATCACCGCCGGTCTGCAGGGCGTCGATTTCGTCGTCGCCAACACCGATGCGCAGGCGCTGACTATGTCGAAGGCCCAGCGCATCGTGCAGATGGGCACGCAGGTCACCCAGGGTCTCGGCGCTGGTTCGCAGCCCGACGTTGGCGCTGCCGCCGCGCAGGAAGTCATCGACGAAATCCGTGATCACCTGACCGGCGCCAACATGGTGTTCGTCACCGCCGGCATGGGCGGCGGCACCGGCACCGGTGCAGCGCCCGTTATCGCCAAGACCGCGCGCGACATGGGCATTCTCACCGTCGGCGTGATCACCAAGCCGTTCCACTTCGAAGGCCAGCGCCGCATGCGCACGGCCGAAGCCGGCATTGCCGAGCTGCACAAGGTGGTCGACACGCTGCTGATCATCCCGAACCAGAACCTGTTCCGGGTCGCCAACGAAAAGACCACCTTCGCCGACGCCTTCGCGATGGCCGACCAGGTGCTCTACTCGGGCGTTGCCTGCATCACCGACCTGATGGTCAAGGAAGGCCTCATCAACCTCGACTTCGCCGACGTGCGCGCAGTCATGAAGGAGATGGGCAAGGCGATGATGGGTACCGGCGAAGCCACCGGTGAGAAGCGCGCGCTGACCGCAGCGGAAGCTGCTATCGCCAACCCGCTGATCGACGATAGCTCGATGAAGGGGGCCCGCGGCCTGCTGATCTCGATCACCGGCGGCAAGGACCTGACCCTGTTCGAAGTCGACGAAGCCGCGACCCGTATTCGCGAAGAAGTCGATGCCGACGCCAACATCATTGTCGGCGCCACCTTCGACGAGAGCCTCGACGGCGTGATCCGCGTGTCGGTCGTCGCCACCGGAATCGAGCAGGCCATGCTGGCCCGTAATTCCTCGGCTCCGGTCACCACCGTGACCTCGGCCGTTGCGGCTCCTGCTGGCAACGGCGCTCCGGATGCCCGCCTGGCCGATCTGACCGCGCGTCTTCGCGCGGACAACCAGCGTCTCGCTGCCGCAGCGGCTGCCAAGTCTGCCGGCGCTCCGGCGCCCGCTGCCGCGCCCCGCGCCCCGGCGACCAGCCATGAGCGTGCCGCGCTCGCTGCCATCGCCGCTGCCGTGGCTCCGGAAGCCGCTGCGCCGCAGCAGTATGGCGACGTAATGGTACGCCCGATCGCGCAGAAGCCCTCGCTGTTCCCGGAAGCGCCGCGTCACGAAGCCCCTGTCGAAGCGCCGATCCCCGAACAGTTCATTCCGCCATCGGCCGAACGTGCTCCGCTGCGCGCTCCGCGGATGCCGAAATTCGAAGAACTGCCGATGCCGGCCCAGAACGAGATCCGTCAGGCACGCGGCGAATCGGAAGAGGAACCGCAGAAGGCTCGTCTGTCGCTGCTGCAGCGTCTGGCCAATGTCGGTCTCGGTCGCCGCGACGAGGAAACGGAAGCGCCGGTCTCCGGTCGTCCGTCGGCTCCGCCGATGGCTCCGATGCCGCCGCTGCCCGAGCGTAAGCCACAGCGCAGCGTCGCCCAGCAGATGGGCAACGAGCCGCCGGTGTCTGAATACGCCCGCCGTCCGGCACCGCAGGGCCTTGATTCTCATGGCCGCCCGGCACCTGTTGCGCCGGCGCCACAGGGCGACGATCATCTGGATATCCCGGCCTTCCTGCGCCGCCAGACCAGCTGACATTTGTTACAATCGTGTCGACGACAGAAGCCCCGGCTGGCTCAGCCGGGGCTTTCGTTTGTGACAGCCGCCAAAAGGCAGCAGGATTTCTTAACCTATTGATAGTAAGTCATTAATCTTTACCGACGCGCTCTGCCAAGGCTCGAAACGGACGTGGAACCGGCAGAAATTTTGGTTAACCCCTGGCCTGATTGCGGCAAAGGTGGGGTAACAATCGGTAAAAAAGCGTGAGTTGGCGCACTTTGTGGCAGGGGTTAATGTGACTGCGACTCGGGGACTCAGGAGGCCGCAAGGTTCGACTGAGAGAGTCCCTCTCATGACGAGAGGCTACTTGGGTGGGTACCTTATGACTTTCAGCCGACAGACAACGCTTGGATCGCAAGCCACCGTTACCGGTGTCGGCGTCCATTCCGGAAAGCCTGTCAGTCTCACGCTTGGACCTGCGCCCGTCGATGCAGGTTATATTTTTGTTCGCACCGGTCTTGAAGGTGCCGATCGCGAAATCCAGGCCGACGCCAAATCCGTTATCGCCACCGAGTTTGCCACCGTGCTCGGCGATCGTGAAGGCCCAATCGTTTCCACCGCCGAACATGTTCTTGCTGCGCTGCGCGGCATGGGCATCGACAACGCCACCATCGAAGTCGATGGACCGGAAGTGCCGATCATGGACGGCTCCGCAGCCGCCTTCGTCGCCGCCATCGATCAGGCCGGCGTTGTGGAGCAGGGCGCCCGTCGCCGCTTCATTCAGGTTCTCAAACCGGTGCAGGTTGCCATCGGTGACTCGTTCGGCGAAATCCGCCCTCACGCTGCGGGCTTCCGCGCTGAAGTCGAAATCAGCTTCGCCAATCCGGTGATTGGCCGCCAGAGCTACGTGCTCGATCTCAATCCCGAATCCTTCCGCCGCGATATCGCCCGTGCACGCACCTTCGGTTGCATGAACGACGTGGCCCGCCTCTGGAGCGCCGGTTTCGCGCTCGGCGCGTCCTTCGAGAATTCCGTCGTGTTCGACGATGACAAGCTGCTCAACACCGAAGGCCTGCGTTACAGCGATGAATGCGCCCGCCACAAGGTGCTCGACGCCGTCGGCGACCTCGCGCTGGCCGGTCTGCCGATCCTCGGCGCCTACCGCTCGGTGCGCGGCGGCCATAAGCTCAACAATGCCGTGCTCTGCGCCCTGATGGCCGATCGTTCGGCCTGGAAGATCGTCGAAGCCGATGCCGTCCCCGTCCGCCGCGGCCGCGCCAGCGCCGATGTCACCTCGGGCATGCTTGGCGGCATGATCGCCCCGGCTTTCGGCCCGGACGTTTCCTGAGCCGCATAGCTCGGGCGCCATCGCTTTTTATTCACAGAGCGCTTAATCAGCTTGGCTGTTTAGCTAAGCACGCACCTGTTCTGTGGGCTTATGAGCCACGACGTTCGGGTATTTCTTCATGATCCGTCGGTAGCTCAGCCAGGACGTGATCGAGACCATGGCGGCAAAGAGGATGGGCGCAGCGAACGGCAGAATATCAAGGCTGTTCATCGAGGCCTCGAAGGTCATAGGTTCAAATCCTATCCCCGCAACCAATGATTTTAATGACTTATAATTCATAACTGAGCGCCATTGGCGCTCTTCAGGTTTTTGGCTAGCACAACAAAAAATACCTCAGCGAAAACAAGTATCTGTACATCTGTTCCGCTAGCACAAATGTGATCCGAGTGGCTCGCCGCAGGAGAGGGCTGCACCCCTCACTGGAATTCGCTTTTGCCGCACTCCATATATTTATGGTAGGATTTGACCATGAATCGAACTGAAGCCCTGAAGAGATTGCGTGCGTTCACCGGCGCTCTGAAGGAGCGCGGGGCGACCTCGCTTTATCTGTTCGGGTCCACGTCACGCAATGAGGCGAACTCTCAGAGCGATCTTGATCTCTTCCTGGATTACAACCCCCGCAGCAAGTTCAGTGCCTTCGACCTAGTGGCCGCCAAGCGGCTGCTGCAGGAAGGGTTGGGCGTTGATGTGGACCTCACTACGCGGAGCGGTCTGCATCCCTTGATCCGCAAGAAGGTTGAAGCCGAGGCCACTCGGGTCTTCTGATGCCGCGTACCCCTCTGCTCCGCATTCACGACATGCTGGAAAGCATCAAGGGGATCGAAAAAGCCATCCGTGGAAAAACCTATCGCGACTACCAGCGGTCATGGGTTTTGCGGTCAGCGCTGGAGCGCGGAATAGAAGTCATCTCCGAGGCAAGTCGCCATCTTGGGCCTAAGCTCAAAGCCCAACACAAAGAGGTGCGCTGGAAGGATATCGCCGGGATCGGTAATGTCCTGCGTCATGAGTATCAGCACGTCGATGAGCGCATCATCTGGAATGCGGTGAAGAACGAGCTGCCCCCGCTAAAGGAGGCGCTGCTGGCTCTGCAGGAGTCGCTGGCGGACGACGAGTAGCGCCTTATGCAGATTGCAGGTGCTCGTTGGATTTCGATGGCACGATGAAGGGGCTGCGAGATCGTCTTCATGAACACTCGAATCGAACTTAGGCCAGCACAGCAAGATGACTTTGCCATGGCTCTTGATCTCTATCTCACAACGATGCAGCCCTATACGGCTGAGCTCATGACGTGGGACGATGTAAAGCAGCGTGAAAGCTTCACCGTACAGTGGAAGCCTGAAGCTTCAGAGGTCATCGTTTTCGAAGGCCAAGCTATCGGTTGGTTTGAGGCGCACACCATAGAGACAGGAACGTTGCTTCAACAGTTCTTCATTGCGCCTGAGTGCCAGGGAAAAGGTATCGGTACGCAGGTGCTTGAGCATCTTCTGGAACGATGGTCGAAGACGGGTATGCCGGTCTTCTTGACTGTGCTCAAAAATAATCCGGCTCGCAGGCTCTACGAGCGCTTTGGATTTGTGGTGATCGGCGAAGTCGGCGTCAAATTCCAGATGAGGCGCACTCCCGCGAATGCTTGCTGACTTGTCTGGCATTCCCCATTCCCGAAGGATCGTCAGGTAATTATCGTTTGCCCGCCGCCGTACAAACGAAGGCGAGCTCTTCCCAAACCCTCGATGATCAGTGCGACCGTAATGCTCTTGGGGCAGGCAACGTCATGGTCAGACGGCTATTCCCGAAGGTAGTATAGGCTAAGAAAATTAGCACAAGCGCTAGCACATAAATATTTTCAGAGCAGTTTAGTCAAAATAAATCAGAAACTTGCACGATTTGCCATCGGTCTCCAAATCGACTTGTCGTGCTGAAGTTGCGGCCCGAAACGATAGTATTTCGACAATATGGGCACTCCCACACCCGCTCCGCCCAAAGTCACGGACGCTGAGTTGCACCAATTGCGATGAGCTTGAGGGGGTCGTTTTTGACCACGCTCATGGGAACTGGCGCCTTGGACGTTAATCTACCTAAGGTAAAGTGATGTGTATATTGCATCTAGGGGCATGTTAGCCACCAGGGGAAGCAATTCATTTCATGGGAGCAGGCTGCGTTGACCGCCCCCGAAGACATCCCCGGTAACCATAACCGTCTGTATCTCCACATCCTTCGCCTTAATCCGGGCGAAATGGCTCCGTATCCGGTTGGTTAACGGATGTCATTCGGGTAGATAGAGCACGCGGTCAAGCGAAGCTGCGGGCGCGTATCCGGTTGGTCCGTGATTGTGCGCGTACCGCGCAGACACCGCATGAAGGCGTCAGGTCTCAGATATATGTCGGCACAGCGCATTACGCTCGAATCCAGCGGTTCACTGTTCACCCGTTTCGGCCGCCAGGCGCGGTTCGCCGCGGGCCTCATCGTGCTGGCCGTGCCGCTGAGCGGCTGCGGCACCGGCGCGATCTGGGACAAGTTTGGCACCAAGGACGACACCTTCGTCGAGGAGCCCGCCGACAAGCTCTACAATGAGGGCTTGTACCTCATGAACCAGAACAAGGATCCGAAGGCCGCCGCGAAGAAATTCGAGGAAGTCGATCGTCAGCATCCGTATTCGGAATGGGCGCGCAAGTCGCTGCTGATGTCGGCCTATGCTGCCTATGAATCCGCCGATTACGACACCTGCATCGGTTCGGCGACGCGCTATGTCACCCTGCATCCCGGTAGCCCGGATGCGGCCTATGCGCAGTATCTGATCGCCGCCTCGCATTACGACCAGATCCCGGACATCTCGCGCGATCAGGGCCGCACCGAAAAGGCGATGGCTGCGCTCGAGGAAGTGGTCCGCAAATATCCGACCTCGGAATATGCGACCTCGGCCAAGAAGAAGCTGGAAGGCGCACGCGACCAGATTGCCGGCAAGGAAATGGAAATCGGCCGCTACAATCTCGACAAGCGCAATTACACCGGCGCCATCAACCGCTTCAAGACGGTGGTGACGCAGTATCAGACCACGCGTCACGTCGAGGAAGCGCTGATGCGCCTGACCGAGGCCTATATGGCGATCGGCGTGGTCGGCGAGGCGCAGACCGCTGCCGCCGTGCTTGGCCACAACTTTCCTGACAGCAAGTGGTACAAAGACGCCTACAATCTTGTAAAGTCCGGCGGTCTCGAGCCGAGCGAGAACAAGGGGTCTTACCTGAGCAAGGCCTTCAAGAGATTTGGCCTCGGTTAGGAACTGACCTCCCATGCTGGCCCGTCTGTCGATCCGTGACATCGTCCTGATCGAACGGCTCGATATCGAGTTTTCCCGCGGTCTTGCAGTGCTGACCGGTGAAACCGGCGCCGGCAAATCCATTCTTCTCGATGCGTTTGCGCTGGCGCTCGGCGGCCGCGGCGATGCCGGGCTCGTGCGCCACGGCGTCGAGCAGGGCCAGGTGACGGCCGTGTTCGACCTGGCCAAGGGCCATCCGGCGCTGGCGATTCTCAGAGACAATGGCTTCGACGACGATTCCGGCGAGATGATTCTGCGCCGCGTGCAGCTCGCCGATGGTCGCACCCGTGCCTTCATCAACGATCAGGCGATCTCTGTGCAGACCATGAAGGCGGTCGGCGCCGCTTTGGTCGAGATCCACGGCCAGCACGACGAGCGCGCCCTGGTGGACGCCGCCACCCATCGCCGGCTGCTCGACGCCTTCGCCGGGCTGGAGAAGGACGTCACTGCGCTGGAGACACTCTGGGACGCCCGCAAGACCGCTTATGCGGCGCTGGAGACCCATCGCGCCAATATGGAGCGCGCTGCCCGCGATGCCGATTATCTGCGCCACGCTGCGGACGAGCTGAAGAAGCTCAATCCGAAGGACGGCGAGGAGAGCAAGCTTGCGGAGCGCCGCACCGGCATGATGCAGGGCGAGAAGATCGCGGCCGATTTACGCGAGGCCCAGGAGGCTGTGTCCGGCCATCATTCGCCGATTTCGTCGCTGGCTGCCACCGTGCGCCGGCTGGAGCGCCGCGCCGGTTCATCGCCGTCGCTGGTCGAGCCCGCGGTGAAAGCGATCGATGTCGCCATCAACGCGCTGGAGGAGGCCGACCAGCATCTTGCCGCCGCGCTCATCGCCGCCGATTTCGATCCTGCGGAACTCGAGCGCATCGAGGAACGGCTGTTCGCGTTGCGCGGCGCCGCGCGAAAATATTCGACACCGGTCGACGGGCTCGCCGCGCTGGCCGCGAAATACTTTGCCGATGTCGCCACCATCGATGCCGGCGCCGGCCAGCTCAAGGGTCTGGAGACCGCGGCCTCCGAGGCCGACAAGAAGTACAGCGCTGCGGCGACCAAGCTTTCGGCCGCGCGCATCAAGTCCGCCGAGAAGCTCAACAAAGCCGTCATCGCCGAGCTCGGCCCGCTCAAGCTCGAACGTGCGAAGTTCATCACCCAGGTCGACAGCGATGCCGCGACGCCGGGTCCGCACGGCATCGACCGCGTCGAATTCTGGGTTCAGACCAATCCCGGCACCCGCCCGGGCCCGATGATGAAGGTCGCCTCCGGCGGCGAACTCTCGCGCTTCCTGTTGGCGCTGAAGGTGGTGCTGTCCGACAAGGGCTCCGCACCGACTTTGGTGTTCGACGAAATCGACACGGGGGTCGGCGGTGCCGTCGCCGACGCCATCGGCGCGCGCCTGGCGCGGCTCGCCGGCAAGGTCCAGGTCATGGCCGTCACCCACGCCCCGCAGGTGGCGGCTCGAGCCGACCAGCATCTGCTGATCTCCAAGGATGCCCTCGACAAGGGCAAGCGCGTGGCGACGCGCGTCAACACGCTGGCGGAGGATCACCGCCGCGAGGAAATCGCGCGGATGCTGGCCGGTGCGGAGATTACCGCCGAGGCGCGGGCCGCAGCGGAGCGGTTGCTCAAGGGTGCGGCGTAAGACGCGCGCAGTTGGGCCTCACACTGTCATTCCGGGGCGCTCGCCTCTTGGCGAGCGAACCCGGAATCGCGACGTGCGCCTTGTTTCACCATTGTACTCCGTCATGCCCGGCCTTGTGCCGGGCATCCACGTCTTTACAACAGCGCTTCAAGACGTGGATGGCCGGGACAAGCCCGGCCATGACGAACATCGGTGACCGCGTATGGCAAAACCCGCAAAAACTCCCCCCGACATCTCCACGCTCACGAAGCCCAAAGCGAAGATCGAGCTGATGCGGCTGTCGCTGGAGATGGAGGCGCATAACAAGCGCTACTATCAGGACGACGCACCGACGGTGTCGGATGCGGAGTATGACGTGCTGCGTCGCCGGGTCGAGGCGATCGAAGCCAAATTCCCCGATCTCGTCACCGGCGCGTCGCCGACACAGACGGTCGGCGCAGCGCCCGCGCGCGGCTTTGCCAAGGTGCAGCATGTGGTGCCGATGCTGTCGCTGGGCAATGCGTTCAGCGATGAGGAAGTGACCGAATTCGTGGCGCGCATCCAGCGCTTTCTCAAACTTGATGAGATCCCGGCCATCGTCGCCGAGCCGAAGATCGACGGTCTGTCGCTGTCGCTGCGCTACGAGAACGGTGAGTTGATCCGCGCCGCCACGCGGGGTGACGGATTCACCGGCGAGGACGTCACTGCGAATGTCCGCACCATCAAGGACATTCCCGAGAAGCTGAAAGGCAAGCACATCCCTGCCGCCTGCGAGCTGCGCGGCGAGGTCTATATGCTCAAGAGCGACTTCCTTGCGCTCAACAAGAAGCAGGAAGAGGCTGGCGACACCGTCTTTGCCAATCCCAGAAATTCCGCTGCCGGCTCGCTGCGCCAGAAGGACGTGGCGATCACTGCGTCACGTCCGCTGAAGTTCTTCGCCTATGCCTGGGGCGAGATGTCGGACTATCCGATGGCGGAGCCCACCCAGCACGCCATGATCGCGTGGCTGGACAAGGCCGGCTTCACGGTCAATCCCGAGATCACTTTGTGCAAGAGCGTTGATGACGCGCTGGCCTTCTATCGCCGCATCGGCGAGATCAGAGCGAAGCTCGGCTATGACATCGACGGCGTCGTCTACAAGGTCGACCGCATCGACTGGCAGGCGCGATTGGGTTTTGCCGGCCGCGCGCCGCGCTGGGCGATCGCGCACAAATTTGCGGCCGAGCAGGCGACCACGGTGCTGGAGAAGATCGACATCCAGGTCGGCCGCACCGGCGCGCTGACGCCGGTGGCGCGGCTGATGCCGATTACGGTCGGCGGCGTCGTGGTGTCGAACGCCACGCTGCACAATGCCGATTACATCAAAGGCATCGGCAATGACGGCCAGCCGCTACGCGACGGCGTCGATATCCGCGAAGGCGACACTGTCATCGTGCAGCGCGCCGGCGATGTCATCCCGCAGGTCGTCAATGTTGTCCTCGACAAGCGCCCGAAGAGCGCAAAGCCGTATGAATTTCCCACCAAGTGCCCGGTCTGCGGCAGCCACGCGATCCGCGAGAACGACGAAGTCGTCACGCGCTGCACCGGCGCGCTGGTCTGCCCGGCGCAGGCAGTCGAGAAGCTCAAGCATTTCGTCTCGCGCCTCGCCTTCGACATCGATGGGCTCGGCGACAAGCAGATCCAGGAATTCTACGATGAGGGGATCATCATGCACCCCGTCGATATCTTCACGCTGGCCAAACGCGACGAGCGCAACACCAAGAAACTGCGTGACCGCGAAGGCTATGGCGAGACCTCGGTGCGCAACCTGTTTGCCGCCATTGATGACCGCCGCAAGATTGAACTCAATCGCCTGATCTTCGCGCTCGGCATCCGCCATATCGGCGAAGGCAATGCCAAGCTGCTGGCGCGACATTACGGCTCATTCACCGCGTTCCGCGATGCGATGCTGCCGGCCGCTGCGGGGCAGGGCGGCGAGGAGAATACGTCTGAAGCCTATGCCGATCTCAACGCCATCGACGGCGTCGGTGAAATCGTCGCGGACGCGGTCGTCGAGTTCTTTGCCGAGAAACGTAATGTGAAGGCGCTCGATGAATTGCTGAGCGAGATCGAGGTGCTCGATGTCGCGCAGGCCAAGACCGATACGCCGGTGGCCGGCAAGACGGTGGTGTTCACGGGCTCACTGACCAAGTTCACGCGTGATGAGGCGAAGGCGGGTGCCGAGCGTCTCGGTGCCAAGGTCGCAGGCTCGGTGTCGAAGAAGACGGACTATGTCGTCGCGGGTGAGGACGCCGGTTCGAAACTCACCAAGGCACGCGATCTCGGCGTCGCGGTGCTCACGGAAGACGAATGGCTGGCGCTGATCGGGGGGTAAAGACCCGCACGGTCATTCCGGGGCGTGCGCCGCCGGCAAAGCCGGCAGAGCACGAACCTCGATCCACACTCGTCATTCCGGGGCGCATGAAAGCGGCGGAGCCGCTGCAATGCGAACCCGGAATCCCGAAGTGTTTTGCTGAACATGTCGAGATTCCGGGTTCGCCTGCGCGAAGGCGCGCAGCCGCCCCGGAATGACGAGTGGTGGGCGGGCGCAAAGCTCCTAAACATTTTTTCCTACATTCTGTTGACAGTATCTCCGTCAGGTTTATATTCCCTTTCGTCCTGCCCCACCGAGAGGGGCGATCGCGATCGTCACGTTCGCGGGGCAGGATGCGGTGGACGCCGGAGATGCGGCGTCACGCGGTTCATGGGGGGCGTCTGTCTTCGGGCAGGACGGATCTGCGCCAGCACTGCCACTGGCAAGGAGACGGCCGACCTTCGGATGGAAAGACTCCTGGACAGTGTGACGGACGACCAATTCGAAACGCGTTCGGCCAAGTGCTTTGCGGCTACCCTGTCCCTCCGCCCTGGGACATTAATTTTGGTGATGGGACCGTTCGCCATGGCAGATGTGCAAGCAACCGAAAAAACACCGCATGCGGAACGTCGGGCACGCGCTCGGCGCCTCCGAAAGTCCTGATGCACACTAACCTGCGGAAGACCGCATTCGCATCAGGCCCAAGGGTGCAACGGGCACCCGGCGTTCCGCACGCCCTCTCACCAGAGGGTGGGAATGCAAGCGACGACGGCGCCCCCGCGCCGCAAACAATGGGGGCGATGACGCATGTCTGAAGAGTAGCGGCTGTTTGACAGTTGAATCTGAAATAACGTGACGCGCGAACGTCCAAACCAGACGCCGTCATGCCCGGCGCATGCCGGGTATCCACGCCTTGGCCACAAAAGAAGACGTGGATGGCCGGAACAAGTCCGGCCATGACGAACGAGAGAGTGATGCGTAGGATGGGTAGAGCACAGGCGCGTTTGCGCCGAAGCGAAACCCATCAAATGCAAGCCAGGAAAGCAACGGGTTTCGCGAAGACGCTCTACCCATCCTACGCGATCACAACAATCCCGTCTCTTCGCCCTCGGCCTTCTCGATCATCTCTTCCGTCACCACCACCTTGCGGCGGGGGACCAGAAAGATCATCGCGGCGGCGCAGCCGCAGGACAGCACGACGAGCGCGATGTTGAGCGGCACCGGCGTTGCGAAATGGCCGCCGAGCCAGGCGCCGAATTGCGAGCACAGCGAGCCCAGGCCCATCTGCAGGAAGCCCATCATGCCGGATGCCGTGCCCGCGGCCTGCGGACGAATGCTGAGCGCGCCGGCAGCGCCGTTCGACATCACGAAGGCATTGCCGAACATCACGATCATATGGGTGAGGAACAGCCAGGCCGGATTCTGGTTCAGCCCGGTGAGGCCCCAGACCACGTTGAGCATGGCGCCGCCGAATTGCAGCGCGAGGCCGAACCAGATCAGTTGTTCGATGGTCCGGCGCGGCGCGAAGCGCACGCAACACAGATTGCCGACGAGATAAGCAAGACCCGATGTCGCGAACCATGCGCCATATTCGGCCGAGGTACGGCTCATCTGCGTGACCACCACATAGGGACCGCCGCCGGCAAAGGTGAAGATGATCCAGGAGGCCACAACATAACAGAGCAGATAGCCGATGAAGGTCCGGCTGCGCAGCAGCACCCGGGAGTCGGCGATGAAGCCGCCGCCGGCCGCGTCGCTGGTAGCGCGCCGTCTTGTCTCCGGCAGAAAAAATGCAATCGCCAGCGTCACGACAACAGACGATGCCGTAACCACATAGAAGATCGCGCGCCATCCGAAGCCGGTTTCCAGGAGACCGCCGGCCAGCGGGCTCAGCATCTGCGCGATCATCATCACGGCGATGACGAGACTGATCATCGCGCCGACGCGTTCGCGCGGATAGAGATCCCTGATGATGGCGCGGCTCATCACCATGCCTGTTGCGCCGCCGAGCGCCTGAAAGAACCGTGCGGCGATCAGCTGCGGCAATGTGAGCGCAAAGCTACTGCCGATGCCGGCGATCACCATCAGGCCGAGACCGGCAAGCAGCACAGGCCTTCGGCCGAACTTGTCGGACAGCGGTCCCATGATGAGCTGCGAGAAAGCGAGGCCGACCATGTAGAGCGACACGGTCATCTGCGCGATCGAGATGTCGGCGTCGAAAGTGCGGGCGAGTTCGGGCAGCGCCGGCACCAGCATATAGAGCGAGATCGGCGCGATGCCGGTCATCACCACCAGCAACAGCAGCATCACCCGCGATTTGGAGAGGTCGACGGCGTCGACTTTTGGAAAAGGCGGGCTGTAATTCACGTGGTGGTTGTTCTCTCGCTATTGCGGCTGCGTCAGCGGCTCGGTCGCCGCTTCGAGCCAGACGCGCGTCGCTTCATCGTCGAGCAGCGGCATCACCTCGCGGCGGACGCGGGCGTGATAGTCGTTGATCCATTTCAGTTCGCGCTTGCTGATGCGATGCGTATTGATCAGCCGGCGGTCGATCGGCGCCAGCGTCAGCGTCTCGAATTCATTCATCGGCTGTTCGGCGCCCTCGATATGGGCTTCGACCACCAGTTCGAGATTCTCGATGCGAATGCCGAAGGCGTCGGTCTTGTAGTAGCCGGGCTCGTTGGAGAGGATCATGCCACGCTTGAGCGGCGTGGTGCCGAGCTTGGAGATCCGCGCCGGGCCTTCATGGACCGACAGATAGCTGCCGACGCCGTGGCCGGTGCCGTGGGCGAAATCAAGGCCGGCATGCCAGAGAAACTGCCGCGCCAGCGTATCGAGCTGAGCGCCGGTGGTGCCATCGGGAAACGCCGCGCGCGCAATGGCGATATGGCCGCGCAGCACGCGGGTGAAGCGGTCGCGCATTTCGTCGGTCGGCTCGCCGATGGCGATGGTGCGGGTGACGTCGGTGGTGCCGTCTTCGTATTGCGCGCCGGAATCGATCAGCAGCAGATCGCCCAGCGCGATACGGCGGTTGGTCTTGCGGGTGACGCGGTAATGCACGATGGCGCCGTTCGGCCCGGTGCCGGCAATGGTCGGAAACGAGACATCCTTCAGCGCGCCGGTCTGGCGGCGGAAGGTCTCCAGCGCCTCGACGGTGTCAATCTCGGTGAGCTTGCCCTTCGGCGCCTCGCGGTCGATCCAGGCGAGAAGGCGCGCGAGTGCCACAGCATCGCGGCGATGCGCGGTCTGCGTGCCCTTGATCTCGACCGGGTTCTTCACCGCCTTCAGCAGCGCGACGGGATCGGCGCCGCGCATGGGCTTGCCGCCCGCGGCTGTGATCAAGCGGCTCAGTGCATCGGCGGCGGTCGCATTGTCGAGCGCAATGGACGCGCCGGAGGCAGCGAGCTCTGTGAGCGCCGATGTCAGCGCATCCGGCTCCTGCACATCGGCCGAGACTTCCAGATGGTTGCGCGTGCTGTTGGAGAGCTTGCGGTGGTCGATGAAAATCTGCGGGCGGCCGTGTTTCGGCACCAGCGCATAGGACAGCGGCAGCGGCGTATGCGAGACATCCGCGCCGCGGATGTTGAAGGCCCAGGCGACGGCATGGGAATCCGACAGCACCAGCGCATCGACGCGCAGGCGCTCCATCTCGCCGCGGATCTGGGCGAGCTTGTCGGCCTCGGAAACGCCGGCATAGTTGAGCGGGTGAATCGATACCGCGCCGAGCGGCGGCGCCGGGCGCTCGGCCCACACCGAATCGAGCGGATTGCTGTCGACCGCGACGAGTTCGGCGCCGGCCTTGGCGCAGGCGGCCGCCAGCCGTTCGGCTGCCGCAGAAGTGTGCAGCCACGGATCAAATCCGAGGCGATCTTCGGGCTTCAGGTGATCGGCGAGCCAGGTCTCCGGCGGCGGCTCGACCAGCGACTGGATGCTCCACGCATTCACATCAACTTGTTTGGCCGCCTGCAGCGTATAGCGGCCGTCGACGAAGACGGCGGCTTCCTGCAGCAGCACGATCGCCATGCCGGCCGATCCGGTGAAGCCTGTGAGCCAGGCCAGCCGCTCGTCGGAGGGCGGCACATATTCGTTCTGCTGCTGATCTGCGCGGGGAATCACGAAGCCTGTCAGTTTCCGCCGCAGCAATTCCTCGCGAAATGCGGCCAGCCGCGCAGTCAGCGCCACGCCGCTTTCGGGCTCTTCGAACGTCTGGAAATGGGCTTCGAACATCGCGGGGATCATCCTATGGGTGCGCTGTCAGGCCTGCAATCGAGGGGCAGGGTTGCGCAGATTTGGCACAAGTTATGCTTGAAATCTGATGGTTGTGTTCAACCGGATGGAACAACGTCCCCCGGCTTGTGTTGTCGGTGCGATGCTTGGCCATTCAGAGTGTCTCAACTCAACGAAGAGGGGATACACAATGCCTGCTTTTACGTTCGAGAAAATTTCGCCACCCCCCACGCTTGGCCATTCCCAGCCTACCCAGGTGCAGTCCACCCAAACTCCGCCCAGTCAGCCAAATCAACGTAGCGGTATCATCCAGATTCTGGGCCGTTTCGTCGAAGCCCGCGTGACGCGCGTCGAGCGGCTGGAAAATGCAACGCTTCGTCGCCGCGACGTACCGCCTCCGAAGTAGCAACCCAACCGTCAGCTTTGGCCAGATCGCCCGTCGTTATTCCGGAGTTCGGAAAATGGCGAAAGGCGTGTCAGCCTGCGCGTTGCATCAACAGGCTGCTCCAGCCTTCGATGATCTGATGCTTGCGGAGCAGCAGCCCGCGGGCGCGATACGCGGCGATCACGCTCATCGCCTGATGCGGCAACAGGCCGGACAGGATCACCATTCCATTGCGCGTAAGATGTCGGCTCATGTCGGTCGACATCGCCCGCAGCGGGTTGGCGAGGATGTTCGCGAGGATCAGATCGAACGGCGCGCGATCGCCGAAAGCCGGCGAGGAAAAGCCGGTTGCGCAGACGGTATCGACGAGATTGCCGACGCCGTTGAGCCGCATGTTCTCGCGCGCCACCTTCACAGACATCGGGTCGATATCGGTCGCGAGCACGCGGCGTTTCGTGGCCTTCGCAGCAGCGATGGCCAGCACGCCTGTGCCGGTCCCCAGATCAAGCATGCGCTTCGGTGCCTTCGCGCGCAGCACATAATCGAGATAGATCAGGCAGCCGCGCGTGGTGCCGTGATGGCCGGTGCCGAAAGCGAGTGCGGCTTCGATCTCGATCCCGAGTTGATTGGGCCGTACTTGGTCCCGGTCATGCTGGCCATGGACGATGAAGCGGCCGGCGCGCACTGGCACCAGACCCTTGAGGCTCTCCTTGACCCAGTCCTTGGCCTCGATGCTGTCGAACACGATGCTCGCCGCCACGGTGTCATCCGAGGCAAGGCTGACGAGCTCGCGGATCGAGGTCTCGTCCGGCGGGTCGGCGAAATGCACGGTGACGTCCCAGCGGCCCTCGGGGCTCTCAAATGCAGCAATCGCGGCCTGGCCTTCCTCGAAACTCTCGGTGAGGAGATCGACGATGCGCTTGGCGCTGAATTCGTCGCCGACGGCGAAGGTGGCGCGGCTGGTTCCTTGGGGCGTGGTCATCGCGGGTCCGGGTGGCGTCGTGAACAGGGGCTGCACAGCTTAGGCGCGCTTGGTACAGGGTTTATACCGGCGGGGATACAGGGGCGATACAGTGGCGATACACAGGGTTATGAGCCGATTATACCGCTGTACTCCCGAGCTTCCGCACAGGCTTGTTCAGGACCCATCCACTGCCTATGCACAGGCTTATCCACAGGATGTCCTCAGCCGAACAGCGCCCGGTGGTCCCTGAGGATCGCCTTGGCCGCATTGTGGCCAGGCGCGCCCGTCACGCCGCCGCCGGGATGCGCGCCGGAGCCGCAGTGATAGAGCCCCTTCAGCGGCCCGCGATAATCCGCATGGCCGAGCATCGGCCGCGCCGAGAATAACTGGTTCAGGCTAAGCGCGCCGTGGAAGATGTCGCCGCCGAGCAGGCCGAAGTCGCGCTCCAGATCGAGCGGTGACAGCGCCTGCCGGCCGATGACGCTGGCGGCAAAGCCGGGTGCGTAGTCGTCCACCGTCTTGATCATCAGGTCCGCGACCTCGTTACGATGGTCATCCCACGATGCGCCGTTGGGGAGTGTCGGTGCAACATGCTGGCAAAAGAGACTGGCGACGTGCTGGCCCGGTGGGCTGAGGCTGTCATCAAGAGTGGAGGGGATCAGTACTTCCACAATCGGCTGGCGGCTCCAGCCGTGCTGCTTCGCATCGAGCCAGGCGCGATCCATGTAGGCGAGACTTGGCGCGATGATAATGCCGGCCGAGAGATGGTCGCCGTTGCCAGGCAGTGCGGTGAATGAGGGCAGCGTGCTCAGCGCAACATTCATGCGGAACGTGCCGGAGCCGTTGTGCCAGTTGCGGATGCGATCGAGGAACGGCTTAGGCAGCGCATCCACCGGCATCAGCCGTGTATAGAGCAGCTTCGGATTGACGTTGGAGGCGACATATTTCGCGCGGATACTCTCGCCATTGTCGAGGATGACGCCGACGACCTTGTCGTTCTCCACGAGCACTTCGCGCACGCCGTTGTCGAGTTCGATCTGCACGCCGTGCGAGCGTGCCGCGGCGGCCATGGCCTGCGTGATCGCGCCCATGCCGCCGATGGCGTGACCCCAGACGCCCTTCTTGCCGTTCACCTCGCCGAAGGCATGGTGCAGCATCACATAGGCCGAACCGGCGGCATAGGGGCTCGCATAGTTGCCGACCACGGCATCGAAGCCGAACAATGCCTTCACCAGATCATGCTCGAACACGTCGTCCAGCATCTCGCCGGCGGAGCAGGTGAACAGATCGAGCAATACGCGCTGCTGTTCGATGGTCAGTGCGTTGAGAATCTTCGCGGTGCCGAGCGCATTGATGGCTTCGCTGATCGCGCCGAGACCGAAACCTTGCACGACGTTCGGCGGTGAACGCAGCACGAAATCCCTGAGCACATCGGCGATGACTTCGAGCTCATGCGAGAACGCACCAATCCGCTCGGCATCGCGCGCGTTGAGCTTGGCAACCGACTGTTGCGTGCGGCCTTCGCCTGTCAGGAGATAGCTGCCGTCCGGTGCGGGAATGAAATTCTGCGCCTTGCGCTCGACGATCCGCAGGCCGTGTTCGGCGAGCTTCAGATCAGAGGCGATCTGCGGGTTGAGCAGGCTGACAGTGTAGGCCGCGACCGAATTGCGGAAGCCGGGATGAAACTCCTGCGTCACCGCGGCGCCGCCAACCACGGAACGTCTTTCGACCACCTTCACGCGCAACCCGCTCATGGCGAGATAGGCCGCGCAAGTGAGGCCGTTATGGCCGGCGCCGATGATCAAAACGTCGGTGTCTGACATGTCCGCTTCAACAAAGCCTGCTAGAGCGTTTTCTTGCGAAGTGGCGACCGGTTCGCATTAAGAAAACGCGTCAAACGAAAATAGGGCCCTCTTTATCGAAGAGGCGCGCGCGCGGCACAAGGCCGCCCGTCACGATTGTGGTTCCATAGTTAGCGCGCATTGCCCGAAACGGTGCCATATGCTCCATTCCCGCCCGCCGGTTACCGGCCGGATTCTCGCTTTTCTGCCGTGCAATATGCTGGAGCCTTCATGAGTTCGTCGCAGCCCGTCGCCGCCCCAAACTCGGCCTCCCGCAATCGGCTTCTTCTGGTGGTTTACACCGCGGCGATCTTCACCAGCGCGCTGCTGTTATTCTCGGTGCAGCCCCTGTTCACCAAGATGGTGCTGCCGCGGCTCGGTGGGTCGCCGGCGGTGTGGTCGGTGGCGATGGTGTTCTTCCAGTCGCTGCTGCTCGGCGGCTATGCCTATGCCCATTACCTGATGCAATTGCGAAGCCGGCTGGTGCCGATCGTCGTTCATCTCCTGTTGCTGGTTGTTGCGCTGCTGACGCTGCCGCTGTCCATCGCGTCGGGCTGGGGCACGCCGCCGGAGAGTGGCTATGCGTTCTGGCTACTCGGCCTGTTCGCGGTGTCCATCGGTCTGCCGTTCTTCGCGCTCGCCGCGAATAATCCGCTGCTGCAGGCATGGTTCGTGCGCACCGGCCATCCCAACGGTTACGATCCGTATTTCCTCTATGCGTCGTCGAATATCGGAAGCTTTCTCGCGCTGCTGACCTATCCGGTGCTGCTGGAGCCGATGTTTTCGCTGCGCACGCAGAACCTGATCTGGACGTCCGGCTATGGCCTACTGATCCTGCTGATCGCCGGCTGCGGCGTGTTGCTGCTGAAGTCGCCGCCGGTTGCCGTCGCTGCACCGGGGGCTGATGCCATCGACGCGCCGGCGCCGAGCTGGGCGCTGCGTGCCCGCTGGATCTTTCTCGCGGCTGTCCCATCCGGCCTGTTGATCGCGGTCACCGCGCATATCTCGACGGACGTCGCTGCGGCGCCGCTGCTCTGGGTGCTGCCGCTGTCGCTTTATCTGCTGACCTGGGTGCTGGTGTTCCAGTCGCGGCCGCTGCTGCCGCATGCGTGGATTCTCGTGCTGCAGCCACCGGCGATTGCCGGCGTCATTGTGTTGCTCGCGGTGGGTGGGGAACAGAATCTTCTGCTCACGCTCGGCGGTCATCTGCTGGCCTTCTTCGTCATCGCCATGGCGTGCCATGGTGAATTGGCTCGGCAGCGTCCTGCAGCCCGCTATCTCACGGGCTACTATGTAGCGTTGTCGTTCGGTGGCATGGTCGGTGGCCTGTTCGCCGGGTTGATCGCGCCGTTCACATTCTCATGGATCGCGGAATATCCGATCCTGATCGCATTTGCCGTGCTGTGCCGGCCGTCATTGCCGGAGCGGTATTCCGGCTGGGCGCGCTGGTACTGGATCGCGCTCGTGGTTGCCGCAATCGCATTGATCGTGCCGAGCTACACAACCAGCAAGCTGTTCACGTGGATCGATACCCAACGTGTCTATGTCGTCAGCACCGTTGCCGTTGTCGGCATAATCGCGGCGATCCTGCGGGCTGACCGGTTCAAGCTCCTGGCGATCACTGTCCTCGCTCTGGCGCTGATCCGTTTCTACCCGGCCGACGATGGCCGGGTCGAAACCGTGCGTAGTTTCTTCGGCGTGCACAAGATCGTGGTGACGCCGAACAACCAGTATCACGTGCTGATGCATGGCACGACGATCCATGGCGCCGAGAAATATCTCAATGACGATGGCACGCCGGTGACTGGCCGGCCGGAGCCGATCTCCTATTATTACAAGGACGGCGGCATCGGGCAGGCGATCACTGCGGTGCGTGCGCGCAAGGGTGCGCCACTGCGCGTTGCGGTGATCGGGCTAGGTTCGGGGTCGCTGACCTGCGCGTCGGCGCCGGGCGAGGACTGGAAATTCTTCGAGATCGATCAGTCGATGGTCGATACCGCAAGGGATCCGAAATATTTCAGCTACATCCAGAAGTGTGAGCCGGACGTTAAACCGGTGATCGGCGATGCAAGGCTGACTTTTGCGAAAGAGCCTGACGGCGTCTACGACCTCATCATCGTTGATGCCTATTCGTCGGACGCGATCCCGATCCATCTGGCGACCGAGGAGGCGATGGAGATCTACAAAGAAAAGCTCGCCCCGCAGGGCGCCGTCGTCATGCATGTGTCGAATCGGCATCTTGAACTCGCCAGCGTCGTGGTCGGCATCGCCGATGCCAATGACATGAAGAGCTGGGTCTATTCGGAGGATTCCGGCCGCGACAACGAATACATCTTCTCGACCAACGTGGTCATCTCGGCCCATGACGCCGCCGATGTCGGCTCCATCGCGACGTCATCGCAATGGGCCCTGACCGAGGCGAACGACGATCAGCGAGTCTGGACCGACGACTATTCCAACGTGCTCGGCGCCGTGTGGCGCCGGCTACGGGACGGGGATAACTGAAGCGTTTTCAAGCGAAGTGGACGCCGGCCCGCGTCAGGAAAACGCGTCACACATCTTCGCTCAGTAATCGCCGAAGAAGCCGCGTGGCTGATACGGTCGCGGGGCATAGGCCTGCGGCGGGTATTGCCGGCTGTAATAGCCGCGATTGGCGTAATACTGCTGGGTCTCGGCTTCCGTCATGCGGCGATAGCCGGGAGGGGCCGGATAACGCTGACCGTCATTGCCATCGGCCGGATAGATGTAACGATCGTCATCCGCCGGCTGCACCTGACGCGCGACGCGGCGGCCCGGCGCCACGGCCTGCGGAGTGAGATCCATGGGATTGCCGGCGGCGTCATAGGACGGTGTGGCGGGTGCGATGTCGCGGCGGGCGACGGCAGATGGCTTCGCCGGGCGCGGATTGCGGGCGAGGGCGACCTGCGAGGAGCCCGTCAGCGTGACGGTGGCGTTGAGCACCCCGTCGGCCTTCACCATGGCGAACAGGGTCGCAGCATTCTCACGCGACAGCCGCACGCAGCCATGGGAGGCCGGCGAGCCCAGGCGGCTCACGGAATCGGTGCCGTGGATGGCATGGCCCTTCTTGGTGAAGAAGATGGCATGGGGCATTGGCGCGTCGTCGAATTCCTTGGAGAAGTGATCCTCCTCCATGCGGAATGTCTGGAAGCTGCCATTCGGGGTCTCGTAGGAGGGAATGCCTGACGAGACCGGCCAGCGATATTTCTCGACGCCGTCCTGAACGACGGTCAGCTGCTGGGCATCCTTGTCGACGGTGATGGCAATCTTGGCCTGCGCAGTGCTGGTGGCGGCGAAAACGGCGAGACCCGCAAGGGTCATATAAAACGAACGCATCTTACCTTGGCCTCCGGGCCGTAACCTGTTGTACCGCCTACCGTCCCGCACCCAATATGCATATCGGGCGGCCCGCGTGCCAGTGACAGTTTCGTGCATCCTTAATGTTCGGGCTAGGCGGCACCAAGGCGGCGAACGGGCCGAAAGACGGCTCGGGACGTCGGTGCCGGTGCGCGATAGGAAGCTTCTCATGGAGGCAGATGGAACCGGTTCCTAGGTCGCGCGTTGCCCTCCCACAATCGCAAGCGGCGAATTCTCGTCGCTCAGAGGGAAGCTCCAGATGACCGTTAAGACCGCTGTGTTGCCGATCAGTTCGTCGATGAAGACCCGCCTGGCGTTCGCCGCGGGCGTGCTGGCTCTGGTCGCCATGCCGCATTTTGCGCAGGCGCAGGGCGTATTCCGGGGTGGTGAGCAGGGGGCCAACCAAGGTTACCGTGACGGCAATCGCGCCGCCGGACCAGTCGGCGGTGTGGTCGGTGGCGCAGTTGGCCTTGGCGTCGGCGCGGCCGTGGGCGGCGTCAAGGGCGTGCTGGGAATTCCCGAAGGCCGGCGGACACAGTGCCGCGGCTATTACAACCGCCATGGCAAATTCCGCTGCTATCGCTAAGCGGATATTGATTTGAAATAAAAATGGCCCGGTTCAAACCGGGCCATTTTTGTTATCAGCGATTTCAGTTTTTCAGCTTGTAGCCGGTCTTGAAAATCCACCAGACGACCAACATGCAGATCACCAGGAACATGCAGGTTACGCCGATGCTCCAGCCGACGCTGACGTCGGAGATCTCGTAGAAGCTCCAGCGGAAGCCGCTGATCAGATACACGACCGGATTGAGCAGCGTGACGGTCCGCCAACCCGACGGCAGCATGCTGACGGAGTAGAAGCTACCGCCCAGGAAGGTTAGCGGCGTCACCACTAGCAGCGGGATCGCCTGCAGTTTCTCGAAGCCGTCGGCCCAGATGCCGATGATGAAGCCGAACAGGCTGAACGTCACTGCCGTCAGCACCAGGAAGGTCAGCATCCACCACGGATGCAGGATGTGCAGCGGCACGAACAGTCCGGCGGTGGCCAGAATGATCAGGCCCAGCAGGATCGACTTGGTCGCAGCAGCACCGACATAGCCGAGCACGACTTCGACGTAAGACACCGGCGCCGACAGCAATTCATAGATCGTACCGGTGAATTTGGGGAAGTAGATGCCGAACGAGGCGTTGGAAATGCTCTGCGTGAGTACCGACAGCATCACGAGACCAGGCACGATGAAGGTGCCGTAGCTGACGCCCTCGATGGAGGTGATGCGCGAGCCGATCGCGGCGCCAAACACCACGAAATACAGCGAGGTGGAAATCACCGGCGAAACGATGCTCTGCAGCACGGTGCGCCAGGTGCGCGCCATTTCGAACAGATAGATGGCGCGGACAGCTCTGAAGTTCATGTTACTTCCTCACCAGGCTGACGAAGATGTCTTCGAGCGAGCTCTGTGTGGTGTCGAGATCGGAGAAGCGGATGCCGGATTCGCGGAGATCGCCAAGCAGGCTGGTGATCCCGGTGCGCTCGCTCTTGGTGTCGTAGCTGTAGATCAGCTGATGGCCGTCCGCTGCCAGTTCGAGGTTGTAGTGAGCCAGGCTGGTTGGAATCTCCGTGACCTTGCCTTGCAGATACAGCTTGAGCTGCTTCTTGCCGAGCTGCTCCATCAGCTTGGTCTTTTCCTCGATCAGGATGATCTCGCCTTTGTTGATGACGCCGATGCGGTCGGCCATCTCCTCGGCTTCTTCAATGTAATGCGTGGTGAGGATGACCGTGACGCCGGCAGCGCGCAGCGTGCGCACGACTTCCCACATGCCCTTGCGCAATTCGACGTCGACGCCGGCGGTGGGCTCGTCGAGGAACAGGATTTGCGGCTCGTGCGACAGCGCCTTGGCGATCATCACGCGGCGCTTCATGCCGCCGGACAGCGTGATGATCTTGTTGTCCTTCTTGTCCCACAGCGAGAGGTCTTTCAGGATTTTTTCGATCAGCGCCGGGTTCTTCGGTTTGCCGAACAGGCCGCGGCTGAAACTGACCGTGGCCCAAACCGATTCGAAGGCGTCGGTGTGCAGTTCCTGCGGCACCAGCCCGATCAGCGACCGCGCCGCGCGATAGTCCCGGGCGATGTCGTGACCATCGACCATGACCTTGCCGGAGGTGGCATTGGCGATGCCACAGATGATGCTGATCATCGTCGTCTTGCCAGCGCCGTTCGGCCCCAGCAGCGCGAAGATCTCGCCGCGGTTGATGTCGAGGTCGATACCCTTCAGGGCCGTAAAGCCCGAGGCATAGCTCTTGGTCAGATTGGAAACGGAAATGATGGGGGACATCGGCGATATGATCGTTTGAAAAGGGGAAGGCAGAGGACCGGACGGTCATACCGGGACGCACGAACGGCGCAGCCGAAACGGCTTTGTCGGGCGCGGGGTGCGTACATAGGAATGAAGATGCGCCGGCGCAATCGCGGAACAGGCAATTTTAGGGCTATTCTGCGGCGTGCGCTCGTGCATGAAACTCGACAAGCGCCACCATATGGGCGCCGATTTCGTCAGCGAGCGTCGGGTCATTTTTTAATTCGGTCAGGGTTCGCGGGGAGGGCAATGTTCGCCCGTCTTCCTCTATACTTTCAGCATATAGCTGGAGGGCTTCCGGTGCGTTGCGCAGCGCCTCGTCAATGTCGTCGCCCGCAGACGTGCAGCCGGGCAGGTCAGGAAACCAGACGCCCACTGCGAGATCCGGTCCCGCTTCTTCGATGATGGCGATGTAATGAGCCATGATGACCCTCAATCAGGCTTCCATCCTGCGCCTTTATAAATGGCACGAACCAGGCCCTTTCCCAAGTCTTTCTTGGGATGCGGAACAACGAGTGTGTCCCCGGTGTCCGGATGTTTGAAAACATGATGCGAGCCGGCGACGCGGGTCTCAATCCAACCTTCGCGCTCAAGACGTCGAATGATATCGCGGCTGTTTGTCAGCATGCCCGCTTCCCCCGAAGAAAGCGTAGTGCGGAAACGCGCGGACGGCTAGCTATCCCGTCGCCTCATAGTCGATCTCGACGATCGTGCCACCGTCGGCTGCATCGGCGAATGTGGGGTCGCTGCTCAATTGCTCGATGGTGCGCGGAGTCGGCAGACCTGCCGAGCCGTCCGGATTGCGCCAGTCCTCCGCGGCATATTCCAGCGTCTCTTCCGCTTCCGCGATGGCCTCATCCAGGCTGTCGCCCGCGGTGACGACGCCGGGAAAATCCGGAAACGAGACGTTGAAGGTGCCGCTGGCGTTTTCCCGGATCAGCGCGATATAGGTAGGCATGACATCTAATTCTCTTGTGTTACTTTAAGCCGGAATCGATTTTCGGCTTCGATAATCTCGCATCTTACAAGCAGAAGAGCAGAATATCCGATCGCGCCGCTTCTGCTCGTGACCGATTCGGAACCATGAACTACACACTTTGCATTGCTGCGCTTCAAATCGACCAGCCATAAACTCTACGGCTTCTGCCACCAGCGCGGCCCCCAACGAGCCATAGCGGAGTGAAGAGGTAAACTTCTGTTGTTTCTGATCGAAATCGATCTCAAGTGATAAAGAGTCCTTGAGATATCGATTGACGTGGTCTCGAATTGAAATTGCCGCTGGCGCAATAAGGTCTGGACTCTTCATTGCTCTAAGCGCGTCATCGTCTTCGGAGGAGAATCCTCTGATCGCTATAGCGGGCTTCGTTTGAACATTTCCAAGTCGCGGGCCCCACGTTTCCCGTACGACGTCGTCTGATTCCCATTCGATGAAACGACTCAGATAGTCAGTATTTGCTGCCTTGATCGCTGGGAAGTAGCCGTAAATTCGGCGAAGTACATTCAGCAGATGATGAAATTCACCCTCCGCCTCAACGGTGCACATAAATACTTTAGGGTCTCGCCCGGTGAGAAACCATCTTTCTTTTGCTGTGCCCAGCAAGCCAAACTTGTTTGAAAAGTCGATCCATGAGTTTGGCGAAGTAGCATTTTTCAGAAGATTCAAAGAAATGAGATCGTCGCTTTGGAATGGCCGAACGGCGACATGCGAGGGCTCGCTGTTTCGCGCATTCAGATAGGCCTGGTGCCCAACGATATACAGTCCGGATTTTGGAGGTCTTTTCTCTCCACGATATTCCGTCGTTCGTATACTAAGCTGGCTCACCTTATCTGGAGCTTTTTCAAATTTCTCGTCACCCCAATTTCTATTGGGTTTGATGAAGGATACCCGCCGGCTACTTGGTGACACGAAGGCAACCCGATATCCATTAGGATCTTTGAACCACTCGAATTGCTTCAACGATTCCATGCGTTACCGATAAGTTACGTTGACTGGTAACGATACTATAGATGAAATGCGGATCAGATCCAGAATCATCTATTAGGCGAATCGATCAATCGCCTCCTCAGATGCGACGTAGCTCAATGGAGAGAGCCTCTGCTTTCTACTGAAATTCAGCCTGGCCGTTGAAAAGTAAGGGCAGAGAGATGCGGGTTCAAGTCCCGTCGTCGCCACCAAATTTAGACTGCACAATTTGTCGTGCGCTAGCTATTCGTCACGCGCGCTCGACGAAACTGTCGACGACCTTCTTCTCACCGGCCTTCTCGAAGACGATGGTGAGCTTGTTGCCGTCGATCTTGGTCACATTGCCGTAGCCGAACTTCTGGTGGAAGACGCGATCCTGCAGCGTGAAGTCGGACTCCGTGCCGGTGGACTTCGCGATCAACTCGCCCTCGATAGTCATCGGCCGCTTGTTTCGCGATGAAGAAGAGCCGCCGAAAGGCGACTGGCCTTCGCTGAAGCCGCTGCCGCCCTGTCCGCCGCGCGAGCGGTTGGCCTGCGCGCGCTGCCAGCCCGGTGTCGAATAGCTCGATCCGAACGATTCCACGTTGTCGAAGCGTGATGCGCCGTAGCCGCCTGCGCCGCCCCAGCCCGAACCGCCCTTTGATTCCGTGATCTCGACATTGGCCGCCGGCAATTCATCGAGGAAACGCGACGGCATCGTCGTGTTCCAGGTGCCGTGAATGCGCCGGTTGGTGGCGAAATAGAGTTTGGCGCGGCGGCGCGCGCGGGTGATGCCGACATGGGCGAGGCGGCGTTCTTCCTCGAGCCCGGCGCGGCCCTGATCGTCGAGCGCGCGCTGATGCGGGAACAGGCCTTCTTCCCAGCCCGGTAGAAAGACGTTGTCGAATTCGAGCCCCTTGGCCGAATGCAGTGTCATCACCGACACGGCATCCTCGTCGGCGCCGCCTTCGCGGTCCATCACCAGCGAGATGTGTTCGAGGAAGCCCTGCAGGTTCTCGAACTCTTCCATCGAGCGCACGAGTTCCTTGAGGTTTTCAAGTCGGCCGGCAGCGTCGGCGGAGCGGTCCTTCTGCCACATGTCGGTGTAACCGCTTTCGTCGAGCACGATCTCGGCGAGTTCGGTATGCGGCATCACTTCGCTTTGCTTGCGCCAGCGCTCGAAGCTCATCATCAGGTCGCGCAGGCTGCCACGCGCCTTCGGCTTCATCTCGTCGGTCTCGACGACCTGACGGGCAGCCTCAGAGAGCGGAATGCGGCGACGACGTGCGTGATCGTGCAGCATCTGCACGGTGGCATCGCCGAGGCCGCGCTTGGGCACATTGACGATGCGCTCGAAGGCGAGATCGTCGGCCGGCGAATTGATCACGCGCAGATAGGCCAGTGCGTCGCGGATTTCGGCGCGCTCATAGAAGCGCGGGCCGCCGATGACCCGATAGGGCAGGCCGAGCGTGACGAAGCGGTCTTCAAACTCGCGCATCTGGAACGAGGCGCGCACCAAAATGGCGATGTCGTTGAGCTTGTTGCCCTCGCGCTGCAGCTGTTCGATCTCTTCGCCGATGGCGCGCGCTTCTTCTTCGGAATCCCACGAACCGGTGACGGTGACCTTCTCGCCATCGACGTCCTCGGTGCGTAGCGTCTTGCCGAGGCGGCCTTCGTTATGCGCAATCAGATGCGAGGCGGCGGCGAGGATGTGGCCTGTCGAGCGGTAGTTGCGCTCCAGCCGGACGACCTTGGCGCCGGGAAAATCATGTTCGAAGCGAAGGATGTTGTCGACCTCGGCACCGCGCCAGCCATAGATCGACTGATCGTCGTCGCCGACGCAGCAGATGTTCTTGAGCGGTGCGGTCGGTTTGTTGTCTGCTGATGGCGCGTCCGCTTCCGGCAGCACACGCTGCCCCGGCGCCTGCGACAGCAGCCGCAGCCACAGATACTGCGCGACGTTGGTGTCCTGATATTCGTCGACGAGGATATATTTGAAGCGCTGCTGATACTGTTTCAGCACGTCCGGATGCTCGCGGAACAGCCGGATACATTCCAGCAGGAGGTCGCCGAAATCCGCGGCGTTGAGGGTCTTCAACCGATCCTGATAGGCGGCATAGAGCTTGCCGCCCTTGCCATTGCCGAACACGGCGGCTTCGCCTGACGGCACCTGCGATGGCGTCAGTCCGCGGTTCTTCCAGCCGTCGATCAGGTTGGCCAGCATTCGCGCCGGCCAGCGCTTGTCGTCAATATTGTCAGCCTGCAGGAGCTGCTTGAGCAGTCTGATCTGGTCATCGGTGTCGAGCACCGTGAAGTTGGATTTCAGCTGCACCAGTTCGGCATGGGTGCGCAGGATGCGGCCACCGATCGAGTGGAAGGTGCCGAGCCACGGCATGCCTTCAACCGCCTGGCCGAGCATGATGCCGAGCCGGTGCTTCATCTCGCGCGCGGCCTTGTTGGTGAAGGTCACCGACAGGATTTCACCGGGCCGCGCACGGCCCATGCTGAGGATGTGGGCGATCCGCGAGGTCAGAACCTTGGTCTTGCCGGTGCCGGCACCCGCGAGCACCAGGACAGGGCCGTCGAGCGTCTCGACGGCGTCGCGCTGCTCCGGATTGAGCCCGCTCAGATACTGTGCCGCTGGCGCCGCAGCAGCGCGCGCACGCGCGCCAATGCCGCCCGCCGCCGGTTGGTAGGCAGGGAGATCGTTGGCGGGCATTTTGCGTGCGTCACTCATGCGAATCGTATTCCGCCCACGTTGGCACCGTGGGGCCTTAAAGGGGAGCCTTCTTAGCAGGATAGGAGGGCATATAGGAGCGAGAGGCTTCTGGCGACAGACTTATCCCCGCATGGGGCTCATCTGACGCCCGTTGGCACACAGGAGCGCTCTCGTTTCAGTGATGCTGGCTGGTACGTGGGTCGGGAACTTTCGTTCTTGCTCCGGCTTGTTTCAGCATCAAGCGCGACGGCGAATGCCGCGTCAAACACCAAAAACTGAGGTTTGTGCCATGTTCAGCTGGGTCGTTACTTTCCTCGTCATTGCTCTCATTGCCGGCGTTCTCGGCTTCGGTGGTGTCGCCGGCGCCTCCATCGAAATCGCCAAGGCGATCTTCTTCATCGCCATCGTCCTGTTCCTGATCTCGGCCGTTGTGGGCCTCGTCCGCGGCCGCACGCGCGTCTGACGGCTATTTCTTCGAGGGCATCCCGATCGATCGGCCGATGCCCTCCGGCCGCTCTGCGGAGTGATGTGCTTTGGCCAGCGCCTGCACGCGGGCGCTGATATCAGGCGGAAACGGCGCAACCTTCCGGGCGGCCATGTCCATGTGGAGCGTCATGTTTTCCGACGTCGCCGACAGCCATCCATCGGTGGCGTGGCGCAACTCCTTGAAGGTGTGAATGCGCTTGTCGTCCGCAGCGACAACCAGGATCGACACCTGCGCGGGATCACCGAGATGGATTTCCCTGACATAGCGAACATGGCATTCGGCCGTGAAGGTCGAGTTGTTGCGCGCCTTCATATATTCGGGACCGATCCCGATCTTGAGCCATAGATCGTCGATCGCCCGGTCGAACAGCACGTTGTAATAGGCCATGTTGAGATGGCCATTATAATCGATCCATTGCGGTTCGATCTGCATGACATGCGCCCGGAAAGGGATGGGTTGCAGCAGATCGTCGGTTGGCTCAATCATCGGTAATTCCTGTCTCGCTCTCACGTCTCTTGACCCGTTATACAACCTTTGCCACGGTCCCGCCGCGTCGGAGGGACTGCTGTGGCTAGCATTGCGAACAATTTGAAACGACCGGAGCCGAAGGCCTTGGCCACGGCGCTTGAAGCGCTGACGGCGCGTTTTGGCAATCGGCTGGTGACGTCGCAGGCGGTTCGCGAGCAGCATGGCCATACCACGACATGGCTTGCCAACCAGCCGCCGGATGGCGTCGTGTTCGCGCAGGAAACCGCGGATATCCAGGACGTGGTCCGGATTTGTGCAGCGAACAAAGTTCCGGTGATCGCATTCGGCACCGGCACGTCGCTGGAAGGTCAGGTCAATGCGCCGGCAGGCGGCATCTGCATCGACATGCGCGACATGAACAATATCCTCGAAGTGCACAGCGAAGACCTCGACTGCGTGATTCAGCCCGGCGTCACCCGCAAGGCGCTCAACGAAAATCTGCGCGATCAGGGCCTGTTCTTCCCGATTGATCCCGGCGCCGATGCGTCGCTTGGCGGCATGGCGTCGACGCGCGCCTCCGGCACCAACGCAGTGCGTTACGGGACGATGCGCGACAACGTGCTCGCGCTCAAGGTCGTGCGCGCCGATGGTGAGATCATCAAGACCGGCACCCGCGCGAAGAAATCCTCGGCGGGCTACGACCTGACGCATCTGTTTGTCGGTGCTGAGGGCACACTGGGTATCATCAGCGAGCTGACCATCAAGCTGCGTGGCATTCCTGAAACCATGGCTGCCGCGTCATGTTCGTTCGCCACGGTGGCAGGTGCCTGTCAGGCGACGATTCTCGCGATTCAGACCGGCATTCCCGTTGCTCGGATCGAACTGCTGAACGAGGCGCAGGTTCGTGCCTGTAATTCCTATTCCAAGCTGACGCTGCCGGAAACGCCGCTGCTGCTGCTGGAATTCCATGGCAGCGAGGCCGAAGTGGCCGAGCAGTCGCGAAATTTTCACGAGATCGCACTGGAATGTGGCGGTGGCGATTTCTCATGGACGACGAAGCCGGAGGATCGCACCAAGCTCTGGCAGGCCCGTCACGATGCCTATTGGTCGGTGAAGAGCATGCGACCGGGCTCCGATGTCGCGGCCACCGACGTTTGCGTGCCGATTTCCAAACTCGCGGAATGTGTCGCTGCGACCGAAGAGGATCTCGCACGCCTCGGCCTGTTGGCGCCCATCGTCGGCCACGTCGGCGATGGCAACTTTCATTGCTCGATGGTCTGCGATCGCAATGACGCCAATGAGGTCGCCCGCGCGGAGGACTTCATGCACCGCCTCGCCCAGCGCGCGCAGGCGATGGGGGGCACTTGCACGGGTGAACATGGCATCGGGCAAGGCAAGCAAAAGTATATGCAGGCCGAACTGGGCAGTGAGGCGCTCGACGCCATGCGGGCGCTCAAGAAGGCACTCGATCCCGACAATATCTTCAATCCCGGGAAAATCCTGCCGCAGGCGTGACGCCAGATTGCCGCATCCGGTCAGGCCGAATGCGGACGGGAAAATTCGGCAGCAGCGGCAATGCTTAACTATTCTTAAAAAGTTTAAAGTTGTAGATATAATTATATACCAGCATGGATTGCGCTTTTCGGTTACGGAAGGTGCAATCAAAAAGCTTTGACGCAGAATGCGTCCAATAAAAAAGGCATCATCCGATGCGGCTACCGTTTTTCTATGGTTGGGTCATCGTCGCCGTCACGTTCGTTTCCATGGCCATCGGGGTCAATGCGCGGACATCGTTCTCGCTGTTCTTCCCGCCAATTCTCCAGGAATTCGGCTGGGACCGTGGCGTCACCGCCGGTGCCTTTTCATTCGGCTTCCTGATTTCTGCGATCATGAGCCCGCTGATGGGCAGGCTGATGGATCGTGGCGGCCCTCGCGCGGTGATGGAGTTTGGCACCGTGCTGATGGCAGCCGGGTTGTTGCTGGCGCCGCTGACGACGCAGCCGTGGCATCTCTACCTGACCATCGGCGTTCTGGTCGGCGCAGGCAGCGTCTGCCTCGGCTATTCCGGACAATCGCTGTTTCTGCCGAACTGGTTCAGCCGCAAGCGCGGCCTCGCGGTCGGCCTCGCATTCGCCGGCGTCGGCATCGGTTCCGTAACGGTGCTGCCCTGGGTGCAGGTGATGATCGAGCAGACCGGCTGGCGCACCGCCTGCACCGCCGTGGGGCTCCTGGTGCTGGTTGTACTGGTGCCGATCAACCTGCTGCTGCGCAAGCGCCCGCAGGATATGGGGCTGCTGCCGGATGGCGATCCGGCACCGACGTCGTCGACGAAGCATATATCCAATGTGGTCGACCCGGTCTGGGCCAGTATCGACTGGACGCTGGCGCGCGCCGTGCGCACGACGCGGTTCTGGTGGCTCGCACTCGGCCTGTTCGGCGGGCTGTATGCCTGGTACGCGGTTCAGGTCCATCAAACCAAGTATCTGCTCGACATCGGCTTCACGCCGGGTGTCGCCGCCTGGGCGCTCGGTATGGTCAGTCTGTTCGGTGTGCCCGGCCAGATATTTCTGGGCCATTTGTCCGATCGCATCGGCCGCGAATGGATCTGGACCGTCAGCGGTATTGGTTTCGCAATCTGCTTTGCGTCCCTGATTGCACTGGAGTCCGTGCCGAGTCTGGCGCTCGTCTATGTTATGGTGATCTCGCAGGGCCTGCTGGGCTACGGCGTGACATCCATCATGGGCGCCGTGGTTTCCGAGATTTTCCAGGGCGAGCATTTCGGCAGCATTTTCGGCACACTCATGCTGGCTGCGCTGGCCGGCGGCGCCGCGGGCCCCTTGGTGACGGGTGTCCTGCACGACCACTTTGGTACCTATACGCCCGCATTTGCCCTTGGAATCGCAGTCAGCTTCCTCGCGACCTTTGCGGTCTGGATGGCGTCGCCAGGCAAGGTAAGGGCGGTGGCCGGACGTTTGCACCGCGCCCATGGCGCCGCAAAACCGCTGGAGCAGGGTGCTTCGACTTGATCGAAGCCGGGCGATTTGCCGCAAGCGGATGGCGAGGGATGGCTGATCTGGCCATATATTGCGTGCTGTGACTTCGCCACAGTTGGTTCTATAAATAGATGCGTTCCCGCGTATTTCTGCGTGGCCCTGCAACGTCTGTAAGGCGTATTGCCCAGTGACGTGCTGCAATGCACTTTGCCTGGCAGGCAGGCGGACATTCTGCCGGAGCGCTTGAGGGGAGATTCGGTGCAGACGACACTGCTCGGCCTGGCAATTGCATTTATCCTGGCGCTGGTTGCTGCTCTGGTCGGGCCCTATTTCGTCGACTGGAATCAGTTCCGCCCGCAATTCGAGGCTGAAGCCACGCGCGTGGTCGGTGCGCCCGTTCGCGTCAGCGGCGGGCTGGAGGCGCGGCTGCTGCCGGCGCCGTCGCTACGGCTGCAGTCGATCACGGTGGGCAGTCCCAACGATCTCGGCAGGATCCGTGCAGACAATCTCGATGTGGAATTCAGCCTGAGTTCGTTGATGCGCGGCGAATGGCGCGCAACAGAACTCACCATCGGCGGCGCCGCGGTCGATCTCGGCCTCAATGCGCAGGGGCGTATCGAACTTCCGGCTTCCACCGGGCCATTCAATCTTGGCGCGCTGGCGATAGACCGGTTGAACGTCACCGGTCGCGTCGCGCTCCATGATGCTGCGAGCAAGAGCACGCTCGAACTCTACGACGTCGCCTTCAGCGGCGATGTCCGCTCATTGGCGGCCGGCGCCATGCGCGGTGATGGCAATTTCCTGTTGTCGGGCGCGCGCTATCCGTTCCGTTTGTCCTCCGGGCCGACCGGTGACGGCAATGGCACGCGCGTTCGTTTTACTGTCGACCCCGGCGAGAAGCCCTTGTCCGTCGATCTCGATGGCGTGCTCAACTTCGACAATCGCACGCCACGCTTCGACGGCGCACTGACTCTCGCAAGCCCGGCCGGCCTGAAGGCGAATGGCGCGGGCGATCAACTGTCAACGCCGTGGCGCGTCTTCGCCAAGGTCAAGGCCGACCCGGCGGCTGCACATATGGAAGCGCTTGAAGCCAGCTATGGCGCGGAAGAGACCGCTTTCAGGTTCGCTGGTCTTGCTGACATGCGCTTTGGCACATCGCCACTGCTGCATGCGGTGCTGTCGGCCAAGCAGCTCGATGCCGATCGCCTGCTCTCCAGGGATCAAACGACCAACGATGCCGTCACACCGTTGCCGGTGCTACGCAGGCTGCTGGCGAGCATTCCGTCTGCGCCTTTGGCGACACAGATCGAGATCGGCGTAGAGCAGATCATGCTCGGCGGAAAGCCTGTGCAGAATATCGGGGCGGATCTGCGCGGTGATCCAGCGACATGGACGATCGATCGTCTTGAGTTTCGTGCGCCAGGCGCGACCCGCGTCACGTTGAGCGGCGGAGCAGCACAGCCAGGTGCATCAGGTGGCTTCAAGGGGGCCATCGCGGTCGAGTCGTCCGATCCGGATACGCTTGCTGCATGGCTCAAGGGCCGAACAGACGTCGGCTTGCGCAATCAGAAGCCGCTACGCATTCGCGGCAACATCACTTCGGTGTCCAATCGCTTGGCCATCGAGGCACTGAAGGCGGAGATCGACGGGGGTACGATCGAAGGTCGTGCTGCATATTCGTATTCCTCGGCTGCTGGCGGCTCCCGCTTCGATGCCGACCTGAAGGCCGACCGGCTCGATCTCGACGCAGCGGTGGCTTTGATCCGATCGCTTGGCGAGCCGCAGGCCGAGTGGCCAGATGCAGGGCAGGTGTCACTCGATATCGGCCGTGCTGTGTCAGCCGGGCAGGAGATGCGCCCGTTCGTGGCGCAACTGGCCTACAGCCCAAAGACGATCTCGGTCGATCGCTTCAAAGTCGGTGAAGCCACCGGCCTGATGCTCGACGGCCGCGCGTCGTTCGATCGCATGGAAGCCACGGGCGGACTGACAATCAACGCCACGTCCGCATCGATGAGTCAGATCAGCAACTTGCTCACGCCGCTGGCGCCGTCTGTTGCGGCGAGGCTCAGCGCCATGACCGCGACGCCCGGCGCGGTTCGAGTCAAACTGTCGCTCGATCTGGCAAAGGATCAACAACGCGCCGATCGCACAAATGCGCGCGCCGTATTCGATATCGATGCGGCGCAGGTGAAGGGGACGACGACGTTGACCGCATCTGCTCCCCTAGCGGCGATGCGTGGCGTCGACCTCAATGAGCTGTCGCGCAGCGATGTGACACTCGAGTCTAAATTGGTCGGGCAGGGCGGGCAACTTCTCGCATTGTTGGGCCTGAGTAACGTGATCGCCGCAAGCGACGCCGTTGTGAATTTCGAAGGATCGGCAAAAGGACAATGGCGCGCGCCGCTGCGCGTCACGGCAAAACTGTCCGGCGCGGATGTCGATGCCGATGTTCAGGGTAGTGCAGAACCTTGGGCGGGATCACCGAAAGCATCGCTCGCGCTTGCGATACGTCGCGCCAATCTGGCGCCGCTGGTCGCTCTCAAGCCGTCGGATGCGGCCGCGCAGAATGTCAGCCTGTCATCGCGGCTCACATTGAACGGCGACAAGGTTACGTTGGAGGATATCGACAGCACACTGGCTGGCTCACGCGTGCGCGGCCGTATTGCGCTGACGCTCGGTGCCGAGAAAGCCATCGATGGTCAGATCGGCATGGATGCGATCGAACTTGGACCGGCCTTTGGTCTCGCTGTGGGCACGAGAGGTCGCGACGCCACGGATCCGCTCGGGCATGGTGTGCTGCAGGGATGGCGCGGGCAGTTGGCCTTTCAGGCGCTGCGCGGGACATTGCCTGGCGGTGTTGAATTGCGTCCCATCAGTGGCACTGTGAAGAGTGATGGCCAGGCCCTGACGATCGATACGATCAAAGGGTCTGTCGGTGGCGGCGAGATCACGGCCGATGTCGATCTGAAGCCATCGATCAGCGGATATGCGCTCGGCGCCCGCGTGCAATTCGCCGGAATCGATGGCGCTGATTTGCGCTATCGTTCCCTGACAATGCCCGCGGGCAAAACATCGCTGCGGATGACGCTGGCCAGTCAGGGGCGCAGTGTCTCGGCTCTGGAAGGCGCATTGTCCGGCAGTGGATTGCTGACGATCGACGGGGCGCGCATCAATGGCCTCGATCCACGTGCGTTCGACATTGCCATTCGCGCCAGCGATTCTGGGCAGGCCACGAATGACGTCAAGTTGCGTCAGATCGTCGATACCGCGATCGCCGCCGGTGCATTGTCCGTAACTTCGGTGCAGGTCCCGTTCAGTATCAAGGATAGCCGCCTGCGCGTTGGTGCGACGACGCTCGATGGCGAAGGAGGGCGTGCGATCGTGTCAGGAGGTTACGACATCGTTGCCGACCAGGTGGATATGCGCGCGACATTGACCGGCACGAGCGCGGGGACGTCGAGCGTTCGACCGGAAGTTCAGATCTTCGCGGTGGGAACGCCTGACAAGCTTGATCGCACGCTAGATGTGGCGGCGTTATCATCCTGGCTCGCAGTGCGCGCAATCGATCGCGAGACGCGCCGGCTTGATTCGCTTGAACGCGGTGAGTTGCCACCGGCGGCTGTGCCCGTTGCCGTTCCTCCGCCGTCCGCCTCGCTGCCCGTCGACACGCAGACGCCTGCGAGCGATCCACCGACAGCCTCTGCGCCCTCCGATGTGCTTCTTCCCGGTCGCGATCCGCGCCGTCTTGCACCGAAGGCTGCTACGCCTCGTCCTGCGACACCGCCTGTTGCAAGTCAGCAGGTTGCGCCGCTGCCAGCACCCATTGAAGTTCGTCCGGCACCTGGTGCTGCGCGCACACCAAGGCCGAGGCCTGCGCCTCCGCTAGTACTGACACCGCCGACCGCGAGTTCAGCGCGGCCGACGTTCTGACGATGACTCAGCAAACACGACCGACGGCGAAGCGATTCGCTTTGGTCGGCTGTGTTTACGCCGAGAGATTGTGCTCCGGCATCCGCTGTTGCGGAACGGCACGTGTACGGAAGTAATCGAGCACGAACAGCCGAATCGCGGACGACAAATTGCCCTGCTGACGGTTTGTGTCGATCTCACCAACCAGCTCGGAAAGCGTCATGTCGCGAAGATTCGAAATCTCCTTCATGCCGTTCCAGAACGCCTCTTCGAGACTCACGCTGGTCTTGTGACCCGCAACAACGATCGATCTCTTAACTACGGGCGATTTCATGATGCGTCCTCGCCATCGATGTGATGCTGATCCAGCACGTTGTTCGCACGGACTGTGCGCTGCTCCTGCAATGTTCGTTCTGACTTAGTTCGTCCGAAGCGCGCACGGTTTATATCGGCTTGTTTTGCCGATTCCTCTCGTGCAGTGCGCTTCTTGAAGCGATTGAGATTGATCAGGTCACCCATGATCGCTCCTGTCTTTAAAAAATGATGGGGTGGGAAACGTCGTCTTCACCATCCAGTAGTTGTACGAGACGAGGGTGAATTCGGTTTCGGTATCCATCCTAAAATATTCTCCGTAGTTCCAAACAAGCTCCGCAGAAAAATGAAGTCATCTACGAAGCGTAACCAGATCACCTTCTGCTGTATCACAAGGAAAAACGCGTCTGATATGCGACCATTCTAACCATTTAGCAGATATGAATTATAACTATTTCCTTCTGGAGTTATTCTCAACAAGCTGTGAGCAAATATTCTTGCTTACCCAGGATGTATCATTTTGGCCGGCTGAACAAGAAGATCGAACTCTGCTGCACTAACAAAACCGAGCCGCAGCGCTTCCTCCTTCAATGTCGTTCCGTTTGCATGAGCAACCTTAGCTACTTTCGCCGCGTTATCGTAACCGATTTTCGGTGCGAGTGCAGTCACGAGCATCAGTGATCGTTCCATCAGCTCATGAATTCGTTTTTCATCGGCGCGAATGCCGTCGATGCAGTGCTCTGTGAAGGATCGCGCAACATCCGCCATCAATTGGATGGACTGCATCATGCAATGGGCCATCACCGGCTTGTAGACATTGAGCTCGAAGTGCCCCTGACTGCCGGCCACCGTAATTGCCGTGTGGTTACCGAATACCTGACAGCATACCATTGTCATTGCTTCACATTGTGTCGGATTTACCTTTCCAGGCATGATCGATGAGCCAGGCTCGTTCTCCGGAAGTATCAATTCGCCGAGTCCGGAACGTGGCCCGGATCCGAGCAGCCGGATGTCGTTTGCAATCTTAAATAGACTAGTTGCAACCGAGTTGATCGCACCGTGTGCAAACACATAGGCGTCGTTTGATGCGAGTGCTTCGAATTTGTTCGGTGCAGTGATGAAAGGCAGCTTGGTAATTGTTGCTGCGTGCTTCGCGAATAACTTCGCAAAACGAGGCTTGGAGTTGAGGCCGGTCCCGACTGCAGTTCCACCTTGGGCGAGCGGGTAGAGATCCTTCACGACGCTTCGTAGGCGTTTGATGCCGCTTTCGATCTGTGCGGCATAACCTGAAAACTCCTGCCCGAGCGTGAGCGGCGTCGCGTCTTGTGTATGTGTACGTCCGATCTTCACGATCTTTGCGAAGGCTTTTTCCTTCTTGCGCAACGCAGCATGTAGTTCGCTTAGTGCGGGGATGAGGTACTCAACAATACCCTGCGTTGCCGCAATGTGCATCGCAGTCGGAAACGAATCGTTGGACGATTGACTCATGTTGACATGGTCATTGGGATGCACGGGCTTCTTGGCGCCGCGTTCACCGCCAAGAAGCTCGTTCGCACGATTGGCAATGACCTCGTTGAGATTCATGTTGGTCTGCGTGCCGGAGCCGGTTTGCCAGACGACCAGTGGGAAGTGATCATCCAGCTTCCCGTCGATGACTTCGCGTGCTGCGCTCACAATGGCCTTTGCAAGCTTGGGCTCGAGAAGTTTGAGTTCGCGATTGGTTTCGGCCGCCGCCAGCTTGACGATGCCGAGCGCGCGAATGATCGGCATCGGCATGCGATCGTGACCGATCTTGAAATTCTGTCGCGACCGTTCCGTTTGGGCTCCCCAATAACGATCCGCTGCGACCTCGATCGGACCGAAGCTGTCGGTTTCGGTGCGGGTGGTGGCGGAGGTCTTCGAGGATTTGGCCATGGGTACGGTCCTTGCGATGCCGCGCTCCCTGCAGAGACTTCTGGCGGGTGCGGCGCATAAGAATGGGGCCGCGCGAACGCGGCCCCGGCACCTTACAACGTCTTGCGATTATTTTTTCCGGAAGCGGTCTAAACGGACGACTTCTGCACCTTCGCCCGATTTTGGCGGTTCTTCCTCTGAAGCAGGCGCGGGCGGAGCCGGAGGGGCGGCGAGAGCAGATGCCGCAGTGGCTGCGGACGACGCACCGGCAGCCGGGGTCTCTACAGCGGTTTCGGTTTCGAACTGCAGGCCGAACTGCACCGAGGGATCGTAGAAACTCTTGATGGCGTTGAACGGCACGACGAGGCGCTCGGGGATGCCGTTAAAGGACAGGCCGACCTCGAAGCGATCTTCGGTGACCACGAGATCCCAGAACTGATGCTGCAGGATCACCGTCATTTCCTCTGGATACTGGGCCAGCAGGCGCGGCGACAGTTTGACGCCGTCGGCCGTTGAAACGAAGGTGATGAAGAAGTGGTGCTCGCCCGGCAGGCCATGCTCGGCAGCGTCGATCAGCACGCGCCGCAGAACGCCACGAAGGGCGTCGCGCGCCAGCACATCGTATCGAATATGATCGGTTGCCATCGGTCGGTCCCGTCGCTTGTCTTGGTCATGGCCATATATGGAGTGAGGGCGAGGCCGGAGGCCGACTCGCGTCACATACTGCTCTATCTATTCTATCCCGGTCTTGACCCGAGGTCAGCAGCCGGAAAAGCTGGCGCCCTCTATATATGACGCAAATTGGACGCGATACAGCCGGGCGGTCATTTCAACCGCCGATTGGCGTGGAAACAGGCAAAAATCGATTGGCCCGATGGGCGGATGGCCCTAGTTCTGGACCATGCGTCCAAGTTCACCACAGGCTGATGCCCCCATTGCGGAACTCGCGTCGGCATCGCCGCCGGGACTGCTGACGCTATTCCTTGCCTTTGCAAAGATGTCCCTGGCCGGTTTCGGCGGCGTTCTGGTTTGGGCGCGCCGGGCGATCGTCGAGCAGCACGGCTGGATGACGCCCGAGGAATTCAATGAGACTTTCGCACTTTGCCATTTCTTGCCGGGGCCGAATATCGTCAATCTGTCGGTGGTGTTCGGGGCGCGGTTTCGCGGTGTGCCTGGTGCCATTGCAGCCTTTGCGGGATTGCTGGGTCCGCCCGTGGTCATCGTGACCATTCTGGCGATCCTGTATGCACGCTTTGGGGATATCGAAGCGCTGCGGCGCACACTGGCCGGCGTCTCATGCGCTGCCGTTGGACTGCTGTTCGCGGTAATTTTCCGAATGATGCTGCCTCTTCTGAAGAAGCGTGAGCCGGTCAGCCTGGCGCTCCTGATCGCCGTTTTCGTCGCCGTTGGCGTGATGCGATGGCCATTGCCGACGGTTCTTCTGGTATCGATTCCCGTCAGTATCGGCCTGACCATGTTGATGCGACGGCGGGCGGCAGCATGAACGATGCCACTCCCGGATCGCTTGTCACGCTGGCCTGGTCGTTCGGGCTGATGTCGCTTTTTGCCGTGGGCGGCGCCAATTCGGCCATTCCCGAAATTCATCGGCTCGCGGTCGATGTCAACCACTGGATGTCCGACAAGCAGTTCGCGGATGTGTTTGCGATCTCGCAGCTGTCGCCGGGGCCGAATGTTCTCATTGTGACGCTGATCGGCTATCAGGTCGCCGGCATCCTCGGCGCGATGGTTGCAACACTGGCCATGTGCGGACCGACAGCCGTGTTTGCTTATTATGTCAGCCAATTGCTTGCGCGGTCGGGCCACGCCCAATGGCCGGGAATCGTACAGGCAGCGCTGGTCCCCTTATCGATAGGTCTCATGAGCGCGAGCGGGCTGGTTCTGCTGTTCGCTTCTGACACCACCTGGACGGCGTTTCTGGTAACGGGGAGTGCCGCCGTTTTGGCGTTTGCCACGCGCCTTAACCCGCTATGGTTGTTAGTTGCCGGGGGCCTTCTTGGTTTCGCTGGCGTTCTCTGACGAAAATCGCTAGCTAGCTTGACCACGGAGCCGTTGGGCGGTCTCCGAACGATGTTGTTTGGGCTAAATGCTCGTGACAGGGGAACGTACCAATGAGTGATGCGCCGAGCCATGCGCCGGAGAAATCCATCTTACCGAGCTGGGTCAAAGGCCCTCAAGACTTTATCGGCGGCCTTGCTTTGGTGGCGATTGCTGCATTTGCTCTGTGGGCATCCAGCGATCTGCAGGGCATGCATGGCTTCTCGTTCGGAGCAGGTACCGCGCCGCGGATGTTCGGCATTCTGCTGCTGGGTCTTGGTGCAGCCGTAACCGTTGTCGGCATTTTCACAGAAGGCCCCGGGCTCTCCAAGTTCCACTGGCGCGGTCCGTTTTTTGTGGCGCTGGCCATTCTGGTTTTCGCGGTCGGCATTCGTCCGATGGGCATGATCTTCGCGGCGATGTCGAGTTTTCTGATTGCTGCGCTCGGCACGCCCGAGACGCGCTGGAAAGAAACGATCATCGTTGGCGCCTGCCTCACGGGCTTCTGCGCCTTGCTGTTCCCGTATGCGCTTGGTCTGCCGTTGCAGATGTGGCCGACATTTCTGATCCGCTAAGAACGAGGGCGTCATGGGTGATCTTTTTTCGAATCTCGGTCTTGGCTTCAGCACCGTCTTCCAGTTCGTGCAGTGGACGCCGGCGTTCCTCGGCGGAATGTCGATCCCGCTTCCGATCAATATTCTGCTCTGTCTGATCGGTGCGCTGGTCGGTACGTTGGTCGGCGTTCTGCCGGGCATCGGTACCATTGCCACCGTGGCGATGTTGCTGCCGATCACGTTCGGTCTGCCGCCGGTCGGCGCGCTGATCATGCTCGCCGGCATCTATTACGGCGCGCAATATGGCGGTTCGACCACGTCGATCCTGGTCAATATTCCGGGTGAAGCAGGTTCGGTCGTAACTGCGCTCGACGGCTTCCAGATGGCGAAGCAGGGCCGTGCCGGTCCGGCGCTCGCGATTGCAGCAATCGGCTCGTTCTTTGCGGGGTGCGTTGCGACGGTCCTTATCGCTGTGCTCGGCGCGCCGCTGACCAAGCTCGCGCTTGCGTTCGGTCCGGCAGAATACTTCTCGCTGATGGTGCTCGGCCTGATCTTCGCCGTGGTGCTTGCCAAGGGCTCAGTGCTGAAGGCGATCGCGATGATCGTATTCGGTCTGCTGCTGTCCATGGTTGGCTCGGACATCGAGACCGGTGCGTCGCGCATGTCGTTCAACATCCCTGAACTCGCTGACGGCCTAGGCTTCGCTACGGTCGCCATGGGTCTGTTCGGCTTTGCGGAAATCATCCGCAACCTGGATGCGGGCGGCGAGGAAGATCGCCAGCTCGTGCAGCAGAAGGTCACAGGCCTGATGCCGACCAAGAAGGATTTGAAGGACTCTGCGCCGGCAATTCTGCGCGGCACGGTGCTCGGCTCCATTCTCGGCATTCTGCCGGGCGGCGGCGCGGTCATCGCATCCTTCGCGGCCTATACGCTTGAGAAGAAGCTGTCGAAGGATCCGAAGCGTTTCGGTCGCGGAGCGATCGAAGGCGTTGCGGCGCCGGAAAGCGCCAACAACGCTGCAGCGCAAACCTCGTTCATCCCGCTGCTCACCCTCGGCATTCCGCCGAACGCGGTGATGGCGCTGATGGTCGGCGCGATGACCATCCATGGCATCGTGCCGGGCCCGCAGGTGATGCAGAAGCAGCCGGAACTCGTCTGGGGCATGATCGCCTCGATGTGGATCGGAAACCTGATGCTGCTCGTCATCAACCTGCCGATGGTCGGCATCTGGGTTCGGCTGCTTCGTGTGCCGTATCGCCTGATGTTCCCGTCGATCGTGGTGTTCTGCAGCATCGGCATCTATTCGGTGAACAACGCACCGATGGACGTGGTGCTCGCAGGCGTGTTCGGTTTGCTCGGCTACTGGTTGATCAAGCATGACTTCGAACCGGCGCCGCTGCTGCTCGGCATGGTGCTTGGTCCGCTGATGGAAGAGAACCTGCGTCGTGCACTGCTGATCTCGCGCGGCGATGCGACGGTGTTTTTCACCCGTCCGTTGTCGGCCACCCTGATGGCAATCTCGGCGTTCCTGCTGATCCTCGCTGTGCTTCCCGCACTGCGAAAGAAACGCGACGAAGTCTTCGTCGAATCCGAGAGCTGACGAATCTCTCCACACATCTGCGTCGTTACGCCACGGCCCGAAGTCGAATAGACTTCGGGCCTTTGCTTGTATTCAGTCCCGCGACTGTCGTTATTTTCGCGGCAAAAACATTTTCGGAGGAAACCAAATGAAGCTGTTCAATCGCAGAGTTGCGATCAGTGGCCTGGCGGCCGTCGCCGGCTTCGGCGCACTGGCAACCACTGTTCAGGCGCAGGAATACCCGACGCGCAACATCACCATGATCGTGCCGTTCGCGGCCGGCGGCCCCACCGATGTGATCGCGCGCATCGTCGCTGCGGACATGTCGAAGACGCTGGGCCAGCAGATCATCATCGAGAACGTCGTCGGCGCTGGCGGCACGACTGGCGCGACGCGTGCAGCGCGCGCGGCCAATGACGGCTACACGATCATCACCGGCCACATGGGCACCCATGCTGCGGCGGTGCCGCTGTATCCGAAGCTCGCTTATCACCCCGAGAAGGATTTCGAACCCGTCGCGCTGCTCGCCGGCACGCCGATTCTGATCCTGGCGAAGAAGGATTTTGCGCCAAAGGATCTCAAGGAATTCGTCACCTATGTGAAGGCCAACAGCGACAAGTTGAACATGGCCCATGCCGGCGTCGGTTCTGTGTCGTATTCGTCCTGCGAATTGCTGAGCTCGGTTCTGGATATCAAGCCGACCGGCGTGCCGTTCAATGGCACCGGTCCGGCGATGAACGCGCTGGTCGGTGGTCAGGTCGATTATATGTGCGACCAGATCGTCAACGCGGTTCCGCAGATCAAGGGCGGCACCATCAAGGCCTATGCCATCGCGACGCCCGATCGTAACCCATCGCTGCCAGATGTCCCGACCACCATCGAAGCCGGGCTGCCGAAGTATCAGGCCTCGGCCTGGAACGCGATCTTCGCGCCCAAGGGCACGCCTGCCGCGATCACTGCCAAGCTGAACGCCGCGGCCGCCAAGGCGCTCGACGACGAAAACGTCAAGAAGCGTCTGCTCGATCTCGGTTCGGACATTCCGAAGCCGGAAGCCCGCACCCAGGCTGCGCTCGGTTCGCTGGTGAAGAGCGAAGTCGAGAAGTGGTCGGCGGTGCTCAAGCCCGCAATGTGATCGGGAACCGGCTAACCAATTGATTTCAAGGGCTGGGTCCTCACGGATCCAGCCCTTGCCGTTTGCGGGGCAGGGACACACTTTTTCGGGTATAATCCGGGAATCGGCGTGTCCGACCACCGGACGAGGCGATAAGTTCGCCCGCTCACAAGCCCGCAAGATCGACCATGAACCAGTATCACGACCTGCTAGAGCGAATCCTGAGCGACGGTGCCGAGAAGCACGACCGCACCGGCACAGGCACGCTGTCGGTGTTCGGCCATCAGATGCGCTTCAAGCTCAGTGATGGTTTCCCCGTGCTGACCACCAAGAAGCTTTCGCTGAAGGCGATCATCCACGAGCTGCTGTGGTTTTTGGCAGGCGATACCAATATCAAATATCTCAAGGACCACGGCGTCTCGATCTGGGATGAATGGGCGGACGCCAATGGTGATCTCGGCCCGGTCTATGGATCGCAGTGGCGCTCATGGCCGGCGCCCGACGGACGGAGCATCGACCAGATCGCCAATGTGGTCGATATGATCAAGCGCAATCCGGACTCGCGCCGGCTGATCGTGACGGCGTGGAATCCCGCCGAGATCGACAAGATGGCGCTGCCGCCATGTCATTGTCTTTTCCAATTCTATGTCGTGAACGGCAAGCTGTCGTGCCAGCTCTATCAGCGCTCGGCCGACGTCTTCCTCGGCGTGCCTCCGCTTTCAGGCGTAGCGATATAATTGCGGGACGGGTTAACTATAAATTCATTGATATCACTTACATATTTATGGGACAATATGCCGAATAGAAAAACACCGCTACTATTTCTGGACGACTTGCTTTGTTGTCGTGCTCTGCCGAGTCGCGCGTCGGTAGACCGCAGCGGCTGGCGGACTTGGAGGTTTTCGTGACGTTTAGGCATCCAGAGCACCAGTACCTCGACCTCCTTCGCCTTGCGCTGGAGCAGGGTGACGAGCGGCTTGACAGAACCGGCGTGGGGACGCGCTCGGTGTTTGGAGCGATGGTCCGGTTCGACCTGTCTTCGGGGGTGGCGCCAATTCTCACCACGAAGCGCGTCTACTGGAAGACGGCGGTGAAGGAGATGCTTTGGTTCCTTACGGGGGGCACCAATATTCGGGCGCTCCTCCGCGACAATGTTCGGATTTGGACCGATTGGCCCTTAGCCCGGTATCGGGCGGACACCGGAGAGGATGTCTCGCAGGAGGAATTCGAACGCAGGATTCTGGAGGACGATGCTTTCGCTTCGCGGTGGGGCGAGTTGGGTCCCGTGTATGGCAAGCAATGGCGCCGCTGGCTGGGCGCGGATGGCCGCGAGCACGATCAGATCGCGCAGCTCGTCGGAACGCTGCGTAGCAACCCCGCAAGCCGCCGCATGCTCTTTCACGGATGGAATGTGAGCGAGATCGGGGAGATGGCCTTACCGCCGTGCCACATGGTCTATCAGTATCATGTGACTTCCGATGGTCGGTTGAATTGCCTTCTTTTCCAAAGGTCAGTCGATCTGCTGTTGGGGGCTCCGTTCAACTATGTCGGAGCGGCAGCACTACAACTGATGCTGGCGCAGCAAGCCGACCTAAGACCCGGAGAATTCATCTGGGTTGCCGGCGACGCGCATCTTTATCTTAACCATCTCGAGCAGGCTCGTGAACAGCTTCAGCGGGACCCGCGTGACCTGCCTCGAATGCAGCTGAGCCGGCGGGCCAACAGCATCGACGAGTATACGATCGACGATTTTCAGGTCGATGGCTACGCCCCCCACGCCGCAATAAAGGCGGACGTGGCGGTCTAGGAGGTCGAATGAACGCGATGAACGTTCGGGTTCCTTCGGGATATCGCTCCGTCAGCCTCGTGCTTCCTACTTCAACGCGCATGCAGGCGCTCTATGAGCGGTACGAAGAGCGCTTTGGAGATCCCGTCCGGAAACCCTATCCGTCGGGGCTTGATAAATACATTCCGATGTTTTTATCGGGAGATGTGGAGGAAGGTCGACCAGGACGCGGCGTGCCGATTTGGGAGAACATTTTTGAAGTTTGCTTTGTCGATGTTGCTGGTGACGGGATCTTCTTCGACGATCAGGATGACGTGGATTTAGAGCACTACGCGGGAATTCTAGGTTGCGACGCGATTGCGCTGCATGAATTTCGCGACCTTTTCAACGCATTCGGAGTCATCGATGAAGATGTCCGACCGTTTGCTGAAATCCTCCGAGAGCGCCTTGACGACGACCGCTCGAAAGGAGCACTCGTCCTCGGACCGGACGGGACTGTCGATATTGAATGGTATGCGGACGTCCTGGATAGTGATCCTCTTCTAATTTCCAAGTACCATCACTCAATCTTGGTGAACTATCGGGTCCGGTCACGACGATCGCGCGGCGCGTATGGAACCATAACCGAAGAACGGGTGCGAGCTCTACTCGATCGCGATTTTGCCGCGGGGCGTCTTAAAACCTCTCGTGGCGGTAAGATTGATCGCGGTTACTACTGTGAGTTACTTGGCTGTGAAAAAAGTGGGCTTACGAAGTTCACAAAGACCGTTCTACGCGAGTACGAGCAGCGCGTACCGTTGGTTTCCGGTCCCGCGAAACGTCTCGACGAGATCCGGGAGTGGCTCGAAGCTCAGTATAAGGCCGGATTGCTGCCTTTAATTCACGGGAAGATCGATCGGACGTTTTGCGCCAAGCACTTTGGCTTCAGTTCGAGTTATCCATTTTTTCAAGTCAAGCAGATCGCAGATGTGGTCAAGGAGCTCGATCGCAGGGTAGCGCAGGACGGTTATCTTCTCAGGCAAGATCAAAGCCAGTTTGAAGCTTTGGCACACTACCTTGCCCACGCTCCGAAACTCAATCGCGATAGACTGACCGTCAATCAAACTCTTTTGGCCAAGGAGTGCGGTATTCCGGAGAAGCGGCTTCGCTACGGTCGGTTTTCGGACATAATTCAGAAACACGACGTGCAGTATCTGGAGCAAGCGAAGCTTAGTCGGATCGATCCGTATATTTATGGACGCGTCTTCGGATTTGGACATCTCGAAGAATTTTGGTCGCGCGGCTTCCTGCTAAATGTCGCCGACGGGTTCAAAAACTACGCCTTGTCCAATTGGTCTGGCAAGTCGACCGTTAACCCACACCGTCATCTTGTCAACATGCTTGACTGGATTGGACGAAGCAATCGTGTCGAGTGCCTCTCGGTGGTACAGGAAGCCGAGCGCTACAATCGTATCATTACGGGCGATGCGTGGGAGGATGCATTCCTGGCGTACGATGACGCAATAGACGGACTGATCAGCTCCGGCGACTTGAGTAAGCGATTTGCCTCAAGAAAGCTCACGGGAGCGCTGCAAGCGTGTAGGGGGTTAGAGCAAAAGAAGACAATCCCAGCGCACTCGCTCATGGTAGTTGGACCGAAGAATGCAAAGAGGCTGGCGCGCCACCTCGCAACGGTCGTCAATGTAAATCATGAGATTTCCGTCGATGATGAAGAAATCCGAGCTGTTATCGGCAACCGCCTTCTCGAGGCAGCGGCATCTCGCCGTATCGAATTTTCGTTCGAGGAAGCCGAGCGGTTCGTCACAAACATGGTGTTGGAAGTCCGCCAGGGCAGGGAGCTTCCGTCAAATCTGATTGAAGCTATCAAGGTTGTCTTAAATCGTCGGTTGAACGCCCTCCGTGTCCGGCTCATCGCCCTGATTTCCGAGGCGAAGGAAAATCTAGAGCTTGGAAGGCGACTCTTGAATGAGGCGGATATAGATCCGGCCGGGTTTATAACGAGATACTTTGCCGATGGCGTGGATTGGCGGGGCAAGCATAAGATCGGTCGCGCGGCCTTTCCAATTGTGAAGGGTGGCAACGAGACCGATCGCCGACGTAGTCTCGCAAATTTGTTGGCCTTCGCGAAAGCATGCTTTCCAGGGATGATTCCTCCGCAATCAGAGTCGGGCCTCATGAAATTTTTTGCTCGTAGATTTCTCGAGCATGGGGGCATGCGCGCAATCGAGCATATGCTTTATCCTACTGCGGAAACGGCCGCGGCCGTACTCGCACTGTACTTAATCGAAAGCGGCGCAAATGTTGCCGTTGGACGCGAGCTAAAGCGCAATTGCATTGCTGACAGCGAATACGATGGTCTCAAGGAAATCACCGGGGTCAAAGCGGCTGCTCAGGGCAAGCCGATCATCATGCATTTTGATGCGGATGATGTTGTTTTGTCTTCGATCAAGTGGCTTGAGGAAGAAACCGGTAAGCTGGCACTAGTCGCTGGAGAGGACGGCAGTCGCCTTTTCCTGACGCGAGATGATGGTCGAACGAAGATGATGTCCGATCACTGGTTTCGGAACTGGTTCAAGGCTTTCTGTCAATCTTCCTTGGGCTTGCCAATAGCTCCGAATATGATTCGTCCAAGTGTCCTGCTGCAGGCTGCTCTCGAGAATGACGGGCGTCTTCATCTAGGGATGGCAATTGGTCAACACGGCTTGGCGGTGTCACAGGGATATCAACTCAAATATCCGGTGCGCCTCATGTACGACGAGTATATTCGCCGATTCCAGGAGGCATTTGAGACGTTGGTGACCTCAAGTGTGGAGGATGCCGCTCGGTTGCTGGGGATCTCGAAGGACGAATTCGATCGCCGCGTTGGCGCGCTTCAGGACACGGGGTTGGGGGTTTTCTGCAAGAATCGATTGGGACGGCCTGGCTCGGAAGGCCGGCCCTGCATCGAAATGGATTGCTGGAAGTGCACGCAGATCCTGATTGTCGCCGAAACGGAATCGATAGCGACATTGCAGCTCTGGCAAGAATCCCTTCGAGCCGTCCAAGGCGAATGGGAGCGCGATCGTCCAGAGAGATGGGAGGCAATGTGGTTACCGTGGCTATGCCTCGCGGACGTCGTTCAGGAAAAAATGAGCCGAAGCTTCATTTTAATATGGGATGGCGCGCGGAAACGTGCCGATGCAATTAAGGCGTCACCGACATACGTGCCGCCAAAACCTTGGTAGGAAAATGGCGCAGTCTAAAGCAACAGCTCCGGTCGTCCACCGCGCTCGTCGCGCCTCCGATGAGAGTCGGAAGGCCGCTTGGTTGCACAGTAAGTATTCGGATGACGTCTGGATCGTAAGCGACACTCACGATCACCAGAATCTGAAAAGAATTAATTTCCGAAAGTTGCTCTCAGACGGTCGATATCTAACCGACGTCCCTGAATTATGCGCCAGTACCAAAGAGTGCGCGTGGTGGATGCGCGACAAGAGATTCAGCCGGATCGATACAGCAACGACTCAGAAGAACTACATCAGCGGTCTTCTAAATATCGCGCACGCGCTAAGCTGGCGAGGCAAGTTTTCGTTTCTGGATCTTGACGCTTTTACACTTGAGGATTTCGTCGAAGAGGCGTGCTTCGGGGCTGATGCGTTACTTCATGCTAGCGAGCGTCTGGAAAACTGGGTCCAGGAGAATCGCCGCGATCATGGTGATGATGCGGTGAGAAGAATGGTCGATCCAGTCACCATGAGGTTGCTCCCGCATTTGATATTCAAGGAATGCAATCTTCCTCCAACGGTTGGCGGACTCCCGAGGGTGGCTCAGATTCTCACGAATCTAGCATTTGATATCGGCGTTCCGCCCCCAATAGATGGCACGACCGCTTCAGATCTACCAGCGCTCGAGCCACTCACGCAGACGAGTATAGGCCGATACTTGGTGCCGCTCGAGTTGATGTACGCCATGCGGAGAAAGATGGATGCAGAAACAATAACGTTTCCACCTTTTCCGGACGTTGGTGCAAATGAAATGGCCAAAGTCAGAGGGAAGGCATCGTCGAGGACCAAAACGCCGCCGCCCGAGATGGCTCTGAAGCTGATGGAATACGCCGCCTGCAAGATTAGGGACTACTCCGATCTCGATCGAATCAAAAGCGCGACGGCAAGCGAGACGAGGGAGGTCCTTACAGCATGCTGGATTGCCGTCGCTACTTTCACGGCGCGACGGTTCAAGGAGATTTACGCGCTTGAGGATGATTTCGTGGGTGGAGAAACGCCATCAGGCGGGTGTCTCCATGGAAGCGATGCGTCAGGTTGGTATTTGCACATCCATATCGTCAAGACCCTGAAAGAAAAGGCCTGGCTTCCTGTGCCCCTGATGGTCGTACGGGCCGTTCAAATCCTGCGTGTGATCAGCGCCGATGCGAGGGAGACGTCAGGCAAGGGAAAAAAGTATCTCTTCATGAGATCGACCTTGGGAGGGCGCGCGGAGCGATTCAGGCCACAGTCTTTTCTCGACTCGTTCGCGAACCAAGCAGGAGCTCTCGATGAGGGCAGCATTGCGACGACTGCGCCCTGGCACTGGACGCCTCATCAGTTTCGCCGCTTCTTCTGCGTACTCTATTTTTACCGATGGGAGGGAGCGTCAATCGAGGTTCTCAGTCATTTTCTGCGGCATTTTGATATCGAGATGACGAGAAAGTACGTTGAGCAGGATCCTGATGCTGCATCGTTTTTCAAAGACGCTCGTTGGCGATTTGAACGCCATTTCTCCAATACGATTGCATCGGGCGAACGCGTTGTGTCAGGCGCCGCCGGAGATCGACTGAAGTTACATGCAAAACGCATTAAGGAGCGGCTGACTGCAACCTTGTCCGTGGTGTCCCCCGAACGCGTGGGCGCGCGCCTGAAGTCATTTATTCAACAGGAGGGTATGGTCTTAACCCCGAAGCCTTGGGTGACATGTACTTGCCCCAAGACCGCTCAAGCCGCTTCGACTGCCGCGTGTCGGCTACGTGGGAACTCCGCGACCGGTGGAGAAGGGCCGGATTTCGCGCACGCCGAACCAACCGTCTGTGGAGGCTGCCCTCACGCGGTATTTGAGCAAGGCAAGCGCAAAGTGCTGTCGGAGGAGATCGAGCATCTGACGGCGGTAAAGGAGAGAGCCGGATGCCTACAGACGATATTTGGAGAGCTTGAAGCGGCCAGATTGGTCCAACTCGAAGCCGTCCATGAATCAAGTTTCTATCGTGCAGTCTCGGCGAAGGATCAAGTGCTGTGATCGAGGATCGCGAGTAGGAGATGTCTTTATGATTACTGATTTCAATCCGAAAAGATCCTCCATTGGCAAGCGGATAAATCGCAAGCTGGAGGTCCTTCAGGAATGGGAGCGATCCGGCATTCCCATCGGGCAAATGCTTCCTGCGAGCTTGGCAGAAGTGCGGACATGGAGCCAGCCGTCACTCGGTGTTCAAGCAATTGGCTCGCCCAGCGATTTTACGACAACGCATCCTCAGCATGGAAATTCGATTAAGGCAATCTGGGCGTCACTGGAGCGGTTGAAGGCTAAATACTTACTTCTTGGCGGGGTTGCGCTTGGAGGCTTTGCTAAGGAAGCGGCTGCAACGACGCATCTCGCGGGGCTCGAAAGAAGGATAGCGGAAGGCGAAGAGCGGCTTGTTCATGTGGCATCGCAGTGGACAATGACCAAGCAAGCATTGGAGAGCGAGAAGAGGCGCGCGCAATCTTTTGCGCAGATGGTGACGCGCAAAGATGAGATCATATCGGAGAAGAATGAAGAGATTGCTGAACTGCAGCGTCAGTTAAAGTCTCGTCGCGGGGTGAGGTTGGTCGATTGAGGTTTGAAGAGATTCACAATATCTGGAGCGTTGATCCCAAGACGCTCTCGAACATCGATCGCGGCAAGTTATTTCTTGAGCGTGCGAAGGTGGTTGTTGCCTCGGTTCTCGCGGATACCTCAAAAGGGAAAGCGATCCAAGGAACGCGTTTGCGGCGGTCATATCTCGCAAGCGCGATTGGCTGTCGACCAGGGGCTCTTGCGGAGAATCCTAGTCTTAGAGAGTTAGTACTATGGGCGGACAGGCAGATCGCCGGGCAATCGGAAAAGGGCCAGGTAAACAGGCCGAGACTAAGAACCCGCATCGAGTGCCTGGAGAGAACTATCTGCGAGCTTCTATCCGCTGTGTCAGCACATGGGGAAGAAATCGAGCGTCTCCGATATCAGTTGCAAAATTGGCGCGGAGCGGGGCGGCCACCTTCGGAAGCGAAAATTATGCGGGATACAAAGCGAAACGGCGGAGCGTAGTAGATGACGTTACCTAACGCGGGAGACGGAATAATCGTTCGAACAGATGCGAGTTGCGTCATCTATGGCCGCGCGCGCCCTGGAATCCCTGTACTCTTTTGGCCGGAGGGGATCGACGAAACCGTCTCTGACTGGTTGCGGCATTGCATTCTTTACAAAGATCTCGCTCCCTCCACGGTTGTGGAATATGCCAAGATCCTGCGGCCTTTCTTGAGATTTTGCCGAAGAGAGAAGCGCGATTGGCGAACTGTTGACGACGAATTCCTTGTGCAATACCGCGACAAGTTACTGTCGGAGAAAATCGCGAAGCCGAAGCGTGTCAACGAAATCATTCAGCGCGTGTTTTCGTTCTACTGCTGGGCGGAGCGTCGGCAAATCCTGAATTATCACGTTGGCATTTACACGGAAGATGAACGCGATTCAGAGTGGGGCAGGAGGACGTTTCCGCTTACCGGCGAACTGAAACACTCAGGTAGGGGGCGTGGAAGAAAACTCTCCTGGCAATCCGTGGTCAGGGCACGTCAAGGCGAGCAGCGCAGCGCCGTGAGACATACGCCAACCACCGAGCAAATCTTGGACCTCCATAGAGTTGTGATGGTGATGGACCAGGCGGAGCGAAACTCGCTAATGATGTCGTGGGCAGAACTAACGGGAGCTCGCAGGTTCGAGTTCTTGCAAATATGCAGGTCGGATCTTCCATCGCCTGATAAACTCGCCGAGCTGCAGAGGCGTGGTGAAGACTGGCTGATCGTCGTCAGGCGAAAAGGTGGACGCTTCAAGAGACTGGTGGTGCCAACGGACTTGATTGAGCAAACCTTGAATTACATCGCATATGACCGCGCTGAAGTGGTGTTGAGGTGTGCAAACGTGATCAAGGGATATATTGAGCCCGACCATGTGTTTATCTCAAGTTCGACGGGCGTCGTCCTGCATCCTGATAGCGTGACCAGCATCGGTCGGCGTGCATTCCGTCGAGCGGGCATAAAATTCGCGAATATCCATCGTCTTCGAGCGCGGTTCGCGATCCGGACGATCGAAAACCTTGTTGATGGACTATTCGAAAATATTCCGCTCGGAACGCATTCTAGTTGGATAGAGACGATTCTGATCAAAGCCGCTGAACTTATGGGGCACGGTCATCCAGCGTCGCTCCGCCCGTATCTCACGTATGTTCTGAATCGCCGATTGCAGGCGTCCGACGCGAATACTAGCGAGCGTTTGCGTGCGAAAATTCAACGTATGACCGTGGAGTTGGAGAAGGTTACTCTTAAGTTAGTGTTTTCCCAAGAATTGGCCTCCGCAGGCGCAGTGATCCGTGGAGGGAGCCAAGAAAGTAGGGAAAGAAGACTGGCTGCCGCGAGCAAGCTCTACGCTCTGGCCGATGAACTCGCTGAAGGCACCGCCGCATACGAACTCTCCGTCTCTGATGATGGCGCGGGCGTTCCAAGTGGGTTCGATCCAATTCGATCGGGGAATGCAGGCTAATGCGACAACTACCTTTGCATTGATCTTGAGCAAGGTAGCCTCATAAGTTGCTGGCATCTGTAACCGTAAGCGAAATGAAGCAACGACGGTGCGATTGTCCTTGAGGCCTCAACGATAGGCCGTAATTCGACGGTGGTCCCGATGAAGAAGCCAATCCTCTCAGTTGATGAGTCCGAGCCGAAGAAGGCATATTGTGCCGATAGACCTCCTACCGAAGGGTTTGTGGTGATTGTCGACGGCCACTTTAAGTCGGAATTCGACACAATAGCCGCCGCTGAGTTGTCGGGCCGGAAGCTGAGGGCGGCCTATCCGATGCTCCAGATCGAAATCTACGGCGCTGCCAAAAAGAGTCGAGCTCTGTTGAGCTAGGGCGCCCAATTTATCGCAACAGTATCGGGAGTGGAGTATGGCTCTCCTAAAGCGAGAATTGTATCGTCAGGTAAATGGACCGGAAATCACGCATACCGATTGCTGTTTCCTGGTCTTCGATACCGACAGTAAGAAGCTGTATGTCGAGCGCGAAATAGCGCACCTAGAAGCAAACATTGGCGGAACGATCGACTATCAGACAGCCACAATGGATATCGCCGATTACCTGACGCAAGGCGGGCAAACTGCGGGCCATCGTGAGTTATGGCGCTTGCTGAGAACTCTCTTTGATTAGCGTAGTGTCTTGGCTTGACGCGCATCACGCCGCGCTGGGTAACATGTAGTCGGTGTGGGAAATTGTTTGCGAGCAATTTTGCGTTTCAACCTGGCAAGCGAAGACCGTCAACGGAACACCAGTGCGCCGGCCCACGCCGTCATCGCAACAAGGACGAGGCCGGGAATCACTCGTATCGCGAAGGAGCGGTTCCCGCTGCTCCAGGCAAAAATGACCTTACTGATGGTGTTGGTTGAGAGGCCGACGAGAATAGGGAACAGAGCATCGGTGGCCGTTATCTTTCCGGATGCAACCATCGAAGCAACTGCAATGGCGGCGGAGTGTGTGTCGACGAAGCCGGCGGCTGCGGCTGCCAAAGTGACTCCGGCTTCGCCGAACCTTTCGCGCAGCGCCGCGGAGGCAATCAGGATCGTGGTAAGGGTCAGAGCGAATACCAGCGTTACCGGCAGGCTGAAAGCCTGTCCCGTCTGAGGACCGGCTGGCTCGCTTTCGCGCAGGGTACGGACCATGAAACCGATGCCGTAGGTTGCGGCTGCAATGCCTGCGCAGATCAGCGGGATAGCTAGCGTGTGCAAGGCGATCATGCTGATTGCGGCGAGCACTAGTGACAACTGAATGATGGTTGCCACAGTTGAAAGTGCCGCGCCTGCGACCGCCGCGGTAACGATGCCGGGAGTCTTCGAGACTTGCGCTCCCAGGGCGCCGATTGTTGCTGTACTGGAGATAAAACCCGATGCGAAACCCGAGATCGGAAGTCCAAAGCGCGCTCCGAACAGGCGAACGGCAACATATCCGGCGGCGTTGATCCCCATCATCAGGATGACGACGATCCAGATCGAACGCGGATTCAGGGCGCTGTAAGGCCCTAGCGCTTCATCGGGCAGCAATGGCAGAACCACCAACGTCGCGCCGGCGAAGATTAGAGCGTCTCTCACCTCTCCCTCGGTAAGCACCGACCGGACAAAGTGATGCAACTGAGCCCGCGCCGCGAGGAGGCCGGCGAGGGTCACTGCGATACCGGCTGCCAACGCTGGCTGTTGCACCGAGAGACCGCCGAGCAATGCCGTGAGGATCAGGGCTATCTCGGTGGTAAGCCCAGGATCCTCGTCGCGGGATCTGAAATAAGCGACGGCAGTCAGCGCGGCCACGCCTGCGACCGAGACCGCCAATATAAGCGTCCCCCCAACCGTCACGGCGATCGCCCCGACGAGTGAGACCACTGAGAATGTGCGTATCCCCGCGGGCGCGCGGCCAAGTCCATCCCGTTTATGGCGCTCACGCTCGGCACCGATCAAAAGCCCAATACCAAGAGCCACCGCGAGGTTGAGGGACAGGGAAGAGAAATCGGCCATGTTCTTCCCAGTCGCTGGAATCCGCGGAGATGCAAATCCGGCATTAGAGAGTTGGCATCGCAGTTCGGGAATGTCGCTTCGGCTCGCTCAGCGTGCATCGGCTCAAGTTCGAGAGCGTGTGCGGTCGCACCACGGTCGGTCTGTATCATCCGTAGACGGGCTGCGACGTCGTAGTCGCAACCCGTCTGCCGATCAGGAGATTGTGAGGCGGTCGTCTACCGATGCAACGCCCGCGGCCGACCACACCGCATTCTCGACAGCGCGGCGCTCGTCCCAATTGTCAACTTTACCCTCGATTAGCACTTCGTTGCGGTTTTTGACGGTCACACGGATCGCATTGGCTTCGATTTCCGCGTGACGCTTCAGCGCGGCATCGATCTTGCTCTTGAGATCGGACGCCTCGATGCGTGGTTTGACCGTAATCTTATTTGTCACGCCGCGGACGCCTGAAAGTTTTCTGACGTCGTCTTCCGCTGCCGTCCGCTCATAATGCCATGTGACGGTTCCACTCAGCGTAACCCAGCCGTCCTGAACAAGGACGTCAACGGCGTCCGAAGGGACGAGGACGTCCCATTTCAGGATGTCGAGCGCGCGGCGACCGATCTGGTCGTCCGCAGTCTGGCTCTGAAATGGGTAGCGGACCTCAATATTCTCGGTGATCGCATGCACTCCTTTGACGCGGCGAGCCGCAGCGATGGCTGCCACCTTCTGCGCATAACTTTCTACGTGCCCCGTTAGGGATACGACATTCTTGTCGACAGACACTCCGATATGTTCGCCACTGAATGTAGGATCGAAGTCGAACTCTTCGACGATGTCTTGACGAAGCTGTGCGTCGGTCATCATCCGCTCCTTTTGTTTGAGTGACCAGAATTATTCAAGGCGAAGCGCTGACGAAAACCTTTGACATCAGTCAAAAGAAGAGGGCGTCGTCGGATAAATTACGATGGTACTTCGGAGGTCAGCCGGGTGATGATGTTATAAAGTTACGGCATTATTCACGACGAAGCGAAAAGTCGGATCGCGCGCGCCTTCAACCGTGTCGCCGCAATAATAGCAGCGTGTCTGCCATTGTCAGCGTTCTCATGCCCGAGGTGTCTCCTCCATGGGGCCTCGATGAGGTTCCGTCGAGAGCGTGGGGCGAATACCACGAAATTGGCGATGCAAACGATGAGCGTGTTCACCGGTGGTCATTCTGAAATAAGTCACCTGTCAGCTTAAAGGTCAAAATGGTTTTCTGAGCATTGGAGTGCGAAATTTACATCGCCGGATGAGTAATCATGCAGGTAGTTAGTAAGCAGTGCCGGATGGTCCAGATCGTTCTGGCTGTTGGTATTCTGATCGGTGTGGCCCCCATAATAGCGTGAACACGCGACACACTCAGTCGTGAGAAAGGCCAAAAAAGTTGCGTCCATACGCTATTCCTTGTGCCGATCGGGGCATGGCCATGCGCGCTGCAACGCTTCATTCAGCAATGCTATGCTCTCGCGTCTGCGCTTCTGTGGGTTCAGCGTAAGAAAATCGCAGAGAATATCGGCTGCCTGATCTGCTTTGAAGCGCTGGGGCAGGCAGTAAGGCATGACCAGCTTCCACGAGCTCTTTAAGCCGGTGACTTCCAATGATCCACTTTCAAGGGCCTTTTCTAGCTCGGACATGATGGTCGTTGCGTCACGTTCGGCACTCTCCAGAGCGCCTTGAACATATATTGAGATCAAGTCTCTATGTGGTCGGTTGCAGAGTTCAGCCATCCCGATGCCGTCCGCATGAGCGATGGGAAGCGTCAACGAACAGGACGCGCTCAGCGTACAGAGAATGACGGAGATCAATTTACTGCGCGGTCTGCGCGTCAGCACGTCCATGAATCTCAGCATAGTCAATTATCCCCGCGCAGCTCGGCAGTTTGAGCTCCATTTCGCCGGCATGACGTAATGCGATCCTTGCATCGGCCACAGCCCGGAAGTTGGTATTGTCGATCTCCCTAGTGCGCTTCGGAGCGCGATCCAGCGGTCCATCGCCAGTCGAGGATTTCAGCCATGTCCTCGCCGTGTTCACGGATATAGCGACCATGTTCGATCAGGCGATCGCGATGCCGCTGCCTGGCGAGAGCGCCCGCAGTCGCCAGTGCCGGGAGTAGCTCGATCGCTTTGATAGCGAGATGAAAGCGATCGAGGCGGTTCAACACCACCATATCGAACGGAGTCGTGGTTGTGCCTTCTTCCTGGAAGCCATGCACGTGCAGGCCGTCATGATTGGTGCGCCGATAGGTCAGGCGGTGGATCAGGCTTGGATAGCCGTGATAGGCAAAGACCACTGGGCGGTCGCGGGTGAAGATGCTCTCGAAATCGCGATCGTCGAGGCCATGCGGATGCTCGGTCTTGTCCTGCAGTGTCATCAGATCGACGACGTTGACGACGCGTACCCGCAGGTTCGGGAAGTCCCGTCGCAACAGTTCGACCGCGGCGAGGGTCTCCAGGGTGGGAACATCTCCACAGCAGGCCATCACGATATCGGGTTCACAGCCGGACTCTTCCGTTCCTGCCCACGGCCAGATGCCGACGCCGGCCTCACAATGCGTGATGGCTTCGCGCATCGTCAGCCATTGTGGCGCGGGCTGCTTGCCCGCTACGATGACATTGATCCGGTCGTAGGTGCGAAGGCAATGGTCCGTAACCCATAGTAGCGTATTGGCGTCCGGCGGGTAGTAGACTCTGACGATGTCCGCCTTCTTGTTGGTGACCATGTCGATGAAGCCGGGATCCTGATGGCTGAAGCCGTTGTGATCCTGCCGCCAGACGTGAGATGTCAGCAGATAGGTCAACGACGCGATCGGCTGACGCCAAGGCAACGACCGCGACACCTTGAGCCATTTCGCATGTTGATTGAACATCGAGTCAACGATGTGGATGAAGGCTTCATAGCAGGACATCAGCCCGTGCCGGCCAGTCAGCAGATAGCCTTCGAGCCAGCCTTGGCAGATGTGCTCGCTTAAAATTTCCATCACACGGCCGTCATGCGCGAGGTGAACGTCGTAGGGTTCAATGTCCTCCATCCAGACCCGCTGCGTGACGTCGAAGACAGCGTCCAGCCGGTTCGACGCGGTTTCGTCGGGGCCCATGATGCGGAAGTTCCTGGCCTCGCAGTTCAGCGTGATGACGTCGCGCAGATATGCTCCCATGACGCGAGTTGCTTCGCCGTCTACCGCACCTGGCTCGGGAACATCGACCGCATGTGACCGGAAGTCCGGCAATTTCAGTTCGCGCTTCAGGAGGCCGCCATTGGCGTGAGGGTTGGCTCCCATCCGACGCTTGCCCTCAGGCGCCAATGCCTGCAAGTCAGGGAGCAATCGGCCGGTCTCATCGAACAGCGTGTCGAGCCGATAACTGCGCATCCATTGTTCAAGCAAAGCGCGGTGCCCGGCGTTACTTCGCGGGTCTGCGATCGGAACTTGATGTGAGCGCCAGAAGCCCTCCACTTTCTTGCCGTCGACTTCCTTCGGGCCGGTCCAGCCCTTCGGGCTGCGCAGGACAATCATCGGCCATTTCGGACGCCCGCCGGCGCCGCCGCGGGCACGTTCCTGAATGCCGCGGATACGATCGAAGGCGTCGTCCATCGCCGCGGCCATTTCCCGATGCATCTCGTTCGGAATACTGCCTTCGACGAAGATCGGGTCATAGCCGTAGCCCTCGAACAGGCTGCGAAGCTCACCAGCCTCGATACGACCAAGTATCGTCGGGTTGGCGATCTTGTAGCCATTGAGGTGCAGAATAGGCAGCACGGCGCCGTCATGGACGGGATCGAGAAACTTGTTCGAATGCCAGGACGCTGCCAGCGGCCCCGTCTCCGCTTCGCCGTCTCCGACGACGCATGCGACGACTAGATCGGGATTGTCGAACGCGGCGCCGAATGCGTGCACCAGCGCGTAGCCGAGTTCGCCACCTTCGTGGATGGACCCGGGCGTCTCTGGGGCAGCGTGGCTTGGAATGCCGCCGGGAAAAGAAAATTGCCGGAACAGCTTTTGCAGCCCGTCGGCATCCCGCGTGATCTCCGGATAGATCTCGCTGTAGCTGCCTTCGAGATAGGTGTTGGCAACCATGCCGGGGCCGCCGTGACCGGGACCGCAGATATAGATCATGTCGAGATCGCGCTCGCGGATGGCCCTGTTCAGGTGTGCGTAGATGAAATTGAGACCCGGCGTAGTCCCCCAATGTCCGAGCAGCCTCGGCTTGATATGATCGGCGCGCAGCGGTTCTCGAAGAAGCACATTGTCAAGCAGATAGATTTGCCCCACCGAAAGATAATTTGCGGCCCGCCAGTAGCGGTCGATAAGCTCGATATCGTGTGCGTTCAACATCAGATATCTTCCCTATGTGCGTGTCTTCAAACAGAAGACGCATCGACGACGCCACGGAGCAGGTCGCGACGTGACACGATCCCGATGAGCCTAAGATCCCGGGCGATGAGGATACGTTTGATCCGATGACGCTTCATCAATTTCATAACGTCCTCTCAGGACCGGCCCTCGCTGAGTTGGCCTTGCTGATCGCCGCTCGCAATCTCGGACCCCCGTCGAGCGGCGACGTCCATCATGGGTCGGCTCCTTGGCCGGTGTATTGATCCGTATCAACCGACTGAGGCCGATTTGAGCGGAAGATGCCGCGCATCGAGCGGGGCGGACCCTGCCGGAGGCGTCTTTTGAAAAACCCAATCTTCTGGATGCGCGGCGCTCTCATTGGAGCCGCAGCTTTGGGGCTTTGTGCAGGGCTCGCCTCGCCTTGGATGGGGCTATCTGCATGGCGCGCAACCATCTGGACAGTAAGTGCGTTTCCGGTTCTGGTTGCGCTCTTGGCGCAGATCGCGACAGGCCTGCGACGCGGCGAGTTCGGGCTCGACATCGTGGCAGCATTTTCGATGATTGCCGCCCTGAGCACCGGCGAGCAGCTTGCTGCGGTGGTCGTGGCGCTCATGTATGCCGGCGGGCAATTCCTCGAAGCCTACGCCGACCGCAGCGCACGGCGCGAAATGACAGCGCTGCTGTCCCGCGTACCGCTGGTCGCGATGCGGCTGCATGACGGTCGCCTGGAGGAGGTTCCCGTCGACGCGCTTGCGTCCGGCGATCACCTGCTGATCCGTCAGGGCGATCCGGTTCCGACCGACGGGACCGTAACGGACGGAGTTGCCATCCTGGACGAATCCGCGTTGACCGGCGAAGCGATGCCGGTGCGGCGAAGCGCAGGGGAAAGCGTGTCGAGCGGCGTCTACAATGCAGGTGACGCATTCACCATGTTGGCTTCGCGTCCGGCCGCCGAAAGCACGTTCGCCGGGATCGTCCGCTTGGTCGAGGCGGCGCAGCAATCGAAAGCGCCGATGTCGAGGCTCGCCGACCGCTTCGCGATGGCATTCCTGTTGCTGACAGCCGGCATCGCGGGTCTTGCCTGGTACTTCAGCGGTGACGTTATTCGCGTCGTCGCGGTTCTTGTCGTGGCGACACCGTGCCCGTTGATTCTCGCCGTCCCAATCGCATTCATCGCGGGGCTGTCGCGCGCGGCCCGGCATGGCATCCTGATCAAGGGGGGAAGCGCCATTGAAGGTCTAGCTAGAATCCAGCGATTGGTTTTGGACAAGACTGGAACTCTCACCGACGGGCGTCCGAACGTCCTTGCGATCCATGCCAATGGGGTTTCAGACCTCGAAGTATTCCGTCTCGCGGCGTCGCTCGACCAGGTGTCGAAGCATGTCGTCGCCGGCACCATCGTTGAAGAGGCGCGCCGGCGCGGATTGGAGTTATCCTTGCCCACAGAGGTGGTCGAGACACCGGGTGATGGCATCATCGGGCGGGTGGATGGCAGGCGCGTCGTAGTTGGGGGATCGGGCTTCGTCTCGCGGAATACGATCTGCGGCGTCTCTCCGATGAGCGCCCATCCGGATGCCGGATCGCTGGTGGTGATGGTCGGGCTGGACGGGCGGGCGGTCGGCGAGATCGTTCTTGGAGACCGGATCCGCCGCGGCATGTCGGGCCTGCTGGACGATCTTAGACGCAGGGGAATCCAACGCATCGTCCTCGCAACGGGAGATCGCAGGGATATCGCCGAGGCGACAGTGACCGGATTGGGTTTCGATGCGGTCCACGCCGAGCTGAGCCCGGACCAGAAGACGGAGATCGTGCGGGCTGAACGTAAGGGCGGGCGCGTCATGATGGTCGGCGACGGGATTAACGACGCGCCAGCCCTGGCGGCTGCGGACATAGGTGTCGCTATGGGGGCGAGAGGCGCCGCCGCCTCGTCGGAGGCCGCGGACGTCGTGCTTCTCGTTGATCGTCTCGATCGCGTTTTGGTGTCGATCGACATTGCGAAGCGATCCAGGGCGATCGCCTATCAGAGCGTGTTGCTGGGGACGGGCCTGTCCATTGTCGGGATGATCGCCGCCGCCTTAGGGTACTTGGCCCCAGTCCAAGGTGCCCTTTTGCAAGAAGTTATCGACGTCGCCGCCATTGCAAATGCTCTGCGAGCGCTTCGCGGGCCAATATCGAACGCGCCGCTGGCCCCCTAGGTATCCGCTGACCCCGTTACGCATTGAGGCGTGCGAGGGCTGCACGCTTGCAAAGATCGATCTGCCTCGACGTGCGCAACGAGATGAGGCCGGCCTGCTCGAAGTGGGTTAGGGTTCGCGACACGGTCTCTATAGTGATGCCCAGGTAGTCGGCGATGTCCTGACGCGACATTTGCAGGTTCACTGTGGCTAGATTGCCGCTCCGGCGCGACATCTCAAGCAGGAAGTGGGCAACTCTTTCTTCGGCGCTACGGACCAGCAGGACCATGTGATCCTGCATGCGGCGGAGCTCTTCCTTGACCATCGACCAAAGATCGCTGGTCGGATCGGCCGACCCTGCCATCGGACGCGAGGCGGCATTCAATCTGATGGCGGATATCTGGCTTTCGCAAATCGCTTCCGCGGAATTGAGGTGATTGCTGCCGGCCTCGAAGCCGAACAAATCTCCCGGCAGGTAGAAAGCGGTGATCTGCCGGCGTCCGTCGTGCAGGATCCGATAGGTCCGGATCGCGCCGGAGACGACGCGATAGATGTGCGTCGCGGGCTCGTCTTCCCCGAAGATCTCGGCGTTGCGCGCGTAGCATCTGGTCGCGCCGAGATGCGGTGGACGTACCTGCTGCGGTTGGGACAAGACCTCGTAAGGCAGCAAGGGGAGTGCGGCTGCGTGTGTCGTCTGGCTCAACATGGACGGCTCCTCTGTGTCTGATTTTGTCGGTCAGACTGTGCGCCGGCTCGCGTCGCTCGGATATTTGGATGTTTCCCCTAGGTATTGTTACGTAGTCGCGACGCCTGTCACCGGGGGGCGAGCAGAGGACACCTCGCTTTCGGCGGGGCTAACGAGGGCGCCGTCAGATTGCCTGCGACTTCGGATGACCTACTCCGGCCAGGCGGGGTGCGAAGCCCTCGCGCCCACCTGTGATCCGTATTTCCGCGGTGTCCGCAAACATATCCCAGCGATCCGTCTTACGTAATTCGCAGAAGGCGGCTTCGGCTTCTTCAAGCGCCAGGCCAGCCGATGTGTTCTCGACGAGAAACTCGCCCTGGCAGGTCACGCATTCGTGTCCTGTGTCGTTGCAGATCTTCTTCAGAAAACGGATGTGAAAGTGAGTCATGGTGCCCTCCGATGCAGGTTGCCGATCATCGCAATTGATGCCGCGACAGTGAAAACGATCTCGAACCAACGAATGCGACATCACGGCCTATATGTCGCGCCTCATGCTCCAGCCGACGGCAGCGATGGCGAAACCCACGATCAGTGTAATGGTCACCAGCGTCTGAACGACGCTGAAATTCAGGGCGTCTCTGGCTACGAAAAGCGAAGTGATCGCTGCCGCCGCTATCGAGAGAATACGTAGAATCCAAGCCATCTGCGCTCTCCCGACGGCGTCAGCCCGTCGCCTTCCTGTCCTCGGCGGATTCCAGATAGAAACCGGACCAAGTGTCCACGAAACAGAGGTGATCGTGGACTTCCTTGACGCCGGCGACATTCCGGGCTGCGACGAGTGAAGCCTCCCGCGCGCGATCGTCCACGATCAATCCGTGCAGATGAGCGATGCCACGGCGGACGGTGACCTGTAGACCGATCGGGCGCCAGTCCTGAGCTTCGATCGTTCGGATGATCCGTTCCCGCATGTGATCGTCGTCGGCCGTGGGATCCGGGACGTCGCGGGCCATGCTCGCGACAGCCCGCATTAAGTTGGCGCGGGTGATAATTCCAACCAATTGGCGCCCGCGCGTGACGGGAAGACGCTTGACGTTTTTCTTTTCCATCAAGGCCACAATGTCATCCAGCGTTTCGTCTTCGCTGACTGTCACCGGATCCGGCGTCATAACATCGGACACCGAGCGCCCCCGCTCGCGGACAAAATCATCCGCGAGGGCGCCGGGGCTCATGAAGAACTGAAGCCAGCGAGGTCGCTTGCGCTGCGTGCCGATCTCGGCGCGGCGAAGGAAGTCGCGCTCGGATACGATGCCGACGAGTTCTCCGGACATGTTCAGCACCGGAAGCCCACTGATGTGGTGTTCGAGCATCGTGTTGGCTGCGGTCTCGACCGACGTGACGGGTGAGACGGTAAGGACGTTGCGTGTCATGATCTGATGCGCGCGCATCTGAGTTCTCCTTGTCTGTTGATTGCAGGATACGGCGTTGTGTCGCCTCTTGCCTTTGACTTTGCGCAAATTTCGCTCTGAATTCACTCGAGTGATTTTAGGAATGTGAGGAAATCGTTGATTTGATCCGGGTCGAACCTGAATTCCGGCATGCTCGGATGACCCGTCACGATCCCCTCGGCCAATGCTTCCTGGAGCGTCTCGATCGGGTATCGTTCATGGAGCGTCCGGAAGGGGGGCGCGATCCGCAGTGGGCTTGGGCTGACCTTGTCGATCGCGTGGCACTTCATGCAATACACGATCGCGAGGCGTTTGCCTTGTTCGACGCTGGCCGCGGAAGCTGGGGGCGATTCCATGATGATGAGAGCGAGCACGACGATTGTTGAGCGCGCGAAGATAGATGGACGCATGATTCTCTTTCCCTCGCGACGATGCGATGTTCCGGGTGTTTCCGACGGCCTCGGTGTCAGTGCGACATCAAAGTTGGGATCGTCATCGACTCCAGCATTCCGCGGGTCACGCCTCCGAGGATGCGTTCCTTCAGCCGCGAATGGCCATAACCGCCCATCACAATAAGATCGAGACCGGTGTCCGCAGCGATCGATAGCAGCATCGGCTGGATGTCAGCCGGCGCGGCGAAGCTGCGGCTGACGGTCACTCGCAATCCCTGGTGCATCAGGCGCGCCTGGAGCGCCTGGGCCGATGTTTCGGGATGCGTCGTATCGTTCACGGTGATCAGGGTGATATTTTCGGCATTCTTCAGGAACGGCATTGCGTCTCGTACGGCGCGCGCCGCCAGGCGGCTGCCGTCCCAGGCGATTCCGATGTTGGACATCTTGAGCGGGCCCCTGAAAGTGTAGGGTACGAAAAGGACCGGGCCGCCCGCCTCGAAGAGGATCTCCTGCGGTAGCGTGTTGTCGTACGACTCGACCTCCACCTCAGGCTGAAGCACGATCGTCAGATCGTAGAGCCGCGCAAGCGCGCCGATTGTAGAGGCGGCTTCGAACGGTGTCGCCGTCATCGGAATGCACTTGCACTGAAAAGACCTCCGTTGTGCCTCCGCCACGACAATCGACAGCGCGCCCTCGGCCCTCGCTTGGGCGCGTTCGCGCTCAATTTCGTAGATAGCAGCCACGGCGGTACCGCCTTCGACCGCCAGACCTATGCTCGTCGTTTCATAGCCGATGGCAACGGCGTCGAGCCGCGTATCGAACGTCGTGGCCAGCGAGGCCGCTGCGTCGATGAGCCCCCGGAAGCCGCGTTCGGTTGGAATACTCGTAAGAATACTGTTCATGACCGTGCTCCTGACCCCTTTGACAGATGTGCTTGTACGATGTCTCAGCAAACAGCAGTTCGCAGCGGGCCGTTTTGATCTAACGCAAGAAGCAACACGAGCGAGCGGGCTACCGATTGTCTTTCTCGATAGGAGGTGACGATGGCAAGAGTTGCGTTGATCTCTGGTGGTACGCGGGGCATCGGAGCTGCCGTGTCCTTGGCGTTCCTGCAAGCGGGCTACAAAGTCGTGCCGACCTATGTCGCCGACCGAGTGGCGGCGGAGGCCTTCCGCAACAAGACCGGTCTGACGCCGTATCGATGGGACGTCGGTGATTTCGAAGCCTGTTCGGAAGGCATCAAGGAGGTTGAAGCGGCGGTCGGTCCTGTCGATGTTCTTGTGAACAATGCGGGTATCGTGCGGGACGCAGCGCTGCATAAGATGGATCGCGAGAAGTGGCAGGAAGTAATCGACGCGGACCTCGGCGGCGCCTTCAATATGTGCCGCGTCGTTATCGAAGGAATGCGTGCCCGCAAGTTCGGGCGTATCGTCAATGTCTCATCGATCAATGGTCAGAAAGGGCAGTATGGGCAAACCAACTATTCTGCTGCGAAGGCCGGATTGCTGGGATTCACGCGCGCATTAGCCCTCGAGTCCGCCCACATGGGGATCACCGTCAACGCGATATGCCCAGGATATATTGACACGGACATGCTCGAGAATGTGTCAGACGACGTTTTGACGAAGGACATCCTCCCCAAGATCCCGGTCGGCCGGCTCGGGACGGCGGCGGATATCGCACGCGGCGTCCTTTTCCTTGGTTCTGACGACGCAAGCTTCATCACGGGCTCGACGCTTTCCATCAATGGCGGACAGTGGATGGGTTAGCGTTCGAACGATCGCCTCTCGAAATGGAAGGGCCGTCATGAACGTCGCGGATATTATGCGCAGCTCCTTCGCGGTCATCGCTCCGACGAAGCCGGTTCTGGAGGCCGCCAATATTTTGCTGGAGACCAACCAGAGGATCATCCCGGTGGTCGATTCCGATCGCGCCGTTATCGGTGTAGTGTCCGAGGGAGACTTTCTTCATCGGGCGGAACTGGACGTCCTACCACCGCCCGGTAACTGGGTAGAGCGGGTGCATGGGTTCGAAGAGGACACGCCGGCCACGCGTCGCATGACTGCCCGCACGGTCGGCGAGATCATGAGCAAGGTGCCTGTGTGCATCGACGCGAATGCGACCGTGGTTGACGTTGTTGCGCTCATGGACCGTCACCACATCGCGCAGGTGCCAGTCATGTGCGGCTCGAGCGTCGTCGGTCTCATTGGCCGCACCGAACTATTGGCCGCATTCATTCATGCGGCCAATGCGGCCGACGTGCGGGATTCGTAGGCTTGTTTGGTCGCGAAGCCACATTCCTGCATTCTCATATCAGACAGTGCGATCTGATTGGTCCCGCGAACTGACGTTGAATGCGTCGTATAGAGGGCAATAGGAGAAGGCCGCGGTGACCAGGAGGGCGCCCCCCACCAGCCCAACGAGTGGCCAGTTCGGCATGAGCGTTCCATCCCTTGAAATGTACGCGACGAGCGCCATGCCGATGAAGATGCGGATGAACTGATCGAGACGTCCGACATTTCGCTTCATGATCGTTCTCCAGGTTAGAGAAGAGTATTATGACCTTGCCGATCAGGACGATGCTTTGATCTTCCGCAATTCGGAGGCGACTATCACCAAAGCGATCTAAATACTTGGCTTCCCTCGGATCGCCCAACGTTTGACGGCCTGAGCTGTGACGAGATAACCGACCGTCAAGCAGACGATGGCTGCAGTGGCTTGCCAGGGCACCGGTACGAAGCCGAACCACGCGCGGAATGGCCCGAAAACGAGCGATAAGGCGCCAAAGAGCGCGCCGATGGAGGTGAGAACTAGCGCGGGGGGCGGCCGGATCGCCCGCCAAGGCGGGCGTGACGACCTGATGATGAATATAACCAGGATCTGCGTCACGATTGATTCTAGGAACCATCCGGTGCGGAAGACCGCTTCGTCGGCTCCGAAGCCTTTTAGTAGAATTACGAAGGTCGCGACGTCGAACAATGAGGAGATCGCTCCCATCACCGTGGTGAAGTGGAGGATCGACTTCATGTCCCAGGCGCGCGGCCGAGCGATGTCGTCAGGCTCGACGTCGTCGAAAGGAATGCCGATCTCCGAAAGGTCGTAAAGGAGATTGTTCAAGAGGATCTGCAGCGGGAGCAGTGGTAGGAAAGGCAGCACCACGGAAGCCAGCGCCATCGAGAGCATATTGCCGAAATTCGAACTGGTGCCCATCCGCACGTATTTCAGGATGTTCGCGAGCGTTCTGCGGCCTTCGCGAACGCCCGCCGAGAGCACGTTCAAGCTCGTGGCGAGGAGAATGATGTCGGCCGCCGCCCGCGCGGTTTCGGTTGCCCCCTGGACCGAAAGCCCCACATGGGCCGCATGGATTGCGGGTGCATCGTTCACCCCATCGCCCAGGAAGCCGACGATATGTTTGTCGCGGCGCAGAGCCTCAATGATGCGCCGTTTCTGGCTCGGATCGACGCGGGCGAACAGGTCGACGGTCCTTACCCGCTCGGCAAGAGCGGCATCCGCGAGTCCGTCGATCTCAGTGCCGACGATGACGCGGTCTGCCGGAATGCCGACCTGTGCAGCCACGTGCTGCACGACGCCCGGTTGGTCGCCGGAGATGATTTTCAGTTTCACGCCAAGTGCTGCGAGTTCCGCTACGGCTGATGCCGCGTCGGGTTTGACGGGGTCGGCGAAGACGCAGAACCCGACGAAGGTAAGATCGGTCTCGTCCTCCAATCTGGGCGGGATGAGTGGCGCCAGCTCCCGGATAGCGACGCCAAGCAGGCGAAAGCCGCCGTCTTGGTAGCGCTGTTGGATCGCATCCAGCTTCTCGCGCCATGCCTCGTCGAGCGGGCGTGCGAGCCCGTCGATTTCGACGGCGATTGATTTGGTAATAATGGCCTCCGGCGCTCCTTTGGTCAGCAGAAACGTCCTGTCGTCGAGGGTCGCGGCGACGGACAGGCAGCGCCGGCTGAAATCGAATGGGATTTCGCCGTTCAGCGCCCACTGATCCGACCCCGTGGTGGGCGCTGACTGAAGGATGGCGACGTCCAACGGGCTCCGCATCCCGGATTGAAACCTGCTGTTCACGGCCGCCAGTTGAAGCACGCGCTCAGACTGCCCGCCTTCACAGTCGATTGGTTCGGTCAGCGTTATCTTCGCCTCGGTGAGTGTACCGGTCTTGTCGACGCAGAGGACATCCAGGGCACCTAGATCGTGGATCGCCGAAAGACGTTTGACGATGACCTGTCTGGTCGCCATGCGTTGCGCGCCCTTGGCGAGGGTCACGGTCATGATCATGGGCAGCAACTCTGGCGTGAGCCCGACCGCTAGGGCAACGGCGAACAGGAAGGATGGAAGCGCCGGCCGTCCCGAGGCGAGGTGAGCCAGCAGCACGAATAGCGTCAAGAAGATCGTCAGCCTCACGATCAGCAGCCCGAGTCGTCGCACACCCTCTTCGAGAGCCGTTGGAGCGGCATCCGTTTCGACGGAGGAGGCGATGGCGCCGAAGCGGGTGCGGTTGCCGGTCTCCGCCACCAGCATCGATCCTTGGCCTGCGACGACGGACGTTCCTGCGAAGAGCGCGTTGTGCGCCTCCGACGGACTGGTGGCGGTGCAGGGGAGGGTTGATTTAGATGCGGGGAAGGCCTCGCCGGTCAGCAGGGATTCGTCGAGTTGAAGCCCCTTTTGGTCGAGCACCACGCCGTCCGCAGGAATGAGGTCACCCATCCGCAGCATGACGACGTCGCCGGGTACGATCGTTGCGACCGGGACGGTCACGCACGTGCCGCCGCGCATCACGTCTGCTTGTATGGCGACGGATTGGCGCAGTGCTTCCGCTGCCAGCTCGGCACGATGCTCCTGAACGATGTCGAGCGTCAGCGACAACGAGATCACCGCGAGGATGACGACGAAACTGCCCATGTCTCCGCCGAGCCCGGATACGGCTGCAGCGACGATGAGGATCAGGACGAGTGGATTGAGCAGGCGGTGTGCAAGTTTGTGGAACAGGCTATGGCGCCCGGATGCGATGAAGCGATTGGGTCCCACTGTGCGTAGCCTGGCGGCCGCCTCGCTCTCGGTGAGGCCTCCGGATCGGCTCTGAAGTTGCGTCAGCAACTCGCTTGCGCCGGACCGCCAGAACGCGACGTTCTGCGGGGATATGTCCCTGACAACTCCGTCGGTCATTGCGGCCTGCTTTCTGAATCGAGAACCCGATCTGTAAAGCCATGGGCCAAAGAGTGCCGGCGGGAATTGACCAGACGCAAAGCGGTAACCGGAAATTTGGCGGACGGTCACGAACTCTGGGTCGATCCAGACATTCGCACCGAGGTTTCCCAATGCCAGAACGCCCGCACTCCATTGCCAAAGCCAACACGTCGGAGATCTCGCCTTCTGCTGCTGAACCTCGGTCCCACGATGCCACAGGTGGTGCGGCTCTGGATCAATCGTTCCATGCCGCTGTGGCCGCGGCGACCGGTGGCCTTTCACCTGCCGCGTTGGCGCTATCGTTCACGGATCTGGCGCTTCACCTTGCGGCCTCACCTGGACGGCAGATCGAACTCTGTGCCAATGCGGTCCAGGACGCCGCACGTTTTTGCGCGATGACGTCACGGCCCTTCTCGCAATTCCGCCCCTGGCAACTACTTTCACCGGCAGCGAACGATCGTCGCTTCGTCGGCGACGACTGGCTGTTGCCTCCCTTCAATCTGAACGCACAGGCGTTTCTTCTCTGCGAACGATGGTGGCGGTCGACCACCGACTTGCACGGATTGGCGACGGGCGACGCCGCGATTGCAGCCTTCGCGCTGCGCCAGATGCTGGATGCCGTTGCCCCTACGAATTTTCCCACCACCAATCCGAAGGTAATCCGACACGCGCTTGAGACCGGCGGCATGAGCTTTGTGAATGGCTTTGAGAACTGGCTAGCCGATGCATGGCGTCTGGCCGGCGGCGCTGGGGCGAGCCGCGATGGATTTGTCATCGGGAAGGATGTCGCGACGGCGAAGGGACGGGTGGTTTTTCGCAATCACCTGATCGAACTCATCCAATATGAGCCGACGACCGCCACGGTGAAGCCTGAGCCGCTGCTGATCGTGCCGGCTTGGATCATGAAGTACTACATTCTGGATCTATCACCCGGAAATTCGCTCGTCAGGTACCTGACAGGTCAGGGTTTCACGGTCTTCATGATCTCCTGGCGCAATCCAACCAGCGAGGACCGGGATCTATCCCTTGAAGACTACCGCCTGCTAGGCGTAGAGGCAGCGCTATCCGAAATCCAGTCGATCATGCCCGGGCGAGCCGTGCACGGCATGGGATACTGTCTTGGCGGCACGTTGCTGGCGATCGCCTTGGCGGCGGCATCGCCAGAGCGGCGCGCGGCGTGGCGAACGCTGACAATGCTGGCAGCACAGACAGACTTCACCGAGGCGGGCGAACTGACATTGTTCATTAACGAAAGCCAGGTCGCATTTCTCGAAGATATGATGCGCGAAAAGGGCGTTCTCGGTTCCCAGCAAATGGCCGGGGCCTTTTCGATGTTGCGGTCGAACGATCTAATCTGGTCGCGCATCGTCCGCCACTATCTGCTCGGCGAACGCACGTCTCCTAGCGACTTGATGGCGTGGAATGCCGATGCGACCAGGATGCCGGCCCGCATGCATTCGGAATATCTGCGGTCTCTGTTTCTGCGGAACGATCTGGCGGAGGGGCGCCACATCGCGGGTGGTCGCCCGATCGCTCTGTCCGACCTGCGGACCCCGATGTTCGCCGTCGGAACGCGCGAGGATCACGTCGCGCCATGGCGTTCGGTCTACAAAGTACATAACCTGACGGACGCAGCGGTCACCTTCGTCTTGACCAGCGGTGGCCACAATGCGGGCATTCTCGCGCCCCCGGACCAAGTCGGGCATCGCTATCAAATCATGAGCAGAGCGGCCGACGACACCTATCTCGGGCCAGAAGAATGGCAACGGCTTGCTCCGATCACCGAAGGTTCTTGGTGGGAAGCGTTGACGGCGTTTCTGGCGACGCACTCGGGCGGCCCGGTCGCGCCTCCAGCGTATCCGGCGACCGCTGAATCGCTTCCGGAAGCACCGGGGAGCTACGTTCATCAAGAGTAAATGGCGATCTCGCTATCGGGAGTTCTGCCGTCGTTCGGGTAGGTAGCGCCTGCCGATTAGCGCGATCAGTCCGAGGATCGACATGAATGCGACGGCAGTCAACAAGTAGATGAGAATGGTGAGCAGGTAAGCGCCCTGGAAACGCCAGCTTGGCGGCAATGTTTCAGTGGCGGCAAGCGGCAGGATGTCGGAGAAATAAGTCTGAAACACCCATAACAGCAGCAATGCCAGAGCGGTGGCCGTCACCGTCAGCAGGGTTAGGCGAGATATGATCGAAGTCGGCTTCATGGCCCATCATGTGTATTTTCCGACGCCGGGTCCATTCGGGGAAAACACGTAGGTCGGCGTCAGGAAAATTGGGCGATCGCCTTTTGGGTCTGCCGCGACAGCTTGCTCTCGCGCGCTTTGAACGGACCCTTGCGAGCAGCATCGATCCTGCGTCGGATACGATGTAGATCCCGCAGGTCGCCCAAGGCGCGCTGCAGCTCCCGCGCCGCCTTGGCTTCCCGCAGTCGACTGTGGGAGACTTCGATGCCAAGTTCGGGTAACGCCTCGACCATGTAACGGTAGCGCTTTGCCATGATCCGGACGCGATGTTGCCGGCGGCTTTCGATCGGACGGTCTTTGTGCCGGGCGAGCCGATACGACCATCGCCTGAGCCGATGCGGGGCGAACCGTTCGAACGGGGTCTCGCGCAACTTTCCGTTCGCCCTGTCCGACGTAGTTGTCCAGAGCCCATGGTCGATCCAACTTCGAATCTTCGTGAGCAGGGCCTGGTATCGCTGCGACGCCAACGCCCGCGTCACTCGGGCGTGACCGGAGGAGACCCTTCGGTCGATTTCGCGCCGGCCGACGCCGAGCAACGAATACTTGGGCATCTCGCGGACGTAGGCGAGAGCCACGTCGTTGTCACGTGCCTCTCCCAGGATGCCATTCAACCAGGCGATCTCCCTCTTGATGGCTAACCACCCGTCGTCAGTGACCATCGCTGAGAAGAATTTTCGGGCGGCGGCAAGCTTGGTGAATCCGATCCGCATGCGGTGGATACCTTCGGCATCGCCTCTTCGTGCCGATCGATGTCCCCGCTCGATGTCCCCCAGGCATGCGTGCGCGATCTGCTGGAAGGCACGTACACAAGTCAGGGGGCGTTTCTTGGCGAGAACCTTCGTCATGGATCATACGCACATTGCGCGATAAGCGGCGCCAGATACGGCATGACCTTCGCGCGCGTGGCCTCCGGTGTGCCGCCGGCATCGATGACAGGCCAATCCATATTGCCGGAATCGAGACTTTCTTGCATGTGCGCGACGGTTGCTGTCGCATCCGAGGCGTCGTTGTGCCGCCCCGCGATCCGCGCGAGCCGCACATTGAGATCCGCCCGCAAGAACAGACCGAGGTGGACCGACGAAGCCGGCTCTATCCCGGCGAACGCGCATCGCTCCTCCGGGCGCAGGAAAGCGGCATCAATGACAACGCCATGGCCTTGCGACGCGACGCCGTGTGCCTGCATCATGAGCGCATCGTAGACTCGCTGCGTCACACGCGGGGCATAGGCGAACTCCGGAAGGCGGTGATGCTCAGGGAAGTCGAACATCGCCTTGCGGACGACGTCCGACCGGAGGACGACGGCGCCCGGAGCCGGCCCGAGAAAGGGGGCTACGGCGCGTGCGAGGACACTCTTGCCCGTACCGGACATTCCGCCAACCGCAACTAAACCACCTGGCGGCGGATTAATGAGCTGGACTGCGAGTTCGAAATACTTTCCGGCTTCGTCACCGACCTGTCGATTGCTGTCGTTCTGCTCCGCTTTCATGAAGAGGACATGCGCCCTGATCGCGGCGCGGATCGACAGGAAAAGCGGAAACAGGGCGAGTGCGTCGAGATGAACGGGAGCGCTGCGCGCGAGGTATCGATTGAATGACACATTTGCCGCTGTCCGCTGTTCGTGATGAAGCATGTCCATGAGTGCGAAACTCAGGTCGTACAGAACATCGGTCGTGGCTATTGCAGGATCGAACTCGATGGCGTCGAACAGAACGGGCTTCCCGTCTATCATGGTGATATTCCCAAGATGCAGGTCGCCATGGCATCGGCGCACGAAGCCCTCTGCGGCACGGCGCTCGAGGCAAGGTCTCTGGGCGTCGAGCGCGGCCAGGCTGGAGCTGTGAAGTTTTTCGACGGCCTGCCGCTCAAGTCCGTTGACTTCACGAAATCTAGCCGTGTTCCGCGCGATCAACGTCCCGATCGAGGCCAGCCAAGCGGCCCCATCGGCTGCTTTCGAACGATGATGCGAAGCCAGGATCGCGTCCGCGACCTCTTCAGCCAGGGCAGGTGCGATGCCGACCGTCGCAGCAATACGATCCAAGCCCGCGGTCTCGTCGAACCGCTTCATCTCGACCGCCCATTCCACCGGCGTTCCTTGTCCGTCGACGGCGAGCCCGTCTGAACCGTCTGTGATCGGAACGACGCGCCGATAGAGGTCTGGTGCGAAGGACTTGTTGACATCAAGTTCGGCCTCGCAGGCGGCCCGCCGTTTCTCAAGGCTTGAATAGTCGAGAAATGGAAGGCGGACGGCACGCTTGATCTTCCAGACACGCTCAGCGCCGAGAAAGACGATCGATGCATGAGTGTCGATGCGCTTGATTCCCGGTTCGATCGAACCCAAGAATGCGACGATCACGTCCTGTGCGGAAGACTCGGAGCTCTTATCCTGATCGTTGGTCATGGCAACAATACCGCGGCGCCGACGAGCGTCCCGCTGCGCAGGGCGTTTAACGCGGCGTTCGCCTCGCCAAGCGGATAGGTGGTCGTATGGGTCTCGACCGGTGCATGCCGAACAAGCTCAAGAAATTCTTCTCCGTCCGCCCTGGTCAGATTGGCGACCGAAACGATCTGCCTCTCCTCCCAGAGATCGCGATAGGGAAATGATGGAATGTTGGACATATGGATTCCGGCACAGACGACGCGGCCGCCCTTTCGGACGGCGCGCAGCGCGATAGGTACCAACTCGCCTGCGGGAGCAAAGATAATAGCGGCGTCGAGTTCCTCCGGTGGCGTTAGAGCCGCAGCCCCTACCCAGGCGACGCCGAGAGACAGGGCGAGGTCCTGTGCGGCGGCATCGCCATCGCGCGTGAACGCATATACGCGACATTGCTGCCTCACCGCGACCTGAGCGATGATATGTGCGGCGGCGCCGAAGCCGTAAAGTCCCAGAACTTTCGGCCCACCTGCCATTTTTAGAGACCGCCAACCGATCAAACCCGCGCACATCAACGGCGCGAGCTTGTCGCTATCGCCGGCTTCTCCGAGTTCGAAGCAATAGCGCGCTTCGGCAATAACGTGGGTCGCGAAGCCGCCATCCCGCGTATAGCCGGTGAACTCCGGATGATCGCAGAGGTTCTCGGCATGCCGGCGGCAATAGGGACACGTGCCGCAGGTCGATCCTAGCCACGGAACGCCGACGCGGTCCCCCGACTTCAGGTTTTTGACGCCGGTACCCACCTCGTCGATCCGGCCGACGATCTCATGGCCGGGGACGATAGGATAACGGATGCTCGGCAGATCTCCGTCAACTACGTGGAGGTCCGTGCGGCAGACGCCGCAAGCGTCGACCATGATCCGGACCTGTCCCGCTTTTGGAACGGGGGCGGGCCGCTCCCGCCAGACCAGCGGCGTCCCCGGAGCTTCGAGCACCATCGCATACACTGTTGCTTCTCCTCCCGAAGGGTCACACTCGGAGCCTGCATATCGAGCGGTCAGGTACCGAAAATGGGCATCTCCAGCAGATGATCGTTGACCGAAGAAACACCGGGTTGCGACTCGGCGGCGACGCGGATGGCTTTTCGCTCGTCATTCGATTCTACGCCGCCCCAGATGTCGACGATGCCGTTACTGACAGTGATGCTCAGGTGTTGGGGATGCGCCCAAGGCAGTGTCTTGATCTTGCTCATGAGATCGCTTCTGATTGTTTCGTCGGCAAGGGTGACTTCGATCCTTGGCCGCGCGCCGGCAACCAGCTGCACAATGTTCGATCGGCTGATTATGCCGACAGTGGCTCCGTCGGCATCCACGATCGGAATGCGTTTGACGTGTTTCTCCTCGATGAGGCCCGCAATTTCGTAGATGGACGTTTCAGGTGATGCGGTCACGACGTCGCGGGTCATAATGTCACTGACCTTGATGCTGTGCGATTTTACGTAGTCTGCTGCCACAGCGTGATTTCCGGCAAGCATGTGCACCCACCATGAATAACGATTCTCTGTCCCGGACTCGACCCGGCGCAGCAGATCGCCTTCGGTCACGATTCCGGCCAGCTTGCCCGCGCCGTCCAAGACGGGCACTGCACTGATGCGCTTTTCAACGATTAGTTTTGCGATATCTCGAACCGTCGCGCTGAGACCGACGCAGATGACCGGTGAAGTCATTAGATCGCGTGCCTTCATGGAATGTCCTCCTGAGCGTGCTTCCGACGATCGCCCGATGTCCAGCGATACGATGAAGTAGGATGGCACCGCCACATCCAGCGGCGATGAAACATCGCATGACATGACATGCTTGCTTTGATCTTCCTCAAAGGCGAAGAGCTTTGCGCGGATTAGCTTTGCGGTAATTGATCGATACATCACACGAAACGCATTCGACAAAATTCTAGAGGGGATGCCGTGAGGACAGTTGAAAGAACGCCATTCGAACTTGCTCGCCTGCAGCGGATCCGTGATCTGTCGAATGGCAACAGGGCAATGACCATGGATTGCATGGAAGCCGTGGTGTTGGAGCGCCGGATCGCGGCCCTCGAAAGAGGTTTGCCGCCTCCCGGCCGCGACCGCATCCATACAGGACCGGTGGCTGCGAAGTCGTCCTCGAGACCGGTTGATGTCTCGGCTCTGGGCAAACTCACCGGACAGGTCGTTGATTATCTCGCTCGCCTATAGGAGGGCACTATGCATCGTGCCACTCGGCGCAAAGCGCCCGAAGTAAGTCCCGTCGTATTCGCCGGCGAGCGTCTGCGCGGATATGCCGACAGGATCCGCCGGGCCACGGCCATGGGACATCGGCTGAACTTTACGGCGGAAGAAGTCCTGGAGGCGGTCCAGCAGGCCAGCCGACACTGCATGGGCGCGCTCGAAGTTCCTACGTCGACTGACACTGACAAGCAAAAGACGATAAAGGACGTGGCGGGGGTCCAAGAACAGATCTACGATACGATACAGGCCCTAAGGGAGAGAATGCTCTTCGCTCCGCTCTAACGTTCGCGAGCGCCCAAATATCGCCTTCGGCTCGAAGTTCGTTCGGTCTGGCAGCCGCCTGCAGAGACGACCGCCTGCAGGATGAGCCACTTCTCAATTGATCGTCAGCCGGTCATCGACCGCGGATGCTCCCGGGGTAGACCAAGCCGCGTTCTCGACAGCGCGTTTTTCGCCCCAGCAGTCCACGTTGCCTTCGAGAATGACGTTATGGCCATCCTTGACGGTGACGCGACCAGCATCACGCGTGAGTGCAGACTCGATCTTCAGCTTCACGTTGGACAGTTCTGCTCGCGGCTTGATTTCAATCTTGTTCGTGATCCCGCGGACGCCGGACAGTTCCTGACGTCGTTTCTTCCGTCGCCGTCTTTTCGGAATGCCTGTCGACGGTGCGGTCAATGTGATCCAGCGTCCTGAACAAGCAACATGATTTCATCGGACAGCCGGTCATATTCATTGCGCCGATCCAGGGCGGCCTTTTGATTTTGCGCAAAGCCGGCAGTCCCCAGCCGAGTATGCTTCCGTTGCCATCAAGGCTCAAACAGGAGGCAAGTATATGTCCAAGCAATCTGTTGTTCCCGTCGGCGCCGAGCGTCAGGTTTCGCGCCGTGAGTCTAATCCGCTGTCCTTTCTCCAGCAGGAGATCGACCGACTGTTCGACGGTTTCGCGCGCGGTTTCCCCGGCTTCGTCACCCATGCGGGCGTCGTCCCGAACATGGATGTGAGCGAGACCGACAAGGTGATCGAAATCACGGCCGAACTTCCCGGTCTTGAAAAGAAGGACGTCACGCTCAACGTCGCCGACAATGTCCTTACTATTCGCGGCGAAAAGAAGAACGAGCGCGAGGAAAAGGAGAAGGACTACCATCTCGTTGAACGAAGCTACGGGTCGTTCTCCCGTTCCATCGAACTGCCTGCGGGTGTGAAGTCGGAAGACATATCCGCCGAGATCGCCAAGGGAATCCTGAAAGTGACGGTTCAGAAGCCGGCACCCAAGGTCTCGAAGCAGATCGAGATCAAGAGCGCAGCCTGATCCAACACGAGACGCGCCGCGCTGATCCGCAGCACGTCTCTCCGGCCGCCCGGGAGCGAACTATGTATGAATTTCTTGAAGAGACTGCTGGCGATGTAATGACAAGGCCTTGCAGGCGGGTCTCTCCAGAGACAACCGTCGGCGACCTGCACCGGTTGTTCGCTATGGATGACGTCGAGTCCTATCCCGTGGTCCGGAACGGCGAAGTCATCGGAATCGTTTCGAAGTTCGATTCTCTGCGGCCCTTCGCTCTCGGTACGGATCAGATTCTGCCGCATTATGACGAGATCATGGGAACCATGGTCGAGGAAATCATGTCACGCGACGTGATCTCTGCGAATAGCGATACCCGCCTGACCCGCGTCCTGCAGACCATGGTGCAGCACCGGATCAAGAGCGTGCCGGTACTCGATTGCGAGAACAAGCTCATCGGTATCGTGGGCCGCGGAGACATATTCCGAGCCTTGCGAAAATGCACGCTCCCCGCCAGCGTGCCCACCCTCGGCCCGGATGCTGCAGCATGTCAACGTACAGGTTAGAGAAGCTGCTGGCTCCCCAGGCACTCGCCCTCGTCGGCGCGAGTCCCCGTCCAGGATCATTGGGAGCCGCCGTTCTGCGCAACATCCGCGCGGCGGGATACGCTGGCAAATTCGGGGTCGTCAATCCCGTGCATCCGGACATCGAGGGCCACAAGACGTTCCCGTCCCTCGACGCTCTGCCTTTCTCGCCGGATCTCGTCGTCGTCACGGCGCCGGCGGCGGCGGTACCGGGGATCATTTCCGCAGCCGCCATCAAGGGCGCGGCGGGAGCTGTCATCCTCAGTTCTGGTCTGGGCCACGGCGCGAATTCCTTCGCCGCAGCTGCACTCGATGCGGCGAAGAACGGCGGACTGCGGTTGATCGGGCCGAACTGCCTAGGTCTACTTGTGCCGCAGCATCGCCTGAACGCGAGCTTCGCGGCGCACATGCCGAGCGAAGGATCATTGGCTCTGATTTCACAGTCGGGTGCGATTGTAGCCGCCATGGTCGACTGGGCGGCGCGTCGGCCCGTCGGCTTCTCGGGTATCGTCTCGATCGGCGATCAGCTTGACGTCGATCTTGCGGATTGTCTTGACTACTTCGCGTCGGATCCGGGCACCCGCGCCATCCTGCTTTATCTTGAGGCGATCCCGGACGCGCGGAAATTCATGTCGGCGGCGCGCGCAGCGGCGCGCGTGAAGCCCGTGGTCGTGGTCAAGGCGGGCCGCATGGCGCAGGGCGCCAAGGCGGCGGCGACGCATACCGGAGCGCTGGCGGGCGCAGATGCTGTCTACGATGCCGCCTTTCGCCGCGCAGGCCTACTGCGCGTGTTCGACCTCAGGGAGTTGTTCGACTGCGCCGAGGTGCTGGCAGGGGGCGTCGAGCCTCGCGGGCGGCGTCTCTCCATCCTCACCAACGGCGGGGGTCTGGGCATCCTGGCAGTCGATCGATTGGTCGAACTCGGTGGCGTTCCGGCGGACCTCGGGAGGGCCGTCAGATCGCGGCTGGACGATGCACTTGGCGGATGGTCAGGATCTAACCCGGTGGATGTCGGCGGCGATGCGGGGGCTGACGTCTACCGGGCGGCGCTGGATGCCCTGCTTGATGACGCCGACAACGATGCCGTCCTGGTAATGAATGTCCAGACCGCCGTGGCGGATCCCGTCGCCATCGCCCATGCGGTAGCCGATACCGTATCGGAGCACAGGGGCAACGGGTCCGGATCACTGCCGAAACCGGTGTTGGCCGCCTTCGTCGGTGCCGACGCGGCAGTGTCGGCGCCCCTCGACTCCGCTGCCATCCCGAATTTCCCGACGGAGGATGATGCCATACGCGCATTCATTTACGGCGTGCACCATTATGAGTCGATGCAAGCATTGATGGCGACGCCTCCTGGAGTCATGGCGGACGCCAAGGTCGATCGTGCCGCTGCGCAACGCGTCCTGGACCAAGCCATCGGGGAGGGGCGTGGTTGGCTCGACCCGTTGGAAATCGCGGCGGTGTTCGACGCCTACGACATCCCGATCGTCCCGACGCGGATGGCGGCGAATGTGGACGAAGCCGTATCACTATCGGAAGGCTTCTTCCGGAAGGGCCATGCGGTAGTTATGAAGATTCTGTCGCGCGACATCGTGCACAAGTCCGATGTCGGAGGCGTGGTGCTTGGCCTGCGGGACACCGACGCTGTCCGCCTTGCCCACGGTGCGATGATGGAGGCCGTGACAGCCAAGTGTCCGGACGCCCGCATTGCCGGCGTTATCGTCCAGCCGATGATCATGCGGCCGCGCGCGCGGGAATTGATCGCTGGCCTTGCCGACGATCCGACGTTCGGACCGGTGGTCGCTTTCGGTCGTGGCGGAACTGCCGTCGAAATCATCAACGACAAGGCGCTCGCATTGCCGCCGCTCGACATGAAGCTGGCGGACGATCTGGTGAAGCGCACCGCGGTCGCGCGGCAACTGGCTGGCTACCGCGATGTCCCCGCCGTCAAGGAAGACGCCGTCCAGATGACGCTGCTGAAATTATCGCAGATGGCGATCGACCTTCCGCTGATCCGCGAACTCGACATCAATCCGTTGCTTGCGGACGAAGCCGGCGTTCTGGCGCTGGATGTGCGGATCGCGGTGGCCGTACCAGAACGACTCTTCGCAGGACAGACGCGGTTGGCTATCCGGCCGTTTCCCGCAGCGTGGCAGCGCGACGTCGTTCTGCAGGACGGTGAAACCGTCCACCTGCGTCCGGTCGTGCCGGAGGACGAGGCCGCTATCAAGCATCTGCTTGACCACACTGATGCCGTCGATTTGCATTCGAGGTTTCTCGGGGCGATCAAGGAATTTCCGCATCCGTTCGTCGCCCGGCTCACGCAACTCGATTACGCGCGCGCCATGGCTTTCGCCGCGGTGGCTCCCGGCGGCGGCGAAATACTCGGAGTCTCGCGTCTGCATTCGGATTCCCAGTACAGGACGGCGGAATATGCCGTTCTGGTCCGCTCCGACAGGAAGGGCCATGGCCTCGGCTGGGCCCTGATGACCGAACTGATCCGCTACGCGAAGAGCGAAGGTCTTCTCGAACTGCATGGCGACGTGCTGCAATCGAACGACGGCATGCAGCAGATGTGCCGGGCTTTGGGTTTCCAGGTTGCGAGCGACCCGGAGGATCCGGCCGTCGCGCTTGTTTCGCTGGATCTGCGGACGCAATGACTTGAAACGCTGGCTCCGGAGGCAGTGGTAAGGGAGAGCCGCCCGATGCCATTAATTTTGGATCGTATCGGCTCTGCGGGGCGAAAGAACGGCAATCGAATGTCCGACCATGATCCGCGGCGCCGGAAACGCAAAAACACTTTGTTCTCGTTTTTCGGCATCGTCCTGCTGCTAGTCAGCGTCGTCGCGGGCGCGACCTATGTGGCTACGAGACCGGTCATGCTGCGGATTGCCGTAGGCGCTTCAGACAACAACGACAAGAAGCTGATTCAAGCGATAGCCGCACGGTTCGCCAACGACCATAATCCGGTCCGCCTGTCGGTCATTGAAACGAGTGGCGGTGCAGAAAATCTCGCCTTTCTAGCTGCATCGAAAGCGGACATCGTTGTCGTTCGCAGCGATCTCGACCTGCCTCGCGACGCTCAATCGCTGGCGATCTTGCGCAAGAATGTTGTCGTGCTCTGGGCTCCGGCCGGCCGCCGCAAACGAGCCGTGAAAGCAAAGATCGGGGAGATCGGTGATCTGACCGGTCGTCGGATCGGTCTCATCGGTCGTGGCGACGAGAATTTGAAATTGCTGAAGGTGATCCTCACGGAGTCCGGAGTTGCCCCGGAAAAAGTGAAAGTGTCGCAATTCGGAGCAGACCAGATCGGTCAGATGGCGCATGATCCCGGCCTTGACGCCTTCATGACCATTGGCCCACTCGACAGCAGGATCACATCGGAGGCGATCGTGCTCACAGCCGCCCGCCGAGGTGAACCGATGTTCTTGCGTATTGATGCGTCTGACGCGATCGCTCAGAAGCATCCGCTATATCAGTCGGCCAAGATTCCAGGACATGTCTTCGCGGCCAACCCCGCCCGACCGGATGACGAAATCGAGACGGTTAGCGTCAATGATCTGTTCGTTGCGCGGAGTTCTCTGCCGGATGCTGCCGCGGGTGCGTTCACGCGACAACTGCTGGCCGCGCGTCAAGGTCTCTCACGCGACAATCCGGACGCAGCGAAGATTGAGAAGCCTGACACGGACAAGGATTCCTCATTACCAGCTCACCCGGGCGCGGCTGCGTATATCGACGGCACGGAGCGCACATTCCTCGAAAGGTACAGCGATTACTTTTGGGCAGGAATTCTGTTGCTGTCGGTCATCGGCTCAGCTGGCGCGTGGATCGGTCATTATTTGAAGCGTGATGAGAAGGACCTGGCCACGGTCCACCGCGACAAGTTGCTGGGCGCCATGACAAGGGTTCGCGAGGCAAGCTCCGAAAGCGCGCTGACGGCACTGCAAACCGAGATCGATGCCGTCTTGCGCGAGACGCTCGATTGTTACGACGATGGCGCCGTCGATGAAGGTGCTCTGATGGCCTTGAGTCTGGTCCTTGACCGGCTGCATGGCGCGATCGTCGATAGGCGAGCTGAGCTGGCCGCACACACGGACAACTCTGCACGCTTCGGCGTTACACGACCTGGCAACCGGATTTCATGAGGGCAAATTTGGCCGTTACCTGCCTTGCTTATATCGGACAAAAATACCGAGGGACCGATCCTTTGCCACTGAGCCACTTGTCATTCTGAAAACGTCAGAGCAGCCTGAAGCGCGGTCAGTTAAAGCGGGGTGACAGACGCCACCCGATAGGTGTGGATTGCGTCGGCCTCGCGCAGCGAAACGTATTCGCCCTGCCGGAACGCTTCCTCCTCGAAATGGAATCCCGCCTCGTCCGACATGTCTCCGGCCACATCGTAGTGGAATGCCCAGCTTCCGCCGGGCCGGCGGACGAGATGGCCGCGAATGTCATCTCCGCCCGGACGCAGGCGCGTGACGCGGCAAGCCTCGCGGTGCGACTTCCACGACGCAGCATCGATGCGATCGTTCCCGTCGAGCGGCGCGGCGATCACGTAGCCGATCTCGGAGTTTCCCTCGGGATGCTGCGCACTGCGCGCAAGTTCGAGGCGGATTCTGCGGAAGGTCGCGGGGAGGCTGCTGTTACGGATGGGTTGGAAGGAGTGCTGCTGCATGGAATGTCCCTTCGGTCAGGATCGGTATTGGTCATGCCGGCCGGCGAGGCCGATCCGGACCTCCCGTTCGGTAGGTCGCACGCAGTGCCGCGCCGACCAGAATGCCTATCATGAGGGCGGAGACGACAGCGGAGGCGGACTGCTCGATCACCCTTCTCTCGAGAGGGCGCTGCCGATCGGTCAAAATCTTCTGTATGGCCGACCAAACTCGGACGACGCTCGAAGCAAGCCCACATCGCGGAGCCGTGTAGCGATCCTGCTGTGCGGTATGTTTTGGCATCCTGGTCCCTCACCATCCGCAGAGTATGCCGATTTGGCTTCTGCCGATTGACCCACGTCAAACTCACCCACATCGATAGGGCGGCCGCCTTGCGATTGATCAAGGCGCGGCAGGGGGCGATCCTTCTAACTGCGCTTATGCAAGACGCCATAAGCCCGCCTGATCTACTTCCGACGCTGACAGCACAGCCTGGGCGACCGCTCGCTTTCGTCGCCTGTGGCTCTTGGACAGTGGAGCATGCCGAATTGATGGAGCGGCTGCTGCGCGAGGCGGAACTGCGTCTCCGCCCGGCTCCTGGCGGCGAACTCGATCTGACGGCCGTGACAGCCCTCGATACGTCCGGTGCTTGGGTTCTCGAGAAGTTGACCCGTGCGCCCGCCAGCGGCTGCGCCGTGGAAGCCCATGGCCTTACGGCATCCCTGTCAGGACTGCTCGCGCAGGCACATGAACTCAACAGGGGGCCGCCGGATATAGAACCGCGAAAGGCTTGGCTGCAGGTTCAGATCGAGCGCGCAGCAGACTACATGGCGAGCGTGTACCGTGATGCCGTGGCGTTCTTGCATCTGCTTGGGGCGGTCAGTATCAGCCTCGGACGCATCATGCTGCGACCTGCGCGGCTGCGCGTGACCTCGACCGTCTATCAGTTGTTTCGGGTCGGCTGGCAGGCGATTCCGATCATGCTGCTGATCACCTTCCTGATCGGCGCGATCATTGCCCAGCAGGGTATCTTCCACTTCAGGCGCTTCGGCGCGGAATCCTATGTGGTCGACATGGTCGGCATCCTGGTGCTGCGCGAGATCGGAGTTCTGATCGTGGCCATCATGGTCGCTGGCCGCTCCGGCAGCGCCTACACTGCCGAGATTGGTTCCATGAAGATGCGCGAGGAGATCGACGCCCTGATCACCATGGAGCGGGATCCTATCGAAGTGCTAATCGTTCCACGCGTACTGGCGCTGATCATAGCATTGCCGATCCTCGCCTTCCTCGGCTCGCTGGCAGCGCTCTACGGTGGCGGTCTTGTCGCATGGCTCTACGGCGGAATGAGCCCTGCGATCTTCATCGCGCGACTCCGCGAGGCCGTGTCTGTGACCCATTTCGAGGTCGGCCTGATCAAGGCACCGTTCATGGCCCTGGTCATCGGCATTGTCGCAGCGGTGGAAGGCTTGCGCGTGAAGGGAAGCGCCGAGTCGCTTGGCCGTCAGACCACTGCGTCGGTCGTGAAATCGATCTTTCTCGTCATCGTCATAGACGGCATGTTCGCCGTCTTCTTCGCATCGATCGGAATGTAGGCCATGTCCGAGCCCGGCGCAGCCATCCAAATCGACGACTTGGTGGTCGGCTTTGGCCGCCACGTGGTCATCGATCAGCTGTCACTTACCGTCCGCCGGGGCGAGACGATGGGGCTGGTCGGCGCCTCTGGAGGCGGCAAGTCCGTCCTCATGCGCGCGATGATCGGGTTGCTGCCAAAGCGAAGCGGCGAGATACGCATCGATCCGCAAATCGAACGCCGCGCGGTCAGCCGCCTCGGTGTGCTCTTTCAGCAGGGAGCCCTTTTTTCGTCGTTGAACGCCCGTCAGAACGTGCAGTTTCCGTTGCGCGAGAACGTCAATATCTCGGACGAATTAATGGACGAAATCGCTAACGCCAAGCTGGAAATGGTGGGCCTGACTGCGGCGGACGGTGAGAAGTTTCCCTCCGAACTATCGGGAGGAATGACCAAGCGCGTAGCCCTTGCGCGCGCGCTTGCGCTAGACCCGGCAATCCTGTTTCTCGACGAGCCTACGTCGGGGCTCGACCCCATCGCCGCGGGTGAGTTCGATGCCCTCATCACCGTGCTTCAGAAGACGCTCGGTCTAACGGTGTTCATGGTCACCCACGACCTCAGCAGTCTTGCATCGATCTGCGACCGCGTCGCCGCACTCGCAAAAGGAAAGATCGTTGCGCTGGGCTCCCTCGACGACGTCCGGGCCTCGGATCATCCGTGGGTCAGGAGCTACTTCCACGGCGTACGCGCCAAGATGATCCATAGCCCCGCCGCCTAGGAGAAGAACATGGAAACGCGCGCACCATTCGTCATCGTCGGAGCGTTCGTACTCGCCGTGATCGTCGGCGTGTTCGGCTTCGTTTACTGGCTGAACAATGCTGGTGCCGTCGGGCGCCGTGCGACCTATCAGATCGCGTTCGACGGCCCCGTTCCCGGACTGTTGACCGGAGCCGCTGTCCTTTTCAACGGCATTAGAGTCGGAGAGGTGACGTCTCTACGTCTTGACCCAGCGCGTCCGCGGGCCGTGGCTGCCACCGTCGCGGTGGCTATTGAAACACCAGTCCGCAAGGACACCAAGATCGGGCTGGACTTCCAGGGGCTCACCGGCGTGCCGGTCGTTGCGCTCGAAGGTGGCGGCGGTACTGCGGGTCTGGATCCCGGCGATGTCCTGCAGGCCGGGCCGGGCGCGGGCCAGAGCATGACGCAGGCGGCGCGGGACGCGCTGCGGCGCGTGGACGCCGTCCTTTCGGAGAACGCAGATCCGCTCCGCGATACGGTCGCGAACCTGAAGATCTTCGCGGAGGGTCTGGCGCGCAATACGCCGCGCGTGGACAGCATACTGGCCGGGCTCGACCGGACGATGGGCGGCGGTCAGGCGCCGCAGGCCAAGATTACCTACGACCTCGAAGCTCCGCAGTTCGAGCCGGGGCAGCCGCCAATGAAGGCGCAGATCACCATTGGCGAACCCACGGCCATCGCGCGGCTGCAGACGCAACGCTTTCTGTTTCCATCGGGTGAGGACCAGCCCGGCTTTGGGGCTGCGCAATGGAGCGACAGCCTACCAGCCCTCCTGCAGGCGAAGCTGCTCCAGAGCTTCGAGAACTACGACGTCGATCATCCCCCGCTGCGTCCCGACAATGCAGGGCAGGGTGGCGGACGGGTCGTGCTGGACCTGCGCAAGTTCGAGATCGAACCGTCGGTCGACGCCAAGGCCGTTATCATAATGTCGGCGAGGATTCTCGACGAGGCTGGCAAAGTGACAGCGGCCCGGATATTCAGCGCGTCGCAACCGATCGGTGCGATGGATCCGGCCGGCGCGGCGGTCGCCTTCAACAATGCCTTCCAGTCGCTTGCGCGCGATCTGGTCCGGTGGACGGCGCGGAAGTCGTAGCAGGAGCGTTGAGGCGGACCAGGATTCTATAATCCCGCAGCAAGCGCCAGCCGCATGAGCTCCGACATGCTTCGCGCGCCGGTCTTCGCCATCAGATTGGCGCGATAAACCTCGACGGTGCGCGGACTGATCCCAAGATCGTGCGCGATCACCTTGTTAATCTTCCCGGATACCAGACCTTGCAGCACGTCGCGCTCGCGCGGCGACAGGTCAGCAAGACGGGCCATCGCGCCCTCACGTCCGGCGTCCGCCCCATCAACCGGCTTGGCTGCCATGGCCGACCGTATGGCCGAGAGCAGCGCTTCGTCGTCGAAGGGCTTCTCAATAAAATCGGCGGCGCCGGCCTTCATGGCCTCGACAGCCAGCGCGACGTCGCCGTGGCCGGTGATAGCTATGACGGGGCAGGGCACGCCGTCCGCCTTGAGTCTGCGGACCAAATCCAGCCCGCTCATGCCGGGCATGCGGATGTCGGAGACGACGCAGTCGGGGACAGTCTTTCGAATATGGTCGAGGAACGCAGCGGCGGTCCCGTGCGAGCGGGCGTTGAATCCATTGACATCGAGCAGGAAGGCCAAAGAATCGCGCATGGCGGGGTCGTCGTCGATGATATCAATGGTGGGTCTATCGTTCATGTTGTGGGACCTGCTCTGCAAAGGGCAAAGTGAATTGAAAGCGCGTGCCGCCCTCGATCACCGGCTCGGCCCAGATGCGACCGCCATGGGACTCGACGATCGTGCGGCAGATCGAAAGGCCGACGCCCATGCCATCCGGTTTGGTGCTTACAAAGGGCTGGAAGAGGCGGCTTTGGATCTCTGTACCGAGACCATGCCCGGTGTCCGAGATTTCGAACAGAGCGGAATCACCGTCACGGCGGACGGTGATGCTGAGTTCGAGCCGATCTTCCGTCGCCATTGCCTCGATGGCGTTGCGGATGAGATTCAGGGCCACCTGCTGGATCTGGATCCTGTCGACGAGAATCGGCGGCATGTCCGGTTCGGCACGCAGTGTCACGTGGATGCCGAGATCCCGGGCTCCAAACAATGCAAGCGCCGCTGCCTCCTCCAGCAAAGTACCGGGATTCTCCAGTGCGGACTGCGTCTCGCCTTTAGCGACGAACTCCCGCAGCCTGGCGATGATCTCCCCTGCACGCAACGCCTGTTCGGCCGTTCGGTCGAGCGCTGCCGCTATCCGCGAAGTATCGGAATTCGGCTGCGTGAGCAGCGTCTTCGCGCCGCGTACGTAGTTCGTGATCGCCGAAAGGGGCTGATTGAGTTCGTGCGCCAGAGAGGATGCCATCTCGCCCATCGCGGTCAGACGGGAGACGTGAACGAGCTCTGACTGGAGTTCCTGAACGCGGCGTTCTTGCGTGCGCCTCTCGGTGAGGTCGCGAACGAAGCCGGTGAAGAACCGGTCTTCGCCGACCTTAGCCTCGCCGACTGCGAGCTCCATAGGGAATGTGGACCCGTCCTTGCGTTCCCCAACGACGATGCGGCCGATGCCGATGATGCGGCGCTCACTGGTTTGTCGGTAGCGGCCGAGATAGCCGTCGTGCTCCGCCCGGTATGGCGACGGCATCAGCATGGAAACGTTCCTGCCTATCGCTTCGGCTGCGCTCCATCCGAATAGGCGGACCGCCGCGGCGCTGAAGGAGCTTATGATGCCTCTGTCGTCGATGACGATCATGGCTTCCGGCATGGCCTCCAGGATCGATTGCAGATGCGCCTGCCGTTTTCGTGCGTGATCGGACTCCCTGAACAGCCGGTCACCCATGAAGCCAAGCACGGGCCCCACCACCGCGAAGAACGAAAGGTCAATTAGATTGGCGGGATGCAGCAGCAATTCCCTACCGCTGATGGCCAAGCTGCCGACGATGCATAGCAACGTGGCTAAGATTGCGGGCCCGCGACCTCCCACGAAAGCAGCGAAAACCACGACCGGCACGTAAATGACCGTGAAGGTACGGCCCTCGAAAGAATATTCGAGCAGCATACGCAACGATACCGCCACGGCGACCGCGGCTGCAGCCATGCCGTATGGAATAAAAGCGCGCGCCCGACTGTTCAAGGTATTGTCTCCCCGACCACCTCAACCCACACCTACGCCTACGTCAACGTCGATGTGCAGCATAGCTCAGCCGCAACCGCTACATGGGTGCGTTCGAGTTCTTCCCATCGTACTCTTCGCGTGCGATAGTCAAGATACCCTGGCATACCTTGGCGGCAGATCGGGGATTTCGGCCATGGACAAAAGCGTAGCAGACCTCAACATCGCGCATTTTAAACGCTTACTCGAAACCGAAACAGACGATGACAAGCGGAAGTTGCTCATGCGGCTGCTGGCCGAGGAAGAGGCAAAGCTCGCATCAATGCTGAAGAATCGACCGCAACCTGGGAAGCGGTCCGGCTGCTAGTCAGATCTCTGCCAGAGCCTCCAATGGGTCGGCTCTACCCTGATGATTGCCCTGGTTTCCGAGTGTATCCAGCCGCCCGGTCTGCGACGGCAGGGGAAGACGAGCGCATGCGGGACCTCGCTCTCGATGACCGCGAGCTCAAGATCGCAATCATCGGGAGCTGATTGGATGCTTTGCCATTCCTGTTCAATCGGCATGAGCGCCTCCCGGTTGCGCCTTATCCCGCGCGGGCCGCGGGGGGCCGTCTTGGGTCATGCGCTCCGGGACTCCGCAGCATCTTCCGATGGTTTCGTTTCTGCGGTATCGGCCGGCGCGAAGAAACGCATTTCGAGCTCGCCGAGAGCCCTCGCACTGTCCAGCGCGTAGCTGGCATCGTCGGCGGCGTTCTGCATTGCGCCCTCGATCCATTGTTCGCAAAGCTTGATTTTTTCGCCGACTGCGGGCGTTCCACCGAACTTGAACAGCAACTGCCAAGCTTCGGTCGAATCCTTCTGAATCCGCTCCAGCCAATGCTGGTTGATCTCCATCACCTTCTTGGCGAGCTCGGATTGGACAGCAGCCGCCTGCGCAGCACGTTGGCGCAGCGCGGTTGCGATTGCGGGGACGCTATGTGGTACGCTGTTGTTTTCTGACATTGATGCCTCCATGGGCGATCTGGTTCGATCATGCACTTGTCCGCATGTTGATCCACGCGGCTCCTGAGACTTTGACGTGGGTCAAAAACTTCATGAAATCGCTGGTCGAACCGACCGCTGCGCGCGCGGCGGCTTCGCAATCGAACGTGTGCAAAAAGAGTGAGTTCGATCATCTTCGGGCCGCTAGGTGCTATCTGGCCATTTGAGATCGTAGATATTACCCAACGTGCGATGCAGCCTGGGCTGCCGTCTCGCTTAGAGCGTGGGGGTGGCTGCCGCAATACCTATCGCTCCGGGGCACCAATTTGGCCACCAGCTCTCCTGCAGTCGGATGTAGATCTCACCGAGACATTCGCAATCGCCGCATCGAAGAAGGTGGGTGCGAACGAATCGCTGTAGCTCACCACCCCTGATCATCGATGGCTTCCATGGAAGAAGAGTTTAGCAAGATAAATAGCGCACACGATGTAGAATTATTGGGATGGCGCACCGGAATACTCATTCGCACTCAGGTCTGTGTCATCGGCGTAAATCTCGTGGCCGAGTTTGGTGCTGGCTGCCTGTTTGATGCGGTCCGCCAGGGCGGGCTGGCGTTCCATTAATCCGTGAAGGTCGGATGCGTCCAGGACAAGGAGACGCGTCGCCACCACTGCCGTCGCCGTCGCAGACCGCTTCACCCTCCGCAATACCGCGACCTCGCCGAAGAACTGACCACCCACCAGACGAATATGCTGATGCTTGAGTTTGAGCGCGACTTCGCCATCGACGATAATATACATAGAGTGGGCGGCCTCTCCGCGCCTCGTTATAACCGTGCCTGGACCTACCCTGATTGCGCGCAGCATGGACATGACTTCCGCTACTTCGGCCGCGCTGAGGGTGCTGAACAAGGGGATGCGCGCAACCAAACCCCATGTTATGAGAAAGTCACGTCGATGAACCTCGTTGGCAAACGATGAAGCCACGATTCCGATAGGCAATGCGACCATCAAGAGGCCGCAAAAGATCGTAAGCGCAGCGATCAACCGTCCCAGCGCGGTGATGGGCACCGCATCTCCGTATCCAACGGTACCCAACGTCACAATCGCCCACCACAGCGCCTCGGGTATGGTGCCGAACTTGTCCGGCTGCGCCTGATGTTCTGCAAAGTGCATGAGCGCCGCTGAGATCAGTGCTGCTCCGACAATGAGAATAAGACACCCGCTCAACGCACGTCGTTCGCTATAGAGCGAGTCGAGGAGAGCACGTGTCGCGGGGGAATATCGTGAAAGCTTCAAGAACCGCAGAAACCGTAGGACGAGCAGGATCTTCAGATCGCCAGCGACAAACGAGCTGAGCCAGAACGGCGCAATCGCCACAAGGTCGATCAGGCCGTGGATGCTTAGGAGAAACCGCGTTCGCGCAACGGCATGGTTGTGCGCTCTAAACTGCGGATGTTCGACCGCGGTCCAAACCCGGGCAGCCAATTCGCACGTTAGTACCGCTGCCGCGGTCCACTCGATGGCCCTCAAAAGGGAATGATATTCGCTCAACAGGCTCGGAACGGATTCAGCCACGGTTGCGATAAGCGAAAGCGAGATGACGGAAATGATCAGCCCATGCACGATGAGGCCGAGCCAATCGGACTCTTCATGGCGCTCCAATGCGGAAAAAGCGCGTCGACGTAGCTGAGCGAGCGATGTCATTTGCACTATAGCCCAATGGCCTCGTTGCTGCGGCCGATTGTACTACCGGCCTTGTTCGAAACGTTGCGTTCCGTCAATGTTTAAAGGGGAGCCGCGTCCGGCGACATCTGTGAGCGCGGCTGCCTACCATAACGCTTCAGCCACACCGATAGTCGAGCAATGAGCGGGCCCCCGATCAACGGGAGCACGCTCATGGTGGAGATGACGACCCACGCATCAGCTCCGGGCGGCGATACGTGCAACATCCGCGCAAAATAGGGTGAATATACCGAAACAAGGATGATGCCGGCACAAAGTGCAAGCGCGGCCCACAACCAGGGGTTTCGACTGACGTCATTGTCGACGGCGCTCGAACGTCGGTCGCGCATGTTGAAGACGTGCCAGAGCTGACTGAAGGCCAGCGTTAAGAACGCGACCGTCACGGTCTCAGTCTCACTCAAGAGCAGTCCGTAGCGCGCGGCCGCTAGGGCGCCGAATGTCGCCATGGTCAAAAATGCGCCGTGCAAGGATATCTCGATCCATTGAGCACGTCCGAGAAGCGGTTCCTTTGGGCTCCGAGGCGGTCGCTTTAGGACGTCTCTATCGCCTTCGCCCATGGCGAGAGCGAAGGCCGGGAAGACGTCTGTGACCAGGTTCAGAAACAGTATCTGGATCGGAAGAAGCGGAAGCGGAAGTCCGGAAATCATGGCAATGCCAACGGTCAGAACCTCGGCGAGATTGCATGACAAGAGATAGATCGCGAAGCGGCGGATATTATCGAAGATGACGCGCCCGTTACGGATTGCCTCCACGATGGTAGGAAATGCGTCATCCAAGAGGATCATGGCAGCCGCTTCCCGAGCCACATCCGTGCCTCTCAAGCCCATGGCGACGCCGATATCCGCCTGGCGGAGGGCCGGTGCGTCGTTGACGCCATCGCCCGTCATTGCAACGATCTGACCGGAAGCCTGAAACAAACGCACAAGCTCCAGTTTCTCTGTCGGGCTTACCCGCGCGAAGATGTCAGACTTCAGCAGCTCAGTGTCGATAGATCCATTGTGCCTGGTGAGTTGCGTGCCTGCGGTTATACGCGGTGTCTCGCCACCTAGGCCGACTTGTCCAGCAATGCTGCGTGCCGTCGCCGCATGGTCGCCAGTGACCATGATCACTCTAATGCCGGCATCGCGGCACGCGCCGATTGCCGCAGGCACGTCTGGTCTCGGTGGATCATCGAGGCCCACCAGGCCGAGAAATTTGGATGCATCGAAGGAGAAGTCGGCGCCGCATCTTGCAGTCTTCTTGGCAATGCCGAGGACGCGGAGGCCCTGGGTGCCGAGCGCCGCAGCGCGCGCCAGCCACTCTCTGCGCATTGGTTCGTCCAAGATGACGGAAGCGAGCACCGCTTCTGGCGCGCCTTTGACGGCAACGATGTAGTCCTCTCCATGACGATGGATTGTAGCCATCATCTTGCGTTCGATGTTGAATGCGAGCTCGGACACTTCAGGATTGTCATGGAGCAGGCGGCGTCGGTCCAGCCCGGCCATCCGACCGGCGCGTAGGAGAGCCAATTCCATCGGGTCGCCGCTGTCTCCGCCTACGACGTCCGATAGCGTCGCGTTGTTGCAAAGCACTGCAACCTCGAGAGCTTCTTGCATCTCCGCTGCGGCACCGGGTGGGATGACGTTGCTGCCGTCGCTTGACCCAAAGCTATTTGTGGCGAGGCGAACCTCTCCAGACGGGAGCCAGATACGTTGCACAGTCATGCGGTTTTCGGTCAGCGTTCCTGTCTTGTCGGTCAGAATCACGGTGGTGGCACCGAGTGTTTCAACGGCTGCAAGTCGTTCGACGAGGGCATTTTTTTGTGCCATCCGCCACATGCCGCGGGCCAACGCGAGCGTCGCGACGATCGGTAGCCCTTCGGGAATGGCGGCGACCGCCAGCGCGATGGCAGCCTCGATCATAAGGAACGGGTCTTTGCCTTGAAGCAGGCCGAGCCCGGCAGTGAGAGTCGCCAGAACCAAGGTCAGCCAAATCAGCTGCCCCGATAGACGCGCAAGCTTCTTCTCGAGCGGCGACATCTCCGTTTTGGCATCAGCAACCAGTTTCGAGATCTGACCCAGTTCTGTATTCGTACCGGTGGCGACGACTACGCCGACGCCAGTTCCATGTACGATGTTTGTGCCCTGAAAAGCGATGGAGGTGCGATCCGCGAGGCGCGCGTCCGCGTGAACGGGTGTTGTCGTTTTGCCGATCTGCACCGATTCTCCAGTCAATGTAGATTCGTCGGCTTCCAGGTTCGCTGTTTCGATCAACCGCAAGTCTGCAGGAATGACATCGCCGGCGTCGAGTAACGCGATGTCCCCTGGAACGAGCTCCTTTGCCTGAATCACGCAAACTTCACCGTCTCGGAGCACTCTGGATGAGCGATTTGCCAAGGCTCTTATGGCCTCAATGGAGCGGATGGCCTTGAACTCAGTCGCGAAGCCGATCACCGCATTGATTATCAGAACGACGATAATTGAGACGCCTTCCTCCCACTCTCGGAGGGCAAGCGCCACGACAACAGCGATCGTCAGTAGGATGACTGCGGGGCTCTGAAACTGATGCAGTAGTATCGAAAGTATTCCGGCTCTCGGTCTGGACTGCATTTCATTGGCCCCGCAAACGGAGAGTCGTTGCTTGGCCTCTGAATTAGACAAGCCTGCTTTCGGCTCGACTTCCAAGGCGAACAGGACATCGGCCGCGTCTTCGCTCTGGGGAGCTTCGAGGTGGAAGCGATCCATTGTTTATCAACTCCACACGCTGTCGACCAAATATTCCTCCATGTTAGGCGACGACCGTCGCCCCCATTTTGAGGCAGCGCAATAAGGCACCGCTGGTGACTTTGTTCGCCGAACGGGAGCTAGGAAGATCAATCCCGCATTCCAATCCGGTTGTAACAAGAGTCGCACGAAGTTTGTTGGCGCAGTTGACCCAGATCAAAAGTGCCTATGTGGAGCGGCGCTAAGTATTCATCGTCAACGAAGGCGGCGGGAGAGACTGACATGCCCGCCGGTCGGCAACGTGAGCGTGAGCTTGAACAGCTCCAGTGGAGATACCGATGGCATTCAAAGATCTGATCCTTGGGTTGACCAGCTATCCCGAGCCGACCCCTTCTCCTGCGATACAGTCCGCGGTGTCATTTGCGTCAGTGTTGGGATGTCATCTCGCTGCCGTCGCTTGTGAGATTCACCACGAGGTGCCGGGGAGCTTTCTTTCGAACGCTCTCATCGACATTCCAGCGTTGGCCGCGCGTGAGGCCGAAAAAAGCAGACAGAATGTGGCGACGTTGCTGACCGCGTTTGAAACGGTCGCGGGCAAAGCCGGTCTGTCCCATGAGAGAATTTTTGAGAAATGCTTCGTGCATGAAGTATCGGATGTGTTCGTCGAGTACGGACGGATGCGCGACCTGATGATTATTCCGGCCGCACCCTCTTACGATCAGTGGCACGCCGAGTCTGTAATCTTTGGAACAGGAAAGCCAACTCTGATTCTTCCAGAAAGGGTGCTCGCGGAGACGTTCGAGCTCAATACCGTGATGATCGCTTGGGATTTCAGCCGCACGGCGGCGCGCGCGATCGCCGATGCGATCGACCTTCTCGAAAAAGCCAAGGACGTTCGAATCGTGACCGTTCAAAATGAAAAGGAGATCGATACGAAGCGTTCGAGCGAAGAGGTCGCTAAGAACCTTTCACGGCACGGAATTAGCGTGACCTTGGAAAACATTGACGCTGCGGGACGGTCAATTGGAGAAGTGCTTAAGGCATCCGCCGCCTCATGCGATGCGGATTTGCTGGTAATGGGCGCATATGGTCATTCGAGATTCCGGGAGTTCATTCTTGGGGGCGCAACCAAGAGCCTGTTGTCCGATCCACCGCTCCCGATAATGTTCTCTCACTGATGAGTAGATAGCGCTCCGCTTCAACGGCGGAGTTTCTCGAAAAAACCGGCGCAAAGCGGACGTAGGTAAGCCCGCCGTTACCGCAGTGACGTCACAAGGTGCTGGGCAGACACCTGCTGGATATTCGGTCAAAGGGCCGCTCCTTCAGGCTGCAAGGTGTGCCGTAATAGTCGTTCACTGCGTGCGAGCGCTTGGTGTCCGACCAATCCCAATCGTTCTCGTTGGCGTATTTCGGAGCGCCGTCGAGCTGGGTCTTCGTCACGTTGGTGACATACCCCTCAATATTGGTGTGGTACTTCAGCGTCTGCCACAGGAGGGGTAGTGGTCGTCGCCCATTCCGAGGAAGCCTCCAAAGCTCAGGACGGCGTATGCGACTTTGAGAACGGAATCGCGACATTGTGGTCGCGATGGCGAGGCAGCGCGCGGCCAATCGCGCGCGGCACTCTTCCCCTATCGGTCTTCGGGTCTGAGAACTACGGATATCGTCTCGGTCTTCTGGGCGCACCGTTCCGAATTTGTCAGGCGAGGGCGTCACTTGGCTTCGGCATATTGATCGGCATCATGGGTGGGGGCGTTTTGATCGTTTCATCCGCGCTCAGCATCGCCGCGCTTCTCGCCCTTGTGTTCCCGTCACGGCAGAAAAAGGGAGCTGCAACAGCCAAGGCAACGGTCCCTCAGCCGATCTCCTCATCCTGAGCGCCAAAGATCGCGTTGGCGCCCAGTCATGCGGGTCGAGGAGGGCTGCCCAATCGTTCTTCTGAACTCGCCAGAGGGCATCGACGACATGACCGCCTGAGCAACAGATGGCCTCCCGGAAGTCGCTTGGGCGAGTCCATTGCGAAATCGTCGGTAGGTCATCATGTCATCCACAACTTCCGCAAGCGCGATGTTCCGGATAAGGTGGCAAAAAAAACAGCACGAAATCTATCCGGCCATCACAGCGGTTTACGCTGCCGCCGGTGGCCTACCTCCGCTTGTTGGAGAAGCTCATCCCGCACGAAGTTGGATTGACCGCCGCGGCCAATCCGCCTCGCTACGAAGGTGCAGACCCCGTGGCAGCATTGAAAAGAAACGGATTACCTGACCTGCCGGACCTGACCCAACCTTCGCACTGTGCAGCAATCAAGAGTGAGGATGTATCAAATGCAAAAGAAGTCGAAAAAAGGTCTGGGCAGTTGGGATTAACAGCAACAAAAATCCAAGTCCGTATACAGAAGCAATAAACGTCCGGAGAAACGGCTTCGTATGATCGTAAGCCATGTACTGCATCGCAAAAATGTCATTCCTGAATTTCGCTTTGAAGGCCACAGCTTCTAGATCGGCTGTAAATCCCAACGAAATTTGCGGGCCCGAATGGATCGCGTGCGCTATCTTGCTGGGATCTGGGCGCCCCCGGAAATCCTCGTATAGATGGTTTTCATTTCCGTCAGCGAGTTCACCACGCTCTTGATCATCGTCATAGTTTGGTAGGTCTTGGTACATTTCTGAGATCACGGCAGAGAATAAAACGTGGAAGTCGTCTGGTTGCCCAAGGCCTCGCCAAAAACCGAGAGTATCATCGTTCACCTCATCGCCCATCCATCGGCTATACTGATAAGCGATGAAAGGCAGGATGAGCGTCATCCGTGGTTGGCTGATCAGTGGGGCTTCTGTCGTTTGGTATTCGATTATCGATGAGTAATTTTTGATCTCCAGAGGGCAGAAAAGCACGAACAACGCCGACCCTATCCCGAGGAAAGTCAAGCCGAAGTATATATAATAAAGTCGAGCCAGCGTGAGCTTGCGAGCTTCAGCCGTTGACTCATCCACCGACAAGTGAAGCCAGCGGCGCACTAAGTCGGGGGATAAGGTGAGAACATCCACAATGCTCTGATTGAACAATAGCAGTGACCCTAAAAAGGGAACTATTATAGTCAAAGCTATGAGGCGCGACTGCCCAATTCTGCGAATGGTGGACCAGGGGATATGCTTGATGGTGTGGCTGTTTGTGACATTCCAATACCAATGCTTTAGATACAAATTCATTGATTAATCCGGCGGTGAACCGCATATGATTCCCAGATGCCCTGTAATGTCTGATGTAGTCATCTTCTCCAATGATGCGCAACTTGCTGCGCAACTATCTGCCGTTATGGCCAAGTCCGATCATTATCTCCCGGTCATCGATGGGCCACGAATGCAGCGTCCCGACAGTGCAGCAGAAGTGATACACCGAACAAACGCAGTGGTGCGCGCAAAGGCTAAACGGGTGTTGCTGGCAGGAGTTGACGACAACACTGCAAACGCCATGCTGGAGAGACTTCCAAAGTCTCGCGTTACCCGTGTTGAAAAAGGTATCAACATCGCTGGCTACGTGTCGAACGGTGCTCAATTGGATAATCCGCTCGCCTGGGGGCGTGATCGGATAGGAATTGGGCTGCTCCGCGCTTTGCGCGAAAAGCGATCGATCATCTTTGAAGATAAAATGTCCCCTCCGGGGGAGGTCGAGGCGCGGTCAGGTCATCTTGTCGTATGCGAGGTCGGCGATGATATATCGCAGGTCATCGCCGCAAATTACGCTTACTCACTTCGGGCAGGATTGATACTTATTCGAGAGACGAAGAGAGACGAGATTGATCGTATCTTGGAGCGTTTCTATTCCTTGTACGATTCTCAAGATCAATCTCCGTCGGACTCTCTGAGAGAATTGCGCGATGAGTTGCGTAGCATTGCAGGTGATATTGCGGTCCCGGACGGCGGATCTATTACGTTTATATCTGACGGGCTGCCGTTTGGATTTGCGTTTCCCGAAGTGCCGTGCACTCACTTGTTCGGTTATCCGGCGCTTGGCTTGGCGGTTCTGCACGGCTTTGCCGCGGAACAGTCGGGTTCGCGCGGGGTTCAAGTCGCTGCGCTAGTAAATCCAGAGACGACGCCTGCGCCGGAAATCGATATCGCCGCGAGCATTCTTTCGGAACAGCGCTTGTTCGTTCGCGGGTATCAAGGCGCAGGAGCCGATGTAACGTCGATATCTGATATGATTGAGCTATTCCCGTACGATTTGCTTATCATTGCAACCCATTGCGGCGACGTGTCGGGTCACCGATGGACCTACGAGTTTACAGATGCCGAGGGATTGGAGCGCCGGCTCGTCGTCGACATAGCTCTTGGCGTTGGACGAACAGACGATGAGGATCTCCTGCATGTGACCCAGTTCATGCGGTTTGTCTCCTTGGATGGCGTCCCATGGAACGATAGCGAGAAGAAAGAGAAATTATACGTTGGTGAGGCAATAAACGACTTTATGGAAAAGGTTCGAAGCGATGCAGACGATGTTCTCGAACCTACGTTAAAAGACACCGTGTCGCGCGTTGTTGGATCCGCCGCGCTCAAGATGAGCGATGGAAACTTTATTGCTCTACCAAGGTCGTTAGCAAACGAGGGCACTCCGATCATAATTAACAATGCCTGCGTATCTTGGCATCGCTTGGCGAGCAATTTCATGTTTGGTGGGGCTCGCGGGTATGTAGGGACACTATTTCCCATCTCGACGACCGAAGCAGAGGACGTCTTGTTGCGTGCGTTGAAGAAGCACCACGGGAAGATGCTTCCTCATGCATTCTGGTCCGCTCAACGTGAAGCATATGGCGACAATCCTCGTCGACCCTACGTCGTCGCCGGGGTCTATCCGCAGAAGATCCGCACGAAGATTGATGATGTCCCGCGTTACATCTTGCAAGAATTGCAAAGAGGGTACGAGACATGGAGCACTTACCGCGATCGTAGTGGACCGCATAGCTCTCAGAGAAAGCGAACAGTTGAGTCTAACGTCACATTTTTTGAGCAAGAGGTCCGGTGGTTCAGGCAAACCTACGGCCGCGGTCCCGGTTCTAAGAATGGCACTTTGAAGGCGATGCGCACGTCGGGTGGCGGGTCCAAGATAGTTGTGAGATAGTAGCGCTCGTCCAAAACAAGGTCTCACGTTGAGCGGAAGATTACCTTGAAGCTATCCATGTTGAGATCGTCAGAGTTCGAAGCGGTCAGCGGCCGGATGGCGCCTCTTATCCAGAAGACCATCTAGTCCGGTCGGCAGTCTGTTACATTGGACGCGGGGCCGACGGTTCATCGACAGAGTCATCGGAATGGACGGCCTTCTGCCGCCGAAAGGGCTCCGCATCCGCAACTTCTACATTCCGGATCTGCACGTCGACAGCACCAAGATGAAGACGCGGGATTTCAGATGGAGATCGGCGAAGCATCGCGTTCGGAGTGCGACCAGCAGTCTGCGTTAGCGAGGCGAAGCCTCTCCGCACGCTGAAGGTCAGGAGGAACGCGTGCTGCCATAAGGGCGTCCTAATCGATACCAACGCGAATTCGTGCGAGCCACCCCCATCTCTTCCACGAGCAGGCAAAGATCGCTTGTGACGATCGAACGCCCGCCGCCGGGCAGAGTCGGGTGATCCCAAACCATTCCCGCTAAACAGGCGGCGCTCCGAGAGGTCCGCATCCAGTTGTCGAGAACGGGAGCTTCGTCGCCGATGTTTAGGTACCCATCAGTGAAAAGCATCAAGTCTGTCGCCAGCCGCTGAAGGCGATCCACCTCTGACGCCAACGCGAGAAGGTCTGCAGGACGTCCATTTCCGAATTCAAACATTGTGCTTCCAAATCTAATCGAACCGAAGCCGCATCAGGCCCCCTTCGATCATGCACGAAGCTGCGAGACCGACCGAGCGAGCGTCACGGCCGCTTCCGCGATCGCTGAACTACAAACGTACTCTGACCTGTTAATGAGGTCGTCCAGATGATCTCGGGAGAACTCCGGGATACCGGGCCAAAGTATGTGCGGGCGGGACAAACCAACTCGCCGGGGGCCATCAAAGCGCGCCACTGCCGTTTCGACGGCCGGTTCGTCCGCGGTCTCCGGCCAAGCAACTGGCAAAAGCCTAGCACACACCCCATGAGTCGGCCTTCTCGCTCCCGATTTAGAAATCGATCGCGAGCGAAAAAAGGGATCGGTGCCGGAGGATTGATACGGCTGAAGATCTCTGTAGTCCCGAACAGCAAGTTCAATCTCGTGAGCCTTGCGCCTCATTGGGAAAAGAACTACCGGCGCCGGATAGTTTAGGACGGTATCCCAAACGGTCCGTTTGACCATATCAATGACGACCGTCGAGCACTCCGGATGAGCCGCAATCATGTGACGTATGGCGTCCGGCGTAGCATCGTGTTCGGCGATGGCCGCGGTCGCGAAGGGGACGCCGTTGGCAGAAGCTATGACCGGCTGGACGCCCGACATCGTGATCTGAAGGTGCAGCGGTCGAAGCCCTATCGCGGCAAGTCCCGCAGATAGAACGATGCTGGATGCGGTGCGCCCAGCGCCGCCCTTTGATCCTAGCAGAACGAATAAGGCCATTAGCGAATCCTTTGCAACCCGAGGAGTGGCTCCCGGCAATGTAGCCAGAACGATACATCAAATACAAGGATTCGTGCTTTCGAAGACAAAAAATACGGAATTCGATGACAATTGTTGACACGTCGTTGCTCCCATCGAAATTGGCTCGATGTACTACCCTCCCAAGGTTTTAATGGCAGCCCGGCAACTCCTCGGAATTAGCCGGGAAGACCTTGCTGAAGCGGCGAAAATTAGCTTCCGCACGCTCGCCAATTTCGAGATGGAAATGCCAGGGACGACGCTAAAGACGGTCGAGGCCGTGCAAACGGCGCTCATGTCGCATTATGGACTGCAATTCATTCCGGAAGACCAAAGCAACGGGTTTGGAATCCGTTTCCCACTAGGTCATTTTTCAAACCCGCAGAATAGACGGCGCACACCGCGCAAACTGAAAGCGAAAACCGTAACCAAAAAGCGAATAACTTGAGCCGAACAATGCTGGCGCTGGGCAACGAGTTGCGGTTGTCCATGAGTGATCTTCTCGACGTAGCCTCCATTCAGACCTCCGGTCGACACTGCGAAATCCTCGATAGCCCGGGGACTGAGCACCGCGCGCTTGAATTCTGAAGGTGGGCCAACATCCCTGCGTCAAATCGGGCCGTAGCCGTGAGATCATTGGAGCTGTGTTCCATTGTGGTCCGTCCCCCCCCTTACGGGGGCATGGAGTTACCTTGGTAACCAGAGTTCAGCTCAAGCAGCTCCTTGGAGATCTGAACGGCCCTGCTTGCTTGCAACTGTGGGAGCCGCTGCGCAGGGCCGTCCTCCATGCCTGTTCCGGGCTCAAAGTGAAAAACCCGCTGATCGCGGGTTTTGCTTTGTTCTTAAGACGCGCGGCATACCAGTTTCAGTGAGGTACTTAGCAAGGGAATCGTCTACCTTCTATATGCGCAGGCGTATTATATTACCTCTATTCCGTAGCGAAAGTAGTGAAATTGGCCATAGCCGGAAAACCGTTCAATATCGCCTCCTATGCACTGCTGACGATGATGATCGCGCAGGTCACGGGTCTCAAGCCCGGCGACTTCGTCCACACCCTTGGCGATACGCATCTCTATTCCAACCATCTGGAGCAAGCGCGGCTGCAGTTGACGCGGCCGACGCGTACGCTGCCGGTGATGAAGATCAATCCGGACGTGAAGGACATCTTCGCGTTCCGCTATGAGGACTTCACCCTCGAAGGCTACGATCCGCATCCGCATATCAAGGCCGAGGTTGCGGTGTGACCGCAACGACGGCTGTCCCTCAGATTGTCTTCGTCTATGCCGTCGCCGAGAACGGCGTGATCGGGCAGGGCAATGCCATTCCATGGCGGCTCAAGTCCGACATGCAGCGCTTCAAGGCGCTGACGATGGGCAAGCCGATCGTGATGGGCCGGAAGACGTTCGAGTCGTTTCCGAAGCCGCTGCCGGGCCGCACCAATATCGTCATCACGCGCAATGCCGACTATCAGGCCGCGGGGGCTGTAGTCACCACGTCGCTTGCCGATGCGCGCGCGGTGGCGACTGGCGATGCGCTGCGGCGTTTGGTCACTGAGATTGCCGTGATCGGCGGCGCCGAGATCTATGCCCAGTGGATGGGGATCGCCGACCGTCTCGAAGTGACCGAAGTTCACGCGAAGCCGCCGGGCGATACCTTTATGCCGCCGGTCGATCTCACTGTGTGGGAAGAAGTTGCGCGCGTCAGGAACGCCGCGGCGGGCGAGGACAGCGTCGATTTCTCCTATGTGACATATTGCCGGAGAGCGCCTCGTTAACCGCGTTTTCCGCCCGTTAACATTGACTTTCGCGGCCTCGGGCATAGCTCCAGCGATCAAGAACCCCGCGTTGTAAGAGCTGGGGTCGTCCCCTATAAAGCCATGCAGACGTGGCGAGACCGGTATGTCCGGCCGCGCAGAGGAGAGTGTTGAATGCCGTGGAAGAATCAAGGCGGAGGCCCATGGGGCTCTGGTCCGAAGGGACCCTGGGGTTCTGGTCCGCAATCATCCGGACCGAGGCCGCCTGATCTTGAGGATCTGCTGCGCAAGGGGCAGGACCGCCTGCAGTCGATGCTGCCCGGCGGCTTCGTCAGCGGCATGGGCATCGCGCTCGTGCTCGCCGTGGCGCTCGTGATCTGGGGGCTGTCCGGTTTCTTCCGCGTGCAGTCCGAAGAGCTCGGTGTCGTGCTGCGCTTCGGCAAGCATGTCCGCACCGTGCAGCCCGGCCTGAACTATCATCTGCCTTATCCGATCGAGACCGTGCTGTTGCCGAAGGCGCTGCGCGTATCGACCTTGTCGGTCGGCATGTCGATCCTGGAAGATACCGGTCGCCGTGGCCGCACCATCCGCGATGTGCCGGAAGAAAGCCTGATGCTGACCGGCGACGAGAACATCGTCGATGTCGACTTCACCGTGTTGTGGCGCATCAAGCCCGACGGTGTCGGCAACTTCCTGTTCAACATCCAGAACCCCGAAGGCACCGTCAAAGCGGTCGCCGAAAGCGTGATGCGTGAAGTTGTTGGCCGCGCCAACATTCAGCCGATCCTCACCGGCGCACGCACCACCACCGAAACCCAGGTGCAGGAACTGATGCAGAAGACGCTCGACGGCTATAGCGCCGGCGTCCTGATCCAGCAGGTCCAGCTGCAGAAGGTCGATCCGCCTGCCCAGGTGATCGATGCATTCCGTGACGTGCAGGCGGCACAGGCCGACGCGCAGCGTCTGCAGAACGAAGCCCAGACCTACACCAACCGCGTCGTTCCCGATGCGCGCGGTCGCGCTGCGCAGATCCTGCAGGTCGCCGAAGGCTATCGCGAACAGGCGATCGCCGAAGCCAAGGGCCAGAGCGCGCGCTTCCTGAAGGTCTATGACGAGTACAAGAAGGCGCCTGACGTAACCCGTCAGCGTATCTATCTCGAAACCATGGAGCGGATCTTCGGCGGTGCCGAGAAGCTGGTCTATGACGGCGGCCAGGGCGCCGGTGCTTCGCAAGGCGTCGTGCCTTACCTTCCCTTGAATGAACTGACGCCGCGGCGTCAGCCTCCGGCGCCATCTGGTCAGCCTCAGCAGAGCGGGAGCACCCGATGAAAACCGGCATCTCAGGTATCGTTGCACTGATTGTAGTGCTGGTGCTGGTCATCGTGGGCTTCGGCTCGATCTATACGGTGCGCCAGACTGAACAGGCCCTTGTGGTGCGACTCGGCGAGCCCGTTCGCGTGGTCACCGAACCCGGTCTGAACTTCAAGATCCCGTTCATCGACAGCGTGATCTCGATCGACAAGCGTATCCTCGATCTGGAAAACCCGGCTCAGGAAATCATTGCCAACGACCAGCGTCGTCTGGTGGTCGATGCCTTCGCTCGCTACAAGATCAAGAATGCCCTGCGCTTCTACCAGAGCATCGGCTCGATCCAGGCGGCCAACATCCAGCTCACCACGCTGCTCAACGCGGCCATGCGCCGTGTGCTCGGCGAGGTCACCTTCATCCAGATCGTGCGCGACGAGCGCGAGAACCTGATGAACAAGATCCGCGAGCAGCTCGACAAGGAAGCCGATGGTTACGGCATCTCCGTCGTGGACGTTCGTATCCGCCGCGCCGATCTGCCGGAGGCGAACAGCCAGGCTGTGTATCAGCGGATGCAGACCGAGCGTCAGCGGGAAGCTGCTGAATTCCGCGCGGGCGGTGGCCAGAAGGCGCAGGAGATTCGCTCCAAGGCCGATCGTGAAGCAACGGTGATCATCGCCGATGCGAATTCGACGGCTGAACAGACGCGTGGTGCCGGCGACGGCGAGCGCAACCGTCTGTTCGCCGAATCCTACGGCCAGGATCCGGAGTTCTTCGCGTTCTACCGCTCGATGACAGCCTACGAGAACGGATTGAAGAGCAACGACACCCGCTTCCTGCTGCGGCCGGATTCGGAGTTCTTCCGCTTCTTCGCCAATCCGTCGGGAAAGCCCCCCGCGGCAAAGCCGCAGTAGCGGCGTCACTGGTTAAGCTTACGCGGATACCTGTTTTGCGTTCGCTGCCACTCTGATCTAAAGGATGAGGCGCGCCATCGTGGCGCGCCTCATTTGTTTTCAGAAAAGCGCCAAGAAAACTGCCAAGAAACTGCGGCCAGGGTGCGAACGTTCGGGAGTTGAAGTCGGATGAGGTCCATAGCGTTTGCCGACTTCCTCATCGGCATCGGAATCCTGTTCGTATTCGAAGGCATCCTGTTCCTGGCATTTCCCGGATGGATGCGCCGCGCGATGAAGAGCGCGCTGCAAAGCCCTGACAACATCCTGCGCATTGCCGGTCTGGTCTCGGCCGTCGGCGGCCTGATCCTGATCTGGGCGATCCGGCGCTAGCGGCGGCTCATAATCTCTCCGGGCGTCCGAAAAAGCTCTTCCCGATCAACGCGATCGTGCACGTTTACGTCCGCATTCCGCCGCAATCCACGTCCCAGATGGGCCAGCCGGATGGCCCGCGCGAAGGCTTGCGCGATGTCGCCGTTCGGGCGCACTCTCAGTCAAATTTGCCGACTCTCTTTTTGGAGACGTTTCCGACATGTCCATCGCTCATCCCTCTCTGAGCTCCGTTTCGCGCCGTGCACCGTATAGCGGCCTGCGTCCGCTGCTGACGGCGCTTTGTTTTGGCGCCGCGGTCGCCGCGTTTTCCGCGCCGGCCTCGGCCCGCGGGCCGGATGGGATCGCCGACGTTGCCGAGAAGGTGATCGATTCCGTGGTCAATATCTCGACCACCTCGACTGTCGAGGCGAAGAACAGCGACAAGGGGGAGGGCGGTGGCCGCGGGGCAATGCCGCAACTGCCGCCAGGCTCGCCGTTCGAGGAGTTCTTCGACGACTTCTTCAAGAACAGGGGCGGGCGCCCTGGCGGCGACAAGAATGGCGGCCTTCAGCCGCGCAAGACCAATTCGCTGGGCTCCGGTTTCATCATCGATACCTCGGGTGTCGTGGTCACGAACAACCATGTCATCGATGGTGCCGACGAGATCACCGTCATCATGAATGACGGCACCAAGATCAAGGCGGAGCTGGTCGGCGTCGACAAGAAGACCGATCTGGCGGTGCTCAAGTTCACCCCGGTAAAGCCGGTGGTCGCCGTCAAATTCGGCGACAGTGAAAAGCTGCGGCTCGGCGAATGGGTGATCGCGATCGGCAATCCGTTCTCGCTTGGCGGCAGCGTCACTGCGGGCATTGTCTCGGCGCGTAACCGCGAGATCAGCAACAACAGCCCCTATGACAGCTATATCCAGACCGACGCTTCGATCAATCGCGGCAATTCGGGCGGCCCGCTGTTCAACCTCGAGGGCGAAGTGGTTGGCGTGAACACGCTGATCATCTCGCCCACCGGCGGCTCCATCGGCCTCGGCTTCGCCGTGCCGTCGAAGACCGTGGTCGGCGTCATCGAGCAGCTGCGCGAATACAAGGAAGTCCGCCGCGGCTGGCTCGGCGTGCGCATCCAGCCGGTGACGGACGAGATTGCCGAGAGCCTGAACATCAAGCCCGCCCGCGGCGCGCTGATCGCCGGCGTCGACGACAAGGGCCCGGCCAAGCCTGCCGGCCTCGAGCCCGGCGATGTGGTGATCAAGTTCGACGGCCGTGACGTCAAGGAGCCGAAGGACCTGTCGCGCATCGTTGCCGGCACCGCCGTCGGCAAGGCGGTCAATGTGCTGATCATTCGCAAGGGCAAGGAAGAGACCAAGCAGGTCACCCTCGGACGTCTCGAGGATGACAAGCCGGTGCAGGCCTCGATCAAGGCCACGCCGGAAGCCGAGAAGCCGGCGACGCAGAAGGCGCTGGGCCTCGACCTCACCGGTCTCAGCAAGGATCTGCGCACCAAGTACAAGATCAAGGACAGCGTGAAGGGCGTCATCGTGACCGGCGTCGATGCCGGCTCCGACGCCGCCGAGAAGCGCCTGGCCGCCGGCGACGTCATCGTCGAGGTCGCGCAGGAAGCGGTTACCAATGCTGCCGACGTCAAGAAGCGCGTCGATGCCTTGAAGAAGGACGGCAAGAAGTCGGTGCTGCTGCTGGTGTCGAATGCCGAAGGCGAGCTGCGCTTCGTTGCGCTGAGCGTGCAGTAGGGGCGCTTTCTTCTCCCTCCCTCAAGCGCGGCGAAGCCGCGCGCAGCGGGGAGGGTGGCGCGTTTGAGAGCGAAGCGAACAAACGTGACGGGTGGGGCGCCCCACGTGAGGGCGTCGCTCGTGGCACCCCCACCCCGGCCTCCACTTCGTCGATGCTGCGCATCGCCTCGTTCGGCCGACCCTCCCCGCCTAGCGAAGCTTCGCTTCGCGCGGGGGAGGGATGCCACAAACGCCTGCGCGTCATTCACAGATTCAACTGTCAAACAGCCACGACCCTTCAGACATGCGTCATCGCCCCCATTGTTTGCGGCGCGGGGGCGCCGTCGTCTCTTGCATTCCCACCCTCTTGTGAGAGGGCGTGCGGAACGCCGGGTGCCCGTTGCACCCTTGGGCCTGATGCGATGCGGTCTTCCGCAATTTTGTGTGCATCAGGACTTTCGGAGGCGCCGAGCGATTGCCCGACGTTCCGCCTGCGGTGTTTTTTCGGTTGCTTGCACATCTGCCATGGCGAACGGTCCCATCACCAAAATTAATGTCCCAGGGCGGAGGGACAGGGTAGCCTCAAGCGAGTAAGCCGAACGCGTTTCGAGTTGGTCGTCCGTCACACTGTCCAGGGCGTCTTTCCATCTCAAGGTCGGCCGTGTCCTTGCCAGTGGCAGTGCTGGCGCAGATCCGTCCTGCCCGAAGACAGACGTCCCCCCTGAACCGCGTGACGCCGCATCTCCGGCGTCCACCGCATCCCACCCCGCGAACGTGACGATCGCGATCGCCCCTCTCGGTGGGGCAGGACGAGGGGGAATATAAACCTTATGGGGATGGTGTCAACGGAAGATAGGAAAAAATGTTTGGCGTCGGCCTGTTGCCCTCACGAAAGCGGGGAGCCCAGTAAACGCCGGCGTTGCGCTTCGTCACGATGGCCTGCGTTTACTGGGGCGCCCGATCAAGTCGGGCGACGACAATTAGAGTTTGCGGCTGAAGCCACCAGAACACGTCGAGATTCCCCGCCATTCCAACTGGAGTGGCGGGGAATCTCGTCATGGGATGAACACTCCGGGAATCTTATTTTTAGGCGGGCGGCTCAGTGACCGGTTCCTTCTCGGGATAGCGCTGTTTGATCAACCAGTCGGCGGTCAGCAGCACCGCGAATGTCGCAAGTAGCAGCAGAACCAGCGTGCGAAGCGATATTGCCTGCTGCCTGTAAGCTTGCTGGAGAACGAGAAACATCGTCAGCCATGCGCCCGCATAGATGCTTCGCCAGCCGGTATGGAGAAGTTGGCGTGCGGAAAGGGGCCTGTCGGCCAGGAACGTCCGCACGCATTCCATTAGGGGCACGAGAATCCAAATCAAAGCGAAGAGCGGAACGAGACCCGATAAATCCAACGGCGGCATGATGACCGGTGCTTTCGTAACTGAAGACCGGTCGTTTGACGCTGCGGCTGCCGCAGTGGTTCAATTTACGTTTAGACTTTGGCCGTGCCTACGCGGTCACAAACGTGCTGCGCTTGTAGCCCTGCGCATACAGTAGCGCGGTGAGATCGCCGTGGTCGATCCGGGCTGCTGCCGATGCAGCCACGGCCGGCTTGGCGTGATAGGCGACGCCGAGGCCTGCATCCTGGATCATCGCCAGATCGTTGGCGCCGTCGCCGACGGCCATGGTGTCGAGATTGTCGAGATCGAAGGACTCGCGCAGCTCGACCAGCGTTGCGAGTTTCGCGGCCTTGCCGAGGATGGGCTCGGCGACGGTGCCTGTCAGCTTGCCATCAGCGACATGCAACACGTTGGCGCGGTTTTCCTGGAAGCCGACGAGTTCGGCGACCTTGGCTGTGAACAGCGTGAAGCCGCCGGAGACGAGGCAGGTATAGGCGCCATTGGCGCGCATGGTCTGCACCAGCTCGCGGCCGCCCGGCGTCAGCGTGATGCGCGAGGCCAGCACCTCATCGACCACGCCGACTTTCAGGTCTTTCAGCAGCGCCACGCGTTCGCGCAGTGCCGGCTCGAATTCGATCTCGCCGCGCATGGCCCGTTCGGTAATCGCAGCCACATGAGCCTTGAGGCCGGCGAAGTCAGCGAGCTCGTCGATACATTCCTGGCCGATCATGGTGGAATCCATGTCGGCGAGAAAAAGCTTCTTGCGCCGGTCGCTGACAGGCTGCACGACAACGTCGATCGGCATGTCGCCGCGGGCTGCGCGGAGGCGGTCGCCGAGCGCGAGGATGTTGTGGTCGCTGGCAAACAGGATATCTGCGGCGACGCCGTCGCTCAGCCAGTGCGCCTCGGTGTCGCCCGGCAGAAGTGCGCGCAGACCGTCGACCACCGTGCTATCGAGAGCGGGATTGGCGGGGTTGCAGATCAGGGTCGCAACGAGAGACATGACGTGAGTTCCAGTCCGGACAACAGAGCGCTGCTTATCGCAGGGCCGACCGCCAGCGGCAAGTCGGCGCTGGCGCTGGCCGTGGCGCGCGCGCGGGACGGCGTGGTCATCAATACCGACAGCATGCAGGTCTATCGCGACCTGCGCGTGCTGACGGCGCGGCCGACGGTCGAGGAAGAAGTGCAGGCGCCGCACCGGCTCTATGGCACGGTCGATGCCGCGGTGAATTTCTCCGCCGGCGCCTGGGTCGAGGAGGCGGCGCGGGTGCTTGCCGAGGTGCGGACGCAAGGCAAACTGCCGATCTTCATCGGCGGCTCCGGACTATACTTCAAGGCGCTGACGCGCGGGCTCTCGGCCGTACCGCCCGTCGCCGCCGAGGTGCGCGACGATGTCCGCGCGCGGCTGGAAAGGGATGGGCCGGAGGCGCTGCATGCGCAGCTCGCTTTGGTTGATCCGGTCTCCGCCGCGCGGCTCAATCTGCGCGACCGCACGCGCATCGCCCGCGCGCTGGAAGTCGTGGAGGCGACGGGACGTTCGCTGACCGACTGGCACAGCGAGGGCCTGCCGCCGCTGCTGCCACCGGAGGGCGTCACCGCGCTGTTTCTGGCGCCGGAGCGCGACGAGCTCTATGCGCGGATCGATGCGCGGTTCGGGCGAATGCTGGACGAGGGCGCGCTGGACGAAGTCGCGGCACTGGCTGCGCGCGGTCTCGATCCGCTGCTGCCGGCGATGAAGGCTCATGGCGTGCCGGCCCTGATCCGGCATATCCGCGGCGAGATCTCGCGCGAGGAGGCCGCGGAGATCGGGCAGGCGGATACGCGGCACTACGCCAAGCGGCAGTTCACGTGGTTTCGGCATCAACTGCCGGAGTTCGCGTGGATGACGGTGGAGGAGGCGGGCATAGCGTGTAGGGCCGACTAGCTTGAAGGCGTAATCCGCCCCCGGCCGAGCCTGGGTCTCGCGCGGCGTCGCATAACTAACCTACGCACGCCGACGGACAGCGACGAAGCTAACGACGAAGATTAGAGACCAGCACACGATGTATGCGGCCACGTACACGATCGACAGGCTGATGGCGAACCCGACATACATATTGTTGAGCCATGTCCTATCGACGATGAATTGGTAGATGCGTGGAATGGTTGCGATCATCGTGAACGGGATCAGCGCAACCTGCTGCAAGACGACGGCGCTTTTGATGTCGCGCTCGAATACAGCCAGCGCCAGCAGCGGTACAGCAAGCGCCGAATAGAGGCCGCAAAGGACAAGAGCAGCTTTATTGGGCTTCTTGGACTTGATCCATTGAAGTCGAGGATGCGCAATGATCATGGTGCATCTTCAGGGCGAGTCGTGGCTGCCGTCAACGTGTTTGCCCCTTCGCCGGGAAATGCGGGGCGTGCCGTTTTTCTGCCGCCGCATATCTGCCCGCCCGATTTTCCGCTCGCCGAACGCCAAAGACCCGGCTAGGCTCCAAAATCAGCGCGATCACAGCAACTTCCCTTGACATCCCCTGTTTGCTGGCTATGTTCCGCGCAAGTTTTGAAAAGTTGGATTGATCCTGTGCGCAACAAAGTTACAAATCTCCTTATTATCGTGGTACCCTGGCGCACCGCCGGGGGTAGCTGACGGCTACCCACGAACCGAGCGGTGTGCACAGGGTCCTGAACGGGCCCTTTTTTATTGTCTGAACTTCAAGCTTTCCGAACCCAGCGACCATCCAGACCAAGCCGCGCCGCAGAGCGCATCCGGAGCGAACCATGAGTGACAGCAAGCCTCACGATCCCAATCAGATGACCGGCGCAGCGATGATCGTGCGCGCGCTTGCGGATCATGGCGTCAAGCACATCTTCGGCTATCCCGGCGGTGCAGTGCTGCCGATCTATGACGAGATCTACCAGCAGTCCGAGGTCGAGCACATTCTGGTCCGCCACGAGCAGGGCGCCGGCCATGCCGCCGAAGGCTATGCGCGCTCGACCGGCCTGCCGGGCGTCGTGTTGGTGACGTCCGGCCCGGGCGCCACCAATATGGTGACGCCGCTGGCCGACGCGCTGATGGATTCGATCCCGCTGGTCTGCATCACCGGACAGGTCCCGACGCATCTCATTGGTAACGACGCGTTCCAGGAATGCGACACCGTCGGCATCACGCGGCCCTGCACCAAGCACAACTGGCTGGTCCGCGACGTCAACGATCTCGCCAAGGTGCTGCATGAAGCCTTCTACGTTGCGACCACCGGCCGTCCGGGTCCGGTCGTCGTCGACGTGCCGAAGGATGTGCAGTTCGCCACCGGCACCTATCATCCGCCGCGCAAGTCGGACGTTCACATCTCCTATTCGCCGCGCGTGAAGGGTGATGCCAATGCGATCCGCAAGGCGGTGTCGTTGCTGGCGGGTGCCAAGAAGCCGATCATCTATTCCGGCGGCGGCGTCATCAATTCGGGTCTCGCTGCCTCGAAGCTGCTGCGCGAGCTGGTCGAGGTCACTGGTTTCCCGATCACCTCGACGCTGATGGGCCTCGGCGCCTATCCGGCATCCGGCCCGAACTGGCTGGGCATGCTGGGCATGCACGGCACTTACGAAGCGAACATGGCGATGCATGACTGTGACGTCATGCTGTGCGTCGGCGCGCGCTTCGACGACCGCATCACCGGACGTACGGACGCGTTCTCGCCGAACTCGAAGAAGATCCACATCGACATCGATCCGTCGTCGATCAACAAGAACATCCGCGTCGATATCCCAATCATCGGCGATTGCGGCAACGTGCTGGGCGACATCCTGCAGGTGTTCAAATCCGAGGCGAAGAAGCCGGACACCAAGGATTGGTGGAAGACCATCGCCACCTGGCGCGCGCGCAATTCGCTGGCCTACAAGAAGAACGACGATGTGATCCTGCCGCAGTTCGCGATCCAGCGGCTGTTCGAGGCGACGCGCGGCCACGACACCTACATCACCACCGAAGTCGGCCAGCATCAGATGTGGGCGGCGCAGTTCTTCGGCTTCGAGGAGCCGCATCGCTGGATGACGTCGGGTGGTCTGGGCACCATGGGCTACGGCCTGCCGGCGGCGCTGGGCGTGCAGGTTGCGCATCCGGATTCGCTGGTCATCGATATCGGCGGCGACGCGTCGGTGCAGATGACGATGCAGGAAATGTCGGCGGCGGTTCAGCACGAATTGCCGATCAAGATCTTCATCCTCAACAACCAGTATATGGGCATGGTGCGCCAGTGGCAGCAGCTGCTGCATGGCAACCGGCTGTCCCATTCCTACTCGGAAGCGCTGCCCGATTTCGTCAAGCTTGCTGAGGCCTATGGCGGCGTCGGCTTCCAGTGCAGCAAGCCCGGCGATCTCGACGGCGCACTGCAGGAAATGATCAAGGTGAAGAAGCCGGTGCTGTTCGACTGCCGCGTCGCGGCGCTGGAGAATTGCTTCCCGATGATCCCGTCCGGCAAGGCGCATAACGAAATGCTGTTGCCGCTCGAAGCGAATGACGAAGCCACCGCCGCGGCCTTCGCCGGCGGCAAGGCGTTGGTGTGATGCAGATAACACAGGCCCTCATCCTGAGGAGCCGCACTCTTGTGCGGCGTCTCGAAGGATGAGTGTCCAAGCTCATGGTTCGAGACGCGCGAAGCCGCGCTCCTCACCATGAGGGATGTAACATCGTGGCGAAAGCCAAACGGGACTTCGACAGGAAACGACAATGGAACAGCCTGCCTCCGCCTATTTCATGGAAGAGCGTCACGATCCCAACGAGACGCATACGCTGACGGTGCTCGTCGCCAATGAGCCCGGCGTGCTCGCGCGCGTCATCGGGCTTTTTTCGGGCCGCGGCTACAACATCGAAAGTCTCACGGTGTCCGAGACCGAGAGCCACAAGCACGTCTCGCGCATCACCATCGTTACCACGGGCACGCCGATGGTGATCACGCAGATCAAGCATCAGCTCGATCGCATGATCCCGGTGCATCGCGTCGTCGACATGACGCTGACCGGCCGCTCCATCGAGCGCGAACTCGCGATGGTCAAGCTGCGCGGCACCGGCGAGCATCGCGTCGAGGCGCTGCGGCTCGCCGAAGCGTTCCGCGCGCGCGTCATCGACGCCACCATCGAGAGCTTTGTGTTCGAGATCACCGGCAATACCGGCAAGATCAACCAGTTCATCGACCTGATGCGGCCGCTTGGCCTCGTCGAGATCTCGCGCACCGGCGTCGCCGCCATCAGCCGCGGACCGGAGGGGATGTAGCCTCCGCGCATCGCAGTCATGAAACCTCTCGACATCGCGTTGGCCGTCGCAGTGGCCGTGATCTGGGGCGTCGGCTTCGTGCTGACCCGGATGGCGGTCGACGAAATGTCGTCGACGCTGCTCACCACGCTGCGCTTCGGCATCACGGCGCTGCCGTGCCTGTTCCTGCCGAAGCCGAAGCTGTCATGGCTGCTGATCGTCGCCACAAGCTGGCTGCTGGTGGCGCAATTCCTGGCGCAGACCTATGGCATGGCGCATGGCGTGCCGGCGGGGTTGACCTCGGTGATCGTGCAGAGTCAGGCGCTGTTCACGGTAGGGGCCGCCGCGCTGTTCCTGCGGGAGTTACCGACCCGGCAGCAAGTCGCGGGTATCGCCATCGCCATGGGCGGGCTGCTGATGATCTGCTTCACGGTCGGCTATGACTTCAGCGTGTTCCCCTTCATGGTGCTGATGATCGCGCCGGTGAGCTTTGCATTCTCCAATCTGCTGCTGCGGCGCGCGCAGGGCGTGCCGATGCTCGACCTGTTCGCCTGGATCAGTCTTGTCGCGCTGCTGCCGTTGCTGGTGGTGCTGTTCAGTGTCGATGGCGCGAGCACGACGTGGCAATCGCTGACGCATGCCTCGCTGAAGGCTTTCGCCTGCGTGCTGTTCCTCGCGGTGGTGGGCACCACACTGGGTTACTGGATCTGGGGCCGGCTGCTGCGCGACTATTCCGCGGCGCAGGTTGTGCCGTTCGCGCTGCTGGTGCCGTTCATTGGTGCGGCGGCGTCGAGCGTCACGTTCGGCGAACAGTTTGGATCACTGCGGTTCGCGGGGATGATCGTCGTCGTGCTGGGGATCGCGGTGATGCTGCTGTCGAAGCGCCCACCCGCGATGGTCGAGGTGGCGTGATGGAACTGTCGCCGCATCTGCTCTGGGCTTTCCTCGTCTTTGCCGTGGTGATGTTCTTCACGCCGGGGCCGAACAACATCATGTTGCTCGCCTCCGGTCTGAATTTCGGCTTCCGCCGCACGATCCCGCATATGGCCGGCGTGACCTTCGGCTTTGCCTTCATGATCGCCGTCACCGGCCTCGGGCTCGGGGCGGTCTTCACGTCAATCCCGATGCTGCAGACGATCCTGAAATATGCCGGCGCGGCCTATCTGGTCTATCTCGCCGTCGCCATTGGCCTGTCGGGCCCGCCCGACCCGGGCGAGGTTGAGCGGCGCAAGCCCATGACCTTCCTTGGCGCGGCGTTGTTTCAGTGGGTCAACGTCAAGGGCTGGGTCATGGCCATCGGCACCATCACGGCCTATGCGGCTGTCGCTATCTATCCCTGGAACGTGGTCGTGCAGGTCATGCTGTCCTTCGTGATGGGTTCGCTCTCCACCATCGCTTGGGCGCTGTCCGGCACCGCGCTGCAATCGCTGGTCAAATCGCCGCGTGCCGTCCGCATCTTCAATGTCACGATGGCAATTTTATTGCTCGCTTCGCTGTATCCCGTGCTGGCCGAGATATGAGCACAAATTCGCCAGCAAAATCACCGTCGCGGGCTTGTCTCGCGGCATCCGTCGCCCTAGAAACCGGCGGCAATTCACGGTCATTTGCCAGCCGGCAGTGACCATTCGACCGGGCGCTTGAAATAAAGTTGCCGAAGAGAGGAACGACCCCATGCGAGTTTATTACGATCGCGACGCCGACCTGAACCTGATCAAGGGCAAGAAGGTCTGCATCGTCGGCTACGGCAGCCAGGGCCATGCCCATGCGCTGAACCTCAAGGACAGCGGCGTCAAGGACGTCGTGATCGCGCTCCGCAAGGGCTCGGCCACCGCGAAGAAGGCGGAAGCCGCCGGCTTCAAGGTGATGGAAGTCGCCGAGGCTGCCAAGTGGGCCGACCTGATGATGATGCTCACCCCCGACGAATTGCAGGGCGACATCTATCGCGACCACATGCACGACAACATGAAGAAGGGCGCAGCGCTCGTCTTCGCACACGGCCTCAACGTGCACTTCAACCTGCTCGACCCGCGCGAAGATCTCGACGTGCTGATGATCGCGCCGAAGGGCCCCGGCCACACCGTGCGTTCGGAATATCAGCGCGGCGGCGGCGTGCCCTGCCTGATCGCGGTTCACAAGGACGTCTCGGGCAATGCCCATGACCTCGGCCTCAGCTACGCTTCGGCAGTGGGCGGCGGCCGCGCCGGCATCATCGAGACCTCGTTCAAGGAAGAGTGCGAAACCGATCTGTTCGGCGAGCAGGCCGTGCTCTGCGGCGGCACCGTCGAGCTGATCCGCGCGGGCTTCGAGACGCTGGTGGAAGCCGGTTACGCACCGGAAATGGCTTACTTCGAGTGCCTGCACGAACTGAAGCTGATCGTCGACCTGATCTATGAAGGCGGCATCGCCAACATGAACTACTCGATCTCCAACACCGCGGAATACGGCGAATACGTCACCGGCCCGCGCATCGTCACCTCGGAGACCAAGGCCGAGATGAAGCGCGTGCTCACCGACATTCAGTCCGGCAAGTTCGCCCGCGACTGGATGCTGGAAAACAAGGTCAACCAGGCCTCGTTCAAGGCGACCCGCCAGCGCAACAACGCGCATCCGATCGAGGAAGTGGGCGCCAAGCTCCGCGACATGATGCCGTGGATCAAGGAAAAGGCGCTGGTCGACAAGACCAAGAACTAAGCGCTTTTCACATCGCAGCTACCAACGGGACCGCGGTGACGCGGTCCCGTTTTTAGTTTGCAGGCACTGCCACGCGCGCCCGGCGACGTTTCAGCACCGCCGCTGCGATCCGCAGTGCCATCACCGCCAGCAACGGCATCAGGAACCAGACATAGTTCGGCATTTGCGGAACGCGCATGCCGAAGCTCACCATGAACTGGAACCAGAGATAATAGATGCCGGCCGTGTGCAGGATGCGCCATGCGCGTGGGCCGATGGCGGCCGCCGAGCGGTCGAATGACGTTGCCGTCATCGCGATGATGAAGGCGTAGCCGATGCCGCCGAAGATGTAGGAGGCGGGTGTGGTCGCTGCCGCATAGTCCACTGGCGCCATCACGGCGAAGCAGCCGATGGCGACGGCGTGAATGGCGTGAGACACTGCGAAAGTCAGCCCGAGATAGCGGCGGTTGCGCCGCAACCAGCGGGTGCCGGATGCCGGCCACAGCAGGGCCAGCGCGGATGCCGCGAAGGCAAGGGCAAAGAACAGCAGCGAACTGCGCGCGGTGAAGCGGATCACCATCCTGACGCCATCGACCTCGAAGCCGCGCATGCCGGCGATCCAGATGCTGAGCGCGGTTAGGACCAGGGTCAGTACGGCGAGCAGCCGCCAGCCTTCGAACCAGTTGCGACGATCCCGTGTCATGACGTTCCCCTGTATTGCCATATGTAATCACCAGTTACATTCGGGGCCGGCGATCCAGTCAATTGTGTAATCGGTGATTACATTCACGATACGGTGATGCTATGCTGGCGCATGTCCAAGTCCGCAAAGCCGCCGCCGTCCAGATCGGCATCGAAGCTGCCTGCGCGAAAACGAGCCGCCCGGCCATCGGTCGTGCCACGTGCCGCGAAGGGGCGAACGGCAACATCGCCGAAGACCTATCATCACGGCGATCTGCGCCGTGTGCTGATTGCGGCGGCGCTTGAACTGGCCGAGGAAGGTGGCGCGGATGCCGTCAGCGTGCGCGAGGCCGCGCGCCGCGCCGGCGTGTCGCCGGGAGCGCCGTTCCGGCACTTCCCCAGCCGCAATGACCTGATGAGCGCGGTGGCGGAAGAGGCACAGCGCCGCTTCCGAGTCTCGATCGCCGCGGCCATCGCCGGCACGTCCGCCGACGATCCGCTGGCGCGGTTTCGCGCCTTTGGCATGGCCTATATGCGCTGGGCGATGACAAACCCGGCGCATTTCGAAGTGATCTCGAGCGGCAAGTATTTTTCCCACGACCAGTCGGAAGCGTTACGCGAGGACAATGATGAGCTGATCGCCATGACCGAGCAATTGCTAATGGACGCCCTGGCGCAGGGACAACTGCGCTCCTCCGATCTGCGCGTGATAAAGATTGCCGGCCGTGCCTTGGTCTATGGCTTTGCCCGCATGAATATCGACGGGCATTTTCCGCGCTGGGGTGTCGCGAATGCCGAGGCGGATCAGATGGCAGAAGCGATCATCACGCTGTTCGTCGATGGGATCGCAAGGCCTGTCTGAGCGGCGAAATCCGTTCGGATACTTATCAAACCTGGCGGCTTGCTGTCGCAGATAGACAAGAGCGGGCCGATCGTCAAAAACCAGTGAGGCCGCGATCCGTAACTCTCGCCGTGACCGCGGCGATGCGGTCTCGGTCTCGGCCAAATTCACGGGCCATCACATCTCAGGTGCTTTTCATGCGATCCATCGTCATCACCGGCGTCTCCACGGGCATCGGCCACGCCACGGCGAAGCTTCTACTCGCGCGCGGTTTTCGCGTATTCGGTAGCGTGCGCAGGCAGGTCGATGCCGAGCGCTTGCAAGCCGAGTTCGGCGCGAACTTCATCCCGCTGCTGTTCGATGTCACCGACGAGGCCGCTGTGTTGGCCGCCGCTGTCCAAGTTCGCGCCGCGCTCAACGGCGAGACGCTTGCAGGGCTCGTCAACAATGCCGGCGTTGCGGTGCCTGGCGCGCTGCTCGATCTGGCGGTGGACGAGTTTCGCCAGCAGATCGAGATCAATGTGATGGGGCCGGTGATCGTCACCAAGGCCTTCGCGCCGCTGCTCGGCGCCGATCCGGCGATGACGGGCGCGCCCGGGCGCATCGTGATGATGAGTTCGGTGTCCGGCCAGTTCGGCAATCCACTGCTGTCGCCCTATAGCGCGTCGAAATTCGCACTGGAGGGGCTGGCCGAGAGCCTGCGGCGCGAATTCATACTGTTCGGCATCGACGTGCTGGTGATCGCGCCGGGGGCCGTGCGCACGCCGATCTGGGACAAGGCCGAGGCGATCGATATGGCGCGCTTCGATGCGTCGCCGTTTCTGCCGGCGCTGACGAAGCTGCGCGAGATGCTGATGAAGCTGGCGAAGAACGGGCTGCCGCCGGAGAAGATCGCTGAGCTGGTGCACCGAGCGCTGACCGCATCCCGGCCGAAGCTGCGCGTGGTGGCGTCGCCGGAGCCGGTCCAGACATGGATCGCCGGCTGGCTGCCGCGGCGCTGGCTGGACGGCATTATGGCGAAGCAGTTGGGATTACGGCCCAATAGCGGGGCCATTTGTCGCCTCGACAGAGGGGCCAAAATGGCCTAATTGGTCTTACCAGATTGGTAGGGTCAGCCCATGCTTGCTGCGGTCAGTACCGACACCTCCGACGCCGTTCGGAAGACGCTTGAATTCGTCCGGCACCACCGGCTTGCGAAAGGCGACCGGCTGCCGTCGGAGCGGGATCTGTCGGAGCGGTTCGGGGTGACGCGCGGATCGGTCCGCGAGGCGCTGGCGGTGCTCGATGCCATGCGCATTACCGAGCGGAAGCCCAAATCAGGAATCTATCTGCGCAATGCGCTGGAAGACAGCGGGCTTGATGCGCTGGTGCTGCAGGCCGACCTTGGCCTGCCCTTCGATGCGCAGGTGACGCGCGATGTCACCGAGGCCAGAATTCTTTGCGAGGAACAGGCGTTCCGGCTGGCCTGTCAGCGCCGCACCGACGCCGATCTCAAGAAGCTGCATCAGCTGCTCGACACCTATGCGGCGCTTGTCGCCAAGGGCAGCAACCTCGCCGATGAGGACGTGGCATTCCATCTTGCGGTTGTCGCGGCGAGCCAGAACCGCGTGTTGGTGCGCACGCTGACGCCGCTGATGCTGATGAGCACGGGCTGGCGGCGCCGCTATTTCGCCTCGGCGGAGATCCGCCAGCGTTCGCTCGACGATCACCGCGCTTTCGTCGCCGCCATCGAAGCCCGCGACGAAGCGACAGCCACGATGCTGGTGCATCGCCACGTGCAGACCGCAGCCGAAGACGTCCGTGCGCTGGCCGAGCAGGGCGCCACGGACACTGGCAGCAAGGACTGATCTCGACGAACACGCATCTGACGAGCCGTTCAACAATCCCGACAAACGGGAAGGCTCGGATCGCATACGGCAACGGCCGTCACTTATGGAAACGCAAAAGAAGGACAGAAAATGCGCATCACGACGACTTCCAGGGCCGCGCCAGCGGCCGCCAGCATCATCGCTGCGTTCGCAGCTGCGATTGCACTGGCAGCGAGCCCGGCACTGGCGCAGAAGGCATATGGCCCCGGCGCCTCTGACACCGAAATCAAGATCGGCAACACGGTGCCCTATAGCGGCCCGGCCTCGGCCTACGGCATTCTCGGCAAGGCCTATGGCGCCTATTTCAAGAAGATCAATGATGAGGGCGGCATCAACGGCCGCAAGATCGTCTTCATCTCCTATGACGACGCCTATTCGCCGCCGAAGACCGTGGAGCAGACGCGCAAGCTGGTCGAGAGCGACGAGGTGATGGCGATCGTCGGCAATGTCGGCACCGCCGCGAATGCCGCGATCCAGAAATACGTCAACGCCAAGAAGACGCCGCAACTCTTCCTGGCGACCGGTGCCACCCGCTGGAACGATCCGAAGCAGTTTCCATGGACCATGGGCTGGCTGCCGAGCTACCACGCCGAAGCTGCGGCCTATGCGAAGTATCTTCTGAAGGAGAAGCCGGATGCCAAGATCGGCGTGCTCTATCAGAACGACGATTTCGGCAAGGACTATCTGAAGGGACTGAAGGAAGGTTTCGGCGACAAGGCGGCGTCAAGGATCGTGGCTGAAGCGAGCTACGAGGTTTCCGAGCCGACCATCGACTCGCAGATCGTCAAGCTGAAGGCCGCCGGCGTCGATACGCTGTTCTCCTTTGCTGTCGGAAAATTCGCCGCACAGTCGATCAAGAAAGTCGCCGAGCTCGGCTGGAAGCCGCTGCACATCGTGCCGAATGCGAGTTCGTCGGTGGGCAGCGTGATCCGTCCGGCAGGCTTCGAGAATGCGCAGGACGTTTTGTCTGCGACCTTCGCCAAGGATCCGACCGATCCGCAGTGGAAGGACGATCCGGGCATGCAGAAGTTCTACGCCTATGTCGAGAAGTACATTCCGGAAGGCAAGGCGATGGAGAGCACCGTGCTGTCCGGCTACAGCATCGCCCAGACCATGGTCGAGGCGCTGAAGCAGTGCGGCGACGATCTCACCCATGAGAACCTGATGAAGCAGGCGGCCAACCTCAAGAACGTGCAGCTCGACGGGTTGCTGCCAGGGGTGACCGTCAACACCAGCCCGACCGACTTCTCGCCCATCGACCAGTTTCAGATGATGAGCTTCAAGGGCGAGCGCTGGCAGCGCTTCGGCGAGATCATCAAGGGCGAGACGCCGACCGCAGTGCGGTAGAGGCGAGGGATGACGACGGCAGGCGGTGCCAGGACCGGCACCGCCTGCGTCGAAAGGTTCATTGTCCGTTCACGACGCCTGTATTACGATTTTGTGACATTCCGCAGGGTCCGGGCGCGGCGTGAGCCGGCTGGCCGTTGCCAGACAGGGCAGTTGTCTTGCCGGGTGTTCGCAGGCAAGTCATGCTGCCGTTGCCGATCTCAGTCTCTCCGGCGCAAGCCGGTCGCCGCTTCAAGGAGCGATTGGCGGCCGCCTTGCAGTATGTTCGACAGTGGCCGCTGCGCACGGCGCTGATCGCCGCGATCCACACGCTTGCGATCTATGTTCTCGCCTCGGTCGAATACGGCCCGTTCGCCACCACGCTGGCGCTGTTCACATGGGGTTTGCTGAATTTCCTGTTCCTCGCGCTGTTCAAGCGGCCCGGCGTCAGCGCGGTGCTGTCGCTGCTGCTGGTCACGGCGCTGATCGTGCTGTCGCAGTTCAAGTTCGGCATCACGCAGCTCACGCTGACCTTCCTGGATTTCCTGATCATCGATCGCGACACGATCTCGTTCCTGCATTCGATCTTCCCGCAATTGCGCACCCATCTGCTGATCGCCGCTGCCGTCGCGCTGCCGATCCTGTGGCTGATCTGGCGCGCCGATCCGTTCCGCCTGCGCCGCCGCACAGCGCTGGCCTGTGCGGGCGTCTGCATGGTCGGAATCGTCGGTCTGTCGGCAGCCAATCCCGAAAAGCCATGGGAGCCGTTCCAGGGCGTCAATCACATTTCCAATCTGGCGCGTTCGGGCGTGGTCTCGGTCTCGCATCTGACCGCGACCGGCTGGATCGAGGCGGACTCCAAGAGCCTCGTGAGTTCGGCGCAGGCATCGCCGATGACCACCTGCGAGCCGGGCGTGAAGCGGCCGAACATCGTGATGGTGCTCGACGAGTCGTCATTCGACATCTCGGCGGCGCCGGGCATCAAGGTGCCGGCCGGCTATCACGATAACTTCAAGTCTGCCGATGGCCAGCAGCGCGCGCTGATTACCGAATCCAGCGGCGGGCCGACCTGGTACACCGAGTTCAACATCTTCACCGGGCTGTCGGCGCGCTCCTTCGGTGCGCTGAAGTTCTATGTCACCCGCATCGCCGCCGGAAAGATCTCGCGGGGCCTGCCGCAGGCGCTACAGCGCTGCGGCTACAAGACCTTCTCGCTGTATCCGACCTACGGCAATTTTCTCAGCGCGCGCAGCTTCCAGGAGGGCGCCGGCATCGATGGCTTTATCGACATGGCGGCGATGGGCGTCAGCGAGGACATGCAGCCCGACAGGTTCTATTTCGATCAGGCCAGGGACCTCATCGCGCGCGAGAGCAAGACCGACCAGCCGGTCTTCGTGCTGGTCTATCTCACCGCCAATCACTTCCCGTGGACCACGACCTATCGCGACGACCTGACGCCGGCCGGCTGGCAGGCGCCGGGCAATACGGCCGAGGTGGATGAATATATCCGCCGTCAGGCGATGACGGCTGCGGACTACAAGGCCTTCGTCGCGCAGCTCCAGAAGGATCATCCGACCGAGCCGTTCCTGCTGGTGCGGTTCGGCGATCATCAGCCAGCGATCGCGCAGAAACTGCTCGAACCCGATCTGCCGCAGCCGAAGCGTGCCGACCGGATCATGACGCATGATATCCGCTACTACATGACCTACTACGCCATCGACGCGCTGAACTACCGGCCCGAACTGTCATCGGCGCTGCCGGTGCTCGATGCCGCCTATCTGCCTGTGATGGTGCAGGAGGCCGCGCGTGTGCCGCTCGATCCATCCTTCGTCGAGCAGAAGAAGATCATGCTTCGCTGCAAGGGCGTGTTCTATGGCTGCAAGGGCGGCGATGAAGCCAGCCGGTTCAATCGGTGGCTGATCGATGCAGGGCTAATCAAAGATCTCTGACCCGGCCGGCTGCAGCAGTGAGGGCAGGTGTCTGTCCATCCCGTTCAGGCCAAGGTCATTGCCCGTTCATGACGATTACATTACAAATTAATGACATATCGCAGTTTCCGGCTGCGACATGCGCCCTCTGGCCGTCGCCAGCCCAGGCCCGAGGCCTCGCCGGTGGTGTTGCGTGCCGCCATGGCGCCTCCGCTCAATCCAGTACCCAGCGTCTCGTCAACTGCTGTCGCCGCGCCGACCAGCGTGTGGCGGCTGTTGGCCGTGGCTGCGCCGCATTTCGGCGCGCTGCTGGTGATGTTCCAGACCGAGACCGATCTGGTGGGTCGGATCGGCTTCGTGCTGGCCTGGGCCATTCTCAACTTGTTCTGGATTGCGCTCTTGCGCCGTCCCGCGCTTTCGGGAGCGCTGTCGCTAACCCTGGTCGTCATCTTGGTGCTGCTGTCGCGGTTGAAGCACGACGTAGTCCAGATGACCGCGAACTTCGTCGATCTGATGGTGATCGACCGCGATACCGCAGCCTTCCTGTTCACGATCTTTCCGAACCTGCGCTGGTCCGCCATCGGCGCTGCCGTGGTGGTGGTGCCGCTGATGTATGCGCTGTGGTGGCTCGATCCGTTCCGCATTCGACGGCTGCCGGCGCTCGCCGCGCTGACGGCTTGCCTCGCCGCATTGACGGGATATGCGTTAGCCTGGCCGGATGAAGCCTGGCGCGGCTATTACGATGACGGCTATCTGTCGAAATTCGCGCGCTCCGGCGTCACCGCCGTGTCGGACTTCAGCAGCCACGGTTTCATGGAGTCCGACGCGGTCATCACCGAGCGGCTGAAGTTGCCGCTGGAGGATTCCTGCCATCCGGCGGGACGTCGTCCGCACATCATCATGGTGCATGACGAGTCGTCCTTCGACATCCGTCAGGCCGCCGGCGTGAAGACGCCGAAAGGCTATGGCAGCCACTTCAATTCATGGGATGGCAAGGCGCGCAAATTTCTCGCCGAGAGCAATGGCGGGCCGAGCTGGTTCACCGAATACAACGTACTGGCCGGACTCTCGTCGCGCTCGTTCGGGCCGTTCTCCTATTTCGTCACGCGGATCGCTTCGGGCCGCGTCGAGCGCGGATTGCCACTGGCGCTACGCCGCTGTGGCTACAGCACTATCTCGCTCTATCCGGCCTTCGGCGCCTTCATGAGCGCGCGCAGCTTCCAGACCACCACCGGCGTCGAGCGCTTCTATGACGCCAAGGATCTCGGTGCCAAGGGCGTCGAGCCCGACAGCTTTTTCTATGATTCAGCGGCGCGCCTGATGGCCGAGCAGCCGCCGGCCAATCCGCTGTTCATGTTCGTCTATCTCGCCGCCAATCACTTTCCGTGGGAAACCAGATTTCGCCCCGACATGACGCCAGGCTGGCGTGCGCCCGGCAACGTGCCGGTGGTCGACGAATATCTGCGCCGTCAGGCGATGAGCGTGGATCACTATGGCGCGTTCGTCGCGAAGTTGAAGAAGCAGTTTCCAGCGCAGCCGTTCCTGATCGTACGCTATGGCGATCATCAGCCGGAATTCGCGCCGGGCATTCTCGATCCCAACATGGATGAAGCGGGCCTGGGCAAGAAGCTGCAGAGCTACGACCCGCGCTATTACGCGACCTACTACGCCATCGACGCGATCAATTTCGAACCGGTGAAGAGCGCAACGGTGATGGACACGATCGACGGGCCGTATCTGCCGCTGGTCATCCAGGAAGCTGCAGGCATTCCGCTGGACCCGTCCTTCGAGGAGCAAAAGAAGATCATGCTTCGCTGTAAGGGACTGTTTTACGCCTGCAAGGACGGCGCGGAAGCGCGACGATTCAATCGCCTGCTGATCGATGCGAGGATGATCAAGAATTTGTAACGCCGGAGTTCGTAGGATGGGTAGAGCGCAGCGAAACCCATCGCTTTTGTGGCTCGCCATTGATGGGTTTCGCGAAGACGCTCTACCCATCCTACTTTTTTATCCTGTCCCACATCCACCGCGCCACGCTCTCCGGCGAACTCGTCGCATCATTCCCTGCGGCGCGCAGGTTTGCCTCGCGCATCAGCGGCAGATCGATCTTGCCGAGCAGCGGCTGCAACGCGCTGCGCAGCTTCTCATCGTCCGCGCGTTTCGGCGCCAGCAGCATGATCGCGTCATAGGGCGGGATCGCATGTTTGGGATCGTCCAGCACCACGAGATCGTATTTCGCGATCAGTCCGTCGCTGGTATAGCCGGCGATGACATCGACCTCGCCGGAGGCAACAGCGGCATACATGAAATCCGGCTGCATGGTGCGCTGGGTCTTGAACGACAGGCCATAGGCCGTTTTCAGTCCCGCCCATTCCGGCCGCGAAAAGAACTCGTAATCGCCGGCAATGGTCATGTTGCCGCTCAGCGCCGCGAGGTCGGCAGCGGTCCTGACCCCCAGCGCCTCGGCCTTTTGCCGCGGCATCACCAGCGCATAGGCATTGGCGAAACCGAGTTCGCCGAACAGCGTGATGCCTTGTTTCGCCAACGTCGTCTTCAGCTCGGTCAGCAACTTCTCGCGCGGCAGGATCTCGGTGCGGTGAAACTGGTTGGCCCACAGCGTGCCGGAGTAATCGATATAGACATCGATATCGCCGGAGGCCAGCGCATCATAGATCACGCTGGAGCCGAGACCCTGCCGCGTCGTGGCGGGCAGGCCGCCCGCCTGCAGGCGCTGCGACATCAGCGCGGCCAGCACATACTGTTCAGTGAAGGTCTTGGCGCCGACCACGATGCGCGCGCCGGAGCGGGCGAAGGAGGGCGCGAGTGTGACGATCACCAGCGCCGCGATACCGAGCACGCCGATGGCGGTGCGGATACGGCTGCGCAGGCGGATGCCGGTCTCGATCAGCGCCAGCAACTGATCGACGGCCAGCGCAAGAACTGCCGCGGCGACGCAGCCGAAGATCACTAGAACCCAGTTCTGTGTCTGCAAGCCTGCAAAGATGTAGTTGCCGAGCGAGGTCTGGCCGATCGGCGTTGATAGCGTCGCGGTGCCGATGACCCACACCGCCGAGGTGCGGATGCCGGCCATCATGACAGGCAATGCCAGCGGCAGTTCCACCATCGTCAGCGATTGCCGCGGTGTCATGCCGACGCCTTGCGCGGCCTCGGTCAATGCGGGGTCGACGCCGTTCAATCCGGTGATGGTGTTGCGCAGCACCGGCAGCATCGAATACAGCGCCAGCGCCAGCACCGCGGGCAGAAAGCCGAAGGCCGAGAAGCCGACGCCGAGATATTGCAGCGACAGCGCTGCGAGCGCCAGCAGCAGCGGATAGAACAGCGCCAGCAGCGCCAATCCGGGGACTGTCTGCACGATGCTGGCCACGCCGAGCAGCGCGCTGCGCAGCACCGGCCGGTGCCGTGCCATGATGGCCAGCGGCAGGCTGATGACGAGGCCGAGCGCCAGTGCGGCGAGGCTGACGCGCACGTGGCTGCCGAGATAATCCGGCAGATGCCCGAGCGCGTCGCTCCAGCGCGGATCGGTGAACAGGCTCATGTCGCGCCGCCTTGGGGCGCCGTGCCATCCTTCGGCAGCAGTATCTGAAGTCGTTCTGCTTGCCGGCGCGGTGTGCCCAGCAACTCGCCGACATAGGGATCGGTGCTTTCGGATAACTGAGTGGGCGTGCCCTCCGCGAGCAGTTTGCCGGAGTGCATCACCGCGATCCGGTCCGCGAGCAGGATCGCCTCCGTCATGTCATGGGTGATCATGATGGTGGTGAGGCCGAGGCTGCGATGCAGCGCGCGGTAGTCGTCGCCCAGCGCATCGCGGGTCAGCGGATCGAGCGCGCCGAACGGTTCATCCATCAGTACGATGCGCGGCTTCGCAGCCAATGCTCGCGCGACGCCGACGCGCTGGCGCTGGCCGCCGGAGAGTTCGTGCGGGAAGCGGTCGCGATGCTGTGTGCGGTCGAGGCGCACGAGATCGAGCAATTCATCGACACGCGCGGCGATCTCCTTGGGCGGCGTGCCAAGCAGTTTCGGCGTGATGCCGATATTGTCTTTGATGCTCATATGCGGAAACAACCCGCCGCTCTGGAACACATAGCCGATGCGCCGGCGTAGTTCGATGGGATCGACCTGCGCGACGTCCTCGCCGGCGATGGCGATGTGTCCCGCGTCCGGCGCGATCAGCCGGTTGGCCAGCCGCATCAGCGTGGTCTTGCCGGAGCCGGAGCCGCCGACCACCGCGAGGAACTCGCCTTCGGCCACGTCGAGCGAAACGTCATCGACGGCTTTGATGGCCCCGCCGTCGAAGCTCTTGCTGATGCGAGAGAAGCGGATGAGGGGACTCATGCGCCGGATATCTTACGCGGTGCGTCGTCGCTTACCCTCCCCTGGAGGGGGAGGGTCGCCACGTGCGAAGCACGTGGCGGGGTGGGGTGAATGGGAAGCTCCATGGATGAACATGTCACCCCACCCCGGACAACGCGACCGCTGCTGCGCATCGTTCGCGTCGCCCGACCCTCCCCCTCCAGGGGAGGGTGAAGATGGGGCGCCATCGATGTACCGAGTTCTGAAATCATCGCTGCAAAGCTATCATGCAGCATCTGGCCCACCAACCCGGCCCCACCGTTGAATTATCAACCCTGCAGCGCTAAGCCAGTCCCGGAACAAAAACACTCTGGGGGACGCGCGTGCAGGCAGGTGGGGCCGCGGCATCGATGGCGGTGGCGCTTGATGACGCGACAGTGGCGTTCGGTATTGCCGACAATCGCATCTATACGGCGGTAGAGAAGGCAACGCTTCGGGTGGCGGATGGCGAGTTCGTCGCCATCGTCGGGCCGACCGGCTGCGGCAAATCCACACTGCTCAATGTCGCTGCCGGTCTGCTGGCGCCAGCCTCCGGTGCTGTCCGGATCTTCGGTCAGCCGCTGGGCGGACTGAACGCACAGGCGGGTTACCTGTTTCAGGCCGACGCGCTGTTTCCCTGGAAGACCGCGCTGGACAATGTCGCCATCGGACTGGAGATCGCCGGCATAGCACGCGACGAGGCGCTAACGCGGGCGCAGGACTGGTTGACCTCGGTGGGTCTCGGCGCCTTCGCCGGGCGCTATCCGCATATGCTGTCGGGCGGCCAGCGCAAGCGCGTCGGTCTTGCGCAGGTGCTGATCCGCAATCCGAAAATTCTGCTGATGGATGAGCCGTTCGGGCCGCTTGACGCACAGACCCGGCAGGTGATGGGCAACCTGTTGCTGGATCTGTGGAGCAGGGATCGCAAGGCGGTGCTGTTCGTCACCCACGATCTCGAAGAGGCGATCGCGCTGGCGGACCGCGTCGTCATCATGTCGGCGGGGCCTGGTTCGCGCATCATCGGCGACTGGAAAGTGCCGTTGCCGCGGCCGCGCGATATTTTCGAAGTGCGGCTCGACAAGGATTTTCACGCGCTTCACCGCGAGATCTGGAGCGTGCTGAAGGACGAAGTGATGAAGGGCTATGCGCAGTCCGCTGGTATGGGAGCCGCGTCATGACGCGGCCTGTATTGCTGCTGTGTCAGGTGCTCGTCGCCGTGGTCGTCATCGGGCTGTGGCATGTGTTCACCACCGTGCCGATGTTTGGCCGCATCCTGCTGCCGCCGTTCTTCTTCTCCAACCCATGGGATGTCGGCAGCCAGATTGTTAGCTGGTTCGCGTCAGGCATTATCTGGAAGCATCTCGGCATCACGCTGCTGGAGTCGGTGCTGGCCTTTGTCATCGGCTCGACGCTGGGCGTGCTGATCGGCTTCTGGTTTGCGCGCCAGCCGCGTCTCGCCGCGATCTTCGATCCCTATGTGAAGATGGCCAATGCGCTGCCGCGCGTGGTGCTGGCGCCGATCTTCGCCCTGTGGCTCGGACTCGGCATTTGGTCGAAAGTGGCGCTCGGCGTCACGCTGGTATTCTTCATCGTCTTCTTCAACGTCTATCAGGGCGTCAAGGAAGTCTCGCCGACGGTGCTCGCCAATGGCCGCATGCTGGGCATGAGCGAGCGGCAGTTGATGCGCCATGTGTTCTGGCCGTCGGCACTGTCGTGGATGTTTTCGTCGCTGCACACCGCGGTGGGTTTTGCCGTGGTCGGCGCCGTGGTCGGCGAATATCTCGGCTCCGCGGCGGGGCTGGGTTACGTGATCCAGCAGGCGGAGGGCACGTTCGATGTCGCCGGCGTGTTCGCGGGCATGTTCGTGCTGTCGGCCTTTGTCATTGCCATCGATGTGCTCGTGTCGGTGGTCGAGAAGCGCTTGCTGGTGTGGAAGCCGGTGGCGAACGAAGGGCGGAGCTGAGACGATTCCCTCGCCCCGCAAGCGGGGAGAGGGTGGATCGAATGACCGAAGGTCATTCGAGACGGGTGAGGGGGAGCTAGCGAGTGAAACACTGGCTCCCCCTCACCCGGATCACGCGCTGTCGCTTGTGATCCGACCTCTCCCCGCAGGCGGGGCGAGGTTAAGCAGAGCCCGTGGCTTACGGCAGCGGCTTGGTGTCGTCCGGGGCCTGCGGCGGGGTCTTGATGGCGATGGCGCGGAATGGCTTGCCGTCGGGCTTGGTGCCGCCATGGGGCGTGCCCTTGGGGATGATGATGAGGTCGCCGGCCTTGACCTGAACTTCCTTGTCGCCCAGCCACACGGTGCCGGTGCCTTCGAGGATGTACTGGATCTCGTTGGTGTTGGGATGCATGTGCTTCACCACATTGCCGTCCTGCACCGAGATCGTCGCGCCGTCGGCCTGCATGAACATCTTGGAGCGGAAGCCGGTGGGCGAGGCCGGGCCGAGTGCGTCGCCGACGAGTTCGGGGACGTGGATGACCTGGGCGGTGATGTTTTCCGCGGCCTGTGCCGGCGTGATGCCCTCGGGCACGAGATGCGTGATGAGACAACCGGCGGCGAAGGCTGCGGTGATCGAGAGTGTCGCAGTGATGCGCTTCATGAACGTTCCCCCTGGATGACAATGATTTGCCGCGCGGATGCTATGTCGCGGGACGTGGGTTGACCAGTGCCGGCTTTCCAACCGGCGGAGGCTCCTCTATCCTCCGCGCCTGATAGCAGCGGAGGAAACAATGACAACAAACATAAAAACCGGCTTGAGCCGTTTATTCCCCACACGTCTTTTCCTTGCGAGCCTTTTGTCGCTGTTTCTCGTTCATCCCGCTGCAGCGCAAACCAACGTGACCATCGCCATCGGCGGCGGGGCGTGCCTGTGCTATCTGCCGACCGTGCTGGCCAAGCAGCTCGGCGAATATGAGAAAGCGGGTCTCGCCGTCGAGCTGGTCGATCTCAAGGGCGGCTCCGATGCGTTGAAAGCCGTGCTCGGCGGCAGCGCCGATGTGGTTTCCGGCTATTTCGATCATTGCGTCAATCTCGCCGCCAAGAAGCAGGAGCTGCAGAGCTTCGTGGTCTATGACCGCTATCCCGGTCTCGTGCTGGTGGTGTCGCCGAAGCGCACCGGCAAGATCACGTCGATCAAGGATCTCGCCGGCAAGAAAGTCGGCGTCAGCGCGCCGGGCTCGTCGACAGACTTCTTCCTGAAGTATCAGCTCAAGAAGAACGGTCTCGATCCGGCTGGTACTGCTGTGATCGGCGTCGGCCTCGGCGCGACGGCAGTGGCGGCGATGGAGCAGGGGCAGATCGAAGCCGCCGTGATGCTCGATCCTGCCGTCACCGTGCTGCAGGGCAGCCACAAAGACCTCACGATTCTCAGCGATACCCGGACGCAGAAGGACACGCTGGCGGTGTTCTCCGGCGAATATCCCGGCGGCGCGCTGTATTCGACGACCGCATGGGTCAAGGGACACGAGAAGGAAGTGCAGGGTCTGACCAACGCGATCATGAATACGCTGAAATGGATTCACAGCCATACGCCGGAAGAGATCATGGCGAAGATGCCCGAAGGCATTGTCGGCAAGGACAAGGAGCTCTATCTCGCGGCGCTCAAAAACACGCTCCCGATGTATTCGGAGACGGGGCTGATGGATCCGAAGGGCGCAGATGCCGTGCTCGCCGTGTTCAGCGAGGGCTCGCCGGAGGTGGCGAAAGCCAATATCGATGTCAGCAAGACCTACACGAATAAATATGTCGAGCAGTTCGCCAAAACGATGGGGACGAATGCGAAGTAGGTTCTGCGCATGATGACGCCGGTCATTCACCGCGTCACGCAACTCGACCTCACACGCAGCGATTGGCAGTGGCCGTTCGCGCGTGAGCGGCGGGACGAGATCGACGCTCACTTCGCAAGCAAGCGCGACGAGAAGCCGCAACTGTTTAATGGGCGCGTGTTGCTGGCGCGCAATGCGCAGTTCACCGGCGACCAGTTTAGCGCGGAATATTTCGAGACCGATTTTGCGAGCTTTCTGGCGTGGCGGGATTGGCGCTGTCCCGATACGGACGTGTTCAACGGATTTGGCATGGGCGCGCTGCGTGCCAGCGACGGCGCCTTCGTGCTCGGCGAGATGGGGCAACATACATCCAATGCCGGACGCATCTATTTTGCGGCGGGCACGCCCGATCTGGACGACTTGCGTGGTGACGTGGTCGATATTGCCGGCAGTGTGACCCGTGAAGTCGAGGAAGAGCTTGGTCTGACAGAAGCCGATTATCGCGCCGATGCTGGCTGGTCCTGCGTCGTGACGGATCTCTCGGTGGCGATGATGCGTCTTCTAAATGCGGATCAGCCGGGTGAGACGCTGCGCAGCACCATCGAAGCCAATCTTGCCGGTCAGGCATCCCCTGAGCTGAGCGGAATTCATCTGGTGCGCAGCGAAGCCGACTTCACCCCGACGATGCCGCTGTTTGTGACAGCGTTTATGACAGCGCAACTGACGCCAGCGGCGTGATCTGCTGGTATTGCCGGGATCGGCGCGCTACGCTTGCAATCCCCGTGTCCCGGAGTTGCCGATCTCATGTCTGCCAAGCCAGTTGTGTCCGCGTTGAAGTCCTATATCGAACCGTATCGGGTCGACGGTTCGAAAGCTTTCCATCTCAAGGCGCATGACACCAATGGCAGCGGCGGACTGCACAAGGAAACCGGCAAGAAGATCATCGAGGCCAACCGCCGCCGGCTGCAGGAGCTGCAGGAAAAGCTCTATGCACAGGATCGCTGGTCGTTGCTGCTGATCTTCCAGGGCATGGATGCCGCCGGCAAGGACAGCGCCATCGAGAGCGTGTTCGACGGCATCAATCCGCAGGGCTGCGAGGTGCATTCGTTCAAGACGCCGTCGTCGAACGAACTCGATCACGATTTCATGTGGCGCCATACCATCGCGCTGCCGCAGCGCGGACGTATCGGCATCTTCAATCGCTCTTACTACGAGGAATGTCTCGTGGTGCGCGTGCATCCGGAGATTCTCGCCAAGCAGAAGATCCCGGCGGAGCTGGTGACAAAAGATATCTGGCGCGAGCGCTTCGAGGATATCACCGCCTTCGAAAAGTATCTGGCGCGCAACGGCACCGTGGTGCTGAAATTCTTTCTCAACGTCTCCAAGGAAGAGCAGCGCGAGCGCTTCCTCGATCGTCTCGAGCAGCCGGCCAAGAACTGGAAGTTCTCATCGGCCGATATCGCCGAGCGCGCCTTGTGGGACAAGTATCAGGAGGCCTATGAGGACCTGATCAAGCATACGTCCTGCGAGGAGGCGCCGTGGCATGTGGTGCCGGCGGATCGCAAATGGTTCTCACGCGTGGTGATCGGCTCGGCCATCGTCAACGCGCTGGAGAAGCTGGACCTGCACTTCCCGACCGTGGACGGCGAGGCGAAGAAGGACTTTACGCTGATCCGCGAGGCGCTGGAGAAGGAAGGGCCGCCGCGGGAAGGCAAGCCTGTGGTGAAGAAGGTCGCGAAGAAGAAGGTGGCCAAGAAGGCAAAGAAGAAAGTGGCGAAGCACTAGGACTTGGCTCGTCATTCCGGGGCGTGCGAGCGTAGCTCGCGCGAACCCGGAATCCCGGAGTGCTTGGCTCTCCGGAGACTCCCATGTTGAGATTCCGGGCTCGGTCTCGTCGCCTTTGGCGACGATCCCGCCCCGGAATGACAGTGTGTAACGCCTAACTCAACTTCAATTCCTTCAGCACCTTTGCCACCTTCTCTTGCGCCGTATCCGTCAGCGGCAGCACCGGGCGCGGTGGCTTCGCATCCGTCAGCCCCATCTGCTCCGCAGCCGCATACATCACGCGCAGGCTGGAAAACTGCTTGAACAGATCCCACAGCGGCTGCATCGCGCCGTTGAGGCGGCGCGCTTCGTCGGCATTGCCGGCCTGCGCTGCGCGGGTGATGGCCAGACAACTCTTTGGAAACAGGCCCGCCGCCACGCAATACCAGGCATCGCCGCCGGCCAGCAGCGTCTCCATCGAATTCCAGTCACCGGCATAGCCGACCGAGAAACCTGATGGTACGGCGGCACGCATCTGCTTCAGGTGATCTGCCGCGAAGCTGGCTTCGGACGAGGTGCCCTTGACGGCGACGACGCCGGGAATACGTGCGATGCGGCCGACGAGGTCGGGCGCGAACTTGAAATGCGTGGTGGCGAAATTGTCGTAGATGACGATCGGCAGTTTGCTTGTCTCGGCAACCGTCCGGAAGTGCTCGAACACCTCGTCCTCGGTGAGCGGCGTGTAGGACACCGGCGCCAGCAGGCCGGCGGCGGCGCCGGCGGCCTTGGCATCGCGCGCCAGTTCGATCGTCTCGTCGGTGCGGAGCGCGCCGATGCCGACCAGCACGGGGACGCGGCCGTTGACCTCCGCAATGGCGGCTTCAGTGGCGCGCCGGCGCTCGTCACGGCTGAGAAACGGATACGAGCCGGTGCTGCCCAGGAGGCCAATGGAATCGACCTTGGCCGCCGCCAGCGGCGCCACCAGCCGCCGTAGCGCGGGCGTATCGACCCTGCCATTCGTATTCATCGGCGTGATCGGGAAAGCGGATAATCCCCTGGCGAAAGTCATCGTCCTGTCCTCGCAATTGCCGTTCGGTCTTAGGGCAAAAGGGTGGCTGCGAAAACGTCCAGTTGGGGATGTTCTGGCTAGGCCAGTCGGCCACGCGCCCGAGCGCCTCCCAGGAGGATTTAGGTCAGTCTTCCTGACCCTCTTAGCCGTTGCAGGGCCCCGCATTTGTCGTCTAGAACGACCTCAGGCCCTCGTCGGCAACGAACCATCAAGGGTTTTCCTTGAGACTGGTTTTGGCCGAGGATGTGGGCCTGAAGGTGTGGCAATGCTGATTCGCAGCGACATGGTTGGAGTTTCCGGGGGAGTGGCTGTTGCCGCTGGTCCCGACGCGATTCCGGCTGCGCTGCGCTCGAACCTCCTTCTTGGCGGGCTGCTTCTGCTTATCTGCCCCTGAGCGCCGTCTGGGCCGTTTGGCCTGGGTACTCAGGGGATCATGACATTCAGAACCATCAGCTCCCTCTGGCGCCCAGACAGATGCGCCGCGACCTAAGGAATATCTCATGACTTCGACCACCCCGTCCGTTCAGGACAAGTCCGACAAGGACCGCGTCATCATTTTCGACACCACCTTGCGCGACGGCGAGCAGTGCCCCGGCGCCACCATGACCTTCGAGGAAAAGCTGGAGATCGCCGCGATGCTCGACACCATGGGTGTTGATGTCATCGAGGCCGGCTTCCCGATCGCCTCCGACGGCGACTTCGAAGCCGTCAACGAGATCGCCAAGCGCACCAAGAATGCCGTGGTCTGCGGCCTGTCCCGCGCCGGCCAGAAGGACATCGACCGCTGCGCCGAGGCGATCCGTCCGGCCAAGCGCGGCCGCATCCATTCCTTCCTGTCCACCTCGCCGGTGCACATGAAGTACAAGCTGCAGATGGAGCCGGATGCCGTCCACGATCTGGTGATCTCGTCAGTGACTCGTGCCCGCAACCATACCGATGACGTCGAGTGGTCGTCGGAAGACGGCACCCGCACCGAATTCGACTTCCTGTGCCGCTGCGTCGAGTCAGCGATCAAGGCCGGTGCGACCACGATCAACATCCCCGACACCGTCGGCTATTCGGTGCCCGAGGAATATTACGACCTGTTCAAGCGCGTGCGCGAGAACGTGCCGAATTCCGACAAGGCGATCTTCTCGGTTCACTGCCACAACGACCTCGGCATGGCCGTCGCCAATTCGATGGCCGGCATCCGCGGCGGCGCGCGGCAGATCGAATGCACCATCAATGGCATCGGCGAGCGTGCCGGCAATGCTGCGCTGGAAGAAATTGTGATGGCGATGAAGGTGCGCAATGACAAATTGCCGTACTGGAACAACATCGACACCACGATGCTGATGCGCGCCTCGAAGGAAGTCTCCGCCGCAACCTCGTTCCCGGTGCAGTACAACAAGGCGATCGTCGGCCGTAATGCCTTCGCCCATGAGAGCGGCATCCATCAGGACGGCATGCTGAAGAATGCGCAGACCTACGAGATCATGCTGCCGGAGACGGTGGGCGTAAAGCAGACCTCGCTGGTGATGGGCAAGCATTCCGGCCGCCATGCCTTCATCCACAAGCTGGAGGAGATGGGCTACAAGCTGGGTCAGAACCAGTTGGAAGACGCCTTCGTGCGCTTCAAGGCGTTGGCCGACCGCAAGAAGGACATCTACGACGAGGATCTGGAAGCGCTGGTCGATCAGGAAATGACCGCCGCCCATGATCGTATCAAGCTGGTGTCGCTGACGGTGATCGCCGGCACCCATGGTCCGCAGCGTGCCACCATGAAGCTGAACATCGACGGCGTGGTGAAGATCGAGGAGGCCGAGGGCAACGGTCCGGTCGATGCGGTGTTCAACTGCATCAAGGCGCTGGTGCCGCATGAAGCCAAGCTGGAGCTGTATCAGGTTCACGCCGTCACCGAAGGCACCGACGCGCAGGCGGAAGTGTCGGTGCGTCTGGCCCATGAAGGCCGCTCCATGACCTCGCGTGCGGCCGATCCAGACACGCTGGTCGCTTCGGCCAAGGCCTATCTCGGCGGGTTGAACAAGATCGTCATGAAGCGCGCGCGCGACATGCCGGCGCCGGTTGCTGCCGCGAGCTGATCGCTTCCCAAAACCTATACGCGCAACGAAACGCGGCGTCGCAAGACGCCGCGTTTTTGCATTGCAGTAAAGCTTTTGCAGCAACCCCTGCGAAGGGAGCGATGGCGTTTGATCGCCGATGACGATAAAGCTCCCTGTGGCATCCAAGCGCAGCGAATTTTAAAAACAGCTCCGCGCGGCCAACAGGGAGAACATCATGCGCAAGTTTATTTTAGCCGCAGCGTCGATCGCAGCGCTCGCGCTGGCCGGTCCGGCCTCCGCTCAATCGCCCATCGTCATCAAATTCAGCCATGTCGTCGCGCCGAATACGCCGAAGGGCCAGGGCGCGGAGAAGTTCAAGGAACTCGCCGAGAAATACACCAATGGCAAGGTGAAGGTTGAGGTCTATCCGAACTCGCAGCTTTACAAGGACAAGGAAGAGGTCGAGGCGCTGCAGCTCGGTGCCGTGCAGATGCTGGCGCCTTCGCTCGCCAAGTTCGGCCCGCTTGGCGTCAAGGAATTCGAGGTGTTCGACCTGCCTTACATCCTGCCAGACAAGGCGGCGCTGACCCGCATCACCACTGGGCCGATCGGCAAGGGCCTGCTGGCGAAGCTCGAGCCCAAGGGCATCAAGGGTCTCGCTTACTGGGACAACGGTTTCAAGATCATGACGTCGAACAGGCCGATGCATAAGGTCGCCGACTTCCAGGGCATGAAGCTGCGCATCCAGTCATCGAAGGTGCTGGAAGCCCAGATGCGCGCGCTCGGCGCCATCCCGCAGGTGCTGGCCTTCTCGGAAGTCTATCAGGCGATGCAGACCGGCGTCGTCGACGGTAACGAGAACACGCCGTCCAACGTCTATACGCAGAAGATGCATGAAGTGCAGAAGCACATAACACTCTCGAACCACGGCTATATCGGCTACGCCGTGATCGTGAACAAGAAGTTCTGGGACGGTCTGCCGGCCGACGTGAAGCCGCAGGTCGAGAAGGCGATGGATGATGCCACAACCTATGCCAACGGCCTGTCGCAGACGGAAAACGACGACGCCATCGTCGCGATGAAGAAGGCCGGTACCACCACCTTCTACGAGCTGAAGCCAGAAGAGCGCGCCGAATGGATGAAGGCGCTGGAGCCGGTGACCGCTGACATGGCGTCGCGCGTCGGCAAGGATCTGATTGCGGCGTTCCAGAAGGAAGCCAACGCCAAGACCAATTGAGGCTTGTCGTAAGGAACTAACGGTTCGTCATTGCGAGCGCAGCGAAGCAATCCAGAAGCCACAAGCGAAGTCTGGATTGCTTCGTCGCAAATGCTCCTCGCAATGACGGAGTGAAAAGCACGGAGCAGCGCGATTACGGTCCAGGCCGATACTCGCCGCGGGTGGGGGACGATCTTGAAATTTCTGTTACGCATCCTCGATCGTCTCGAGGAAACCCTTATCGCGACGCTGATCGGCGCCGCGACGGTGGTGATCTTTATCGCCGTGGCGCATCGCTACACCACCGATTTCGTGGTGTCGTATCGCAATCTGCCCGGTGCGATGGCGGCCTATAAGTTTCTCGCCGGCATCCATCTGTCCTGGGCGCAGGAACTTTGCATCTACATGTTCGTGTGGATGGCGAAGTTCGGCGCCGCCTACGGCGTGCGCACCGGCATCCATGTCGGCGTCGACGTGCTGGTGCTGCAACTGCCGCCGAAATGGCGCAAGGGCACCATCCTGTTCGGCCTTCTGTGCGGCGCGCTGTTCACCGGCATCATCGGCACCATGGGCGCGAGCTTCGTGATGGGTCTGTCGCAGACCGACCAGACATCGCCGGATCTCGAGCTGCCGAGCTGGATCGTCTATCTCTGTATTCCGCTCGGCTCCTATCTGATGTGCTTCCGCTTCCTGCAGGTCGCTTACAGCTATTTCCGCTTCGACGATCTGCCGCATCATGATCACAGCCATGTGGAGGGCATTGAGGTCGACACGGCGGTTGGTCCGACGCCGGAGGGCGTGCGATGACCACGCTCATCATTTTCGCGCTGCTCATTGCGCTGATGCTCACCGGCATGCCGATCTCGATCGCGCTCGGCCTGACGGTGCTGACCTTCCTGTTCTTCCTGACCCAGGTGCCGATCGAGGCGGTGGCGCTGAAACTGTTCACCGGGATCGAGAATTTCGAGATCATGGCGATCCCGTTCTTCATCCTCGCCGGCAACTTCCTGACCCATGGCGGCGTCGCCAGACGCATGATCAATTTCGCGACCTCGATGGTCGGGCACTGGTATGGCGGTCTCGGTCTTGCGGGCGTGATGGCCTGCGCGCTGTTCGCGGCGATCTCCGGCTCGTCACCGGCGACCGTGATTGCGATCGGCTCGATCCTGCTGCCCGCCATGGTCGCGCAGGGCTTTCCGAAGCGGTTCGGCGCCGGCGTCATCACGACGTCGGGCGCATTGGGCATCCTGATCCCGCCGTCGATCGTGATGGTGATCTATGCGGTGGCGACCGGCGGCAGCGTCGCGCTCGGCCCCGATGGCGCACGCGTCACCTCGGCGTCTGTCGGCCAGTTGTTCATCGCCGGTGTCATTCCCGGCCTGATGCTGGCGACGCTGCTCGGCGCCACCACGGTGTATCGCGCCTGGAAGTTCGATTATCCGCGGCTGCCGCGGGCGTCATGGGGCGAGCGTTTCAAGGCGTTCCGCGAGTGTATCTGGGGCCTGCTGCTGATCTTCCTCGTGCTCGGCGGCATCTATCGCGGCTGGTTCACGCCGACGGAAGCCGCGGCGGTCAGCGCCGTCTATGCCTTCATCATTGCGGTGTTCGTCTACAAGGACATGGGCCTGAAGGACGTGCCGCGGGTGCTGCTCGGCTCGGCCAGCATGAGCGCAATGATCCTCTACATCATCACCAATGCGGTGCTGTTCTCGTTCCTGATGACCTCGGAGCAGATTCCACAGCAGCTCACCGCCTGGATCGTCGACATGGGCGTCAACTGGTGGACGTTTCTGATCTTCGTCAACATCCTGCTGCTGGTCGCCGGCAATGTGATGGAGGCCTCATCGATCGTGCTGATCACCGCGCCGATCCTGTTTCCGATCGCGGTGAAGCTCGGTGTGCATCCGGTGCATCTCGGCATCCTGATGGTGGTCAATATGGAGGTCGGCATGTGCCATCCTCCAGTGGGCCTCAATCTCTATGTCGCGTCGGGCATCGCCAAGATGGGCATCACGGAACTCACCATCGCGGTGTGGCCGTGGCTGCTGACCATGCTGATGTTCCTCGTTGCGGTGACCTTCATCCCGGAGATCTCGCTGTGGCTGCCGCGCGTTCTCGGGATGCTGTGACGAAAGATTCTGAAGTGTGTTCCATCGTGAATGCATATTCAGAAAACGAACACATCCAGAAAACACATGGCCAAAGCGTAAGTTGAAGCCGCGGCAGCGCAGGATCATCTTCAAGTAACTTTCCAAAGGAGGTTGCCATGAAGAAGATCTTGCTCGCCGGTGCCGCTGTTGCCGTGATCGCCGGTTCTACCGCGGTCTATGCCCAGCACCGTCCATGGATGCATCATCACGTCCGGATAAATCCGGAAGACCGCGCTGCCTTCGCCGATGCGCGCATCGCTGCCGTGAAGGCCGGGCTCAAGCTGACGCCGGACCAGGAGAAGATGTGGCCGGCGGTGGAGAGCGCGGTACGCGATTTCGCCAAGCTGCGCATCGACCGCGCCAATGCGCGCATGGACGAGCGCAAGAACCGCGACGACGACGCGAAGCGGACCGACACGCCGGACAATCCGGTCGCACGCCTGCAGCAGCGCGCCGGCGACATGGCCACCACGGCCGCCGCGCTGAAGAAGATCGCCGATGCCGCCGACCCGCTCTACAAGACCCTCGACGACGGCCAGAAGCGGCGACTGGCGGTGTTGACCCATATGGACCGCGGCTTCGGCGGCGGGGAGGGCGGCTGGCGTCACCGCGGCCCGCGGCCGGGCTATGAGCGCGGCAGCTTCGAAGGCGAGGGATTCGGCCCTCCCGGCTTCGATCGCCCGCGTTTCGGCGATGACGACGATCGCGGTCCCGGTGGCCCCGGCGACAGATTCGAGCGCAACCCCGCGCCGGGCGCCGAACGGCTCTGATCCGGAGCAGTTTTCCACTGTCGCAATGACGAAGAAGCCGCTGAAATCCAGCGGCTTCTTCGCATTTTCGCGATTGCGAAAAACGGTGCAATTTTTGTGACAGCGTCGCTGGACATCCCCGGATCGCTTTGCTAAACGACGCCGTCCCCACGGGGATATCCGGATCTGGATCCGGGCGCATAGCTCAGTTGGTAGAGCAGGTGACTCTTAATCACCGGGTCCTAGGTTCGAGCCCTAGTGCGCCCACCATTCTGGCTCTTGCTTTGTGGTTCGATCAAAACCATTCGCATTAGCCTCCAAATCGACGCTTCATTCCAGAAGATTTTCGCGGGCGTCCTGACGCTTCCGCGCGCCATCCCGTCGTTGCTGCATCGAGCTGCGCGCATAGGTTACGACCATACTCGCCATGCGATGCCCGCTGAGAGCCCGCAACTGAGCGTCGCTGAGGTCGGCGTCAGCACCCTCCGTATTGCCCGCCGTGCCGCAAGCCCATGAACTTGACCTCAGCATCGATGCCGGCGGCAGTACGGATGTCCGCGACGCGATGTCTAAAGTAATCCCCACGCCAGGGTAGAAATCGTTTTCTAAGGCGGTCGGGAACCAGTTCTCAGTTTCTTGCGGATTTGCCGCCGCCACTTGCGAATATATCACGCCCGATGGAGCTGACGCTGCAGACGCACCGCGAAAAGACTTCATCGCTGTGTCCGTCGAGTACATAACGTCACTTCTTGAATGCATCCCTGCGAGCTGAATCGGAGGATATTGCTCGATAAAATTCATGAGCCATCTTACGCTACAGTATTCACTGCCGTGACACAGGTGGGACGTAAAACAACTTGAGCCGTGTCGGCATGGGATGCGATCTCGTAATCGTGTGTTCCTTGGTCCGAGAACTGTGTCGATTGGGTCGGTAGGATTTGCGTGGCAGTAAACGCTGCGTTCTGCCATCAATCACAGGCGCAATCATCGAGGGCGGCTATGAATCCCGAGACGCCGGTAGCCCAAATAATTTTTTAGACCCAGCTCGAATCCTCCCGCGCACGTCAACCTATCGACAATTTATCGATGTGGAATGCCTGCATCGGACGACGCGTAGCTACGTGACGCGTCGAGCAGGGGCGGGCAGATTATGGTTGGCGAGACAATACCGCGAGGCTTGTTGTTCGAGCCAGAATACGATTATCGCAGGAATTGCATCAGCTTCGAGTTCTGGAATTGTGGAAGGAGGCAGTTGGCTATCGTAAAGGTCGAGTCGCAGTTGCCTCCAGATATTGCTGTAAGATTATTCAAGATCGCTTGGCCAAAGCTCTGGCTCAGTGCTGCTTGCACGAAACCGATCGATGGCGTCGTAGAGCTGGATTTCAAGCTGTAACGAAGCCTCTCGGCAGATACGCTTGAGGCGGTGAGCGTATCGTCAGACCTAAGATCAGCGGACCGGACTCATCCCATCGCTATCAGATGCAATTGCGTTATCGCGTGCCTGGCGACCGGCGGATGTCGCGGTCCATAAATGGTCGAGTACGAGTGAGCCCGCGTCCTCATCAAACTCTTGTTCATGTGGTGGTGGCAAGGGAGTCGCCTGCAACAGAGCGCGGGCGAACAGATCGGAAGCTTCCTCCCCGCCGACGAAAATGCCGCCGCCAACGGGAATTTCGATCTTCGCATTCCAGCCTGGAGCCGGGCCGACTACTTCCGTCGCCAGGAGCTGAAGTTGACCTGGTGTCAGAAAGTGCGAGCTGCTCAAAGTTCCAATCCCGACGCTAAGTTCAAAACAATCTCAACTGAAGAAATCTGCTGTATCTTGTGTCACATGAAGTGGGCGATGAATCGTGGCGACGGGGGGAATATCCAGGGGTGAAGACGAAGTGAAGCGGCCAGACAATACATCCTCGCCACCGTAATAGGCTGTCAGCACCATCACACATAGTGCGGTAAAGTGCATGAGAAGAAGTAGAAATTCCGGACTCATCGTTTCTGACTCATCAGCGCATAGTTGGCCAATCGACGCTCGCAGAGATCTCAACGTAATCGCAATGGTCGCGCATGGGCGACCATATCGGTGGCCCTCAATCAAAATCGCGCAGGTGCTTTACAAGTAGAACGTTGGCGCAAAGTTATTACTCAGCGAAAAATCCAGATTTGACGGCCGTCAACTCGCACCGGATGATGCTGCCTATCCTGCCAACATGGTCATCTGCACGCCAGACGGTATCTGGTGTGAAATCAGACGATGGCGACCAAAGGACAGGAGAGAATAATGAAGGTGGTGATCCTTGCAGGCGGCTATGGCACGCGCCTCAGCGAGCATACGTCGGTCGTTCCCAAGCCTTTGGTCGAAATCGGCGGGCGTCCAATACTCTGGCACATCATGAAACTCTACTCGCATCATGGTCTGAACGAATTTGTGATCTGCTGCGGCTACAAAGGCTCCGTGATCAAGGACTACTTTCTGAACTATTTGCCGCACCAGGGTGATCTCACCGTCGACCTGCAGCGTAACGACGTCGAGATCCATCGCAATGCAAGCGAGCCGTGGAAGGTCACGCTCGTCGATACCGGCGAGAAGACCATGACAGGCGGGCGATTGAAGCGCGTGAAGGATTATATCGGAAACTCGACGTTCTGTCTCACTTATGGCGATGGCGTAAGCGATGTGAATGTGCAGGAGCTTATCAAGTTCCACCACGAGCAAGGAGCGCTCGCGACGGTGACAGCGGTCCAGCAGCCCGGTCGCTTCGGTGCGATTAATTTGTCGTCAGAGCGTCCACGTGCGGCCCGCTTCCGGGAAAAGGATGCGCGAGACGGGCAGGTGATCAACGGAGGTTTTTTTGTCGTCGAGCCTGAAGCACTCGACGTGATCGAGGGCGACAGCACGAGCTGGGAGAACGAACCGTTGGCTCAACTTATCGATCGAGATCAGCTCGCGGTCTATCGACACCACGGCTACTGGCAGAACATGGATACCTTGCGCGACAAGGCCGTCCTGCAGGAGCTATGGGACACGGGGAATCCCCCATGGTGTGTCTGGGATAAAAAGTCCACAGCTCCGACGTTCAATGCTGCTCGTATGTCTGATCCGGCATTTGCCGGTCAGACCGCTAAGTGAGGGCGAGATCATGCGCGTCCTATATACAGGAGCTGACGGCTATATTGGCGCAGTACTTGGGCCAAAGCTTCTTAGCAACGGTCATGATGCAGTTGGCATCGACACAGGCCTTTATCGCCGGGGCTGGTTGTTTGATGATGGCTGCACACGGCCAATGGTCATTTCGAAGGACACGCGCCAACTAACGACGACTGATCTTACTGGAATTGATGCAGTCGTGCACCTTGCCGAGCTGTCGAACGATCCTCTCGGCGAGAATGACCCTGGCATGACCATGGAGATCAATCACGAAGGCTCGGTCGCCTTCGCAAAGAAATGTAAGGATGCCGGCGTTCGACGATTTGTCTACGCGTCATCATGCAGCATCTATGGCGCGTCCGGCGATGAGCTGAAGACCGAGACGTCATCGGTCGATCCGCGCACTGCTTATGCCAAATGCAAGGTTCTGGTTGAGCGCGACGTAAGGGCAATGGCCGACTCGCGCTTCACGCCAGTGTTTCTTCGCAACGCCACGGCATTCGGCGCTTCGCCACGGCAACGTTTTGACTTGGTCTTAAACAACTTGTCCGGCTTCGCATACACCTCTGGAACAGTGCGTGTCATGAGTGATGGGTCGCCTTTACGACCGTTGGTGCATATCGATGATATTTGCCAAGCGATTGTGTGCGCATTGGAAGCGCCCCGCGAAGCGGTGTGGGGCGAGGCCTTCAATGTCGGCGACGAGACGCAGAACTATGCGGTCCGCGACATTGCGAATATCGTCAATGAGACATTCGCCGGCTCCGTATTGACCTTTGGGCCTGCTGGAGCAGACGATCGTAGTTATCGCGTTTCATTCGCAAAGATAAAAGAACATCTGCCAAGCTTTTGTTGCAAATGGGATGCGCGATTGGGAGCGCTGCAGCTAAAGAGCGTCTTTGAGCGCATTCAGCTTGACGAGAAAGTTTTCAATGCGGCGCCCTTTACGCGATTGGCTGAACTCCGGCATCTGCGGGATACAGAGCAATTGGATCCGCGGCTTCGTTGGACGCCAATGAAGGACATGTTCCCTGCAGTCGCGGCGGAATGACTGCTAACTAACCGCGACGTTTCCGCGCAGTCTGCATGTGCGCACCCTCGTGCGCCGAGTAGAATAAAGGTATTGCAATCCAGCCGAGTGCGCGATTGTCGATATCGCGAGTGCGTAATTTACGCGCGTGTACCCAGATTTATACGGGTCATCGAAAAGTTCCATTTGATTCAATGAGTTGACACGGGGGCGTTCGTAGGTATTCTTGTTGCATTGCAGAATATTAAAGTGAGCGGCGGTAGAGGGCGCCCGAAGCAGAATTATCGCCGCATAAATTTGGATTACGCATACCAGGGGTTGGTGTCGTGTCAGTAATCTTAGTGGTCGACCAGCACAGCGTCTATCGAGCCGGCCTCAAGGACGTTATTGAGGCAAGACTTCCACACTCCAGAGTAATCGAGGCGTCTCGCCTCGAGGTTTTCGAAGCGGATGATTGTTTCGACTTGATCCTGATGGATCGAGCAAGCCTCAACGACCTTTCGCTTGAGGTGCTCGCGCAGGTTTATGAGCGAAGACCTGCAACGCGCGTTGCAATCATGTCGACGTCAAATACCCGCGCTGACGTATTTGGCTGCCTCTCGGCTGGGTTTCACGGATTTGTTTACAAGCTGCAATCCGACGAAGAGTTGCTGACGGCTATCAGCGATCTCCTCACTGGACGCATCTATGTTCCACGATGGCTCGCAGATGGCGATCATGGCAGCGTTGGCAGTCAGCGTACGATGACAGTCGATGTCGACAAACTTCGTTTGACGCGTCGCCAGCATGACGTGCTGCCGTTGCTGGCGCAGGGAATGTCGAACAAAGAGATCGCACGTGAGTTGAGCATCGCCGAGGGCACGAGCAAAATTCATACAGCTGCACTTCTTCGGGCGCTTGGCGCTCGCAATAGAACCGAGGCGGCGTTCATGGCCGCAAGGATTGTTGGACCGAAAGAACGTACTGCTAGCCGCGCTTCCAGTACTCGTTTCATGATCGAGGGGATGGGTATGAATGGCGGCCGATCACGCATGAGATTTCCGGCATAGAGCTGGCTGTCGTTGATCCTGGGTAACCTGGGGCTATCCCAGCGCTGGCGACTTGCTCGGCGCAGGGTCATACAGCAACGCGCCGCGCCAGATTGTGATTACCCCAAACGTGATGATCATAGCGGTCCCGGCGCCATAAAGCCCCATGAGTGGCAGACAGAGCGACTGGGCGACGATCAGCCCAGTAACCGATGCGAGATTGGTGAGCGTCATAACGCCATCTCGGCGAGCCGTAAACAACGCCATGGCTCCAAAATCTGCGACGTTGCGCACTGCCATACCCGCCATGATAAGCCAAAATGCCAGCAAGAAGTTTCCGATGGCTGGTTGCTTCAAGTACGGCAAGACGAGATAGAACGCCAATCCGGTCGCTGCACCCAATGCGATTGTCGAGAGCAATGTCGTGCCTAGAAACGGCATCAGCAGCTTCTGGTGTTCTGAATCGCCACCATGATGGTGTGCCTTGATCAATATGGGACGCTGTACCTGCAGGACGGCAATGCTCACGAAGGTGCTCACGGCGTTTGCGGCCGACCAATAGAGAAAGTAAATGCCGGTTAGCTCCAGCCCGAGGAAAAATGAAACCAGATAGCGATCGATATATTGGCTTGCCACAAAACCGAGATCGCTCAGGTAAATGACGAAACCTTTCCTGATCGTGGAGAAAATTCGTTGTGGGTCGATCGCCGCCAGCGAGGTTGCTGTCCACGGCCACAGTCTGGTTGTCCAGAAGAACAGAGCCAAAGCCACCATACTGCCGGCGAGCCAGAAGCACAGCAACGCGGACATAGATCTGAGTTCCGGATACCAGATGGCCAGTGGGGTATAGACCAAGACCCAGAGGGCCCCGCGAATGAAGGCGCTTATGTTGGCCAGAAGGGGCTTTTGCAAATTGGATAGTAACTGGAAAACGTCGTTGCCGAAGTGCTCTAGCAGCGTAATCGCGATAACCAGCGACCATATGCTTGATCCGCTCAGAAAGTGCGTGACCGGAAAGGAAACCGCCAGCGCTAAGGCGTAAACGATGGTGACAAAGGACCAGTAGTGCCGCAGCAGGTCGATCAATTCAGCGAGCGGCAGCGTAACCGCATCCCGCACGATGAGATGGACCATGCCCATCCCGACCAGGCTCGGTCCCAAGGCGACAACGCCGGCGCAGAGTCCAAAGACCCCTAGCGATGAAAGATCGAGATAGCGGCCAACAAAGATGGCGAGCCCGAACTTGCATGCCAAGATGGTTACCCGCATCCCGAGGATAGCGACTGAGGTGGCGAGAAGCCCCGTTCTGACCAATGGCATGCGCTCTTTCGATTGGTGAAAGGGCTTCACTCTCAAGCGATATGCCGCTTCACCCAGTCACGTCTCTGGATGACCTTGAAAAGCAGCGTGAGCCACTCGATGGGGCCATCTGTGAAGTCCGCATTCAATCAAAAAAGGTCAGTGCATAATTGACGGTCGTCACAGAATTCGAAGATGACATCGATGCGTGAATCGCGCATATTCCGTGCGTGATAGTAAATACGTAGAATGCTGCGCTCAGTGGCAATACGCCAGTATTATGGGCGCTATCATAACCAAAAATGTGCGCCAGCTAAGCGCAGTATAGTTTTCCTGACATTCGGTCTAGACCATCAGGCCGAGTTGGAACCATAGAAAACTTAGCGCACGAGCCTGAATTTTCTTAAAGTTGTCTGCATGCCACCTTCAACGCACGCTTAACGTTGAGGGTTGGACCAATGCCGCTAGACATGGTTTCCCTAAAGCCGTCCTGCACACGCGCCCCGATTGGCCTCACTGTGCTGCCCAGCAAGATAATGCTGGATCGTACTCCCACTCCGACGATTGTTCCGCGGGGCAGAGCCCTGTTCTGGGAGGGAGAGCAACAAAACCAGAAGATCGAAATCATAGAAGGCGTCGTGCGGGCAGTGCGTCTGCTCCCCGACGGCAACCGACAAATCCTTGCCTTTTATTGGCCAGGCGATGTTGTCATGCCCACCCAGCAGGCTTGCCAAGAGTTCACAGCCGAAGCAGTTACCGACTGCCGAGTCATTCGCACCACCGTTGCCCGCGTTTGTCATCAGGGCGAGCCATGCGGGACTCATCAAGTTCTGTCGGAAACACTCTCTCTTGTACTGACGATGAGCCAGCGAACCTGCGTCGCCCGGATTGCGTGGCTTCTGCTTCGCATTCAACCTCATTTGCGCGAGGATCCGAAGCGTCCCAAAGCGCTTCGGCTGCAACTATCTCGGGCCGATATCGCCGATCATGTCGGAACGTCAATTGAGACTGTCTGTCGGGCACTCGCTGATTTCAAGGCGAAAGAGCTAATTGATCTGCCAAGCCGGAAGACCATTCGCTTCGTCAATCAAAATGGGTTGATGAAGGTCGCAAGCGCAAGGGCGCAGAGATAGGGGATAGTGTGGTGAAGCTCTCAAGATTTGATAGGAGCAGATTCAATGGATCCGGTGGGCGATCGAAAGGCGGCAGCGAGACTGGAGCGACCGCACGGTCAGCACGAGTTCGGCGTACCGTCCTCCTTGTCAGTGATTTCCCCGCTCGTAGCGGCGCTTGACCTGGTATGGATTGTAATTCTGTCGGTCGCGACGGGCATCATTTATGATGCTACCGCTGTCGCTGGCTATAGCAGTGCGGAAAACAATCTGGGCTCGGGAATGGCTGTCGGCATTCTGTATTCCGCTATTGCTCATGTTTCGAAGTTGTATCAAGCGTCCAATCTTCTGCGAGGCCGGTGGCAGGTTGGCAGATCCGCACTGACATGGTTGGCCGTATTTGCGTCTCTCGCGGCTCTCGTTTTCTTGCTCAAGAGCGGCTCGACCTTTTCTCGTGGCTGGGTTTTACTTTTCTTTGCAAGCGGCCTTGTTGTTTCTTCGGTGTTGAGAGTCATCGTCGCGGAACTCTGTTCCTATATCATCCGCTCGAAGCTTATTCGGCCGAACCGGATCGTTTTGGTCGGTCTAGAGGAGGAGCTCATCGGTAACGCAACGCTGAGTAAGCTTGAGTTATATGGCTACTCTGTTTGCAAAATCGTATCGCTTCCAATGGGGCCCGGCCAATTGCTCGATCCCGCCATCCTCAAGGAACGCATGCGCGAGCTGGTTCGCTATGTCCGCCAAACCGGGGTGGACGAGGTCGTGATCGCAATGCCCTGGGCATTTCTCGATGCGGTCGGGCAAGTCGAAAGCGAGCTGCGTGTTCTCCCCATTCCAATCAAACTCGTTTCGGATCAAAGGACAGCTCGCCTGCTGGATCGACCACTATTCGATTTTGGCCCGACAAAGGCCCTGCAGTTGCAGCGTGCGCCCCTGAGTGCCATGCAGCGAACAATGAAACGATCCATGGACCAGCTGTTGGCCGCATCGGGACTTATTGTCCTGCTGCCAATGTTTGCGATTATCAGCATCGCAATACGCCTGGAGTCGCCGGGCCGGTCGTTATTTCTGCAGCAGCGGGCAGGCTTCAACGGAAAGCCGTTCAAGATCTATAAGTTCAGGACGATGAACACGCGAGACGACGGACCGGTCATTGTTCAGGCCAAGAGGAATGATCATCGTATTACGCGGCTGGGAGCGCTGCTGCGAAAGCTCAGCATTGATGAGATACCGCAGCTAATCAACGTACTTCGCGGGGAAATGTCGCTCGTAGGGCCTCGGCCGCATGCATTGGCACACGATTCTGAATACGATCAGCTCATTGCAACCTATGCCATGCGGCACAAGATCAAGCCAGGAATTACAGGCTGGGCTCAGGTCAATGGACTCCGAGGCGAAACCCCAGAGATCGGCATGATGAAGAAGAGGGTCGAAAGCGACCTGTGGTATATCGAATCGTGGTCGATCTGGCTGGATCTTCGCATCCTGGTTTTGACGGTCTTTCGGGTGTTGAAGACTGACAACGTTTATTGATGTGTTGTTGAAGCTTGTTGCACGTGCGGCGGTGAAACCTCAGAACGCGACGCCTGCTGACGGCCAGTTCGGAGAAGCCGCAAGTTTACTTCCCGACCGCGTCGCTGGGTTGTCGGGCGCCTTAGCACTGAAGCGAGATTGCGGGCACCCCCGTCATTTGATGAGCGCTGCTGTGCGAGCCGCATTGAGCGTAAGCGCGATTGTCATTGCGCTATCAGGGTAAAGTCTCGTTCAGCTATAGGACGTCAATGCGCTTCTGTGCACAAGATCATCGAAGGTACCTGTATCGGCATGGCCTCCGAACAACTGTGGCTAGGATGATCCAAATCGAGACGTCGCGCTGCTGAAGGGCCGCGACGAAGGAGAGTCTCGATCTCCCACCACTAAATAGCAACTAACCTGTCGAATCACGCAGAAATCTGCCATTTTTGTGTTTTATGGTGTTTGCGTGATGTGGACTGTCGACGTATGTGGTACGCCGCCAGCGCGGCCGTGGTGGTCTATCCACGATGTCTTTGCTCCCTTAAGCGGATCTGCAAACTATGTCTTTGATGCAGCACATCTTCGCACTTTGGCTTATCGCGCATTTGGCGTGGGCGGCACTTGTGTTGCAGAGGGAGTTGCAGAGGTCGCGGACGACCTTCTGTGGGATCGGTGGTCGCGCGGGCGACAATGTCTCGAACGCCTCACGGGGCAATCTGTAAGTTTCAACTTTATCCTATCGTGGATTCAGCACAACGTGAGTTGCGCCGATTTCCGGCTGCAGTGTTGGAGGCTCGTGGTTTGCGTCGGGGTCTAAGCAGAGTCTTGGTGATCTGAGCGCCAGTCGGCGCGGTCGTCCCGCTGCTTGTTCTATCGCCATATCGATTGAACACGGGGCGGACGGGTCGGCCGATCAGATATGTGTCAATGCCGTCCTCGAGCGCTTTGCGATACACGTGGAGCGCTTGATCAACCGCATCGATCGTTTGATCGATATCGTCGTCGGAATGAGAATAGCTCGTCACCAGCGAAGGCGCGATAATTCCGTGGCGGCAAAGTTCTTGCAAGAACAAGGTGCGGTATGGCTGCGACGGTATCCCGTCTCCATCGCAGCAACTGTATACGAGATTGGACGGGCGCCCGGCCAGCTTGAATAATTGGCTCAAGCCATGGCGTGCCGCTGCGGCATCCACGCCGGCTTTCAATCGATCGCCATGACGTTCCAATGTCTCAATCACGGCTTCTTCACGATAGACTTTCATCACAGCGAGCGCGGCAGCAAGTGCATGCGTTTCAGCGCCATGTGTCGTGGACAGCAAAAAGACGCGTTCTTTGTCGTGATCGCGGCCGCCCTGCATCATAATCTCGCGCTTGCCCGCCAGCGCCGAAATGGCAAAGCCATTTCCAAGGGCCTTGCCGAAAGTGCTCAAATCCGGCGTTACCTTGTAGAAGTTCTGCGCCGTACGCGTCGGCCATCGAAATCCCGTGATCATCTCATCGAGGATCAGAAGCGTTCCGTTGCTCGTGCAGAGCTGGCGAATTCCCTCCAAGAAGCCTTCGGTTGGCGCAACATCCTTTTCGGCCTCTAGAATGATGGCGGCAATCCTGCCCGGATAGAGCGCAAACAGCACTGCCACCGATGTCAGATCATTGTAGCGGAACGTCAATGTGAGGTCTTTTGTCTCTTCAGGAATGCCGGCGGGCATCTGCGACGTGCCGATCGCCCAGTCATCATAGGAGTAGAACGGATGGTCGGAGCAGAGCGCAACAATGTCCCGTCCTGTGTAAGCTCGCGCGAGGCGGATTGCAGCCGTGGTCGCCGTAGATCCGTCCTTGGTGAATTTTACCATCTCGGCGCCTGGAATGACCTCCAGCAGGCTTTCCGCGCACTCGACTTCGAGTGGCGACGGTCGGGTAAAATTCGACCCATGTTGTAACTCAGCCGCCGCAGCTTCAATAACGGGGGGGAAGGCATGCCCCAACCCGACGGAGCGAAGCCCCATGCCATATTCGATGAATTCCGTCCCCTCGGTGTCCCACACGTGGCAGCCTAGTCCTTTGGCAATGAAGGCTGGCGCGGAAACTGGGAACTGGTCGTCGCCCTTCGCATAAGTGTGGGCTCCGCCGGGGATTGCTGCGTGTGCTCGGATCCGCAATTGCTCGCGAACGGACGCGTCAGTGGATGAAACTCCATTCTCAAAAATGCTGTCGGGCATGACGGTAACCTCTATCGACGCGACAATACAAAAGTATCCAATGATAATTTGTCGCAGCCAGATCGGGGAGGAAACTTGCGCGTCGTCAAGTCCGAACACGTTTTCGACGAAATTAACGAGCGATCGCTGATGGGTCATAGCGAGCACGACGCTGTATAAGACCCGCTTAAGCTGGTCTGGAAGGGGGGCCGCTGCGGAGACCGACCGATGTTCACGTTGCGGCGTTGGGCGCGCGACCATGATGGTCTTCGACTATTGAGCATTGTCATGTTCAGGCGAGTTGAGAGAGTTAGCATCCATACTGCTCACGACGATCAGATGTGGATGACGCATATGGATAAGCTGAACTCACAAAATCTCTTGGCTGACACCGTGATCTCGAAGGGCGAGCGCCGGAGGCTCGATTGGCCAACGGCCGTTGTCTTGCTGGCAACCGGGGCAACCATCGCCTGGATCTATGTGCTGGGCAGGGCATGCGTTACGGCTATCCAATTTGCTATCTTATAGGACGGTTAGTCATCCGCGTGTTTGCACCACAAAGCGGAGCTCTCGACGCGTATAGCTGTCGTGTGCCGTTCCAAGTGGGTATGAAACTATCTTATTCGCAGGCCTAAATGATCCTTACTGAGACAGATCTGGCAGGCGCTTTCGTCATTGACGTCGAGCGACACGAGGATAGACGTGGATACTTCTCGCGTGTGTTCTGTGTTGAAGAGCTGTCCGCTCGCGGGCTGGAAACCTCAATCCGGCAAGCGAACCTGAGTTATAACTGCAAGGCAGGAACGCTAAGAGGATTGCATTTCCAATATCCGCCGTACGCAGAAGAGAAATATGTTCGCTGTGTCAGGGGCGCCGTTTTGGATGTCATCGTGGATCTTCGTCCTGAATCCAATACCTACTTGAGGCATGTTTCCGTCGAAATTTCCGCCGAAAATGGTCGCGGGCTTTATATTCCGAAGCGGTTCGCGCACGGTTTCATCACCCTGGCTGATGATACCGAACTTCTTTACTTCATGAGCACGTCTCACATGGCCGGCGGCGAGGGAGGCATCGGATATCAGGATCCGGTCCTCGGCATCAGCTGGCCGGCTGTTTCGGTAATCTCCGAGCGGGATGAGGCCTGGGCGCCTCTCAAAGGCCGCGAAGCGGAAATGCGGGCGCGTATGTCTACGCCTGCGAGCAGCGAATTGGCGCACAGTCTCATTCCGATGGCCGACTAACATCGAGAAAACGATTGCCGCAACGCGCGCGCCAATCCGCAATCCCATCCGTCAAATAAAGTAGTTGTGATAACTTGACAGAGGTCAAGTGAACGGGTGCGCAGACAAATACGGTTCCGGTGCGAGATAACGCGAACGCGCATCAGGAGCGTACCCATGTTGAATCAAGAAGTCGCTGTGCAGTCCTTCAATTCGGCGGCGACACCGTCGTCGCATTCGGATGAAACATGTAGCTGCAGATTCTGTAGCGCTCCTCTGGAGAACGTGTTTCTCGATCTTGGGATGTCTCCTCTCGCAAACTCCTATCTGAAGAAGGATGACAATGGAGAAAAGGAGAAATTCTTCCCGCTGAAGGCCTATGTATGCAGCGAGTGCTTTCTTGTTCAGCTGGAAGAGTGGGAAAGCCCGGAGAATATCTTCGGCGATTACGCGTATTTCTCGTCATACAGCGAATCATGGCTTCAGCATGCCAAGAAGTATGTCGACAACGTCATCACTCGCTTTGGCCTCGGTCCAGATACGAGCGTCGTCGAGATCGCAAGCAATGATGGATATCTCCTGCAGTACTTTGTCGAGCATGAGATCCCAGTCCTCGGAATCGAGCCGGCGCAGAATGTTGCTGCGGTCGCCAGAGCGCGCGGTATTCCCACGCGCGTCGATTTTTTCGGTGAGCGGTCAGCCAAGACGCTTCGCCGCGAGGGGCTGCGTGCCAATCTTCTGATTGGAAACAACGTGCTGGCGCATGTGCCAAACCTGAATGATTTTGTCGGCGGGATCAGCATTCTCCTCGATGATCGTGGCGTGGCAACAATGGAATTCCCGCACCTCATGCGGCTTTTTGACGAGTGCCAGATTGATACGATTTATCATGAGCACTTCTCCTACTTCTCGTTTCTGACCGTTGAGAAGATCTTCGCATCCCACAGTATGACGTTGTTCGATGTTGAAGAGCTATCGACCCACGGCGGTTCGCTTCGGATCTATGCACAGCACACTGGTCGCGGACGTCATGCGATGTCGAGCCGGGTGTCAGCGTTGCGAGAAAAAGAGATCGCAGCGGGGTTCGCCAATCTGGAGCATTATCAGGCCTTCGAGGAGCGCGCCCTGGAGACGAAGCGGAAGCTGATCGAATTTCTGGAAACAGCAAAACGTGAAGGTAAACGGGTCGTCGGATATGGAGCGCCGGCCAAGGGAAACACTCTGCTGAATTACTGCGGTGTCAGCCCCGACCTCATCGAGTACACGGTCGATAGGAACCCACATAAGCAGGGGCATTTATTGCCCGGAACGCACATCCCAATCTATGAGCCGGAAAGGATAGGGGTGACAAAGCCGGACTATATCCTGATCCTGCCTTGGAATCTGCAACAGGAAATCATCAGCCAGCTGTCATTTGCCCGCAGTTGGGGAGCAAAATTTATTGTTCCTATTCCGGAGCCCGTTGTCATCGCGTGACGATCAAAGCATCAGAATAGAGAGTGGAATGAGACCAGGCGATGCATGATATTGTTCGGAAGGTGGTGTCGGGTCGACTCGAGAGGGGCGCTGCGACGACGGAGTTGTCGGCCGATCGCAGTGGCCAGGCCATGCATGACTTCATTGCAGATCTCTATCCGATATGCAGGAGCATTACCGGCGAGGGAGTTCGCGAAACCCTTCATCATATTCAGAAATATGTTCCGCTTACCACTTGTGAGGTGCCGTCCGGTTTGAAAGTGTTCGACTGGACGGTGCCATCTGAGTGGAATATCCGCGATGCTTACATCAAGAACAGCGCGGGAGAGCGCATCGTAGATTTCCGAGCGTGCAATCTTCATGTGGTTAGTTACAGCGTGCCTGTTCATGTGCGCCTTAATCTTGAAGAACTGAAGAAGCACCTCTTTTCAGATCCAGATCATCCGGACGTCATTCCCTATCGCACGTCGTATTATCACGCCGCCTGGGGATTTTGCGTCACACATGCGCAGTTGTTGGCGCTCAAAGAAGACGAGTACGAGGTTTGTATCGACTCGATGCTTGAACCCGGGCATCTCACATATGGCGACTTGCGGCTGCTGGGAAGTTCATCAGAAGAAGTCCTCATATCTTGCCACCTGTGTCATCCTTCTCTTTGTAATGACAATCTGTCCGGAATTGCCGTGGCGACAGCACTCGCCCAGTATTTGCGCAACATGGATCTACGCTACTCTTATCGATTTGTGTTTATCCCAGGCACGATCGGATCGATCACTTGGTTGGCGTTGAATCAGGCGCATCTCAGCCGGATCAAGCATGGCTTCGTTTTGACGTGTGTGGGCGACGCTGGGAGCCCGACATACAAATTAAGCCGCCAAAGCAATGCCGAAATCGATCGTGCGTGGACCTATGTATTGAAGCAAGGTGGCGAGCCCCACACAATTCAGCCTTTCTCACCATTTGGCTATGACGAGCGACAATACTGCTCGCCTGGCATCAATCTCCCGGTCGGCTCGTTCATGAGGACACCGCACGGGAAATTCCCTGAGTACCACACATCGGCCGACAATCTGTCATTCGTGAAACCAGCGGCTCTGCGCGATTCATTGGACAGGGCGATCGCGGCGATCGATGTGATTGAGAATAATCGAAAATATATCAATCAGAAGCCGATGTGTGAGCCGAAGCTCGGTGACTACGGTCTTTACAGCACCATTGGCGGGCGTTCTGCTGGTGAGTACCAGTTGGCGTTGCTATGGATTCTGAATATGTCGGACGGTGCAACCTCTCTGCTCGATATCGCCGAACGCTCAAGCCTGCCCTGGGGGACCCTCAAGGAGGCGGCTTCTGCATTGCAGTCCGCCGGCCTGGTGCGCTGAAGGGGCAGCGTTTGCCCCGCGCAAGCGAGTTAGCGCGGTATATGCTGGGTTCCGAGCTGTGTAGAGTACGGCGGTCGTAATTAAATCATGGTGCTACCGCTCGCGCAGACTTTCTTGTTTGTAGCGCAGCAGCGGGGACATGATGTAGCTGATAATCCGACGTGATCCGATGTTGATCTCAGCGGTGACAGCCATGCCGGCCGAAAGATCTACGGTTCTATTTTCTACATCCATCTGTTTGCGATCCACCGATATGCGTGCGGAGTATACGAGCTCCTGACCGGTCGGTTCGCTGCTGGCAGTGTCTGTAGCAGATGAAGAATCGACGCCCCGGGCAGGCGGCTTGTTGCGGGTGATGGCATCCTTCGAGATGCTCAGAATCTTGCCACTCAGAAGGCCGTAGCGCGTGAAATTGAACGTATCGACCTTGATAGCCACGTCTTGGCCTGGTTCAACAAACCCGATGTCCCTGTTGGAAATATTGGCTTCGATTTCTAGGCGGCTGCCCTCCGGGACAATCAGCATGAGCGTTTGGGCAGGAGTGGCGACCCCGCCAACAGTGTGAACGGCCAGTTGCTGGACGGTACCGTCGATAGGAGCCGTCAAGGTCTGTAGCGCGGTGCGGCGCTCCGCCTTGATGACGTCCTGCGTGAGCCCCGCGACCTTCTGTTCCGCCTTGGCCAATTCCTCGAAGAGCGACCTTTCATATTCTGCGACGGCCTTTGTTCGCATTTCGACTAACACCGCAATTGCAGCCTCCGCTTCGCTATGGCGGCTGTCCTGTACGGTCAGCTCCTGGCGTTGGGTAACCAAGTCCTGCAATTCGGTGAGATAATTGATCTTCGAGCCCAGGCCCTTCTGAAACAGCTGCTCCCGGATTTCGACCCTTTGCTGCAAGGGATTCAAGACGGCGCGTAATTTCTCGCTCAATGCCTTGGAAGTTGCTCGTTCGGCCTCCTTTTGCGCAATCTGGCCATTGATGGTAGCGAGTTTGGCAGCTTGCTCGGCGGTCTGGCTGATAAGAAAGCGCCGGTGCATCTCAACGAGGGCCAAGGACGCATGGTCCGGCGGGGCAAAGGCAGTCAGGGGATTCTGCGCTTTATTCAAAGCCGCCTTCAGCCGTGCCACGTCAAGCTCCGACCCAAGGAGGTCACTTTTGAGGTGGCCAAGTTCTGCGGTGCTCATCGTGGCATCGAACGCGATCAAAGGATCGCCGCTCCGCACGGCCTGGCCGTCCGTGACGCTGATCGCTCGAATGACGCCGGCTTCGAGAGGCTGGATTGATTTCGTGCGTCCGCTCGGGACGAATTTCCCCGGTGCGGTGGCCACAATATCGACGGTGCCGAATGTTGCCCAGATGAGCGCAAATGTGAAGATGGAAGCAATAGTATACGCAACCGCGCGCCCGATTGGAGACGGAGGGGTTTCCACGATTTCGAGGGCAGCGGGCAAAAATGCCAGTTCATGAACTTGAGACGCCTGATCCCTTGGCTTCAGGCTGGCCACAGCGCTACCGAATTTTCGAGCTTGACTGGACACTGCGGCGGCGCCCCGTCGTGCAGTGACCAGAGCCGCGACCTGGCCCGGGGGGCTATGCGACGCGGCCTGGTCGAGCCGGCGTGGCTTCTGGAGGATTCGTGTCAGCAGCTTGCGAATCCTCAGGGTCGATGCGGATACTGGAGACAACCTTTGGATCAGAAGGAGGCGTCCGTCCCAGAGTGAGGTGAATTGTGCCTCACTCAGAACGCTTGGACGAGATGCACCAGCATGGAGAACGACGACCTTCTCGCCGGCGACGCTGCCGACAATCGAGAAACTGCCATTGCGAAGAGGAATGATGCCCGGCAGCGCATATTTGGGAAGGTCAATCCACCTTGTCTCGATACATCGTGCGGACAGCTCGGCCTTCCGTGCGTAAGCTAGGATGCTTGCAACATCGATGGGACCGTTGTTGCTGATGCTACGCAGCAGGGCAACGTCGACCTCTAATCCGGCCAGGCGTAACAGCATCTCCAGGGCAAAGAAGCCAGGATCGTCGCTGCTGTGCGAGGATGTGGTCTCAAGTACGGTCAAACCGCGTCTCTCGTTCTTGGGAAAATTCGAATCCCGAGTACAGAATAATCTGGCAATGCGTCGAGACAGGGATCAAGCCGGGTCATGAAACCCCGCCTGTAAACGATAAAGCTTGGCATAGCGCCCGCCGGCTTTTATGAGCTCCTGATGGGTGCCGTCCTCGACCAGCCGTCCATTCTCGATCGTAATGATGCGATCGGCCATGCGGAGGGCGGAAAGGCGATGAGCAATAATGAATACTGTACGCCCCTTGGCGATCTGCGCCATATTCTTTTGGACAATCCGTTCGCTTTCGTAGTCGAGCGCGCTTGTAGCCTCATCGAAGATTAGAATACGGGGATCAGTTATGAGCGCGCGCGCGATGGCGACGCGTTGGCGCTGGCCGCCCGACAATGTGTTGCCCCGCTCGCCGACGACAGTATCGTAGCCTTCCGGAAGCTCGATGATAAAGTCATGGGCGCCCGCGAGAGCGGCAGCTTCGACAACTTTTCCCGCAGGTGTCGCTGGATCAACCAAAGCGATGTTTTCGCGAATGGAGGCGTTAAGCAGAACACTATCCTGCAGGACAACGCCAATCTGTCGACGAAGCCAACTTGGATCGACCTGTGCGATGTCGACGCCGTCGACCAGCACCCGGCCTGTTTCGGGGACATAGAGGCGCTGAACCAGTTTCGCGAGCGTGCTCTTGCCCGACCCGGATGGGCCAACCACTCCAATAACCTGTCCAGCAGGACAATGGATGTTGATGTTGTAGAGGATTTCCGGTCCATCGATGCGATAACGGAACGTTACATGTTCAAAGCGGACGTCCCCTCTGATGGCCGCAAGCGACATCCGACTGGGCATATAGGCTGGCTCTGGAGCGGTATTCAGGATGTCACCAAGCCGGGCAACCGAGAGGCGTGTTTGCTGAAAGTCCTGCCAGAGTTGGGCCAGTCTGAGAATTGGTGCGTTGACACGGCCCGCGAGTAGATTGAAGGCCACCAGTTCGCCAACGGTCAGGTCACCACTGATGACCAGTTTGGCGCCAAAGTATAGAATCAGCGCACTCACGATTTTGCTAATGAACTGAATGAACTGGCTGGTGAAATTGCCCAGACTGAGGACGCGAAAGCTGGCAGACACATAGGCTGCCAGCTGTTCCTCCCAGCGCCGCTGCATCTGGGGCTCGACCGCCATTGCTTTCAATGTCTCGATGGCAGTGACACTTTCGACCAGAAATGCCTGGTTCTCGGCACCGCGCCTGAATTTTTCATCGAGCCGGTACTGGAATAGCGGCGTCGCAACCGCAGAGATGACGACATAAATGGGAAACGCGGCGACGACGATCCAGGTGAGTAGGGGCGAATAGACAAACAGAACGCCAATGAAGATGATCGTGAAGAACAGGTCGATGGCAACGGTCAAAGACGAACTGGTGAGAAAAGTCCGGATGTTCTCCAGCTCACGGACGCGCGCCACGGAGTCGCCGACGCGCCGGGTCTGGAAATAGCCGATCGGAAGCGCCAGTAGATGTCGGAACAACCGGGCGCCAAGCTCTACGTCGATGCGGTTGGTGGTGTGAGACAGGAGATAGGTCCGAAGAATCGAAAGGACGGTCTCGAACAAAGCGATGGCAATCAGGCCAATCGCGAGCACGTCGAGGGTGCTCATACTGCGATGAACAAGAACCTTGTCGACCACAACCTGGAAAAAGAGCGGAGAGACCAGCGCAAATAGCTGGAGAAAGAACGAAGCAAGGAGAACTTCGCTCAACAGCCAGCGGTACTTGTAGATTGCCGCGATGAACCAGGTGAGGTCGAACCGCCGAGCCAGATCTGAAAGGGTTGCCCGTTTCGTCATCAAGAGAAGCGGGCCGTCCCATACGGTTGTCAGCTCGGATGGCGTCATCATTGTCGGCTGCGATCGACCCGGCTGCAGGACAATGACCCTCTCGGGCTCGACCTTGCCGAGCAGGAGGAACTGACCGTCCTTGAGAAGCGCCAGGGCCGGCATTGGCACCTTGGACAGCCGCACCCAACTGCTGCGCACAATGCGCGCCTTTAGGCCGAGATCCTTGGCGCAACGGAGCATCTCAGCCACGCCGATGAGCTTGTGGCCGAACTGATGTCGAATGCGCTCCGGGTCAATGCTCAGCCCCTGAAATCTGAGCATCATGACGAGAGCTATAAGACCGCCGTCAGGCTTTGCTGCTGTTGGCTCGAGGTGCTCTTCCATTGGTCCCCTCGCGCCGCGCGGCACCGTGCTGCTACCATGTCGCGCTCGAGCCGCAGTAATGATCCGGTCCAATTCTGGCGCCGAAATAGAGGAGAAGTTCAGGCAGATGTCGTTGAGAGAGACTCTATTGCGCTGCGCTAAGCGGAGTTGACGCCCGTCAATATCACTGTCGTACCTACGCATACGCTTCGTTCATGGGTCGTTTGAGAGACGTCTGAGAGATGGCTTCAACCCATAAAGACGAGGTCATTACGCATGCCCGCCAGTAGCGCGTTCCGCAACGAGAACATCATGATGCTAAGGCCGTCGCAGGCCGAACGTAGCGCGGACGGGGGCACCGATATTCAACGGCCGACACTGAGTTGCGCTGCGGATCAGGTCGAAAAGATCCTTGTCGCGAATAAATTCTTCTTCCGGAATGGCGGCTCAGAGGCCGTTATGTTCGACGAAATGGACTGGATGAAGGGGCGAGGCATCGACGTCATGGAGTTCTCCATGCGCGACAGTCGCAATCGCCCGTCGAAATACGAATCTTACTTCGTTTCCGAGAAGAGCTACACGGCGGGGTCGAGAAGCAGCAAAATAAAAGCCGCGATCTCCTTCGTTCGGTCTCAGGAAGCCGTAAGTAATATTTCCGCGCTCATACGCGACGAGAATCCCAACCTTTTACATTGCCACAACATCTACCATCAGCTGACGCCGTCGATCATCAATGCCGCTGCGCGGCTTCATACGCCAGTCGTCCTGACGCTGCACGACTACAAGCCGGTTTGCCCGGTCTACACGCAACTGTCGAATGGCGCAGTCTGCACAGACTGCACCAGCGGACGTTTCGAATCGATTTTGCGTAAACGATGTGCGGACGGGTCGCTGGGGCGAAGTGCGTTACTTTGGGCGGAAGCGCGCTATCACGCGGTGGCGCAAAGTTATCAACGTGTCAGTCAATTCATCGCGCCCAGTCGATTCATGCGTGATGCCGTCGCACGCCGGTTTGGAGACGCGAAAGTCACGCATATTCCCAATGGTATCGACGCCTCTGCGATCCAGGTATCTCGTGAAGATGGCGGCTATGTCCTCTATCTCGGGCGACTCTCGTCGGAAAAAGGTGTGGCCACCCTGCTGAAAGCGCATGCCGCAGACAGTGCCACTTGGCGGCTTGTGGTGGCCGGGACCGGGCCTCTGTTATCTGAGCTCCGGACGCAATTTCCAGACGCCGAGTTCAAGGGACATCTGGCTGGTGCAGATCTGACGAGTGTCATTCGCGGAGCCGCCGTCGTTGTGGTGCCTTCGGAGTGGCACGAAAACAGCCCGCTCTCGATCCTGGAGGCGATGGCGCACGGAAAAACCGTTCTTGCATCGCGAATTGGTGGAATTCCCGAGTTGGTCAGAGACGGATTGAGCGGGCTGCTGTTTGCCTCGAAGGACGTTCACGACCTATCGAGCAAAATTCGACTGCTACTCGCGGACCGTGACCTCCGTGGGCGGCTTGGTGCTGAGGCCAGGAAGGTCGTCGAAGCCGAATACTCGCTTCAAGCCCATGGGGCGGCGCTGCTCGCGCTCTACCAAAGCGTCGTGAATCCCCTGAAGGAACAGAACAGAGTCGGAGTATAAAATGGATCTCACTATCATTTCGACGTTCCGCTGCAATTCCAAGTGCCAGATGTGCTATATTTGGCAGAACCCGACCGATCCGCGGGAAGAGATATCACTCGAGACATTGTCGAAACTGCCGCCTGGCTTCGACAACCTCAATGTGTCGGGTGGCGAGCCAACACTTCGCAAAGATCTCGCCGAGATCGCGGACCTACTTTATCCGAAAGCGCGGGTCCTCGAGATTTCGTCGAATGGCCTGCATCCCGAGCGCCTGGTTCCGATTATCAAGAAGTATCCGAACATCAAGGTTCGTTTCTCCGTCGAAGGTGACCAAGTAACGAGCGATACGATTCGAGGTGAGAAGGGCGGCTATGCGACGAAGGTCGCCGGCCTCCGGATGTTGAAGGAGGCGGGCGGCACGGATCTTGGCTTTGCGATGGTGATCCAGGACGAGAATGTCGATCAGCTGGTCGATGTCTACGAATTCGCCCGCAAGGAAGGCTACGAACTCGCAACCTCGACGCTCCATAACGCCTGGCAGTTCTACAAGAACGACAACTATTTTTATGATCGACGCAGCGTCGCGCGCAAGGTCGAGGGGCTCGTCGAGGCGCTGTTGAAAAGCAACAAGCCGAAGAACTGGTTCCGGGCCTATCTGAATCTCGGTTTGATCGAGAAGATTCTCGGTCACGACAGGCTCATTCCCTGCAGCGCCGGAAAGGATTTTGCGTTCATCGATCCGTGGTCGGATGTCTGGGCTTGCAACGTGCGGTCCGATCTTCCGATGGGGAATCTTGCAAAGCAGTCGTGGGATGAGATCGCCAACAGCGACACCGCCCGGAAAACGCTCGGCAAGGTCGCTGGATGCGCACAGAACTGCTGGATGGTGACCACCGCACGGACAGCGATGCGGTCCCGCATCGTGCCGCAACTGCCAAAGCAGGAGCCATTGATGTGGGTTCTGAAAAACAAAGCCAAGGTGTCGATGGGCAAGAAGATCTGCTTCGACAGCTATATCGATTATTCGGATGCGCGGCCGTCGCCGCATGTCGAGCGACCGTCGTTCCTGGACAAGACCGTCAAGGCCAAGCTGGTCAAGGGGCGCATAACAACTGACCAACATTACCCACTGAAGTCATTCATCAACAACTAAGAGCGGGGAGTGGCGCCATGGGTAAGGGAGAGGTCTACACGTTCGGGTTTCGTGGCTTTCCGGACGTTCAGGGCGGGATCGAGAACCATGTCGAGAATCTCGCACCGAGGCTTGCGAAGCTCGGACAGGGTGTAACGGCCTGCGTGCGATCGCCATATGTGGGCGCGCAAGAAGGCGATGCTTGGCGCGGAGTGAGTATCCTTCGTCTCTGGACTGTTCGCAGTGTGTATCTCGAGACGTTGCTGCACTCGCTGATCTGTGCGCTCGTCGCCGGGATTAAGCGACCGAGCGTCGTGCATATCCACGGAATCGGCCCGGCGATCGTGACGCCGTTGCTGCGATTATTCGGCTTGCGCGTGGTCGTGACGCATCATGGCGAGGACTACAATCGAGAGAAATGGGGCTGGGCTGCGCGGACGATTCTGCGGACCGGCGAGGCATTCGGAATGAGATACGCGCATAAGCGGATAGCTGTCAGTCGCAGCATCGGTCAGCTCATCGAGGAGAAGTATAAAAAGACGTGCGATGTCATACCAAATGGGGTCGTATTTTCCGAGCTTCCGCTGAACACAGACAAGATCAACGCGCTGGGTCTCGAAGCGGGGCGGTATGTCTTGACGGTTGGGCGGCTGGTCCCCGAGAAGCGGCAGATCGATCTCTTGCGGGCGTTCGAGGGACTGAAATCGGATGGATGGAAGCTCGTTATCGTTGGGCGGATCGATCACAAGAACGAATACGCAGATCGGCTTGTGATCGAGGCGCAAGGCCAGGACAACGTTGTGATGGCCGGATACCAAAGCGGCGAGACGTTGCGTCAGCTCTATGCGCATGCGGGACTTTTCGTATTGCCGTCGTCGCATGAAGGACTACCAATCGTCCTACTCGAAGCCTTGAGTTATGGGCTTCCGGTGTTGGTTAGTGACATTCCGTCAAACTGCGAAGTTGTGGCGGACCCAGCCAATATCTTTCCGGTTGGCGATTGCGAAGAACTCAGATCGAAGATGGCTGCTCTCACTGCGGTCCGGATGGGAGCGGCGGAGCGCGAGACGATTCGACGCGAGAGTACGCGCCGTTATGACTGGAATGATATCGCTTCGAAGACGCTCGAAATTTATGATGCCGTGATGGGGGCGTCCCACCCGGACAGATCGACAACGCGTCCGCAGAAGGACAAGGATGACCTCATCGTCAGACCTCCAATTGGGCGCCGGCAGAAGCGACGACCATCGATGGTGGTGTCGGAGGTTGCGGTGATGAGGGCAAAGGCTGAAGAAGCGATCACCGATATGAGTGGCCGTCGATGAGCGAATTTGCGATCGAAGGCCGACCCACTGTTGCGGTACCGAAATCGTCCTACTTCTCGACGTTCTGCATCGGCTTGTTGATCGTCAATCTTTGCGCATTTCTTTATCACTTTCTGGGAGCGCAAGTCTTCAATGCCGTGGGAAACGCCGTCAGCCTCGCGATTATCGCATATTCAATTCAGATCATTATGCAGTCGAAGCGGGAAGAGGGGGCGGCGAAGGGATATCTGCTCGTCGCGCTGGTGACGACGACGTTAAGTGTCATCTACAATCTGCAGGTTGCGTCGATGACGGATGCTCTCAAATATCTGTCAATCTATGTGTTCTATGCTGCGGGACGCGCAACCGGTGGCAAGATGAAGCCGATCGAGTTGCGCTGCATTGTTGCGCTCGGCATTGTGCCGATACTTTTCTTGCTGACCAAAGGGAGCAGCAAGGTTTACGAAAATGAGAGCTTTGCGAGTGAAGTCTTCTCGTATTTTCCGAACGCGAATACCGGTGTTCTGTATTTTTCTGCGCTTCTGTTTGCGGTAACGCAGCTCTACGGCAACCGGGTCATTCTGTTCCAGTTCATCAATGCTATCGTCATGAACAAGCTGGGGGCAGCCGTCGCGACAGCAGTGGCATCCTGCTTGTGGATCGTCATGCCGATCCGGAGCAGTTCTATTGTTGCTCTTATTGCCGTTGGTGTAGGCGGTGCTGTCGCGCTGTCGGTTGGCGCCCTCGATCGCGGAATTGCGACGTTCGACAACTTGATGCTGGTATTCAGCATGGATCCGAGTGCGATTGCGTCAATGTCCTACAAGCAGCTTGTCACCATGACAGGTTCCACAGATCTTTCGGCATTCTTTCGTCTGATACATTGGACGGATATCTGGAATGTGTATTCGAGCCAGGGGACCGGCGTTTTTCTCTTCGGTTACGGATCGGGGCAAACGGCGCTTGTCACCTATGCCGCGCTCGTTGCGCATAACGACTATCTGCGCATTCTGGTAGAGTACGGTTTGATCAATCTCGCCATCTTCGCTCCATTTCTGATCCACGTTTACCGATCGCTCCCGGTTGGAGCGACGCGAGTTCTGTTTGTCGTTCTCTGTATCTATTTCTTCTCGGAGAACCTTCTCGATAATTTTACATCGATGGCCCTGTACTTTGCCTATGCGGGCCGGGCGTCGGTGATGCATGGAAGCCGTTCCGGCGCGCAGGTGAGCGTAAGAAAGAGGGCGCGATACATCAGTCGGGAGACCGACGAAGAAGAATTTGTCTAGCTGGCCCGAGATGTCGAACCGAGAAGATTGTAACGGCTGTGCGTGGTGGTCCGTATGTGAGGCCGAGCGCTGCGTGTGGGGTGGATGATGAGTGAGACGCCGAATGTCGTGGTTGTGGGCGGCGCTGGGTATATAGGGTCGCATTGCTGCAAGGGTCTTGCAGAAGCCGGCTATCGTCCAATTTGCTATGACAATCTGTCGACGGGACATCGATCATCGGTCAAGTGGGGCCCGTTGATCAAAGGCGATATTCACGATCAGCGATACCTGGCGGAGATGATTGAGAAATATCGCGCCGTCGCGGTGTTTCATTTCGCCGCCTCGAGCCTCGTCGGCGAGTCCGTCAGTGATCCGGAGAAATATTACAGAAATAATGTTGAGGGCACGGTGAGTCTGTTGCGTGCCATGCGCGATGCGTCGTGCAAGACATTGGTATTCTCGAGCAGCGGCGCCGTCTATGGATGCGTCGATAAGGATTTGATTGAAGAGAGTGAAGTCCTGCAGCCGATCAACCCATATGGGAGAACCAAGCGGATCGTCGAGGACATGTTGGCGGATTTCGGTGAAGCCTATGGTCTGGCTACGATCTGCCTGCGATACTTTAACGCGAGTGGTGCGGATATTGGCGGAGAGCTTGGCGAAGACCATTCCCCCGAGACGCATCTAATCCCGCGCGCTATTCTGGCGACGCAGGGCAAGCTGGATGATTTTGCGATTTTCGGAGACGACTATGCGACTCCCGATGGCACAGCCATACGTGACTATATTCACGTTACGGATCTGGCGCAGGCTCATGTCCTTGCGTTGAAGCATCTTCGCGCGGGTGGAGTCGGTGGATGCTTCAATCTGGGAACGGGAAGGGGATACTCCGTCAAGGAGATTATCGGTCAAATTCGGCGTGAGACGAATAGGGAGACGCCATTCGTCATCAAGCCTCGGCGGAATGGCGATCCGCCGATTCTGGTTGCAAATCCGGGGCGCGCCAAGGCAGTTCTGGGCTTCCAGCCCAGGTATTCTGACCTTTCGACCATCGTCGGCTCTGCATGGAAGTGGCATCAGCGAGCGACCTGAGAGAGACGCGGTATGCGATGCGCTCTCACGCAGTCATAGGCTGTCGGTTTGCCGTTATTATTCGGCTATCCAAATCGCACCGGATTGAACACTGGTGGCGCCGGCGTGCGAACATGCTAAAGGGAAGCGGTACGTAGACTCTGGACGCCGGTTCGTGCGCACACCGACTGGCAATCTGTTTAGCCTGAGATAGCCGGCGCCAATGACCATTGTTGAAGCAGAAGCTGCCGCCTCGCAGATCGCAGCAGGCTTGCTCGATCGGATCATAGATGATGCTCAGGTTAGCCTGAGCGTCGCCGATGCACCCTACCCCAGCTTGTTGCCGGAATTCGCGAGAAATCCGATCGCCATGGCACATGATAAGCTCAGGGAAATTGTAGAAACGTTATTGCAATTTGAGACGGTCTGCGAAGATGCATGGGAGTTTCAGAGAATCGCGAGCGGTCTGACGCAGGCAGAGGAGGCCAGCCGCCCGTATCAGCGTCTGAGATTCGTGCATTCCCATTTGGAGTATCTGTGCACCTCGTTCGACGAAGCGGTTATGCGTTTTGGGGTCTGTTATAACGCTGGGCTCGAATTGCTATCTGCCGATGAAAAGCCGGTCGATGTTGGGTCGTTGACGCCGGGTATCCGCTCCAATTTGCAGGCGGCGCATGGTGAGACGTTGCCAAATGCGGGGCCGTGGTATACGGCTTCACCGAAATCGGCCGAATTTCCGTTTCTCAATACGCTACGGATCGCAAGTCGCTGGCCAGATGAGTGGCCATCTTTCGCGGAATTCTATGCTGAAGCCGATAAGGCGCTGACTCGTGAAATCCAGCGCTGTTGCGAGGAGATGCGAGCGAGATCCACGAGTATTGTTCTCGCCCATGGACCGGCTGTTCTTGAATTAGTTGGTCGACACAACACGATCGTTAGAAATTTCCAGTCGCAAAATCACACTCCGTGAGGAGTGAGAAAAAGCTCCTCAAGGGGCGCGCGTCTGGAGCGGCGCCCCCTAAGATTGATGTTGTCAGGTGTGCTGCTGCGATTGCGCTAACGTCTGTGAGAGAGTGGTGAGGGAGTCGGCCGCGCTCGCCAGGGGGCTGGTCCCGTAATCTGAATTGACAGCACTTGTTGCGGAATATTGATTGATAAGGTCGACGGCACGTGATGCCTGAGCCAGACTGGCCTGTGACGCGGATGTTATCGGCTGCTTGGCCACCAAACTCACATTGTCATAAAGTGCGCCCAAGCCGTCGCCGCCTTGGCCTGCGACCTCACGAATGGTCAGACGGTCAGACCCACCTGTGCCGGTCACCGTAAAATTATAGGTCTGCCAGCTATTTCCTGGTGGTACGCGCGCGACCACGGTGTCGTTCCAGAGAATTTCCATGGAGCAGGTTGCCCCCGTAAAGCCAGGCCGACTGCGCGCGTCGAGTGAGAGGTCGTAACTCTGGCCCTGGATAGTCAACACGTTTTGGTAGAGCCCGTCATCGGCGCCGAGATAATCGAGCTCTCCAAAGTTCACGCCATTGGTCGCTTTTACGCCGTTCAAATTGTTCCAAAGTTCGATCGTGCCACCGCGGACGGCCGACCATCCCGGAATCGTACTGAATCCGGCAAACCAGCTGGATTTCACGGCTGATGCCTCGAACGATCCGTTGACCAAAAGATTCTCACCAGTGACCGGGGGTGTAGAAGTCCCGCCTCCATCGACTCTGACGTTGAGCGGCGATGACGCTGTACTTGAGTTGCCGGCGACATCGGTGGCCGTAGCTGAAAAAGTGTGAGTGGCCGTCGACAGTGGCCCCGTTACCAAACTCCATGATCCCTGCGAATCGGTCCTCACGGTCCCGATCTGGGTCGCCCCATCGAACACCTTGACGGCGCTGCCAGCCTCCGCTGTGCCGGTCAGCTTAATGACAGCCGCGTCGGTCTTGCCGTCTCCGACGACGCCCGTGTCGGGAGAGAACGAGAGAAGCTTCGGTGCAGTGGGGGCAATCGTATCGACCTGAACAGTGAGGGTTGTCGATGCGGTGCTCGTATTTCCTGAGGCACTGATGGCCTTTGCGGTGAAGCTGTGCGACGTGCTGGTAAGCTGCGCCGTCGTAAACGTCCATGCACCGGACGCATCAGCCTTGGTGGTCCCGAGAAGCTGGGATCCGTCAAAGACGTTGACAGCGAGTCCCGCCTGAGCGGTCCCCGTCAACTTCAAGACAGATGCGTTCGTAATGCCGTCGCCGACGACGCCACTGTCGGCGCTGAAGAGCGTGATGGTAGGCTTTGGAACTTCCGTAACCACTCCTTCAAGCGGTGGTGGCAGGTCTGCCTGAAATTGAGATGTCGTTGAGGAATAGAACCCGAGCGTGGTCCACTGAGTCGACAGCTCGACCCAGTTGCTCATGCCTGCCCCGGGATTATTGGTCATTCCGTTGGCGTAGCCGACCGAAGGGGTGCGCCACCAATCGGCGCCAACATTGGCGATCAGTTGCAGATTGGGATCGCTGACCTTCATATCCATCTGCACATAGACGGCATCAACCGCCCCCGCTGCATAGATACCGCGCGCGCTGGGCCAGAAATGGTCGTTGTATCCAGTCGGGGGGGCGGCCATTGTCGCGCTCCCCGCGGCCTGGGACCCGATCTTCATGGCGATCGCCGAGTTACCGCTGAAATCGGCAACGAAATGCGCGCCCGCAATCTGGTTATTGGCCTGGTTCTGAACCAGAACCCACTCACCTGTGGCCTTCAGGTGCACATAAGTCTTGGCGTTGGCGACATCGATGGTAGCATTTGGATTCGAATACGCCGGGGCGCCAGCCTTCTGATAGACTTGCCCCCATCCAGTTACCGACGTGAAGTCGGATGGCGGACCGCTATAGCCAATTGGCCTATACAAACCGTTGTACCATGCGTAGCTCGCCGGCACGCCAACTGGTTTACCCTCACTATAACCGATCGTGTTCTGAGCTATGATATCCGAAACAGAAATTGCCATCCTATGTCCCCGGTTGTCGCTGCTTGGTGCGCCCGATTTCAAAAGAAATACCTGTGAAGAGCATCCATCTCGGCCAAGAAGATGGGATTTTGACTGTTTCGAGATTGTGCCCGTACGAAACATGCGGGCGACGCGAAACTGGAGTTTTGCCGAGTGCCCACCGAACTTGCATCTGTCCTGGATGTCGGCCGATGAGGATTGATGTGACGAAGGCTCTTGTCGTTTGAAACGATTCGTAGCTTATGCGTAGTAGTTGTGCAGTCGCCAATAAATCGTGCATTGACGAATCAACAATAGTGTAGCGAACCGTGGCAACACATTTTGTTTTCAATGTGTTCGTGTTGCACCGCGTAATGGGCAGCAGCAGCGATACGCTGATCGAGTAGTAGCTAACTACATAATACATTTAGAGAACGCATCTGCTATTGAATGCGAACGTCAGTGTAATCGCGGCACTGTGTCGCGGCGTGCAGTTTCCAGTACGCCTTTCAAGATAGCTATTGCGGTTGGGTTTCGCGACTGAGGGAACAAGGTATCCTCGCGATGTCGCGCCGCTTCGTTTTCGTAGGCATGTAGGGTGGCCGCGTGGATAGTAAGGGAGGCGGTGGGTCGGCCCACAGGTCGTCGTTGCTGGTTGAGTAGAAGCGTAGCGTCGACCACTGCGTCGAAAGGGTGAGCCAGTTGCTCATTCCGGCTCCGGGATTGTTTCCGAAGCCGTCTTCGAATGCGGCTGTTGCGTTGCGCCACCAATCGGCCCCGACGTTAGCGACGACGTTCAGTGCGGGATCAGCCGATCGCATATCCATTTGTACGTAGACCCCGTCAACGCTAGAGGCCGGATAGGTGCCGCGCGTAACGAGCCAGAAATGGCTGTTGTAGCCGGGCGGTGGCGCGCCAATCATCGCGGCGCCGCCTGGGCTTTGACGAATCTCCATCCGGATCGCCGCATTCTTGGAAAAGTCGGAGACGAAATGCGCACCGGCGATCTGTATGCGCGCCTGACTTTGGACCAATACCCAACCATTCCGTCCTTTGAGGTGGACATAGGTGCGTGAATTGGCGACCTCAATGACCGGATCGAGTGTGGAATATTCGGCTGCGCCTATTGCGGGATAGATTTGCCCCCAGCCGGTCACAGCGGTGAAGTCCGGTGGAGGCGCACGGTTGTTAGGCGGCCTGTAAGATCCACCACACCAGGCAAACGTCTTCGGGACGCCTGCAGGATACTGATCGCTGTAACCCGGAGTGTTTTGAACCGTAGCGTCCACTAGTGGTGTATCAATTGTGACCTCTCGCTCCGGTTTGAATCGCGGTATTCCAATTCGTCGTGGAGCCAGGCCCGCTGAATAGGCTGCCAGCCGATAAGGCTGCGCCAGAGCGGCGCGCGGCGTCGCGATCGTGAGGAGTTGCGTTGAATCAGATGCTGGAGGGGAGGAACCGTCAAAAGCGTTGGCGCTAACATTGAATGCAAGCAGAAGCGTTCCAGCAGCCGCAGTCACCGATTTTCGCTGATATCCAGAAGAATGTTGAGTGCTATTCTGGCCTCGAAAAAATGCCGTCCATGGGTGAAACGGCTGGCGACAAGCAGGCATTTTCACACCAACTGCTCTGACGCGCCCCGACGTCGCTGGCGCAGATAGTCTGCAATGAAAGGAGGGCAGAGGACGAGTGCGAAGAAACGTAAGCCGACTTTTGGTCCGGCGGATGTCAGATAACTGCGGAATTTCCAAAGTAAGGTGATAAATCGGTCCATCTTCCCGCCGCTTGATCGATAATCGGAGAGAACGGTCAAGCCTCGTTGTGCAAAACACCGACGGGCATTGAGCTGCAGCAGACGCTGTTGCTCGGGGTCTCCGACATACTTCACGGCAAGGTCAGAAATCATTTCCTCCATATGCCGTCCGTCCAATAGCAGCTCCTCCGGACTCAATCGGGACGTCTCGGAGTTGCCATGATAGGAGAAGGTCGCGCACGGCTCGTTTACCAGCCCAGCTTCGCCTAGAAATAGAAGTGGTGCCCAGGCTGCGATATCAGCCATATGAGGACACTCCAGAGGAAATCCTCCATTTGCCCGAACGCAATCGGCACGCAGCAGAACGCTGCACATCGTGACAGTAATGTTATTCTGCAGGAACTCATCCAATACCGCCGTTCCTGGCCAGATTCCCGTCGACAACTTTCGGCTCCCGCGAGCCGCGAACGTCTTACCAACAGCTTCAGAATGCAAATTGCTCAGCGTAACGACTATCGGCAGGCCGGGTCGTTTACGGACAACGTCGATAGATTTCTGAATCATAAATGGCGACACACGATCGTCGTCGGAGAGAAAAACGACGTAATCGCCCTTTGCATCAGCGAGACAAGCATTCCAATTCGGCAGTAGTCCAATATTGCTCTGCTGCTGGACAATACGAAGCCTCTCGTCTGAAAACTCGTTCAGCACCTCGTGCGTTGTGTCCGTTGATGCATTGTTGGAGACCAGAACTTCGAAATTGTCGTAAGTCTGAGCGAGCGCCGACTTGATGCAATGGCGCAGATGCCTCGCGCGATTAAATGTCGGAATGGCGATTGTGACCATTGGCGACTGAGGGCGCGGTGATCCTGCGTCTAAACGAGACGGGTCCGAATGAACGTCATCATTATCAAAACAGAGTTGATCCATAATCCGTCCATGTATACTCAGTTTTAAAACACAGTGACAAATTAGTCACGCAATAGCGCAACTCATTCAGCCGCTTGTGCGGCTTTCAACGCTGCCTTGTACTCGCGAACCGATCGGATGCCGATTTCGTTCATTGCGAGCTCGCGCTCTTCAAGCTCGTACTGATCTTGGCGCAGGCGGCTCAATTCCTTCATGATGATGATGGCGGATCCCGCAATCACGCCTCCAAACAGTGCCAGCAGGACAAAGTGAAATCTCTGCGGAAAGATCGGCCGGAGAGGGCGATCGGCAGCTTGGATTACACGCACGCTCGACAACTGAGTTTTCTTGGCGATGTCGAGATTGATCTTTTCCTCGATGACTCGTGCGCCGTAGTGATCGGCGGCCGTGGAGGCACGGACCAACGCGCGCTTGAGCTGGTCATACTGGGATTCCTTGGACGACAATGACGCTAGCTCGGCATTCACATGTTCGAGCTCGTCAGCAAGGAGGCTCTCAAGCTTCATGGATCCGTTCAGATCGGTGTTGACCTTGAAGAGAGTGGCGACGGCGTCCTGATACACTTTGATCAGCAACAATGGAGGGGTTTCCTCAAAGTTCTGAGGTGTCCCGGCAGCATTTGGTGTAACTGGATAATCACGCGCACCCAGGCTATTGACGATACCAGTGACCGTTTTCGATTGTTGAACCGGCTTCAGTATCAGGAGCTGATCAACGATGGACTGCTTTTGGCCCTTTCGATCCTGGATCTGCGCACGGGTCGTTGAGATTAACGTACTCAGCTCGTTTGCCCGCTTGAGGAGCAGTGCGCGTTGCTCCGCGACAGAGTATATCGCCGCTCCGACCGAGAAATTCTGGAGTTCGGTCGCCGACTTTTCAGCTTCCAACTGCAGCCGTCTCGTCTGATCTTCAAAGAAGATATCGGCGCCAGGTGTCTGGACGAGATCGGCCTGAACCGCGACGAGGGCATTTGCCAGTTCAGTTAAAAAGCGTGTGGCAACAGCAGCGTCGGGATAGCGAAAGGAAATGCGCAGTAGGTCTGACCGCCCCTCCTGCTTGGCGGTAATCAGATCACGGAGCGAAGCGACCAGTGTCGCCTCTTTACTTGGCGCCTGATCGCTGGCCTCGTTCGTGTCAGCTGGCTTCGACCAACTCGCTAATGCATCGGCTATGCTCTTCGGCAGCAGCGGCGAAAGATTGATAGACCCGATCGTCTTGCTCATAGACGCCATTAGACTGTTGTCTCGGCCTTTGTTGAAGCGATCAAAGCCGGTGCTGGACGCTGCTTCCCGGACAACGTGGTCAGTCGTAACAAGTCGAGCGAGCGAATCGATTCGGATAGACAGGTCGGCGCCCTCGGCGAACGGATTCACGCTTGCGCCTGACGACCGGTCTTTGATGCCCTGGCCGACACGCAGCAGAGTGTAGGACTCATATCTTTCACCGATCGTTGCGTAGGCCATGAGGGTCAGCAGTGAGACGACAACGATAGAGCCGACGATAATGCCCTTTTGGCGCCAAATGCTTGGCAAGAGGACTCCGAGGAGCTGACCGTATCGTGTCATGTGCATTCTCCGAATTCAGGACGACGCGACGGCCTCTCCTGATTGGAGAAGACGCGGGTTCTGTCGCCGTGATCATGCGAGACGCGCATGGGTCAAAGTTGATGGGTGTCAAATTCGGGGGCGATTTCCCCATGAATGCTCAGCACCTCCAGATGCCGTTAGGAGCGGCGCTGGGCCGAACTTTAACATCGAATTGGGAGGGGCGGTTAGGAGCGCTCCCTTCGAACGCCAGCGTATTGAGAGTTGTCAAGTCTAAGGGCGCCGCCAGCGTTTAGCTGGTTCACACAGGTCGATGACGTGCCACTTGCAGACTAACGCCTTGCAGGATCTCGAGCTCATGAATGAGGGTTGGATTGGGTTTCGTGCCAACGCCGTGACACCGGCGAATCTGCCCACATGGCTAGATCTCGCCCGTACGATGGCTGCAATCGAGGTAGTTGCGTTCCACTCCTACCAATTGATGTTTCTGGAAAGGTCTCCGGACCCGGGAGATGCCTCTCCAGTCAGCTACCTCTTCTCTCTTGTACAGATCCTCAGCGCGCATGGCATGGCCGCTGTCATCGTCTTCTTCGTTTTGAGCGGCTATCTCGTGGGCGGACCAGCGATCGTCAGAGCAAGATCGGGGCAGCTCAATGCGATTGAGTATTTCGCCGCAAGAGGCGCTCGCCTTTATGTGGTGTTGATGCCCGCACTTGTGACGTCCATCTGCGCATATGGTTTGGCGAGACATTTGCCGAACTGGCAGGAATTCGTTGCGACGCGCCACGACCTATATGATGCAGGGAGGCTGTTCTCTGCAAGCGCGGGGGCGACGACGGCTGTATGTAATGTCGCATTTCTTCAGACGATCGCATGCTCGGAGTTTGCCGGAAATCTGGCATTGTGGAGCCTCTCCAACGAATTCTGGTACTATGTCCTGATCTTTGCTCTTGTCGTCGTTTGGTCTCGTCCCAGTTTTACATTTTTGATCATCGGCATCCTTGCCTTGTTTTGGTATGCAGAAAGGCATGACCCGGCGGGGACGCATATCGGAGCTAAATTCATCTTCTACTTTTTGATATGGTGCCTCGGCGCCGCCGTTTACGCCATTAGGGCGCCTGCCGTGAGTTGGCTGTTCTTATTCTGCGTAGGTCTCGTTGGAGCCTGGCTGCTCTATGTAGGGGGGGCGGCGCCGAAATGGGCGGCAAGCCAGCTGGCAATTGGCCTGATTGTCGCAGGCAGTATCGTGGGGCTGACCCTCTCAGGTGCATCTATGCCAAGGCAGCTGCACCCACTCGCAAACGGTGCGAAGTATAGTTTTTCGCTATATGCAACACACTATCCAATTTTGGTGGTGCTGAACGTTATCTTCAGTAGTGGCCCGGGCGAGTTTACGTTGTTCTCTCTCGTTCGCTTCGTGTCCTTCATGCTGCTCTGTGGTGCGCTATCTGTTGCGTTCTATCGCCTGTTCGAAATACACACTTCATCGGTCAAGGCGTTCCTCGCGAAAGCTGTGAGAACGATAGCGACCGAGACAGGAACGGCATTCGTTTCTCAGAGAATTTTCGAAGAGCATGCGTTGACTACAAAATCAACGGGGAAAGGAGATCTATTGTTGCCTGAGGCCCGGGGAGCTGGAGGCCGCGAAAATTCTCGGTAATCTAGACACCGAACTGATAGCTCTCGGGATAACAGCCTGCTTGCAAAAGTATGGGAAAGGCAGCAGGTCGAAATCGCTGTGCTGAGGCTAAGTTGCCCCAACGTCGTGTCAATTTCGCAAGAGGATATCGAATTGGTAAGGAGAATACGAGGCCGCAAAAATAGGTTTCATACCCTGAGCTTAAAACTGCGTTCGAGTGAAAGGCCGATCTGCAACGCCACATCTCGGAATTTAGCTTCGGTTGGATTATTGGTCGGTGTTATCAGGCATTCCCAGCTGTCATCCACGCGAAATACAAATATATCCAGGTTGCTGGGCCACGGTCCGATGAGTCGGGTAGCTTCAGCTGAGATCATGCGGATAATTTCGGTTGGTGTCGTCTCTGTCTTACCCATGCGTCTGGCTCGGGTCTCGGTTTAGATTGCAGAAATTGATTTCATGTTCTTGTTAAGGAGATGGGATTGACAAGATAAGCTGAATTCGATTCACGGAAAGGCCGATTGACGCGAGATCACGATCGACTTGCGCTGTTAACAGCCTTCATCACGGTGCCTCGCGGCGTAAATAATCGTCTGGATTAAGCGTCACGACGGATATGCGCGCTCGGCTTTTGAAAACATTCCCCTTTAAGAGTGGGTTTTTGCGAACAGTATCAGAGTACAATTTATGGAAGCTGTCACTAACTTTTATCGGGAAAGGAGTATTCTCGTGACCGATCCTTTCAGTGATCGACTGTTGTTCGCCGTAGAGATTGACGGACATCCGACATTGGCGTTCGATGCGAGTTCTGTTGAGATCGCGAAGGGCATATGTCTTCTTTCTGAGTTTCGAGAGGATCTCGGTAGGGTGACGTGCGACGGTCAGCGAATTTTTAGGCAGACATCGGTTATCAGTGTGCGAGGCGCAAGCGCGTGCGAGGCCGCAACGTTTTATGCCGCCTTGAAAGATTTGGGGCCCACGGCCGAAATATCGTTTGTGTTCCTCAGCAAGGTCGATCGTATTACTCTCGCAGCCGATGAAGGCGCTCAGCCACTTCCGGATGCCTTGGTCACTATCCGCAGAACCCATCCCTCATTTTAAAACGAGGCCCCGAGTTCCTGAGTGATAGTGCGTAGTTCACTCTCAAGCCCGCTTGGCCTGCTGCCTATACAACCGATTGGGTCGCTTGTGCCGGAAGGATTTCGATCTGGACCAAGTGCTGGGCATTGCGCTGCTTGTCGCTGCCGTCGTAGCGCTCGCTGTGGACGGTTCTTCACCGAGAGTTCAATCTTGAGGGATTGATCAGTGGAGAACGGCTATGGAAGCAGCAGTGGTGATTAGTCTCGATCTCGCGAATTCGGTGTTTCGGGTGCATGGCGTCGATGCAGCGGGCAAGGTCGTTGTCCAGGGGCACCTGACCGCGTGGGCGGTTGTTATAGTTTTTCGCGAAGCAGCCTTCGTGCTTTTTGGGAATTAAAGCCGACGCAGCGGCCGTCATTGGTCTTGAGCTGGCGGAGCTCGGGCATGCGGCGCAGTTGATGCCGGCTAGATATGTGAAGCCCAATATAAAGCCCCAAAAGAACGATATGACTGATGCCGAGGCAATCTGCGATGCGGTCACGCGACCGAGCATAGGCTTTGTGTGGCCAAGTGGAACCGCCTGGATGCATGCACGTTTCTACATCTGGAGAAACAGCATTCTGGTGCCGTCGTGCGGCGCGCTTTGCATTCAAGTCCAATCACCAGGTAGCAAATGGGAGTTTGTCGATGCTCAGCGCCTTCATCAACGGAAAAGATATCAAAACCGGTACCGTGATTTCTGTCGTCGCCAAATCGGTGGCGCCGGGAGAAACGCTTGCGCTCGAATACCCAAACAAAAGTCGGGTGTCAGGTAAGGTGATCTCGGCTTCGCACAGCGAGCTCGAATTGGAGATCAATTCGGAGGCCTGGCGGCTGCGTCCACACGCCCCGAGCGACAGTACCATCCACAATGACCTGTCCGATAAGGATGCATCATTCTGGACGGTCCAGGCCAAGCTCTAGACCATTCGTCCCGGCCAGTTTGCGACCTCAGCGGCCCGGTTTGAAATGGCAGCGGTCTGACTTGGTGACTGCCTAGGAATGGCCGTCGGAGCCTTGATGAGTTCCGTCTCCGCCCGTCCACGGCTCGGAGTTGTCATCATTTGGTTTCGTCTTGGTACCCTGACGAAACGCAAAGCCGATAAACCCAACCAGGAGGACCAATGCGAGAAGCGGCCCTAACCAGTTCGGCATAACTTACTCTCCCGTAAGGCCGCCTCAGTGGGCGGCTCTTTCATTTTGGCGACCTGGAGGCGGATCGATGGATAGTCTCGAAGCCCACGCGCGGTTCGTTTAGGATCTTCGCCAGAGGATCGTGTTTCGGAGTCGTCCGAGGGGATGCCGTCGGTTTGTGCCGGCGCTTGACGACCATGGCGCGCTCGGCATTGGCCGCGCGCGAACCGTGCTCTTCAACAAAGCCGATCCTGGGTTCGTCGAGCAGCTTGGACTGCCATGCTTTTGTATTCGTCATCCCGCCATTCTAGCCGATGGCGTGCGTCCGCAAAAGCCCGCGGTGAGGGCGGGTGGGGATCGTACGCGCAACGCCGCCCTGGGCGGAGTATGATCGCCCCGGCGACGTTGGCTCAACACTGGGCCCTCAAATCCCCAGTTCAAATTGGTACGATGGACGTGGCTGAAAGGTTCAAGGGAGCCAAAGAAAAAACGCCCGAGGGTATCGAGCGGGTTATGGCGGTCTGCGGTTCGGCGATATGCCGCCAGGCGTTGAAGGCCCTACCAACGAAATAAAAACCCGCCGAGCTGCGCCGGCGGGTTTTTTCTACCTACTGGCGATACGGCTTGTCAGGGAGTGGTCCGAGCGGCCCGCGGCGTCGCGGCAGGCGCAGTGGTCCTGGTTTTCTGGATTGCCTGACTGACCGGTAATTGCAGCACGATTGCCTTCTGCCCGGGCTTCAGGTCTGTGACGAGAATAATCCTGCCATTTGAGAATTCCAGCGCGTCGTGGTGATTGTGATACTGGCCCATGTCAATTTGACGAAACCGGGCTAGTCGATCGTTGACGTTGCGGCGAAACACCCATCCATCGACTCGGACGTTTTCTTCAAAAGCGATCTCGGTGCCAGGACGAAGGCATACCGCAACGTTTGGATCGTCGAAGCTTGCGAACCCTTTAGTCGTCGTCGAAGGAAATCTTGCCGATACCAACCTATCCGCCACCTCTGCGGGACGGTTGGCGACCGCGTGCAGGCTGTAATCACACATGGATGCGCTCCTATGGACGGCCACCCAGCAAATGCTGCAACATCCGTGAACCTCGTTGGTTGCAGCGCGGGGCAAAAAAAAGCTGTCGGCCCAGGCGTCACCTCATTCTGACCGCGCCAAAATTCCAAGCCTAACGTCCAGATGGGCGCGTCCAGGATCGCTTCGACGTTCGACCGCCGCCTTCACGCGTTTGCTCGAAGTGCTGCGCCATCGTTCGTGAGTATGGAGCAGGAGCGACCGCATGGTTCAGCCCGTTGCTGCCCATGCAGTGGTGCGCGGTCCCGGATACGCACGTCCGCGGAAGTCCGGCAGGGTCGTGCGTTCGTTGCCGGGCGTCGATCTCGGATTGAGGTCGATTAGCTGTAGAAGATACCGCCATCCACATTGAGTGCCTGGCCCGTCACGAAGGCGGAATCGTCGGAGGCGAAGAATGCGACGGGGCCGACGACATCTTCCGGCTCGCCGAGCCGATGCAGGTCGGTGATCTTCTCGAAATAGGTGACCCGCTCCGGATCGCGCAGATTGTTGCGGCCCATCTCGGTGAGGATGATGCCGGGGCACACGGCATTCACCGTGATGCCGTGGCCACCGAATTCCATCGACGACACCCGCGTGAAGCCGACCACAGCGGATTTCGACGCGGCATAGTGCGATTGGCCGGGGCCGCCGGTGCGCGCGGCCAGCGAGGCAATGTTGACGATGCGCCCGTATTTGCGCTCCTTCATGTGGACGACCATCGCCTGGGTCATCTGGAACACGCCGCGGACGTTCACGGCGAAGGTCTGGTCCCAGTGTTCGGGCGTGGTTTCTTCGATGGTCGCGAGACGCAGGATGCCGGCATTGTTAACGAGAACATCGACATGGCCGAGACCCGCGACCGCTTCCGCAACCGAGCGCTGGCAATCCTCGAGCTTGCTGACATCGGCCAGAACAGGAATGCAGTTGCCGCCGAGCTTCTTCACATCCGTGACGGTCTCCAGCAGCGTACTCTCCTGCGCTGCGATGTCAGTCAGAGCAAGATTGTAGCCGCGCCCGGCGAGGCCAAGGGCGATGGCGCGTCCGATTCCGCGGCTGGCACCTGTGACGATGGCATGTCTGGTCATGTGATGTTCCTGCTTCTATGAAAGTTGCGACGGATGAATTAGGCGCGCGCGCCGCGGACGGGCAACGTGTTCATCGCCTTGACCGTCTCCTCGAAGGACACGAGATTGGCGCCGGAACCGAGCCCCGTCGCGACGATGGCGGCCGTGGCTGTCGCCAGTTTTGCGCAGTCCAGCAGGTCCCAGTCGCGGACCAGGCCGGCGATGAAGCCGCCGGTATAGGAATCGCCGCAGCCGGAGGTGTCGCGCACCGTCACCTCGAAGGCCGGTACCGTGAACTGCCGCCCGTCGCGCGTCATGATGAAAGAGCCGTGTTCGCCGAGCGAGATCGCGCAGGCACCGGCGCCCTTGCCGATGAAATACTGCGCGCAGGCCGCGGGATCGTCGGTGCCGACCAGCGCGTGGGTCTCGTCGATGCTCGGCATGAAGAAGTCCGTATAGGGCATCAGCGGTTCGACCAGTGCCAGCGTCTCGCCGCGTGCCTGGATGAGATCGACGGTGGTGATGCAGCCGGCCGCCTTGGCATCGCGCAAAAGCGCCACCGTCGGCTCGCCGTCCATCGCCAGCAGCGAGCCGACGCCGCCAAGATGCAGCACCTTGCTGCGGCAGGCGGCTTTCTGCGCTTCGGGCGAAATCTTCCAGCGCGCGGAGGCGCCGCGCGCATGTAGCACCGGGCGCGAGCCATCCGGACGGATCGGCAGGATGGTGGCGGAGGTCGGCACGCCGGCCATCCGCTCCATCACCGAAATATCGATGCCCTCGCGTTCCATCGCATTCAGCACCCAGTCGGCCTTCTCGTCGGCGCCAACCGCGCCGACGGCGAGCGCCTTCAGCCCGAGGCGCGCGCAGGGCACCACGGTGCCGCCCGCGGTGCCAGCGACCGTGAGCCGGATCTCATCGATCAGCGCGCGGCCGCCGCCGGCCGGGATTTCAGTGATGGGGACGCCGAGGATGTCCAGGATGTAGGTGCCGCAGACGCTGACGTCGTGGGGATGGGCCATGTGGCAAGTCTCGCAATTGTTGGTGCTGGTTTGTTAGGTCGAGGTTTTCGGCGTGCCGTCGGTGTCGCGCAGGCCGTATTGTCCCCATCGCTTCAGGATGCTGTCGATCTCGGCATCCGGCAGCAGCGGCGGCGTGCCGAGTTGCAAGCAGCCGTGATACTGCTTGGCGAGCACCTCGACCTCCACTGCAAGCCACATCGCCTTGCGCAGATTGGGGCCGATGGCGATCAGCCCGTGATGGGCGAGCAGGCAGGCGCGGCGATGGCGCAGCGCCTCCAGTGCCGCTTGCGACAGTTCCGCGGTGCCATATTGCGCATAGGGCGCGCAGGGGATGTCGTTGCCGCCGGCCGCCGCGATCATGTAGTGGATCGCGGGAATGCTGCGGTTCATGATCGCGATGATCGTGCAGAAGATCGGATGCGCGTGCACGACGGCATTCGTTTCGGGCTTGGCCTTGAGTATGTCGAGGTGGAAACGCCATTCCGTCGAGGGCACGCGGCCAGCCGGCGCCGTCCACGAGCCATCCCATTTCATCGCGACGATGTCTTCCGGCCGCATGCTGTCATAGGGAACACCGGACGGCGTCAGCAGGATGCCGTCCCCGGTGCGGACGCTGATATTGCCGGACGTGCCCTGATTGATACCGGCAGCCGACATTTCGTGGCAGGCATCGATGATGGCCTGTCGGGTTGCGACGTCTGCGGCGCTTGGATGCGTCATGGCTTGTTTCCTCGAAAGTCGTCGCTGCGGCTCTTACCGGCCGCTGCGGGCGATCGTTATATCGGTGCGAGGCGGGTCAGCGCCCCATGGCGAAGAATTCGTCGTTCGGCCGCATACTGGTGACATTCGCCAACCGGTTCGACATGCCGAAGAAGGCGGCGATGGCAGCGATATCCCAGACGTCGTCCTCCGTGAAGTCGTGGCGCTTCAGCGCCTCGATATCGGCATCGCCGACCTCGTAAGCCTGCATCGAGACCTTCATGGCGAAATCGAGCATCGCGCGCTGCCGCGGCGTGATGTCGGCCTTGCGATAGTTCACCGCGATCTGGTCGGCAATCAGCGGGTTCTTGGCGCGGATGCGCAGGATGGCGCCATGCGCCACCACGCAATACTGGCACTGGTTGGCATTGCTGGTGGCCACCACGATCATCTCGCGCTCGGCCTTGGTGATCGGGCCTGGCTTGTCCATCAGCGCATCATGATAGGCGAAGAAGGCGCGGAATTCGTCGGGCCGGTGCGCCAGCGTCAGGAACACGTTGGGCACGAAGCCGGACTTTTCCTGCACCGCGAGGATGCGCGTGCGGATGTCCTCCGGCAGGCTGGAGATTTCGGGGACGGGGAAGCGGCTGATGGCTGAGGTGGTCATGGTTTCTGTTTCCTCTCAGGCGGTCGCGAGTGCAACCAGTCTGTCCTGGTATTCTTCAAAAGCGTCGCGTTGATCTGCAATATGGGGTTCGGCGCGGACCAGGCATGTATGCGCCGAGCAGCCCTGGCCGAATTGCGAGGTGCCGATGTCGAGCGTCAGCACGTTCGGATTGCCGGCGACTTCAAGACCAGTCTCGGCGCGCGGGGTGAACCAGGCGCCGGTCGGCAGCACCAGCACGCCGGAGCGCACGCTGTCGGTGACGTCAGCAGTGGCAAGACAGGCGCCGCGTGCATTCCAGATGCGGATGGTCTGTCCGTCGCTGATGCCGCGCGCCGCGGCGTCGTCGGGATGCAGCCGTGCCTGTTCGCGGCCGTTGCGCTTGTTGGCCACGCTGGCGACGCCGGTTTCGATCTGGCTGTGCAGCCGGCCGGCCGGTTGATGCGAGATCATGTGCAAGTCGGACGCATCGCTGCCGCTGCCGAGCCATTCCACCGGCTCAACCCAGGCCGGATGCGACGGACAATCGGCATAACCGAGCCGGGCGAGGGTCTCGCTGCCGAGCACGATCTTGCCGCTTTCGGTCTTGAGCGCGTGCGCCTCGGGATCGATGCGGAAATCGGCGAGGAAAGTGTGGTCGGCGCGCACCGGGCAGCGCGCGTAGCCGTCCTGCCAGAATGTTTCGAAATCGGGCATCTCAAAGCCGAGTCGCTCGGCCGCGTCCTTGCGGCTCTCCTCATAGAGATGGCGCACCCAGCCCATTTCGTCACGGCCTTCGTTGAAGCGATCGGCAACGCCGAGCTTGCCGGCGATGCGGTCGAAAATCTCGAAGTCGGGCAGCGAGTCTCCGACCGGCTTGATGGCCTGCTTCATCGCGATGATGAAGTCGGAGCGCCTGTTGCCGGCAAGGTCGTTGCGTTCGATCGATGTGGTCGCCGGGAGCACGATATCGGCGCGTTGCGCCGTCGCGGTGAACATCGGATCCTGGACGATGATGGTTTCGGGTCGCGTCCACGCTTCGGACAGCCGGTTGAGATCCTGATGGTGATGATAGGGATTGCCGCCGGCCCAGTAGACCAGCCTTGTGTCCGGATAGGTTCGCGTCTCGCCCTCATAGGTGAAGGTTGCGCCGGGATTGAGCAGCATGTCGCTGATGCGCGCCACCGGGATGAAGCTGTCGATCGGGCGCGTGAGGTGCGAGATGGCCGGTGACTTGCCGAGATTGAAGGGCGAGCCGACGCCGCCGAGCGAGGCATAGCCGTAACCGACACCGCCGCCGGGCAAACCGATCTGGCCGACGATGGAGGCGAGGCCGAGTGCTGCCCAGAACGGCTGTTCGCCATGATGCGCACGCTGCAGGCTCCAGCTCACGGTGAGCATGCTGCGGGTATCGACGAGGCGCCGTGCCAGCTGGCGGATGCCATCGGCATCGAGCCCGCAGATCTCTGTGGCCCAGGCGGCATCCTTGCGAGTGCCATCGGACGAGCCATCGAGATAGTGCAGCAGCTTGTTGGCGCCGCTGGTGCAGCGCGCGAGGAAATCTTGCGCGTGCAGGCCTTCCTTCACGATCTCGCCGGCGAGGCCGAGCATAAGCGCGGTGTCGGTATTCGGGCGGATCGGCCACCATTCGGCATTGACCCAGTCCGGCATATCGTCCTTCAGCGGCGACACGTGAACGATGCGGATGCCGCGCTCGGCGATTTTCCTGAGATAGGATTCGAGGCGGTGGGCGCCGATACCACCGGCTTCGGTCTGAGCGGTGCGCGGCGACAGCGCGCCGAACACCACCAGCGTCTCGGTGTGCGCTGCTATGGTGTCGAGCGTATTGGCCTGGCCGTCGCAAGCATCCGAGCTTCCCAGCGTATGGCGCAGGATCACCGGGCCAGCAGCAATGGAATACGTATCCACATGCCGGGTGAAGCCGCCGACCAGGTTGAGCATGCGCTTGAGCAAAGACGACGCATGATGCAGGCGGCCCGAATTGGTCCAGCCATAGGAGCCCGCGAAGATCGACGCATTGCCATGGGTACTGGAGACGCGGCGGATTTCGTCGGCCACCAGCGTGGTCGCTTCATCCCAGCTGACGGGCACGAACTTCTCCGCGCCGCGCTTGGGCCGATCGCTGCGCTCGCGCTTGTCGAGCCAGCCGGAGCGCACCATCGGACGCAGAACGCGGCGTTCAGGATTGGCCCATTCTGGCACCGAATGGATGATCGGCGAGGGAGCGGGATCATGGGCGAACGGCTCGATGCCCACGATCTGTTCGTCCTGCACGAGGATCGTATAGGCGCCCCAGTGGCTGCAATGCGGGATCCGCTTGATCTCACTCACGCATCGTCTCCATGTCGTTGCTCGCCGGTGATGTCAGGATGCATGGGACAGTGGCTGTTCGATCTCGCGCCGCATCTGCGCGGCAAAGTCCGGATAGGTCTCTGCCACCTCGTCGTAAACACGCCCGCGCAGCAAAGCCAGTGTCTGCGAATCCGGCAGCGCGGTCTGTTCCGGCTGGCTTTCATGGGCGAACTGGAAGCCGGTGGCGTCCTTGATACCTGCGAGGTCGTGTCCGGGATGGATGCTCTCCAGGTCGAAGCCCGGACGCGTCTTGTCGAAGCGGAACAGCGCCTTGCTCGTCAGCAGCGCGATCGGGCCGCCACTGCGGTAAATACCATCGTCGCTGACACCGGGCGTGCTGATGAAATCCACCTTCTCGACCAGAGCGCGCGGCGTGTGCTCCTCGCGAAACAAGATCACGCGTGGCACGACGTAATACAGATAGGCCGAGCCGAACGAGCCGGGCCATCGCACTTGGTTCTGCGGATAGTCGCCGGTGCCCACCAGATTGATGTTGCCGCGGCCGTCGATCTGGCCGCCTCCGAGGAAGAACGCATCGATGCGACCCTGACCGGCGCAATCGAACAGTTCGGCCGAACCGTTGGTGAAGAAATTGTGCTCCACCGATCCGAGGATCGAGATCCGCGGGCCTTTCTCGCCGGCCTGCTGCTTCAGCGCCCGCAGTAGCATCGCTCCTGCCGCAGGGATCGGCGAGGATGCGCCGACAGCGACATGCCGGACGCCGTCGAGCAATTTGGCGATGGTGCAGATCAGAATCTCGCGCGGGTGAACCTCGCTCATCATGCGGGCTCCATCTGTGTCTGTGTGTTCGCCATATAGTCGGCAAAACCCTCGGCGCTACGCGCGGCGCGCGCATAGCGCAGGATCTCGGCCGTGTCGGTCGGATATTCGCCCCACAGGCCGTAGGGCCATGCGCCCTTCGGCGCCACGGCGATTTCGGTGACATAGAGCGCCGGGAGCACGCCAGCCGCGCTCATCTCATTGGCGAGCAGACTGTCCTCCACGATGCGCTCGACAGTGACAAGCGTGGTGGCCGATGCATAAGCCATCGCGGCGAGTTCGCGGCGTCGCCCGATCCACACATTGCCGTGTCGGTCGGCCATCGGTGCGTGGAAGATCGTGATGTCGGGTTTGATCGCGGGGATGAGCACGATGGGATCGCTGCCATCCGCCAGCGGATTGTCGATGACGTGCCAGTCGCTGCGGTGACGCAGCAGGTCGCTGCCGATCAATCCGCGCATCGGCATGAATGGGCTGCCCTTCTGCGCGGCCATCAAGCCGGCATGGATAGCGGGGCAGGTGGCGTCCTTCAATGCGATCGCGCCGTCCTTGACGGCTGCGTTGAAGCGCGGCGCGCCGCCGGCTTCGCCGAGCGATACGGCGCTGGTCTCGACCGACCGAACCAGACCGGCGCCAATCAGCTGATCCACCTGAAGGCCGCCGGTCGGCACGCAGACGAGATCGAGATTGCGTGTGTTGCGCTCCATGATCGGGCGCGTCATCGCCATCGAGACGCCGGCATAATCCACCGGCAGCGCCAGCCGGACTCCCGGCTCCACATACTTCGCCAACGCGCGAAGATCGCTTACCACAATTCGCCTCCCGATCTTACTGTTCTATATTGTAGAACATAGTTCTAAATAAAATTAGTCGCGAGTTCATCCGCCTGTCAATCGGTCTGAGCGGGAAACTGCTTTGTTCACAGCATCAATGCTTACGGGAGGGAATTTCGGTTGGTGTGCGCCTGTCTTCGCAACGTCCGTTCTCTTGACAAGGCTTAGCACTCAGCCAACAATAATTGGAATAACGTCTCATAATATAGAACGACCAGGGAGGTTGATGATGGCTGAGCCATTGGCGCTGCGCGTGGGAGATTCCGCCGCGGGTGTTCCGGCATCGCAGTCGGGCGGCGCAAGCGAGCGTCAGGTCATCGGTTCGCGCATTGCAGTTCGCGATGCTGAGAAACGATACGGCCAGTTCCACGCCGTCAATCGCATCAATCTCGATATCGAGCCCGGCGAATTCATCACGCTGCTCGGCCCGTCCGGCAGCGGCAAGACCACATTGCTGAACCTGCTAGCCGGTTTCCAGAGCCTCGACGGCGGCGAGATTCTCGTGGACGGCCGGCCGGTGCACAACGTGCCCACGCATAAGCGCGGATTCGGCATGGTGTTCCAGAGCTATGCGCTGTTTCCCAACATGACGGTGACGCAGAATGTCGCGTTCCCGCTGCGCATGGCCGGCGTCGATCGCGCCACCACCGAGCGGCGCGTGGCCGAGACGCTGGAAATTATGCGCCTGTCGGATCATGCGAACAAATCGCCGTCGGAAATGTCTGGCGGACAGCAGCAGCGCGTCGCCATTGCGCGCGCCATCGTGATGCGGCCGAAGGTCGTGCTGATGGACGAGCCGCTCAGCGCGCTCGACCGTCGCCTGCGCGAATCGATCCAGATCGAGATCCGCGACCTGCATCAGACCATCGGCAGCACGATCCTGTTCGTGACGCATGATCAGGGCGAAGCGCTCACCATGAGCGATCGCATCGCCGTGCTGGATGCCGGCAGGATCGTGCAGATCGGCCGCCCGCTCGACATCTATCGCCACCCGTCCAATCGTTTCGTGGCGTCGTTCGTCGGCGAGAGCAATCTCATCGAAGCCGAGATCATGCAGAAGCGCGGCACCACCGTGACGCTGAAGAACCGCGCCGGCTATGTGTTCGATGCCGAGAGCCGCGATGCCATCGATGTCGGCCGCGTCACCGTGCTGGTGCGACCCGAGCGCATCGCGATTGCCAATGAGCCGACCGCAAGCTCGACGCCGGTGATCGTGACGTCGGCGATCTTCCTCGGCGAGATCCTGCGCATCGAGGCACAGATGGAAGGCGGCGACACGCTGCTGATCCGCTGCACCGACACCGCCAGGCGGCCGCTGCCGGATATCGGCGATCGCCTGCATGTGAGCTGGGGTCCGGAAGACTGCTGGGTGCTGACATGACGACGATCTCGCTGTCCGATGAGCCGCGGCATCAGGCGAGTTCCAGCCTGGCCATGAAGCTCAAGAACCCCGCGCTGCTGCTGTTGCCCGCGGTCGCTTTCCTGTCGTTCATCTATCTGCTGCCGCTACTCGATCTCATTCGCATCAGCATCAGCGGGCCAAGCTGGCTGACCTATTTCCAGCGCGTCTTTGCGGTGCCACTCTATTGGGAATCGCTGGTCCGGACCATGCAGATCTCGGTCATGGTCGCATTTCTGTGCCTGCTGTTCGGCTATCCCACCGCGCTGCTGATCCATCGCATCCGCGGCATCACCCGCGCACTGATCGCGACTGCGATCGTGCTGCCATACTTCATCGCGATCCTGATCCGCACCTATGCCTGGATGGTGCTGCTCGGCCGCAACGGCCCGGTCAACAAGTTCCTGGTGTCGATCGGTATCCTGAGCGAGCCGGTTCAGCTCTTGTTTCACCGCGGCACCGTGCTGCTCGGCATGACAGCGGTGCTGCTGCCGTTGATGGTGCTGACCATCTATTCGAGCGTGTCGCGGCTTGATCCTGCGCTGACGCGCGCCGGGTTGGCCAGCGGCGCGGGTCCGCTCGCCATCTTCTGGCGCGTGCTGTTGCCGCTGACGCTGCCCGGCATCGGCGCCGGTTTCTTGCTCGTCTTCGTCGCCGCGATCGGCTTCTTCATCACGCCGACGCTGCTCGGCGGCCCCGGCGATCAGATGTTCGCCATGCATATCACGCAGCAGGCTGACTCGGTGACGTCCGAAGGCTTCCTGCAAGCGCTCGGCGTCGTGCTGCTGCTGATCACGCTGGCAGTCGTGGCCGTCGCCGGTCGCTTCCTCGGCCTCGAATTCATCTGGGGCGGCCGCAAGCTTACTGAGACGGCAGTGACGCATGTCGCGCCGGTGGCCGTGTCCGGCACTCCGAGCCGCAGCTTCGGCAGCAAATTCGCAGACATGATCGGCTGGCCGCTGCTCCGGCTGTTCGGCATGCTGCCGGCCAGTTGCGGCACCTGGACGGTGCGGCTAATGGGCGGCCTCGTTGTCGCGGTGCTGATCCTGCCGATCATCGTGGTGATGATCATCTCGTTCAGCAGCGCCAGCTATCTGACCTTCCCGCCACCGGGCTTCTCGCTGCGCTGGTACGAGCAGTTCTTTTCCGACAGCAACTGGATGCGTGCGTTCTGGACATCCGCGCTGATCGCGACTGTCTCAGCTATCATCGCGGTCGGTCTCGGCACATGCGCGGCGCTGGGCATTGTCAGGGGCAATGTGCGCGGCAAATCCGCGATCATGCTGCTGCTGGTTAGCCCGATCATCGTGCCGCCGGTGGTGCTCGGCCTGTCGCTCTACACGCTGTTCCTGAAGCTCGATCTGGTCGGATCGGTGTTCGGCCTCGCGGCGGCTCATGCCATCGGCGGGTTGCCGATCGTGGTGGTGATCCTGTCTGCTGCGCTGCAGGGCGTGGACTCGCGGCTCGAACGGGCCGCTTCGGTCCATGGCGCATCGTCACTTACGGTGCTGCGGTTGGTGACGCTGCCGGCCATTGCGCCGGGCCTTGCGGCCGCGACCTTCTTTGCGTTCCTGCATTCGTTCGACGAACTGGTGCTGACCCTGTTCCTGTCGAGCGCGCAGCTGAAGACGCTTCCGTTGATGCTGTGGGGCGACATCAATTACCGGCTCAACCCGGTACTAGCTGTCGTGTCCACGCTCGAAGTGTTGCTGGTCGTGGGAGGACTGTTCCTCGCCCGGCCAGTGCTCGCAACGTCGCAAAAAGCGACCTGATGACAAACGATCAAACAGGAGGAAACATACTATGCTGGGAATGAAACGCTTCAGGCTGCCCGCCTTGGCTTCGGCGGCGTTCATCGCCATGGGGACGGGTCTGGCCGTTGCCCAGAGCAACGTCGTCATCATGCAGGATCCGGGCGGCGGCTACGGGGATGCGCTGCGCAAGGTGATGTACGATCCGTTCGAGAAGGAAACCGGCATCAAGGTCGTCACCGTGCAGGAAGCGCGCAGCGGTCCGCGCATCAAGGCGCAGGCCGAAGCCGGCAAGGCGCAGTGGGATCTGACCTTCATCTTCGATCAGGAAACCAAGCTGCTCGGCGACTGCTGCCTGGCTGACATCGACTATTCCAAACTGTCGGAATCCGCGCAGAAGACCCTGGCGGCGATGCCGGACAATCTGAAGCGCAAGAAGGGCGTCGCGCTGCAGGTGATCGGCGTCGGCCTTGTCTACAACAAGGACAAGTTCAAGGGCGATAAGGCACCGCAGAACTGGGCCGACTTCTGGGACGTGAAGAAGTTTCCGGGGCGCCGCTGCATGCCAGCCTGGCCGCGCTTCACCTTCGAGGCGGCGCTGATGGCCGACGGTGTCGACAAGAGCAAGCTGTATCCGATCGACATGGAGCGCGCGCTCAAGAAGATCAAGGAGATCAAGCCGCATATCGTCAAATGGTGGACCACCGCCGCACAGCCGCCGCAGCTGATCCTCGATGGTGAGGCCGATATGTGCCAGGCCTATACGGGCTCGATGAGCAAATTGGCACTGGAAGGCGCTCCGATTGACCTCACCTTCAATCAGGGCTTCGTCTATTACGACTTCTTCTCGATCCCGAAGGGCGCACCGAACTATGATAACGCGCTCAAGCTGCTGTCCTGGCGTCTCGACCCCAAGCGCGCCGCCCAGCTGACCTCCACTTTCCCAGTCGCGCTTCCTTCGAAGGTCGTGTTCGATGCGGCGACGGACAAGAACGTCGCGCGCTATTGGGCCAATAATCCTGAGAACGTCTCCAAGGCGATCGAATGGAGCCCGGACTTCTGGGGGGCGCCATCGCCCGCGGGCAATTCGACCAATGAAGAATATGCGCAGGAAAAGCTGAACGCACTACTTGCTCAGTAAATCGCGCCACACAACAATGAGACCGGCGGCGGCCCAAGGCCGCCGGTCTGCCCGCAACAGAGAAGTACCTCACATCGGCTGCTTGGATGGACAAGGCATTTATCAAGGGACTGAGGCTCCTCGAGGCGCTCGCGATGAGCGAGCAGCCGCGGGGGGTCACCGATCTCGCCAATGAGCTGAAGTTCACCAAGAGCAATGTGCATCGACTGCTGGCGACGCTGCAATCGCAGGGCTTCGTTCGCCAGATTCCGCCGCACAGCACCTATGAGCTCACAACCAAGCTATGGGTGCTCGGCAACCACGTCATTCAGCGCATGGATCTCATCCGTATCGCTCGTCCGGCGATGACGGCGCTGGCCGAAGTCACCGGAGAGACCGTTCATCTGTCGGTGCTCGAGGGTACCGACGTTGTCTATGTGGACAAGATTGAAAGCGCGCATCATATCCGCGCGCATACCAGCGTCGGCATGCGTGCGCCTGCATTCACCATGGCAACCGGGAAGGCGATGCTCGCGCAAATGCCAGACGAATATCTGGAGAACTTTCGCCCGCATCTCAGGCGTTATACGGATACGACGCGAACGACCATCGAGGAGTTGCGCGAAGACATCCATGCGGCACGGGTACAAGGTTACTCGTCAGTGCTGCATGGCGAGTGGCGGGAAGGTATCGCCGCCTGTGCTTGCGCCATCGTTGGACGCTCCGGTGAACTCGTCGGAGCCATCGGCATGTCTGGCCCCGACATCCGGGTCAAGCGAAAGCAAATCAAGGAATACGCCGTTCACGTGATGGAAGCCGCGCGCACCATCGGCCTGGCGCTCGGCCATGTTCGTGCGATGTGAACACGGTAATTTTCCAGCGAGGGGCGCTGTCCACTAGTTGGGCCCCGCTCGCGGGTCCGGCGGACCTGGCGGCTTTCGGTCGTCCTTTTTGTCGAGCGAAGGATTCCGATGTCTCCTGCACTCGTTCAACTAGTGAGGCATCCACATCGTGGTCGCCTGATCGCTCGTCTCGTGTTGCTCAAGGCGGTCGGCTTCCTGGCGGTATGCGTGCGATGCTTCGACAAGTCGCGTGACGGTGACGGCATCCAGAATGGTCTTTGCCAACCGTTCGGCGCGGGTCGCTTGTTCCCTGAGATACTGAACCCTGGTCATCTGTTGCCCTCACTTGCCGATACAAGTTGAGTCAATTTCGATCGTTCCCAGCCTGTCCCCTGATGCTTAACGGACCGTAAGCGGCGCTGGATTCGCAGTGAAGATTGTCCTGATTGTGGTAAACGCGGCGGCGTCAACCCTAATACTCCCGCGCAAACGGACATTCACGTTAAGCCCGAACATTTCGCCTGAGGTGGTAGGCATGTAAATCGCCTTCACCCTCGTTATTCGCACCGTTGCTATCCCCGGTTCAAACGGGGAGATCGCAATGTCGGAGAATGCAGACGTCGCCAAGCGGCTGGAGAAATTTCCGGCGTTCGACGGCTTTCGAGGAATCGGCGTGGTGGTGGTCGTGTTCACCCATTGCCCGCAGGTGCTGGACAGCAGCGCCTACAACGCAATCTGGTACGCCAATCAGCTGTCACGTGTAGGCTATATCGCGCTCGACATCTTCTTCGTGATCTCTGGCTTCTTCATCACGCGTTTGCTGTTGCGCGAGCGGGCCAAGACCGGCCGCATCTCCTTCAAGGACTTTTATATGCGCCGGGCGCTGCGCATCTTCCCGGTCTATTACCTCACGGTGCTCGCCTGCTACTTCATCTTCAGATTAGGCTCAGCGGATATGCTGAGTCTTCTGACCTACACATTCAATTTCTATCATCCGCTGCATGCGGTGCCGAACCCGTTGGAACACACCTGGTCATTGTCGGTGGAGGAGCAGTTCTATTTCTTCTGGCCGCTCCTGATCCTCATCGTGGCGCCGGGCTGGCTCAATGTCGTGACCGGACGGGTGATTCCGCTGCTGGCGGTGGCGAGCGGTTTGTTGATGGCGCTGCTGCTCATCAATCACAAGCCGCGAGAGGCGGGCGACGTCGTCTATATGTCGCTGTTCACCCGCATGCTGTCGCTATCACTCGGCGGCTGGCTGGCGCTGCGCGAATTCGAGAACCGGCCGCTGCGCGGCTGGCGCTGTGCAGCGCTCGTGGTCGCAGCGCTGATGATCCTCGTGATCGATCGCAAGGGCAGCGACCTCGGCATCATCACCTCGCAACCAGTCTACTGGACCCTTGCGCTGATTGCCTATTCGATGGTGAGCGTGTCCTTCGTCGCGACGCTGGTGTTCGATCGCGGCATTGTCCGGCGTGTGATGACGGCGATCCTGTCGCTGTCCCTGTTCCGTGGGCTCGGCTCTCTCTCTCACGCGATGTATGTGTTTCACCTGCCGATATTGTTTTATCTCGGCCTCAACGATGCTGCGACTCATGGCACCCAGGTGCCGATCCTCCAGGTCGCGATCGCTTTCGGCATTACGCTTGGTCTGTCGATCCTGTCTTACTATCTGCTCGAAAATCCGATGGCGAAGCCGAAACAGAATTTCAGCGGCACGAAACTGGCGGAACCGGTCAGTACAAAGGGAGCAGACGTCACCCAGAGCGGCCTGTCCGCCGTGTTTGCGCGCGCAGCGTTTTTCTCCCCGGAGGATCGTGCCAAGCCGGCCGACGAGCCTCCGCAGCAGACGACGATCTGGCCAGGAGTTCGTCGCAGTCGGGCGAAATAATGTCAGCTTCGCCGCCGGCCGCATCAGTTGCAATCGAAACGCGAAGCCGTCGTGACCAGCCTCGGTGACGTGCGCGTGGAGATGGGTGTCGTTGATCGGGAAGGGTGACACCGGTCTGCCGGGACCATGGAGCGAGGGGCGAGTCTTGACGAAGAAGGGCAAGACTTGACGAAACCTCGCGGCTGCGTCTCATTGGCTGGCAGCACGGCGATAGTCCGTGCCAGTCTGGAGGTCTCGTCCGATGATCACGCTCTATCACTGCGCCCGCGCGCGCTCGTTCCGCCCGCTATGGACGCTTGAAGAGCTCGGGCTGCCCTATGAGCTGAAGATGCTGCCGTTCCCGCCGCGTGTCTTTGCCAAGGAATATCTCGGCATCAATCCGCTCGGCACCATCCCGCTGATGCTCGATGGCGAGATCCGGATGACGGAATCGGCGGCGATCGCGCAATATCTCGTCACCAAACATGGCCCGACGCCGCTGGCCGTCGGCATTGACGAGCCGGACTACGGCGCCTTCCTGAACTGGCTGCATTTCGGCGAGGCCACGCTGACCTTCCCGCAGGCGCTGGTGCTGCGCTATTCGAAGCTCGAACCGGAAGAGCGCCGTCATCCGCAGGTGGTCGAGGACTATTCGAAGTTCTTTCTTGGACGGTTGCGTATGATCGAGACCATCACCACCGGCAACGACTATGTCTGCGCCGGCCGTTTCACCGCCGCGGACATTTCCGTCGGCTATGCACTGCTGCTGGCCAATCGTCTCGGGCTTGCATCGCAATTCGGGCCGAGCGTCACAGCCTATTGGGCGCGATTGCAGCAGCGCGAGGGCTACCTGCGTGCGGTTGAGTCCGAGAACCGCGCCGGCGACGCGCTGGGTTTGGCGCGCCGCTTCTGAGCGGCTATACCAGCCGCATCAACTTCAACCAAGCGAGCAGACTGATGGCCGATGATAGCGTAATCCTGGAGAAGAAGGGCGCCGCACTCTGGATCACCATCAACCGGCCGGAGAAGCGCAATGCCATGAATGGCGATGTCATCGCCGGCATCGCCAACGGCTATCGCACCGCCCACGAGGATGCGGGCGTACGGGTGATCGTTCTGACCGGCGCGGGCGAGAAGGCGTTCTGCGCCGGCGCTGATCTGGCGAATGCGGGTGCGGCCTTCTCGATGGATTTCTCCAAGCCCAACGGCGATCTCGCCGATCTGATGCGGCTGTCGCAAAACGCCACCAAGCCCGCCATTGCGCGCGTTAACGGCGTCTGCATGGCCGGTGGCATGGGGCTGCTGTGCATGACCGACATGGCGGTGGCCGCGGACAACGCGATCTTCGGTCTTCCCGAAGTGAAGGTCGGCGTGTTTCCGATGCAGGTGCTGGCGCTGCTGCAGTCCATTGCGCCACGTCGCCTGGTCAACGAATGGTGCATCACCGGCGAGCCGTTCGACGCGCCGACCGCGCTTGGCGCTGGCCTGCTGAATCACGTGGTGCCGGCGGCCGAGCTCGACAGCAAGGTCGACTGGCTGATCTCGCGCATCACTGACAAGTCGCCGACCGCGATCCGCCGCGGCAAATATGCGATGCGCGCCATCGCCGCGATGTCGTTCGACGAGAGTATTGCGTATACCGAAAGCCAGATCGCGCTCCTGTCGATGACCGAAGACGCCAAGGAGGGGCTCAAGGCTTTTGGCGAGAAGCGCAAGCCGGTGTGGCCAGGCAAATAGGGTGCTTCACGCCGCACGTTTCAGCCGGTGCAGCGTCACTTCCGGAGGGCAATTCAGTCGCACCGGGAGCAGGCTGGTGCCGACGCCGACGGATGTATAGCCGGCCATGCCTTCATGGCGCCACGCGCCGTTCCCCATATGGCGCGGCAACACGGCCTCCAGCTTGATGGCGTAGCCGCCGGGCAGGCAGAGCTGGCCGCCATGGGTGTGGCCGCTCAGCATGAGGTCGAAATTGTGCTCGGCCGCCTCGGCATAGGTCTCCGGCGTGTGCGACAGCAGGATCGAGAAGGCGTCCATCGGAATTTGCGATGCAACCTTCGGGATGTCGTCGGCGAGATAGAAATGCGGATCGTCGACACCGGCGAGATAGATGCTGTCATCGCCGCGGGTGATGGTCTCGCATTCGTTGAACATCATACGGATGCCCATGCCTTCCAGCGCCGGCGTCATGCGGATACTGTCGTGATTGCCGAGAACGCCATAGACGGGATCGCGCAGCCTCGCGCGGAGTTCGCCGACACCTGCGGTGGCGCGCTGATACGGCCCATAGGTCTTGCCGCGATAGTCGCCGGTCAGCACACAGATGTCGTAATCGAGATCGCCGACGAAGGAGATCAGGTGGTGCAGCGCATCCTCGCTGAGATCGACGTGGAGATCGCTGATATGCAGGATCGTAAAGCCGTCGAACGCGGCGGGTAGGCGCGGTGAGGCGACGATATTCTCGCGGACCAACACGCGGTTAGCCTCGCGGCGGGCGCGGCCATAGAGGCCGGTGAGTTGCAACGCGGTGCGGACGATCGGTGGCGCGGTGAGCCAGTTCTCCAGATTGAAGAACAGGCGGCCCTGGCCGAACAGCTGGTGATCGCGATGGGTCTCGATCTCCAGCCGTGCCTTCACATGCGCATCCCCGATACGGTCGATCAGCGGGCGTAGCGCGCTGTCGTTGATCGGGGGATGCGATGGCTGAGTCAACGTCGATCTAGCCGGTCGAGGCCTTGAGGCCGGCCGTCTCGATGCCCGCGACGGCTGCAATCTCGTCATTGTCGGATGTATCGCCAGAGATGCCGATAGCGCCGAGCAGGCTGCCCGATGCGTCATGAATGAGAACGCCACCCGGCACCGGGATCAGCGCGCCGCGCGCCATGGTATTCACGGCATCGATGAAGAACGGCTGCTCTTCCGCACGCTTGAACAGCGCACGTGAACCCAGACCCATCGCCAGCGCGCCATAGGCTTTTCCGTGGGCGACTTCGCCGCGCATCAGGCTGGTGCCGTCCTGCGCGATGGTGGCCTTCACGCAGCCGCGAGCGTCGAGCACCGTGATGACCATGGGCTTGAGCTTCATCTCGATCACCTTGGCGAGAGCGCCATCAATGATCTTGCGGGCTGTATCGAGGGTGAGGTCGGCCATATCGGTTGTTTCCTAGTTGAGCGTGGCAGAATGGACGTTTGTTGTCGCGCCGTCGAGGCTCATGGCCAGCACGCGCGCGACATGCAACGCGTGACGGGAGGCGCCGTCAGCGATCTGGTGCCGGCAGGATGTGCCGTCGGCGATGATCAGCGTATCGGCGTCGGCCTTGCGCACGGCGGGTAGCAAGGACGCTTCGGCCATCTGGATCGAGACGTCATAGGTGTCGGCACCATAGCCGAACGCGCCCGCCATGCCGCAGCAACTGGATTCGATGGTCTCGACCTTCAGATCCGGGATAAGGCGCAAGGCCTGTTCGACTGGCTTGAACGCACCGAATGACTTTTGATGGCAGTGGCCATGCACTATGGCCTTCGGCGCGATCGGCTTCAGCGGCAGTTGCAGACGGCCGGCCTCGGCCTCGCGGACCAGGAATTCCTCGAACAGCATAGCGTGCGCGCTGACGCTCCTGGCCGTATCGTCGGAACGTAGCGACAGCAATTCATCGCGCAGCGTCAGCAGGCAGCTCGGCTCAAGGCCGACAATCGGCACGCCGCGTGCCGCGAAGGGTGCATAGGTGGCGACCAGACGATCGAGTTCGGCGCGCGCCTGATCGACAAGGCCCGCCGAGAGGAACGTACGGCCGCAGCACAGGGCACGACTGCTGCGACCCACCGGCTTCGGCAGATGCACGCGATAGCCGCCGGCGGTGAGAACGCGGAGCGCGTCATCGAGATTCTCGCGTTCATAGGCGCGATTGAAGGTGTCGGCGAATAGCACGACTTCGCGGCCATCTGCCGGGCCGACGGCGTCGGCGTCCCTGTGAAACACGTCGCTGCGCCATTCCGGCAGGCTGCGCTTGGCGCTGATGCCCGCATAGCGTTCCAGCAGGTTGCGCAGCAGCGGGCTCTTGTTGCGCAAATTCGCCAGCGGCGCGGCACGCGCGGCCAATGCCGCATAGCGCGGCAGATAGCCGACGAGGCGATCACGCAGGGTGAGACCATGTTTCGCGACGCGTGCGGCCAGCACCTCGATCTTCATCTTGGCCATATCAACGCCGGTCGGGCATTCGTGGCGGCAGGCCTTACACGATACGCAAAGCTTCATCGTATCGGCCATGGCATCCGACGTCAGCGCATCCGGGCCAAGCTGGCCGGAGATTGCCAGCCGCAGCGTGTTGGCACGGCCGCGGGTGACGTCCTTCTCGTTGCGCGTGGCGCGATAGGACGGGCACATCACGCCGCCCTCTAACTTCCGGCATGTGCCATTGTTGTTGCACATCTCGATGGCGCCCTGAAAACCGCCGCCGGCGCCGGGCCATGCGGACCAGTCGAGCACGGTTTTCAATTCGCCGACGCGGTAGTCAGGTGGATAACGAAAGAGGGAGCGATCATCCATCTTGGGCGGATCGACGATCTTGCCGGGATTGAGAACATTCTGCGGATCGAAGCGATGCTTCACTTCGGCAAAGTCGCTGATGATGCGCTCGCCGAACATTTCGGCGTGGAATTCCGAGCGCACGAGTCCGTCGCCGTGCTCGCCGGAGTGCGAGCCCTTGTATTCCCGGACCATCGCGAAGGCTTCTTCGGCGATGGCGCGCATCGCCTTGACGTCCTTGTCGAGCTTCAGGTTCAGCACCGGGCGGACATGCAGGCAGCCTTCCGAGGCGTGTGCATACATGGTGCCGGTGGTGTCGTGCTTCCTGAAGATCGCGGACAGGCGGTCGGTGTAATCAGCGAGATGCGGCAGCGGCACCGCGCAGTCCTCGATGAAGGAAACCGGCTTGCCGTCCTGTTTCATCGACATCATGACATTGAGGCCGGCGGCGCGAAACTCGGCAATACCCGCCTGAAGCGCGGGCTCGGTGACGTCGACGACACCGCCCCATTTGCGCGGCGGGTTATTCCAGCCAAAGCCGAGATCGCCCATCAATGCGCCTAGCTCTTTCAGCTTGGCGGCATTGGCGGCCTGATCCTCTTCCGCGAATTCGACGATCAGGAGTGCATCCGGATCGCCGTGCACCGCGCTCTTGATGATCGGCTGGAACATCGCGATATCGCGGCCGAGTGCGATCATGGTGCGGTCGACCAGTTCGACGGCGATGGGCTTGAGCTTGACCAGATGCTGGGTCGCATCCATCGCTTCATAGAAGCTGCCGAAGTGACAGACACCGAGCGCCTTGCTGCCGATGAGCGGCCACAGCTTGAGTTCGACCTGCGTGGTGAAGGCGAGGGTGCCTTCGGAACCCACGAGGAGATGCGCCAGGTTGTTGGCGGTGTTGCGCGGTGTCAGCGCATCGAGATTGTAGCCGCCGACACGGCGCTGCACCTGCGGGAAGCGCTCAGCGATCTCGGTCGCTTCACGCTCACCGAGCGCCAGCATGTCGCGAAACAGGGCAGGCGCATCGTCTCCGGAATTTACTTCGCCGAAATGCAGCAGGTTGCCATCGGCCAGTGCGGCATCCATCGCGATCGTGTTGTCGCGCATGGTGCCGTAGCGCAGCGAACGGCCGCCGCAGGAATTGTTGCCGGCCATACCGCCGATGGTCGCGCGCGACGCAGTGGAGACATCGACCGGAAACCACAGCCCGTGTTTCTTGAGCTGCCGGTTGAGATCGTCCAGCACGATGCCGGGCTCAACGATGCAGGTGCGGTTCTCGACGTCGAGCGAGATGAGCTTGTTGAGATGCTTGGAGAGGTCGATAACGATGCCGTCATTGACGGTCTGTCCGCATTGCGAGGTGCCGCCGCCGCGCGGTGTAACGATGCGGCTATCGTCGCGGCAGATCGCCAGCGCGCGCAAGGCTTCGTCGATGGTGCGCGGCACGACCACACCGAACGGTACGATCTGGTAGAACGAGGCATCGGTGGCATAACGGCCGCGATTGAACGGGTCGAAGAACACGTCGCCGGAGACTTCTCGTGACAGCCTGGCAGCCAGCGCGCTGTCTGCAGCCGTGCTCCGAATGATTGCCGCCTTCGCCATGGATTCCCGCCTTGTCCCTCTATCGTCCTGTCTTGCATCCGGATTCCGGCTTGGCAACCCGGAGGTGCTATGCTCTGGCGGTGGCAAGGAGGGATAAGAAATCCTCATGGCTGCCCCACGTTTTTCTTCGGCGCTCTGGTATACCAGACGCGGGACAAGCCGTTTGAAAGGTGCTATCCGGGCATTTCAATAAAAATGGACTCCCTGGGAAGGACGAGACATGACCGTGCACACCGGAAGGCATTTCCTGCAGATTCCTGGCCCGACCAACGTACCCGACCGGGTGCTGCGGGCGATGGATATGCCCACGCTGGACCATCGCGGTCCCGAATTCGCCGAGCTCGGCCTCCACGTCATTGCTGCGATGCAGCGAGTGTTCCGTACCAAGCAGCCGGTCATGATCTATCCGTCCTCGGGCACCGGCGCCTGGGAAGCCGCCATCGTCAATACGCTGTCGCCGGGCGACAAGGTGCTGATGGCCGAGACCGGCCAGTTCGCCACGCTGTGGCGGGGCCTCGCCGAGAAGTTCAAGCTCGATATCGACTTCGTGCCGGGCGACTGGCGCCACGGCGCCGATCTCGCCGAGATCGAGAAGCGTCTCGCTGCCGACAAGTCGCACGCCATCAAGGCGGTGATGATCGTCCATAACGAGACCTCAACCGGTTGCGTCACCCATCCGCAGGACGTCCGCAAGCTGCTCGACCGAGTGAAGCACCCGGCGCTGCTGATGGTCGACACCGTCTCCGGCCTCGGCTCGCTGGAATATGAACATGACGCCTGGGGCATCGACGTCTCCGTCGCCGGTTCGCAGAAGGGCCTGATGCTGCCCCCGGGCCTCGGCTTCAACGCCGTGTCCGAGAAGGCGGTCGCAGCCTCCAGGACCAACAGCTCGTTCCGGTCCTATTGGGACTGGGAGGAGATCATCGCCGCCAACAAGCTCGGCTCCTGGCCCTATACGCCCGCGACCAACCTGCTCTATGCGCTGAAGGAAGGCGTGGCGATGCTGGAGGAGGAGGGGCTCAATAACGTGTTCGCGCGCCACAAGCGCCATGGCGCCGCCGCCCGCGCCGCCGTCAAGGCCTGGGGCCTCGAGACCGTCTCCATCGAGTCGCATGATCACTCGCCGGCACTGACCGCCGTGCTGATGCCGGACGGGCATGACGCCGACAAGTTCCGCAAGGTGGTGCTGGACAATTTCGACATGTCGCTCGGCACCGGCCTCAACAAGTGGAAGGGCAAGATCTTCCGCATCGGCCATATCGGTCACTTCAACGACCTGATGCTGATGGGCACGCTGGCTGGCGTCGAGATGGGTCTTGAACTCGCCAAGGTCCCCCATCGCGCCGGCGGCGTGATGGCAGCGATGGATGTGCTGACCGGCAAAAGCGTGGTGCCGATGACCAAGGCTGCGGTGGCTTAAAGGCCACGAAATCCCGTCTTTGAGGCCTAACAATCTACTGGAGGCTGGAGCATAATCGCTCCAGCCTTTTCAACATGTTGCAGTGAAATGCTGCACCAGAGGACGAATCACATGAACGCACCAACGCCCGCCACTGAAGACCTGCTGTATTCCATCGAGAACGGGATCGCGAAGATCACTTTCAATCGCCCGCAGGCGCGCAATGCCATGCTGTTCTCGATGTATGAGCGGATGGCGGAGATCTGTCAGGCGGCCAATGAGGACCGCTCGATCAAGGCGATCATCCTGACCGGCGCCGGCGACAAGGCTTTTGCCTCGGGCACCGACATCTCGCAATTCCGCGAATTCAAGACGGCGCAGGACGCGCTCGATTACGAAGCGCGGATCGACCGCGTGCTCACCGCGCTGGAGACCTGCCGGGTGCCGACCATCGCCGCGATCGCCGGTGCCTGCACCGGGGGCGGCGCCGGCATTGCCGCCTGCTGCGACCTGCGCATAGGTACGGCTGCCACGCGCATGGGCTTCCCGATTGCCCGCACCCTCGGCAACTGCCTGTCGATGTCCAATATCAGCCGCGTGATGGCGCTGGTCGGACCGGCCCGCACCAAGGACATGATCTTCACCGCCCGCCTCATCGAGGCTGATGAGGCGCTGGCGCTGGGTCTGATCAACGAGATCGTGCCCGATGTCGAGACGCTGCAGCGCCGTGCGCTGGAACTCGCGCAACTGGTGGCCAGCCACGCGCCGATCACCCTCGAAGTGACCAAGGAAGCCGTGCGCCGGCTGCGCCCGACCCTGACCCGCGAGGAGGGCAAGGATCTCGTGCTCAAGGCCTATATGAGCGAGGATTTCCGCGAGGGCATGGATGCCTTCCTGAACAAGCGCAAGCCGAACTGGCAGGGCAAGTAGGCCCGCGCTACGGGCGCGCGGTGACACGCGTCACGTTCCACAGCGTACAGGTGCCGCCGGATGGGCTGGTGACCTCCGCCAGCCTGTCGGCGACCACGTCGCGGGTGTTGCGCAGGTTGTGAAACCAGGCGCGCGAGGAATGCTCGATTGCCAGGAAGCGCGGCAGCGTGCGGATGATATCGTCGGTGGACATTATTGCCGTGTTGCGGGCCCATGCCTTCAGGTTCCGCATGATGTGAAAGTCGGTGGCATTGCCGCGGGTGCGGTCGGGGTAGTTCATCACAACATCCCAGTCGAGCGGGAAGCGGTAGAGCTCACCGCGCGGCGCATAGGTGGCGCGCGGCAGGAAGATATGTGGCGATTCCGCCACCACCGGCACATCACCGTGGACGAAATCGCGCTCGAACGGCAGGCCGGTGCTGTCCGCACAGGCGATCTGCTGGCGCGCGGAATCGCCAGAGAGCAGCACCGCGCATAGCAGCAGCGGTGGAACCAGGGTCATCAGGACCCTGAATGCCGGCCGGCCGGCCGTCAGGCGCCGGCGCGCGATGGCGACCACCAGGTCGGCAAAGGCCACGTGCAGCAGGCAGCCCGCGATCAGCTGCGGCGTGAAATAGCGCGGCACGAACATCGGAAACCACAGCACCGAGACGGTCCAGATCGTCAGCGCGAAGCCGGAGAGGCCGAGTACGAGCAGGGCGGCGTAGCGCTGCGGCTGCCACCGCGCGCTGCGGAACATGGCGAGGACAAGCGCGGGGCGCTTGCGCCAGAGCCACAGCGCGGCGCTGGCCAGGCCGTACAGTTCAACGATGGCGATCCACATGGCGATCGGCGACGAGAACAGGCCCTGCAGCAGCGCGGAGGCATCAGGCGGGCCGAACCAGATATAGGGTCGCCCCACCGCGCTCTGTTGCGCGAAGAACGGCATCCACGCGGCGAAGGCGACGATAGCCGGGCAAGCGGCCAGGATGGTCAGCTTCCAGCGCCGGTCCGGCCAGGCGCTCAGCATGCCGGCAAGCGCGATGGTGCCGACATGGGCGATCCCGAATGTGTGCGACAGCGCCAGTGCGGCGTAGACTAAGGCCAGCAGGATGGTGTCGCGCGTTCGACCGAATTCGGTTAAGCGCTGCTGTAACCAGACCGCCAGGGCCGCGCACAGGAAATACAGCGCGTAGGTTCGCAATTCGAGCGCGACGAAGACGACGCTGTCGTTCAGCGCCGCGAACAGGAACGTGCCGCTCCAGGCGGCCAAGGGCGCGGCGAAACGCCGGCTGACGCGGTACAGCGCCAAAATGGCGGCCGCCGTTACGGCGATATTGGCCAGCTTGAGCGCGACGGATGTAGCGACAGATGTGGGCACCGCATGGGCGAGCAGCCAGGCGAGGGTGAGATAAAGGGGCGGGTTGCCGTCGATGCCCGTGACGATGCCGGCCCACAATTTGGGCAGGCTGTGCGCCCGCACCAGGATCAGGGTGAACAGCTCATCTAGCCAGAGGTTTGCGCCGGCGGTTTGCCAGGCGAACACGGCGAGCGCGGCGCACACGATGGCGGCGCAGGCCGCCTGCAACGGGCGGCGGGCTTCGGAGAATGCGGCCTCGCTCATGGAATATCTGCGCCGGCCACGCTGCTGTGAGGAAAATGCGGGAAGGGCCCGCGTTCCACGGTCGGCCATTCCGGTAAAGGGCCGGTTAAGACCAAAGCCGGGGTGCTGGCCGCTTGAACTGTTCTGCGCTAGACCGCAGAATACAAAAGCAAATAGCGGCGACCACAGTCCGCATCGGTGCCACAGGGAAGAAACAATGTCCAAGTCGATCAGGGCCACAGCTGCGCTTGCAGCCGTGCTCGCCAGCGCGCCCATCCTCTCATCGGCCTCGTCGTCGGCCACGGCCTGGGAGCCTACGAAGCCCGTCGAAATCGTCGTTGCAGCGGGCGCCGGCGGCGCCTCTGACCAGATGGCGCGCATGATGCAGGCCGCGATCCAGAAGAACAATCTGATGAAGGCGCCGGTGGTGGTGTCGCTGAAGGGCGGGGCCTCCGGCGCTGAAGCGCTGATCTACATGAAGTCCAGCGACGGTGACGCCAACAAGGTGCTGATCGCCTATTCGCTGATCTACATGCTGCCGCTGTCGGCCAAGATTCCGTTCAACTGGCGCGACCTCACACCGGTGTCCGTCGTCGCGATGGACCAGTTCGTACTGTGGGACAATGCGGGTGGCGCCAAGACGGTGAAGGAATTCATCGCGGCGGCCAAGGCTGCATCGTCGCCGTTCAAGATGGGCGGCACCGGATCCAAGCGTGAAGACCATGTGCTGACGGTGTTCATGGAAAAGCAGACCGGCGCCAAGTTTTCCTATCTGCCCTACAAGTCGGGCGGCGAGGCGGCGACGCAGCTGGTCGGCAATCACACCGAAGCCAACGTCAATAACCCCAGCGAGAATCTCGAAGTCTGGCGCGCCGGTCAGGTGCGCGCGCTCTGCGTGTTCGACAAGGAACGCATCTCCTACAAGACCAAGGTCACCGAGACGCAATCGTGGAACGACATCCCGACCTGCAAGGAAGAGGGCCTCGACGTGCAGTATCTGATGCTGCGCGCCATGTTCCTGCCCGGCAAGGTGACGCCCGAGCAGCAGGCTTTCTATGTCGACCTGTTCGAGAAGGTGACCAAGACGGCTGAATACAAGGACTACATGGAGAAGCAGGCGCTGAAGCCGATCTTCCTGAAGGGGCCGGAGATGCTCAAGTTCCTCGAAGAGGACGATGCGCTCAACAAGTCCTTGATGACCGAAGCGGGATTCGTGGCGAAGTAAGTAACTGCGAAGCGACGTCTCTTCTCCCTCGCCCCGCCCTTGCGGGGAGAGGGGTGGGGTGAGGGGCTCTTCGATCCGCAGGCTCGGCGATTTGCTTTGCGTTCGTGCCTCGCCCCTCACCCGAAGCCGTCGCTTCGCTCAGGCTTCGACCTCTCCCCGCCTAGCACAGCTCCGCTGTGCACGGGGCGGGGAGAGGTTAGCACCACATCATTCCGCCAGCTCCCATCTGCGAGACCCAATGTCTAACACCGACCTCGAAATCATCGTCGAAGATCCGACCGCTCCGGAGGACGACTCGCCCTCCGTCGTCAGCACGCGCACCATCGAGATCATCGTCTCGCTGGTTCTGCTGGCACTCGCCATCGTGCTTGGCTTTGACAACTGGCGCACCGGCATCGCCTGGGACTCCACCGGGCCTCAACCCGGCTATTTCCCGTTCTATCTCTCGGTCATTCTCGGCGGCGCCAGCCTTTACGGGCTGATCACGACGTTCTTCGCCCGTAGTAGCGGTTCCGACACTTTCGTCACCCGCGCACAATTGCGGCGCGTGGCGCTGGTGTTCATTCCTACCGCTCTGTTTTGTCTCGCCACGCAATTCCTCGGCATCTATGTCGCGAGTTTCGTGCTGATCGCCGGCTTCATGCGCATGGTCGGCAAGATCGCGCTGTGGAAGTCGCTGCTGACCGCCTTCGTGTTCACCGCGATCATGTTCGTCACCTTCGATGTCGCCTTCGACGTCATCATGCCGAAGGGGCCGATCGAATCGGCCCTCGGTCGCTAGGACTTTAACGATGGAAGCCTTTGGATTGTTGATGCACGGCTTTGCCGTGCTGATGACCTGGAAGATCATCTCGCTGATGGTCGTCGGTCTCGTGCTCGGCATCTTTGTCGGCGTGCTGCCGGGCCTCGGCGGCCCCAACGGCGTCGCCATTCTGTTGCCACTGACCTTCACCATGGATCCGACCTCGGCCATCGTGATGCTGTCCTGCATCTATTGGGGCGCGCTGTTCGGCGGCGCCATCACCTCGATCCTGTTCAACATCCCCGGCGAGGCGTGGTCGGTGGCCACGACCTTCGACGGCTATCCGATGGCCCAGCAGGGCAAGGCTGCGGAAGCACTTACGGCGGCGTTTACCTCATCCTTCATCGGCTCGCTGGTGGCGGTGATGCTGATCACATTCCTGGCGCCGATGATCTCATCCTTCGCGCTGAAATTCGGCCCGCCGGAATTCTTCGCCGTCTATCTTCTGACCTTCTGCTCCTTCGTCGGTCTCGGTCGGGAGGCCAAGCACAAGACAGTCATCTCGATGGCGCTGGGCCTGCTGATCGCCGGCATCGGCATGGACACGGTGTCGGGCAATCTGCGCATGACCTTCGGCTCGGACAATCTCCTGCGCGGCATCAACTTCCTCGTCGCGGTGATCGGCCTGTTCGGCATCAGCGAAATCCTGCTCACGATGGAAGAACGCCTCGCGCTGCGCGGGCACGCCGCCAAGATCAGCCTGCGTACGGTGCTCAAGGTCTGGATGGATCTGCCGAAATACTGGGTGACGCTGCTGCGTTCGTCCGTGATCGGCTGCTGGCTCGGCATCACGCCGGGGGGCGCTATTGCGGCGTCCTTCATGGGCTACAATCTCGCCAAGCGCTTCTCCAAGGATCCCGAGAGTTTCGGCAAGGGCCGTATCGAAGGCGTGTTCGCGCCGGAAACGGCCGCCCACGCCTCCGGCACCGCAGCGCTGCTGCCGATGCTGGCGCTCGGCATTCCAGGTTCCGGCACGGCGGCGATCCTGCTCGGCGGCCTGATGGTGTGGGGCCTCAATCCAGGCCCGCTGCTGTTCGTCGAGCACAAGGATTTCGTTTGGGGCCTGATTGCCTCGATGTATCTCGGCAATGTGGTCGGTCTCGTCATCGTGCTGACGACCGTTCCGGTCTTCGCCTCGATCCTGCGCGTGCCGTTTGCAGCAGTGGCCCCCATGATCGTGGTGTCCTGTGCCATCGGCGCCTATGCGATCCAGAACGCCATGTTCGACATCTGGCTGATGCTGGGCTTCGGCGTGGTCGGCTATGTCTTCAAGAAGATCGGCATTCCGCTCGCGCCATTCACGCTGGCGCTGGTGCTCGGGAGCCGCGCCGAGGATGCGTTCCGCCTCGCCATGATCGGCTCCGGCGGCAGCGTTGGCGTGTTCTGGTCCAATGGCCTGGTCGGCACCATCACCACGCTGGCGATTACGCTACTGTTCTGGCCACTGATCGATCGTGCCTTTACGGCCGTTGCACGCATCTGGCGGCCGACGCCGGTGACGACGTAAGTAGGGCTCGCGCCTGGCTGGATGGAGGCCTAGTCCGGCAATGACGGCTGCGCGAGATAGGCCAGCAGCTTTATCTCGCGGCGTCCGCGGGTGACAGTGTCGAGCACGAGGCCCGACGAAAATGAGAGCACGCCGACGATCATCAGGCCAGTCGAGAGCACGGCGGTGGGCAGCCGAGGCACCAACCCTGTTTCCAGATAGGTGACGGTGACGGGAATCGCGAGGCCGATGGAGACGATGCCGAAAAACAGGCCAATTGTGCCGAAGAAGCGCAGCGGCTTTTCCGAACGATAGAGTTTCATGATGGTGCCGAGGATCCGGAAACCATCCTTCCACGTGTTGAGCTTGCTGATGGAGCCCTGCGGTCGCGCGAAATAAGGCGTCTCGATTTCAGCGACCGGCAGTGCGAGCTGCAGCGCATGAACGCTCAGTTCGGTCTCGATCTCGAAACCATCGGACAGCACCGGAAAGGATTTGACGAAGCGTCTCGAGAATACGCGATAGCCTGACAGCACATCCTTGAAGTTCTGACCGAACGTCATTGACAGAAAGCCGGTGAGCAGTGAGTTACCGGTACGGTGGCCAAGGCGATAGGCGGCAACCTGCTGCTCAATGCGGCGGCCCACCACCATGTCGAGGCGATCGTTTAACAGCGCTTCGATCATGGCTGGCGCGGATGTCGCGTCGTAGGTCGCATCGCCATCGACGAGAACGTAGATATCGGCATCGACGTCACCGAACATGCGGCGCACGACATGACCCTTGCCTTGACGGGGCTCGCTGCGAACAACCGCCCCCGCCTGCGACGCGACTTCGCGTGTGCGATCTGTCGAGTTGTTGTCGTAAACATAAATCGTGGCGGCGGGCAGCGCCCTCCGGAAATCGTTCACGACCGTCGCGACTGCGACCTCTTCATTGAAGCAGGGGATCAGGATAGCGGCGCGGGGCGGTGCGGTCATTGAGCCTTCCGGCGGGTTCGAGGCGCAGCACGATCTCCGATCGACTGCACCGGACGAAGATGTGCTCCCGATTAATGCAGCCTATGGCGTTAATTTTCACAGTATTTGACAGCTCGCCGCCTCAGACGACCTTGCCTTGTCGCAATTCGGCGATCTCTTCGGCGCCAAAGCCAAATTCGGCGAGTAGCTCCTCCGTCTGCTCGCCGACTTCTGGCGGCCGCGCGGCCATGTGGCTCGGCGTGCGTGACAGCGTGAAGGGCTGACCGACCAGCCTGATTTTGCGGTTCTGGTCGTTGGGAACGTCCTGCGCTAGGCCGAGGTGCTTGACCTGCGCATCGGCGAACATCTGGTCGACGGAGTAGATCGGACCGCAGGGCACGCCGGCGGCGTTGAGGTCGTTGACCCATTCCTCGGTCGATCGCTTCTCGGTGCAGGCGCTGATCGCGGCGTTGAGCGCGTCGCGGTTCTTCGAGCGTGCGGGGCCGGTGGCGTAATCGGGATGGGTGATCAGTTCGGGGGCGCCGATCGCTTGGGCGCAGCGCTCCCAGATCTTGCCGCCGGTGGTGGCGATGTTGATGTAACCGTCGGAGGTCTTGAACACGCCGGTGGGAATGCTCGTCGGGTGGTTGTTGCCGGCCTGCTTGGGCACGTCCTGTTCCATCAGCCAGCGGGCGGCCTGGAAATCCAGCATGAAGATCTGGGCCTGCAGCAGCGAAGTCTGCACCCACTGGCCCTGGCCGGACACATCGCGTTCCAGCAGCGCTGTAAGGACGCCCAGCGCGCAGAACAGCCCGGCGGTGAGATCAGCCACGGGAATGCCGACGCGCATCGGGCCTTCGCCGGGGGCGCCTGTGATCGACATCAACCCGCCCATGCCCTGGGCGATCTGATCGAAGCCCGGTCGCTTGTGATAGGGGCCGTCCTGGCCGAAGCCGGAGATACTGCCGTAGACGATGCCGGGATTGATCGCCTTCAGGCTCTCATAATCGATGCCGAGCCGGGCCTTAACATCCGGTCGGAAATTCTCGACCACGACATCGGCTTTCTCGACCAGGCGTTTGAAGACCGCGAGACCGCGCGGGTCCTTCAGGTTCAGGGTCATGGCCCGCTTGTTGCGGTGCAGGTTCTGGAAGTCCGAGCCCTGCCGCGGGCCGCCGGGCTGTTCTCCCGCGGCGTCGTCGCTCAGCGCATCGATCTTGACGACATTGGCCCCCCAATCCGCGAATTGCCGGACCGCCGTCGGGCCGGAGCGGATCCGGGTCAGGTCAAGGACGGTAAAGCGGGAGAGGGCTTGCGAGGCACGCGGGAAGGGCATTCAGAGGGCTCCGGTGGAGGCGGGAGGGCATCGAGCCCTACATTTCCCTAAACGGTGCGCCTTGTCATGCCCCTCGACGGACCGGCTTACCGTGTGTCGCATCCCGGCGGCCAGCGCGGCGTACGGATGTCACATTTGATTCAACGAATATCGGGCGCATCGGAGCGCTTGATGGTCACATTGAACGCTAAAGTATTATTTGGAGCGGCGCACATGCTTGAAGGTATTTCGTTCGGAGTTCTGGTTTTGCACCCGAGGTCTTCATGGCGCAGATCAGCTCGGCGCCTGATCTCTCGGGCTACGTCTTCGGACACGTCGTCCGCCCAATGCTCAAAGGTATCGAAGGCAACGACCCGCTGTGGATCATTATACTGACCGGACATCAGGTCTTTGATGACGGCTCTGGGTCAGTCCGCCTCGCGCCACGCACATCCCGACCTCTCGAAGCAGTCTAAAACGAGATAGACGTTCTGATCGCCGATATTCGACACAATCGATGGTGTCCAACGGACTGACGCATTCTAAGACTCCAACGCAACTAACGGCGGATTCAAGCGAATCATGCTCGATTCGTTCCGGGCCATTTCGGCCGGTCGCCGGCTCTCCTCGGCCCGCCGGGCGGCTTCGATCGCGTCATCGGACAGCCCCGCGCGCACGCCGGACCAGACTACCTTGAAGCGTCGTTTGCATTCCTCGATGTCGCTACAGATATATCGATGCCAGTTCGACGGCGTGACTGAGGATGACACGGATGTAGGAGCCGAAGCCGGATGGTACGGGACCGTGACGCTCCGCGATGCCGCCCAGCGCGAAAAGAACCAACCTCATAAAAACAGCGCATCATCTCCATAGACCGGCTGATGGGATACGAAGCCATGAAGATCGAGCACATCGTTTTCCGCCCCAGCGGTGATGGCCGATTGCAGGATGTTGTTAGCCGACGTGCCGAGAGGCGCTAAGCCGCCTAAAACCTCGGATTCAACAAAATGGTTGACGTTATGTTCATTGAGAGTGGAGTCGATCTCTGCTTGAAGACCCGCTTTGAAAACAAACGAGTCGTTCCCAATGCGTCCGATCGGAGTCTGGGCCATCCCAATCCCCGCGTCGCCATTGAGGTCCTGATGGAAACTGGTCTCAAGTGATTTAAGCTGAGGATCTGAGCCGGACACCACGCCATTTGTCTTGAACGAGACCAATGTTCCGTGTGTGTCAGCGGACCACACAATGTACTGATCGGCGCCGGTCAGTTTCCACGCGACTTCGTATCCGCCGGAGATCGCCTCGGCCGCGATCGGCGTCCAGCCATTGGTGCCGGCGATGACATTGACGCCAGCGATGTTGAGGGCCGGGCTGGAGCCCCCGCTGGTAAAGTAGTTGTTGGCGATCTGGGCGAGGCTGGTCGCGCCATAGGATTCGATCACGGTGGCGACCGCGCCGATGGTGCCGTCGCCGTTGAGATCCTGATGGAAGCTCGCCTCCAGCGATTCGAGTTGATAGTCGAAGCCGGACACCACGCCGCTGGTCTTGAAGGAGGTGAGGGTGCCGTTGGCGTCGGCCGCCCAGACGATGTACTGGTCGGCGCCGGTCAGCTTCCACGCGACTTCATATCCACCGGAGATGGCTTCGGCGCCGATCGGCGTCCAGTTGTTGGTGCCGGCGATGACGCTGGCCCCGGCGATGTTGAGCGCTGGGCCGCAGCCTCCGGTGGTACCAAAGTACTGGTTTCCGATCTGCGTCAGACTGGTCGCGCCATCGGATTCGATCACGGTGGTGATCGGTCCGATGCTGCCGTCGCCGTTGAGGTCCTGGTGAAAGCTCGTTTCGAGCGCCTGCAGCTGATAGGCGGCGCCGGACACCACGCCATCGGTCTTGAAAGAGGTGAGCGTGCCGGTGCTGTTGGCCGCCCAAACAATGTACTGATCGGCGCCGGTCAGCTTCCATGCGACTTCGTATCCGCCGGAAATCGCCTCGGCCGCGATCGGCGTCCAGCCATTGGTGCCGGCGATGACGTTGACGCCGGCGATGTTGAGCGCCGGGCCGGAGCCGCCGCTGGTGGCAAAGTAGTTATTGGCGATCTGGGTCAGGCTGGTCGCGCCATCGGATTCGATCACGGCGGTGATCGGTCCGATCGTGCCGTCGCCGTTAAGATCCTGATTGAAGCTCGCCTCCAGCGTTTCGAATTGATAGTCGAAGCCGGACACCACGCCGCTGGTCTTGAAGGAGGTGAGGGTGCCGTTGGCGTCGGCCGCCCAGACGATGTACTGGTCCGCGCCGGCGAGCTTCCATGCGACTTCGTAGCCGCCCGAGATCGCTTCGACGGCGATCGGCGTCCAGTTGTTGGTCTGTCCTGCGACAACGCTGACGCCGGCGATGTTCAGCGCCGGGCCTGTGCCGCCGCTGGTGGCGTAGTACTGGCCCGCCATCTGGGTCAGGCTGGTCGATCCGTTGGCTTCGAGCACCGTCGTGATATACGCCACGCCCAGTAGGTCGGATACTGTCAGCGAAATGCTGCCCGCGATGTCGATGGCGAAATCGGCGATACGGTCGCCGTTGACGTCACCCTGCAGCACGGTGACACCGCGGGCAATGTCGAAGAAATAGCCGAGTTGCCCGGCCATCCCGCCAAACGCCGATGCGCCCATGAACGTGAAGGCGTCAATGCCGGCAGTGCCGCTCTGGGCATCGATGCCGGCCAGATCGATGCGGTCATATCCCGCGGTGAAATCGGTGATCAGGTCGTGCTGCAGCAATGCCGGCGAACTGGTCAGCGGGGCGAAGCGGAAGACATCCGCGCCGCCGCCACCGGTCATCACGTCACGTCCGATGCCGCCTTCCAGGATGTCGTTGCCGTTTCCGCCGATCAGGGAATCGTTGCCGCTTCCGCCGACCAGTGTGCAGCCGAAATCATTGGCGATGAGTGTATCATTGCCGCTGCCTCCGATCGCGCGCTCGATGGTGGTGCCGATCGCAATGCCGATATTGTTGGCCAGGCCTCCCACCGAGGAAAAGGTGCTGGCGCGCAGGTCGATCGTCTGCGCCGCGGAATAGCCGGAGCAATCCAGCGTGTCGAATCCGCCGCTGTCGTACAAGGTCAGCGCCGGCGCCCGGGTGTAAGCGGAAAAATCGAATATCGCACCGGCCGTGTTGTTGAAGCCGTAGACGGTATCGCCGGTGCGCGTCGTCGCGGCGCCGTAGATTGACCCGACCGCATAGATGTCGGCCATCTGCGGGGTGACGACATAACGGTAGGAGCCGCCGCTGAAGTTGGGCTGGGAGAAATACGACATGATAGAATATTGCCAGGTGTCGTTGGCGAACAGGGCGTTGGTGGCATAGCTGGCGCTGCCGTTATAGGCACCCTGGTGGCCGAGACCCAGCGCATGTCCGGTTTCATGGATGTAGGTCTGGTATCCGTAGCTGTCGATGCCGGTCTTGCCGTCGTACGACCCGCCGTCGGTGGTGATCCAGTCCGCGCTGATGTTGATGGTCGCGGAGACGATGATGCCCGACCCGGTATATTGGTCGGTTTCGTAGGCGGTCATCGTGCCGTTGTGGGTATAGGTGATATTGGCGGCGCCGGTGGTCTGGACGAAGGTCAAATTGGTGACTTCGTGCCAGGCATTCAGCGCGGACTGCGCGAGGAAGCGTTCGGCGGTGGTCAGCGCGTTGATATTGTAGGTGATGGTGGTGGCGCCCCAGTGATGGGCGATCGTATTGTTGTATTGCCAGAAGCCGTTGACGAGGTAGTTGGCGAGGGTAGGGATCGGGGCCTGGATCAATGCGGCGTTCACGCCAGATTCGTTTCCGCTTACGTTATCGGAGGATGAAGCAGCATCGCGCATCTTGTCGTGCGCGTCCGGTCTTTCGCCCTGAATAGACAAAATATCTGCAGCCAGGGGAAACGGATCGTATATCGGAGTCCCCTGCGGATGCAACATGCCGATTGGCTGGGCATTCGACGCAGAGAACTCGACTTGAAAATCAGATCCGACGGTGGCGTACCACTCTGGCGCGTCTGGTTCGGAGTTTGGGTGCGTCGAAAATAGCTTTCCAGTTCGCGTCAGATTGACCATTTTCTTCCCCTCGCGAGGGTGGCCCACCTGTAGTCACCCGCATTCGACCTCGTCGGGCCAGTATGCAAGCTGTCCCCAGGTGGTAAACAAAGTATAAATGAGGTGTAGATGAGCCTGCGCCTTGCGTGGTTCTTATTTGTTGGCGCGGAAGCCTATTTCCATTTGTTTTGACGGCGTGTGACTTAGGTTTTTTTGCTAAGTCCCGTTCATACAGCGACCGTGTTTCTTAACGTCATCGTCGACCCGCTGATGGACTTGGTTCGTCTCAAGATGTCCCATTGAATGCGCGTCTTACAATCCAGACTTGGTTCCTTGGCTCCGCTGCTGTGGTCGCCTTTATCGCTTTGCTTTGGCGAGCCCTATGTAATCACGACGTGGACGCTCTTGCACTGCTTAGCGTCTCACTCTTCGGTTTCTCCGCTGCATTTCTCATGGCGATGGGAAGAAGCGACGGCTACATAGGCCCAGCCCACCGGTACGCGATATTCTCGGTCTGTGCACTCGTACCGCTCGCTCTGCTGGGAATGAGGACAACACCAAAACTGACATCAGCTATAACCTTAGCATTTTGTTGCTTGATATTATTCAATCAACTCAACTGGCGTTCATACGCCAACGACAGGCGGGCTGCACAGTTGTCCGCCGCGAAGGCGATAACCGCCGATCCGGTAAACTTCCGGGGAAATGTGTGCAAAGCGACTATCAATATTCCGCTAGTATCTTCCGCGGTAGGCCGTTTTGAGGGATTACGCCTTACTTCAGGACGAGGCTAGCTTGCCTTCATCATCTGCCCGTAGATGCCGAAATATTGGTCGCGCATATTTGCGATATCGAATTCGGTGACGAAATCCTTCGCCGTCCTTGCGATCTTCGCAGCAAGCTCAGGCTGCGCCGCGAGCGCCGCGATCTTGTCGGCAAGATCCTCAGCGGATCCGACCTTGAATTTGATACCGTTCGAGCCGTCCACCAGCAGTTCGGCCGGGCCATCGACATCCGCGGCGATGACAGGCAGGCCGACCGCCATGGCTTCGAGCAGCACCAGTCCGAAACCTTCGAAACGCGATGGCAGGACGAAAATATCAGCCTCGTCCAGCGGACGGCGCACATCGGTGCGCCCGCACAGGAAGCGAACGCGATCGGCGACGTTCTCGGCGATCGCCTGCGCCTTCAAACTCAGGAGGGTCGACTCGTCGCCCTCCGGTGGGCTGCCGACGAAATCGCAGCGAATGTCGAGCCCGCGCGCGACGCAGAGGCTGACCGCCTTGATCAGGATGTCCTGGCCCTTCTGCTTGGGATAGATGCGGGCGACATTGATCAGACGCAGAGCCGGTCCGAGGCGACGTTGCCGCGCCACTTTATCGAATGTCGCGAGCGGTATGCCGTTATGCACCTTGAACAGGCGCTTCAGTTTGACAGATTCACATTCACGCTCGACCGCGGCAGAGATCGCGATGTTCCAATCGACGAACCGCTGATGCAGCCGAAGCTTTACGCGGTCCCACGCGTTGACGAGGCCGGTATTGTGAATCGTGTAGCCGACGCTCATCGGACGATACAGTTTACTCAACATGGCGAAGTGCTTGGCGCCGCTGTCATGCGCATGGATGATACGAATGTCGTGACGGCGGATGATGTTGAGTAAACTTAGAATGACACGTGGATTGCGGTTCCCGGGTGGACGCTTGAGGAAGTAGACCGGATGACCTGTCGCGGAGAGTTCGGCGGCGAGATCGGGATTGAGCCTATCGTTGATGACGACAAATACCTGCGGCACGCCCGCACCTCGTTTGCAACTAGCCGCAAAGTTGATCAGCAGCCGTTCGGCGCCACCAACGGTGAGTGATGATATCAACTGAAGTACAGACGCCACGTTTGAAATGCCCCCGCGCGGATGCCGCGCAAATCCCAGCTAACTTCATCCGGATTATTAGCGCAGCAATTGCGTTGAATTCACAGGAGTCCGGAAAGTGTTTCGCCTATCTCGACTGACGGTCGTGGCTATTCTGCGGCGCAGCACATGCGAGCTAAAAGCGAATTTCGCCCTGGCCCGCAGCCTCCAAACAACCTCGACAGTCGAAAGCTATTCCGAAAATTCAACCTTTGCGGACTCGACTGTTGTTCTTCTTATGTTCTAGTCCGGTATCTTCAGCAGATCGAGAAGTTGCTGAAGCCGGACGGTCGCCATGTTGGTGGTCGTGCCCGACAAGCGGTACTGTTTCGATCACTTCATTCCGGTTTCCACGCTCGACGAGGTGCTGGAATCGAATCGTGGTGGGAAGAGCGAAAAGTACATACCCGGCAAAAGGTTATCGAGCATCGCGCCCACATCAGCCACCACGGTGCGGCAAGGCATTGGGCCCGAGATCACGGAACGCCGCTGTATGTCGGCCATCCGCAGAAGCTCGTCGAGGCGGCGAACGAGTTCGAGTCGGGCCAAGGCAAGTACATCGATGTCCACGGGTGGCAGTTTACGCCGGAGACATTCAGCGATCTGGTTGCGCGGCTCGTCGAATTGAAAATATCACCGCTGCAGGTTACCGATATGTTGCGGACATCGCCTGGCACCTGGAGTTTTCCGCCGTGCTCAAGCGCGCCTGACGGTCAGCCTGGAAATCAAGATGCAAAGCATAGTCGTTGGTGCCACGGGAATCGTGGGGGGCTATATTGTCGCGCAACTGGTCGAGGCCGGCCACACGCCCTTTGCACTGTCGCGCTCGCTGCGCCACAGCCCCGGCGTTCTGTGGATCCAGGGTGACTTGAGTATGCCGCAGGATTTGAAGGCGGCTGAGGTCGATATCGTTTACTGCACTGCGGAGATCGGCCTCTTGGCCGACGCGTTGCCTTATCTCCTGACGCCGTCGCTGAAACGCGTCGTCGCCTTTACCTCGACCAGCATCGCCACCAAGATCGAATCCGAAATCCTTGCCGAGCGCGAACTGCTGCAGCGGCTCGCCGATGGCGAGCGGCGGCTGATCGCGACCTGTGAGCGGCTTGGCATCGGCTGGACGATCCTACGCCCCACCGTGATCTATGCCGAAGGCAGGGATGGTAACGTATCGAGACTGGCGCGGCTGATCCAGCGCTTCGGCCTCCTGCCCTTGATGGGCAACGGGGAGGGAAGGCGACAGCCTGTCCATGCAGAAGATTTGGCGATCGGTGCGATTGCAGCCGCGCGGAGCATCGCGGCGGTGAATAAGACATATGCGATGCCAGGCGGTGAAATCCTCAGCTATCGCGAAATGGTCGGGCGGATATTCGATGCCCTAGGCAAGCCGCGTCGGATCGTATCGGCGCCACCGGTTATCTGGCGGTTGGCCTTCGCTCTCACAAAGCCATTTTTCCCTCATGCTAATGTGGCAATGGGCACTCGCATGTCGAAGGACATGGTGTTCGACGCCGCACCTGCGGCGATCGATTTCGGTTGGGCGCCGCGAGGCTTTCGTCCCGACTTCACGTTCATGACACCGTCCGGGGCTCGTTACGCGCGGATTTCCTGCGGCCGGAAAATGGTCTAGACACCGCCGATCGATCGCCGCCCTCCACTTCCATCAGGATTTCGCATTGCCTTCCCAAGATCCAACAGTCATCATTTTACTCGCCACCCGGAACGGTGCGGAATTCCTGCAACCGCAGCTCGATTCGTTCCGCGCGCAGACCTACGGCAATTGGGCGTTGCTGGTATCAGACGACGGTTCGACCGATGACACTGTCGAGATCATCCAACGCTTCGCCAGCAGTGTTCCGCAGCCGGTCATGATTGTGCCTGGACCGCAAAAGGGATTCTGGCAGAATTTCGTGATGCTGGTACGCAGCGAGGCGATCAATGGTGATTTGTTCGCCTATAGCGATCAGGATGACATCTGGTTTCCCGAGAAGCTCGCCAGGGCCGTGGACTGGTTCAATGTGCGGGCGGAATCGCCAGCGCTGTATTTCACGCGCACCGAACTGATGCATGGCGACGGCATGCCGGCCGGCTTTTCGCCGCTGTTTACACGCGCCCCGCTGTTCCGCAACGCACTGGTACAGAACATCGGCGGCGGCAACACCATGGTGTTCAACCGCAGTGCGCGGGCAGCTTTGCTGGCCACGCCGACCGATGCCGAGCTGGTCTCCCACGACTGGTGGACCTATCAGGTCGTGACCGGCATCGGCGGCGACGCATATTACGATCCATGGCCAAGTCTGAGGTACCGCCAGCACAGCCAGAACATTGTCGGCGCCAACATCGGCTGGCGCGCGCGCATGGTGCGCCTGACGGCCTTTGCCAATGGCCGTGTGGTGTCGTGGAACGAGGTCAATCTACGCGTTCTCGATCGGATGCGCGATGCGCTAACCCCGGAAAATGCTGGCGTGGTCGATCTCTTCGCGAAGGCCCGTCATGTCGCCTGGCCGATGCGGCTGTGGCTGATCTGGAAGTCCGGCGTGTACCGGCAAAGCCTGGTGGAAAATATCGGGCTGTCGGTCGGCGCGCTGTTCGGCAAAATCTAGCGCAGATTGAGCCCGTTGGATTCGTGTCGCGGACGTAGTGCAGTGCGCGCGCTCTTGGTAGCGTAGTGGACCGGGGAGCCGGGACCGCAAAACTCCCGCGTTCAAGAGCGTGCCGGATCTGCGGAACGGGACAAGAATGCCGCGCCGCGTCCGAGACAACCGCTTCAACCCCGGCGGACCAATGCAACATTGTTGACCGTCATCGTTTCAGGTGGCGGGCGATCATGCCGACGTCGTAACCGCTCCGCGCGGCGATTAGCTGTGGCCAGCGGGAGGTCCCCGGCACGCCGTTCGGATTCGTGGTCAGCAGATCGCGCTTGATGAACGGGCAGGCGTAGTCGGTGATGAGCACGTCCCAAAAAAAATGCGTGGGATTGACGACGCCGTCGTTCATGACCTGCGCGCGAAACCGCTCGAAGGCGCCGCGCTCGAATCCCGGAGGAGCATGGCGCGCCAGCCGTTCCCTAGCGGTGGCTGCGACGGCGCCGTAAGGTGCGAGCACACCGGTCTTGAGCCGCGCCTCCTGCAGAACCTGCGTGAGTTTGACCTCAGCGTTACGGATTACCCACATCCTGTGATCGATATAGAGCAGGCTTGTCCAGAAACGTTTGAAGGCGGTCGATCGCAGCGCGTTCGGCATGAACATCATGAAAAACGTCTGGATATGATACTTGTTTTCAAAGCTGTCGGCTATGCCCCAGAAATCGACGGCCGAGCGATCCACCCCGGCAAGTACGTCGCGCAGATTCCAGAACGGCCCGTAAACGCTGTCGTTCATCAGAACCAGGCTGTCGATTCGCTTGAGCTCGGCGATCGATGCGATGCCATCCTTGTAGGCGCCGAAGTCGTAGCCGGTATTGAAGCGCCAGATCAGCTCCTTGCAGAGCGGCTGCACGCGCGCGCGGCTTTCGACGGGGAGCTGCGGCGCGTTGGATACGAAGGTGACGCGATAACCCGCACCGACGAGTTCGCATAGCTGGTGCACGACGTAGTCGTGGACGATTCCGTCTCTGTCGAAGTGTACATAGATCGCCGCGCGCGAGGCGTCGCGCAGCGGGTCGTCGCCTTCGATGCGTTGCTTGATGTAGTTTCCGCGCCGGGCGACCTTGCCGAACAGGCCGATCGCCCAGTCCTGGACCGGCAGATATAGCCGGCGCCCCGCGCGAACGACGTCCCTGAGACGATCCATCGCGCTGCTCTCTCCAAGAAGCTTAAGCTGCTCCGGTCTCGGCCGCATAGGCGTCGAGCACTTCATCGATGGGGCCGGACGCCTTGATCTGGCCTTGGTCCATCCAGATGCCTTGGTTGCAAAACTTCCGGCAGGTCTCGATGCTGTGTGAAGCTAGTACCATGATACTGGCTTTTTCCACGAAGGATTGCACGCGATGCTGCGCCTTGCTTAGGAAGCTGGCGTCGCCAGCCATGATCCATTCGTCCATCAGCAGGATTTCCGGCGCAAAGCAGGTCGCTACCGCAAAGGTCAGCCGGGTCATCATGCCGGACGAGTAGGTGCGTACGGGAACATCGAGATAGTCGCCGAGCGCTGTGAATTCGGCGATGTCAGCCATCCGCTCTTCGATCTCGCCGCGCGACAGGCCAAGGATCATGCCGCGCAGGCGTATGTTGTCGTAGCCGCTGATCTCATTGTCGATGCCGAGGCCGATGTCGAACATCGGAGAAATCCGCCCGCGGCTTTCGACTGTGCCGGTGACGGGTTCGTACACGCCGGCCATGACGCGCAGCAAGGTAGTCTTGCCGGCGCCGTTGGAGCCAATCAGGGCGACGCGGTCGCCGGCGACGAATTGCAGCGAGACGTCTCGCAGGGCCTCCACGACGATGCGATGGCTGGCATCGGCCGCCATATGTCCGCCGGAGCCACGAAACAGCAGGCTCTTCTTCAGCGACCGCGAACCGCCGTGATAGATCGGAAAGGAGACGTTGACATTGCGAAGCGTCAGCTCGGCATTCTTGACGGGTACGGATAGAGGCGCATTCATGATCAGACCCAGTAGGCAATGCGCGCGCGATAGCGCGTAAAAAACACGCTCGCGACGGCCAGATTGATCAGCGTGATCAAGAGCACCGCCAGATAATGCTTCGCCGTCGGCATCTGCCCCAGGAGCGGCGCGCGGACGATCTCGATGAGGTGGTAGAAAGGGTTGAGATCCGCGAGATAGGCTCGGCTCTGCAGTAGTTCCGGCTTCCAGAAGATGGGCGTGACGAAAAACACGATCTGCACGACCGAGGTCACCACCTGCGGAACGTCGCGAAACCGTGCGGAAATGATGCCGATGCACAGGTTGGCCAGCGCTCCATTGAGCAGCACCAGGATCAGGCCCGGGATGGCCAGCAGCATCACCGCGCCAGGCCAGAACTGGAAATATAGTAAAACCCCAAAATAGATCACGAAGTTATGCGCGAAGATGACGAATTTGCTCCAGGTCGAGCGGTAGACATAGACCGAGTACGGAAGCCGAATCTGCTTAATGTAGGATTCTGAGCCCGTGAATAAGACACCGGCTTCGGCCAGAAAGCCCGACAGTAGATTCCACACCAATAGGCCGACGCAGATGAACGGCAGGAATTCGCGGATCGGCATCTTGAATAGTTCGGCATAGAGGACGCCGAGTGCGATCACCATGATCGCCATGCTTGCCGTCAGCCAAAACGGTCCAAGAATGGAGCGCCGGTAACGCTGCAGGATGTCATTCCAGCCCAGTGTGACCCACAGCCGCCATAGGGACAGGCCTTCGATCGCATCGGACCACGCGACCACCGAGGCGCCGTGCGGTTTGCGCGCGGTAGTCTGATCAAAAAAATCGGTGTCTAGGCTAGTTTTCAACGGTGGCTCGTTTGTGTCGGGATGTCGCTGTGGGGCGCTACAACCATCTGCGGCGTCTCAATCGACGTTTCATAACGGCAAAGGAACACCCTATCCGGAGGATCGTGTCAACGCCGGTTTAAATAGGTTCCAGCAGGGATTTTGGCCAAGCGGACGGCAGCTGGTAGCCGATCGCAGCGCATGCGGGCAGTTGGACGAAGCAACGCCTGGACGGCGCCGCTCGTTCAACTCAGTGTTTCCACGGTCTTTGTGCGCGCGGAGGATGGGCAAGCGAGGGAATGATGGTTTGCAATGAAAGATTGGGGTTGAAGAATGGATCCGAGACCAGCCGTTTTCCCCATTTGGTACGCATGAATTGCACCTCTCGCTGAAAACGCACCAGCTTCTCGCCAGCGAGATCTGAGCCGCGAGATTTGGATTCGTGGTGCGTCAGCACGGCATAAGGTGTCCAGATGATTCGATAACCTGCCTCTTGTACGCGCAGACAAAGGTCTACGTCGTTGAACGCGACCGGGAGGTTGTGTGCGTCCAAGCCGCCAACTTCGTCAAACAAGGACCTGCGTATGAGCAGGCAGGCGCCGGTTACACAACTGACGTCCTGCGCTAGTGCCAGCCGTCCAAACCGACCGGGTTCGTCTCCGGGATAGCCGACACACCGGTGACCGGCCACGCCGCCGAGACCGATGGTCACCCCGGCGTGCTGAAGCGTTCCGTCTGGATAAAGCAGTTTCGGTCCGACAATTCCGATCTTCGGATCGATAAAGTAGCGCGCCATCTCCTTGAGCCAGCCAGCATCGAGCATGGAGATGTCGTTGTTGAGCAGGAGCGCCAATTCGCCCGTCGAAACGGCGATCGCCTTGTTGTTAATGTCCGAGTAGTTGAACGCGCCTTTACATTCGATGATTCGAACGCCCTGTTCTTTCAAGCTGGCGAGATAGGTGAGCGTTTCCGGATGTGTACTATCATTGTCCGCAATCACGATTTCAAGATCGGGATAATCGGTTTTCGTCCGTAGGCCGTCGATCACGATTTCCAGAACGTCGAGATAATCGCGTGTCGGAATCACGACCGATATTTTCGGCCAGTTCGCGGGATTCGGGCGCACGACGCGATGAAACGAGCCGTTCACATCGTCGACCACGACCGGGATATCGAGACCCGCAAAATGCTCGACGAGGGCGCGTCGCGCGGCGTTCGTTGCTTTGCCAAGATTTTGCGACGACATCGTCCCGGCGCCTTTGAAAATGCGCCAATGATACAGCACATGGGGGATGTGAACGATCGGTTGCCTTGTCGAGGAGATTACCCGCAACGCGAGGTCGTAGTCCTGGCTGCCTTCGAAGCCGAGCCGGAAACCGCCGGTCTGCTCGATCGCCGAGCGTTTGTAGACGGTCAGATGATTCAGGTAGTTCTGGCCGTAGAACAGCTCCGGGCTCCAGTCCGGCTTGAAATGCGGATCGCTGCGCTTGCCGGCAGCACTCAGCTTGTCTTCATCGGAGTAAAAGACATCGGCGTCAGGATGCCGCTGTATCGCTTCCACGACCATATAGAGGGCATGTTCTGAAAGCACGTCATCGTGGTCAAGTAGGGCGACGTAGTCGCCGGTGGCGAGCGCGAGCGCGGAATTGCTGGCTGCGGATATATGTCCGTTGCTCTCGCGAAAGCTGCATTTGATGCGGCCATCCTGTTGCATATAGGCATCGAGTAGCTTTCGGACGTGCGGGGCTTTGGAAGCATCGTCCGCGACGCACAGCTCCCAGTGCGGATAAAGCTGGTTGACAACGCTGTCGATTGCCTCGCGCAGGATCTCCACCGGCGTTTCATAAACCGGCATCACTACCGATATAATGGGAAGGGATTTGAAGCGTGCGACGTCGGCGCGAACCTGCGCGCGGTCGACATCGGACAGGGTATCGAAGTTGCGAATCCAGCGGCCGTATTCGCGTTGAATTCGATCAGGAGCCCCGATCCTTCGCATCGGTAAAAGGAAGCTGAGAATGCTGGATCCGAGGATGGAACGAATTCGGCGCGGAATATGATATCTCAGGGTGCGGTAGGCGGCTCGAAAGGTCCCATGCGCATGTTGCCTGAGCCCGAAAGGCAGCAGGTCGGACAAGGCCCGGAGCGGTTGTGTCGCGCGCCACGTAATAGATTGCCGGATTTCGTCGAGTTCGCTGTTCAGCACGGCGATTTTCGACTGCGCCTCTTCCAGTTCCTGCCTGAGCAGATCGACATAGTCGGAGTCGAGCCCCGGCGCGTCGGGCGCGGTGGGATCTTGAAGCTCGCGCGGAGCGATAACTTCAACGGGTTGCCGCGGGTCTTGCAATCGCGTCCCCATCGCTTCTGCTGTCTCTGCGGTCATTCAGCCTGTTGCTCTACACAAAAATGGCGCCTGAAAAACAGCAAGCCAAAACTGTAGACGACTTCTAATTTTTAATTCACCAAATGCCAAGCCCAACTTGAACTGAAATTGATTTTAAACTCAAAGACTTAACGAGCGGTGCCGTTTTTGCGGTAACTGCGGGCCGCAGGGGCGAAGGAACCGCGATCCGGAACAGGAGAAGTTGCGCGGTTTGCGTTTTGCCCGTACATCCAACTCCCAAGCTCCTGAGCCCGATAAATTTCTTTGGGCTTCTCCATCGCTTTCGGAGCTCAACGGCATCTGTCGGGGTTTTGGCGTGAGATGAAGAGCTCGTTCCCCAGTTGAGTTCAGAAGTGACAGACGCGAGAAGCCTCCCTCTGGTCGTTGATCTCGACGGCACCTTGCTTAAGGTCGATACGCTCTTCGAGTACTTCACTGTAGGGATTTTCGCCCGGCCCCTGCAGACGATCCTTGCCGTTCTCGAACTGCGCAGGGGCATTTCCGCCTTCAAGCAGCGGCTGACACGGGTGGCGGAGCCCGATGTGGACAGTTTCCCGGTCCGCGAGGAACTGCTCGCCTATCTCGAGGAGGAGGCCCATGCGGGCCGCGAGATCCATCTTGCCACGGCCGCCGACCGGGTTATCGCCCTCAAGGTCGCCAGCCGGTTTCCGCTGTTCAGGTCGGTCAACGGCACCGAGGGCGGCCTCAACCTGAAGGGGCAGAACAAGGCCGACCGGTTATTGCAGCAGTTTCCCGATGGCTTTGTCTATGCAGGTGACAGCACCGCCGACCTGCCTGTCTGGCGCAGTGCGAAAGCCGCCGTGGTGGTGTCGTCGAGCCGGTCGCTGGTCGACGCCGTCGAGGCCGGCGGGACGCCGGTCGAGCGGGCGTTCGGCGACAAGCCCCATGGCCGCGCGGTATGGCTGAAGGCGTTGCGCCCGCACCAGTGGGCCAAGAACATGATCGTGCTGGTGCCGGTGGCGTTGGGCTGGCGTGACGTCACGCCGGAGGGGCTGCTGCGCGCTTTGGTGATGGTCGGGCTGCTCTGCATGGTCGCATCGCTAACTTACCTCGTCAACGACATGGCGGACCTCGCCTCGGACCGCAAGCACTGGTCGAAGCGCCGCCGCGGCTTTGCCTCCGGCGCGATCCCGGTGCGCGATGGCCTGCTGGTGGTCAGCGCCGTGCTGCCGGTGGCCTGTATCGTCGCGTTGCTGGTCGCGCCTCTCGCGGGGCTTTGCTTGCTGTTCTATGTGGCGGTGACGCTGGGCTATTCGTTCGGCTGGAAGCGAATTCCGCTGTTCGACACCTTCGTCATAGCCCTGCTGTTCACGATCCGCATCCTGATCGGCATTGCGGCGGCGGATCTGGAGCCGTCGGCTTGGCTGCTGACGTTTTCGATGTTCTTCTTCTTCTCGCTGGCGCTGGCCAAGCGCCATACCGAGATTTTGCGCGCGGCCGAGCACGGCTTGCAGAAGCTGGAAGGCCGCGGTTATCAGGCCGGCGACGAAGGCCTGACGCTGGCATTCGGCACTGCGGCTGCCATGGCCTCCATCGTCATCGTGGTGCTGTATCTCGTGGAAGAGGTGTTCGCTCGGCAGATCTACCATTCGCCGGCCTGGCTCTGGGTGGCGCCGATCGCCATCTTCCTGTTCAGCTGCCGCATCTGGGTGCTGTCGCACCGCGGCCGGATGACCGACGATCCCGTCGCCTTCGCATTGCGCGACAATGTCAGCCTCGGGCTCGGCGTTTTCGTCGCCGTCGCCATCCTGTTGGCCTTGTGACCGGCTTCGTCCCACGCGCCGACATCGTCCCTTGGGGGCGGACTCCGCGCACGGCCATGCGCGTCTCGCGTCCGTCGTTTCCGGATGAGCTGGCCGCGCTGGTCCGTGAGGGCACCGGGCCGCACGGCCTGCTCGCCGGCGGGTTGCGGCGGTCCTATGGCGACAGTTGCATCAATGGCGGCGGCGCCTTGATCGAGATGACCGGCCTCGATCGGTTCATCCGCTTCGACCGCACCACTGGCCTGCTTGAGGCCGAGGCCGGCGTCAGCCTCGCGGCGATCCTGAAGCTTGCGATTCCCGCCGGCTTTTTCCTGCCGGTCACCCCCGGCACCAAATTCGTCACTTTGGGCGGCGCCATCGCCAATGATGTGCACGGCAAGAACCACCACCGCGCCGGCACCTTTGGACGCTGGATCCGCAGCCTAAGCCTGCTGCGCAGCGACGGCAGCGAGCACACCGTGGCCGATGACGACGCCACCGGCCTATTTGCGGCCACGATCGGCGGCCTCGGACTCACCGGCATTATCACCCGGGCCGCCTTGCAACTGGTGCCGCTCGCCAGTTCGAACATGGCCGTGGAGACCATCCCGTTTGGCAATCTCGGGGAATTCTTCAAGCTGTCGGCAGAGAGCGACGCCAGCCATGACTACACCGTGTCGTGGATCGACTGCCTGGCCAAGGGCGACAAGTTCGGCCGCGGCATCTTCACCCGCGCCCGCCATGCCGGCGACGGCGAACTCCGGATCAAGCCGCCCGGCGGCCCCAGCGTGCCGCTGGACGCCCCGGGCTTCCTGCTCAACCGGTTCTCCATCGCGGCCTTCAACGAAGCCTATTTCCGCCTCGCCGGCCGCGCCCGGCAGGCCACCGTATCCTACGACCCGTTCTTCTACCCGCTGGACGCCATTGGCGGCTGGAACCGGTTGTATGGCACACGTGGCTTTTACCAGTACCAGAGTGTGGTGCCGCCGACCGTCGCCGCCGATGCCACGGCGGAGATGTTGCAGACCATTGCGGATGCCGGGCAGGGCTCCTTTCTTGCGGTGCTGAAGACCTTTGGCGACACGGCTTCGCCCGGCCTGCTGTCGTTTCCCCGCCAAGGCACCACGCTGGCGCTGGATTTTGCCAATAGGGGTGGACCGACCCTGTGGCTGCTTGACAGACTCGACGCGATTGTCCGAGAAGCCGGAGGCCGTCTTTACCCGGCCAAGGACGGCCGGTTGCCGCCAGCGATGTTCAGGGCTGGCTATCCGGCGCTGGACCACTTCACTACGCACCTGGACCCCGGGATGTCGTCGACATTCTGGCGGCGGATGACCCCATGACCATGCCAATTCCGTTTCGTGTACTGATTCTCGGCGCCGGTTCCGGCATCGCCCAGGCGACCGCCCGGTTGTACGCGGCCGAGGGCGCCACCATCGGTCTCGCCGGCCGCAACGCCGAGCGCCTGACTGTCATCGCCGCCGACCTCAAGGCGCGCGGCGCCGCCGCCACCGAAATCTTCGACGTCGATTTCACCGCCCCGGACGCCGCCGCCACGCTGGCAGGCATGGTCGTGAAACTGGGCGGGCTGGACCACGTCATTTTGGCCTATGGCGTGCTCGGTGACCAGGCGACCGCCGACCGCGACGAAGCGGCGGCGCTGGCCATCATCGACGTCAATTTCCGCTCTGCCGCCGCCTGGACGCTGGCCGTCGCCAACCTGCTGGAGCGGCAGGGCAAAGGCTCGCTAGTGGTGCTGGGCTCGGTCGCCGGCGACCGTGGTCGCCGCTCCAATTACGTCTACGGCGCCGCCAAGGCCGGCCTTGCCGTGCTGGTGCAGGGCGTCAGCCACCGCTTCCGAGACGACGGCCCGCGCGCTGTCATCGTCAAGCCTGGCCCGACCGACACCGCCATGACCGCCGGCATGGCCAAAGGCGGCCCGATGTGGGCGAAGCCCGAGGCCGTCGCCGCAGTGGTGCGCAAGGCCGCCGACAGCGGTGGCCCGGTGGTCTATGCGCCCGGCCGCTGGTGGCTGATCATGGCGATCATCCGCAACATCCCGGCCGCCATCTTCAACAAGATGAATTTCTAGCGCCATGCGAAAGATCATCATCACCGGGGCTGCGGGCCTGGTCGGCCAGAACCTGGTGGCGCGGCTCAAGGCAAGGCCGGATTTCGAGCTGGTCGGCATCGACAAGTACGCCGCCAATGTGGCGCTGTTTCGCGAGGCGCATCCCGACGTGACGATGATCGAGGCCGATCTTGCCGTGCCCGGCGCCTGGGCGGAGTGCTTTGCCGGCGCGGATACGGTGGTGGTCAACCAGGCGCAGATCGGCGGCCTGTTCCTCGACGAGTTCGTTGCCAACAACATTACGGCGACCGAGCATATTCTCGCCGCCGCGCACGCTTATGCCGTGCCCTATGTGGTCGGTATCTCCTCGTCGGTGGTGAATTCATCGGCCGATGATTTCTACACCCGCACCAAGACGGCGCAGGAAAAGCTGTTCGATGCCTGCGCGATCCCGCATGTGACGCTGCGGCCGACGCTGATGTTCGGCTGGTTCGACCGCAAGCACCTCGGTTGGCTGCGCCGCTTCATGGACAAGGCGCCGGTGTTTCCGATCCCCGCCGACGGCAACTTTACGCGGCAGCCGCTGTATGTCGGCGATCTCGTCTCGATCATCGTCGCCGCCATCGAGCAGCGCAAGACCGGCACGTTCGACATCTCCGGCCTTGAGAAAATCTCGTATGGCGGCCTGATCGCGATGATCCACGACATCGTCAGGCCGCGCGCCAAAATCGTGCATATTCCCTATTCGCTGTTCTGGGCGCTGCTGTGGGTCTATGCCCGCGTCGACAAGAAGCCGCCGTTCACCACCGGGCAGCTCGAAGCGCTGGTGATTCCGGAGACGTTCCCGGTGATCGACTGGCCCGGCGAATTCGGCGTTGCTTCCACGCCGCTACGCCAGGCACTGTCCGAGACCTATCTCCATCCCGATCATTCGAAGATCGTTCTTTCCTTCTAGGAGTTGTCGCCATGAGTCGCATCGTTGTGTTGGGAGCAGGGCCGATGGGTCTTGCCGCCGCGCAGCGCGCGGTGACACTGGGCCACGAAGTCGACCTGATCGAAGCCGACCACAAGGTCGGCGGCATGGCCGCGCATTTCGATTTTTCCGGCGTGTCGATCGAGCGCTTCTATCATTTCGTCTGCAAGTCCGACGCGCCGACCTTCGAACTGATGGACGAGCTCGGCATCGGCGACCGGATGCGCTGGGTCAATACGTCGATGGCGTACTACACCCACGGTAAGGTGCATAAATGGGGCGATCCCATTTCGCTGCTGACCTATCCGCATTTGACCCTGATGGAGAAGATCAGGACCGGGCTGCAGATGTTCCTGACCACCAAGTCGAAGAATTTCGATCGTATCGAACATCTGACCTCGCGAAAGTGGATCGAGGGCGGCTCCGGCGTGTCGGTCTACAACAAGCTGTGGAAGCGGCTGCAGGAGCTGAAGTTCTACGAATACGCAGATGAAGTCGCGGCGTCCTGGATCGCCACCCGCATCAAGCGCATCGGCAACTCCCGCAAGTCGATCTTTCAGGAGCAGCTCGGTTACATCGACGGCGGCTCGGAGACGCTGGTGGAAGCCATTGCCGACGAAATCCGTCGCAAGGGCGGCCGCATCCATCTCGGTATGCCGGCCGAGCAGGTGATCGTGCAGGATGGCCGCGTCATTGCGGTGCGCGCCGGCGGCCGTGAGTTCGCGGCCGACGCGGTGATCTCGACCGTCCCCGTGCCGCTGGTCAATCGCCTGGTGCCGGACCTGCCGCAGGACTGGCAGGACAGATATGCCGCGATCAAGAACATCGGCGTGGTCTGCCTGCTGTTCAAGCTGCGCCAATCCGTGACGCCGCATTTCTGGGTCAACATCGTCGCCGACGACATCGAGATCCCCGGCCTGATCGAATTCTCCAACCTGCGCCGCGTCGGCGACGCCATCGTCTACGTGCCGTATTACATGCCGGTGACCCAGCCGAAATGGCAGTGGTCCGACCAGCAGTTCATCGACGAGGCGTTCGGCTACATCAAGCGAGTCAATCCAGTGATAGCGAACGACGATCTGCTCGACGCTAAGGTGGGCCGGCTGCGTCACGCCCAGCCGATCTGCGAGCCGCATTTTGCTGACAAGCTGCCGCCAGTGCAGACCCCGATCGCCGGGCTGCAGATCGCCGACACGAGCTACTACTACCCCGAAGATCGAGGCATCGCGGAAAGCATCCGGCTCGGTCGGCGCATGGCAGAACAGGCGGGCGCCTCTCCGGCAACTCCCACCGCAGGCGTCTTACATTGAAATTGAAGCCATGCTTCGCCGTCAGGAAATACCATGAACGATCTTGCTAGCATCTACAAATCGCGCTTCGCCAACACCGGACTGGAAAAGCGCAAGCGCGTCTGGAAGATCCTATGCAGCGAGTTCTTCCAGCAGCACGTACCGCCGCAATCCGGCGTGCTAGACTTGGCCTGCGGCTATGGCGAGTTCATCAACAACATCCAGGCTGCCAAGAAGTACGGCGTCGATCTCAATCCCGACGCGGCTTCGCATCTCGGTCCAGACGTCGAGTTCAAACTGACGCCAGCCTACGACCTGTCGCATATTCAGGACAACAGTCTCGACCGCGTCTTCACGTCGAACTTCCTCGAGCATTTGCCCGACAAGGCGGCCTGCAACACCGTGCTCAAGGAGGTGCGCCGCACGCTCAAGCCCGGCGGCAAGTTCATGATCCTGGGGCCGAACATCCGCTACGCCTACAAGGAATACTGGGATTACTACGACCACTATCTCGCGCTGTCGCATCTGTCGCTGGTCGAGGGTCTGCTGCTGGCCGGCTACAGACCGGAAACCGTTGTTGATCGCTTCCTCCCCTACACCATGAACAACGCCGCGCCGACCGCGGACTGGCTGATCCGGCTGTACCTGCGGATCCCGCTGGCCTGGAAACTGCTCGGCAAGCAGTTCTTCGTCATCGCGCAAAAATGAAGCGGCACGAACCCGCGAACGTGGATACGAACGTCAGATGACCGGTAGGTTTGCCCGCTTCGTCCTCGTCGGTGCATCGGCCGCGGCCGTCAACATCGGCAGCCGTGTACTGTTTTCTTACGTGGTGCGGTTCGAGATCGCGGTGGTGTTGGCGTTTCCCATCGCGCTGACCTTCGCCTTCGCGATGTCACGGCTGTTCGTGTTCGAACCTTCCGAGCGCTCAGTCATGCACCAGTATGGCCGCTTCTTCCTGGTCAACCTGGCTGCGCTGGCGCAGGTCTGGCTGGTCAGCGTCGGGCTGACCTATTGGATATTTCCGGCCATCGGCTGGACCTTCCACGCCGAACTTCTGGCGCATACCATCGCGGTGGGCAGCCCCGTCCTGACCAGCTATTACGCGCACCGGGTCTTCACCTTCGGGACGTCGCCGGAGGCGTGAACAACATGCACTGGCAGCGCCCTAAAATTTCCAATGTCGGGCCAAGCGTTGCACACGTCTCTCTGTTCGTCGTGCTGCTATTCGTCGCCGTGGCCAGCATCCGGCCGGCGGTGTTCGACTTTCCGACCGAGGGCCTCGACGCCTCCTGGGTCGCGGCGATTGCCTACGCCGTTGAAAAGGGCTTCGCTTTCGGTTCCGAAATCGTTTTCACCGCAGGCCCGCTGTCGAGCATCTATCATCGCATGTATCCGCACGAACTCGCTCCGGCGATCATCGTACTCGATTGCATATGGGTGGTGGTATTCGTCATTCAGCTCAAAGAGCTGCTGGCGTCGTTGTTCGATCGCAGGGAATGGCGCTGGCTGTTCGGCCTATTCCTCGCTGGGCTCGTCCTGCTCGCGGAACGTTTTCTGCGCGACGGATTGATGCTATTCTTCGTCTTCGCGGCGGCCCATCGCTATGCACGCGGGCGATCGGAGTCGGTGGTCATGTTGGCGTCGATCACGGTGATCGCCGCATTCGGCATGGCCAAGTTTTCCGTGCTGGTTCTGGCACTGCCGGCCTTCGTGATCGTTGATGCCCTTTCGGTGGCGCGGCGCGAAATCCCCTACAAGACGGCGCTCCTTGTGCTGTGCCTCGTCGTCTGCTTCGTCGCGGCGGGCCAGCCGCTGTCGAATCTGCCGGCCTATCTGCGGGGGTCGCTGGAAGTTTCGCAAGGCTATTCCGCCGGCATGAGCATCGACGGTGCGCCGGATTCGATCTGGCTGTGGGTCATCTCCAGCCTCGCCATTGTTGTAGCCGCCGCAGTGGCCGCCTGGCCCGCCATCAAAGTTCGTGGGCCGGGCCGCGCGACGGCGATCGCGCAACTGCTGCTGTTGCTCGGCTATCTGTTTGTCCTGATGAAGGCCGGGTTTGTCCGCCACGACGGCCATTCCCTGATCGCGTGGACCGGGCTGTTCCTGGCCGTTCCCGCGGTAGCTCTGGCGAGTGGAGCAATATGGAGGAGGTATTATCCGTTTGAAGTGACGCTGTTCATCAGCTTTCTGTATCTCTACGGGCCGTACGTTCAGAAGATGCCTTTGAGCGTCCTCAACCCCGTCGGTATTGCCGCGCGTTCGATTGCGAATCTTGATGGCGTCGCCGATTTCGCGCGAGGGCCGCGCGGTTGGATGACCGAGAAAGAGCAGCAATTCGCGGAGGCCAGCGACCGGTTGCATGCGGCCACACAATTGCCGATGCTAAGCGGCACCGTGGACATCATCCCGTCGCGGCAAAGCGAGGTAATCGCGGCGCAACTAGACTACCGTCCGCGGCCGACGATCCAGGAATATGCCACCTATACTCCGCAGCTAATTCAACGAAACCGCGAGTTCTATCTGTCGCCGAAGGCACCGGACTTCGTGTTCTTCGCCCCGGGATCGATCGACGGCCGCCATCCCGCTTCCGCCGAAGGGGCGCTGTGGCCGCTCTTGCTGCAGCGTTACGAGCCGTTCGAACGAAGCAACGATCTACTAGTGCTGCGCAAGCGATCTCAACCTTTGCCCGATCTGCTGGGTCCTCCTACTGGGCGCCGGGCTAAACTCGGCGAGCGCATCGACGTGCCGACCTCGACGTCGCCCTTGTTTGTCAAAATCGATGTGCAATACAGCCTGCCGGGCCGGCTTGCCGAGCAACTCCTGAAGCCGCCATCCATCGTGCTACGGGCGTTCTACGCGGAGGGGCCCCCCGAAGATTACCGGCTGATTCCCGGCATGGCCCGCGAGGGCGCTTTCCTGATTCCGACGGTCAAGACTGCGGATATGTTCCTGCAGCTGTATCACGGTGGCGCGGCCGCCAACAGCCGGATGCGGCCGGTGGCATTCTCCGTTATCGCAAGCTGGCGGCAATCATGGGCGTACAAATTGGACGTAGGCTTCACGTTCGCGGAAATCGATACAGGCATCTTGAGCCGAGCGGACAACACGTGGAAAACTGGGTTCAAGGTTGCAGCCGGTTCCGGCTTGCAGGCAATCATCGAAACCAATCGTCTCACGCCGCCGATGGTGGCGCCGTCGGTTGAGGGTCTGTTCGCGCATGCGCCGGCAGAACTAACATTGGCCGTCGACTCGTCGCCATCGATCACGATCGGCTTCGGCATGCGCGATTCAGCCTGGCAAGGCGAAAACAACTCACGAGGCGTGTGCTTCTCGATCGTCGGCGAGTCCGCGCAGGTACTGTTCTCGCGCTGTCTGAATCCGAAGTCTGTGGCATCCGATCGCGGACCGCAGGCGGCGAATGTCAAGATTCCTGCCGGAACAGGAGAGGTCAAGCTCCGGACGTCCTGCGTTGAAAATTGCAGTTGGGCGTGGTCGTACTGGAGCAAGGCGGATCTGGCTGCCGCCGTGCCCTAACAGTTCATCCGACTTCCTCGCACCATCAATCTGCCGTCGACGAATGCTGGACTATGAAAATATCTTTAGTTGCCGCTCGCTTTCTGGACCTTGAGGAGAGCGCGCTCACGGCTCCTCGCCGCACCGCGTTGCGCGGTGTTGCTTTTGTTGTTCCCGCCATCCTGCTGCTGGTCTTTTGCGTGATGGCGGCGCCGAAAATCCCGGTGTGGGATTCTTGGAGCTGGATCCTTTGGCTGCAGCGGATCAAGACCGGAGAAATCGGATTCCGCGACTTGCTGCTGCTGACCCATATCGAACACCCCTACGGATTTCCAACCGCGGTTTTCGTCTACCTCGGGTCGGTCTGGGACTATAGCCTGAAGCCGATGGCAATCATGAGCACCCTGGCAGTCGTCGCGAACGGTGCCATCCTGTTTCACCAGAGCCGCAAGTGCGGCCTTCACTCCATCGCCGCTTTGCTTGCGATCGCCGTGATCTCATTGTCTTGCCGGCAATACGAGAATGTCCTGTTCGGATTTCAGCTTGGCTTTCCGCTCACGGTAATGTTCGGCCTCGGCGCCGTTATGGCCGCAGCATCTACGGGCCGAGTCGTTAGCATCGCAGGCCGGTCGGCGGCGCTGCTGGTTCTGCTGGCCTGTCTTCTTTGCGGTTCGACGAGTTCGGCGGCTTCCTTTGCCGTGTTCCCAGCGGTGATGGTTACCTTCCTGCTGTTGAGCAGGCGCCCATTAGTCTTGGCTTCGCTGCTTGTCGTCTTGTTGGCGGGGCTCTGGCTCTACCACTACGTGCCCGTGATAACCGCTATGAACGCCGGGCGGCCGCCTGTTGCGGATATTGTGAAGGGCCTATTCATTCTCGCCGGATCTCCGCTCTTCGAATCCATCCCCGCTTCATTGGCGACGGGTATCGTGGTGATCTGCTTCTTCATGGTGTTCGCTTTCATCAGGCGGAACGGGACGGACTCCGAGCGGCTGATGATCGCAATGGGTCTGCTGTCCCTCGGATTTATCGGCATCTTGGCCTGCGGTCGTGGCGACATGGGAGGCATCAACCCGCCGCGCTATGCCACGTTTGCCATCCCGTTGGTCGTGGCTATGATCTCGCTCACCATCGGGAGGATCGACTATTACTGGCAGCGGCGTATTGCCATTCCTTTGATTGCCCTAGTCATTTATTCTGCGCTTATCGCGACCAGAGCGGGGATAGCCCAGGCGAAGTTGATCGGCGGCGATGCGAAAATGCTCACGCAGATCGTCCTGAAGCAGGGCGCAAGCTCCGATGCGGAAATCGGGAAACTAAATCCGGGACGAACTGAACTGATCAGAGGGCTCGTGATGTTTCTTGAGCAAAACCGCTGGAATGTGTTTTCGCGTTGATCGTTACGGGCCTCGCGGTCGATCTCGATTTTCAGTCGCTCGCGGGCATGGAGCGAGCCGGGATAGTGATGCGCGAAAGCGTCGGGTGCGCGGGTCCAAAGCAGCCAGGCTGCTCAAGTAAACTGTAGCAAAGGAAAGCTTTTGACGAACAATTCTGGGGGGCTATTCGAGCTTGCACAAATAGTGGCCACCTCGACTAAGCTGGTCAAATCCGCACTCGTTAAGATCGGCAACATATGCCCTTTGGAAAGGCATAAAGCAGCCATCATAGCGACCTCAATAGGGGCTACCTCAAATTGACGAACCGCGACAAAGGCTTGTAAGGCTACGTCGCGCTTGGTGCCCGATCGTAGCCGGGCGTTGGCGTAGCGACGATCGTGCGGCGCAAACCCGACCAGATCGACCGACCGGCTCAGGAACTGCCCAACATGCATATCGAACGCCTGGAAATCCCCGATATCTGGCTGGTCACGCCTAAGAAACACGGTGACGCCCGCGGATTTTTTTCCGAAACCTTTCGGAGCGACGTCTTCGCCGCCCTTGGCTTCACCGTGCCGTTCGTGCAGGACAACCACGTCCGCTCCACCCAGAAGGGTGTCCTGCGCGGCCTGCACTTCCAGACGCCTCCGCACGCCCAGGGCAAGCTGGTGCGCTGTACACGCGGTACCATCCTCGACGTCGCCGTTGATATCCGCACCGGCTCGCCGAGTTACGGACGCCACGTGGCGGCCGAGCTGTCGGCAGACAACTGGAACCAGTTGTGGGTGCCGGCCGGCTTCGCGCACGGCTATCTGACACTGGAGGATGACTGCGAAGTCATCTACAAGGTGACCGATTATTATGCGCCTGAATGTGATCGCGGCCTCGCCTGGGATGATCCGGCGCTGGGGATCGAGTGGGGCATTTCGGCCGCTGATGTGGTGTTGTCGGACAAGGACCGCAAGCAACCCAAGCTGGCGGAGATGCTGCCGGCATTCGACTATATTCGTCAGGAGTAATGGATGCGGGTTCTCGTCACCGGCGGCGCCGGCTTTATAGGGTCGGCGGTCTGCCGGCATTTCATTGCCGATCTAGGCTATGACGTCGTCGTGCTGGACAAGATGACCTATGCGGGCAATCTCGCCTCGCTGGTACCGGTGGCATCCAGCCCGCGCTACGCGTTCGAGAAGCACGACATCTGCGACGCAGTCGTAGTTAACGCGATCTTCGAGAAATACCAACCGGACGCGGTGGTGCATCTCGCCGCTGAAAGCCATGTCGACCGTTCGATCTCCGGCTCCGACGTGTTTGTGCAGACCAACGTCATGGGCACCTTCACGCTGCTGGAGGCTGCGCGCAGTTATCTCAAGACGCGCGCGAATAACGCGATAGACTTCCGCTTCATCCACGTCTCCACCGACGAGGTCTACGGATCGCTCGGCGCCGAGGGTCTGTTCACTGAGACCACGCCCTACGATCCGTCCTCGCCCTATTCGGCGACCAAGGCCGCGTCCGATCACCTCGCCAAAGCGTGGCACCGCACCTATGGCATGCCGGTGATCGTGTCGAACTGCTCGAACAATTACGGTCCGTATCATTTCCCGGAAAAGCTGATCCCGCTGGTCATATTGAACGCGCTGGACCGCAAGACGCTGCCGGTTTATGGCGACGGATCGAACGTGCGCGACTGGCTCTACGTCGAGGACCACGCCCGCGCGCTCGGCGTCATATTGTCGAAGGGCGTGCCCGGCGAGACCTACAACATCGGCGGCCGCAACGAGCGCAAGAATCTTGACGTGGTCGAACAGATTTGCACCTGGATGGACGAGCTGCGCCCGGCCAACACCTCGCATCACGACCTGATTTCCTTTGTCACCGATCGGCCCGGCCACGACCAGCGCTATGCCATCGACGCCAGCAAGCTTGAAAACGAGCTGGGCTGGCGAGCCCAGGAGACTTTTGAAACCGGCATCGAGAAGACGGTGCGCTGGTATCTCAATAATGCTGGCTGGTGGGAGCCGCTGCGCCAGAAGGTCTATGGTGGCGAACGCCTTGGCCTCGTCAAGGCATGAGTTGCGCATGCGCTTGTATGTGATTGGCGGCGAAGGGCAGATCGCCCGCTCGCTCCGCGAGGCGGTGGCCGGCCGCCCGGACATCGTGTTCGGCAGCAGCAGCCGCGCCGAGCTGGATCTCCTGAATCCGGCCTCGATCGACAAGGCGCTGGCTGATTTTCGTCCCGATATCGTGGTCAATCCGGCGGCCTATACCGCCGTCGACAAGGCCGAGGTCGAACCGCAGCTGGCCTTCGCTATCAATAGCGACGGCGCCGGGGCGGTGGCGGCGGCGGCGGCCCGTCAAAACGCGCCGGTCATTCACTTCTCGACCGATTACGTCTATGACGGGAAGAAGACGGGCGCCTATGTAGAGAGCGATCCGGTGGCGCCGCAGGGGGTCTATGGCCAGTCCAAGCTGGCGGGCGAACAGGCGGTCACCGCCGCACATCCCCGTCACGTGGTTCTGCGCACCTCTTGGGTCTATGCGCCGTTCGGCAGCAATTTCGTCCGCACCATGCTGCGTCTAGCCGCTGAGCGCGACCGGCTACGGGTGGTGGACGACCAGGTCGGCTGCCCGACCTATGCGCCAGACATCGCGGAAGCGACGCTGGCGATTGCCACGCGGATCGCGGGGCAGGGCTGGCGCCCCGACCATGCCGGCGTCACCCATCTGGCCGGGCCAGACGCCGTGAGCTGGTGCGGGTTCGCTCGCGAAATCGTCCGGCAATCGGCCGCGCGCGGCCGGCGCGCCGTGCCCGTGGACGCCATCTCCACGGCCGATTATCCGACGCCGGCGGCGCGGCCGACCAATTCGCGGCTGTCGACGGCGAGGCTGGCCGAGGTGTTTGACATCCGGCTGCAATCGATGGAAACGTCCCTTGCGAATTGCTTGGATCGTCTCCTGCAATCTTAGACGAGGGTGGGTTTTTGAAGGGCATCATTCTGGCCGGCGGCAGCGGGACGCGGCTTTATCCGATGACGCTGGTCACGTCGAAGCAGCTGCTGCCCGTCTATGACAAGCCGATGATCTACTATCCGCTCAGCACACTGATGCTGGCCGGAATCCGTGAGATTTTGATCATCTCCACCCCGCACGATCTGCCGTTGTTCCAAGCGCTCTTGGGCGACGGTGCTCGCTGGGGCCTGTCGCTGTCCTATGCCGAGCAGCCGAAGCCGGAAGGCCTGGCGCAGGCCTTCATCATCGGTGCAAAGTTCGTCGAGGGCGGTCCGTCCGCGCTGATCCTCGGCGACAATATCTTCTTCGGCCACGGTTTGCCGGACCTCATGGCCAGCGCGACCTCGCGCGCCTCCGGTGCCACGGTGTTCGCCTATCATGTAGCGGATCCGGAGCGTTACGGCGTGGTCGCCTTCGACGCCGATGGCAGGGCCACCTCGATCGAGGAAAAGCCTCTGCAGCCGAAATCGAATTTTGCAGTGACGGGGCTGTATTTCTACGACCAGCAGGTGGTGGATATCGCCGCCAACATCAAGCCGTCGGCGCGCGGCGAGCTGGAGATCACCGACCTTAACCGGATCTATCTGGAGCGCGGCGAGCTCGGCGTGGAAAAGATGGGCCGCGGCTTCACCTGGCTGGACACCGGCACGCCGGACAGCCTGCTGGAAGCGGCGGAATTCGTCGCCACGCTGGAGCGGCGCCAGGGGTTTCGGATTGCCTGTCCGGAAGAGGTGGCGTTCAACCAAGGCTACATCGACCGTGCGCAGCTCGAGAAGCTCGGGCAAGCGCTCGGCAAGAGCACCTACGGCAAATATATCAGCGATATTGCTGCCAATGGCGAAGCGTAACCATCCGGCCCGATCCGCGGTTTTGTCCGTCCAGGTTATGTGCTACGAACCTCGTCGGCTTCGCGGGTTGCGCGCGGCATCGTTTTTCAAGCCCTGTATGAGAACGTAGAAGCTGGTGCGATTTCCTGTCCTCAGGCCTCTTCTCCCGACGGCCGACAAGCTGCTGCCCTACCTGCAGCGGATTGATGCGACCCGTTGGTACACCAATCACGGTCCGCTCCTGAGGGAGTTTGAAGCAGGATTGGCGCGCCATTTCGCCGTCGGTGAGGACCAGCTTGTCACCTGTACCAACGCCACGCTGGCGATGTCGCAGGTGCTGCGGGCTTTCGATATTCCGCCCGGCAGCCTCTGTGTGATGCCGTCATGGACGTTCGTTGCAACGCCGGCCGCTGCGATCTGGGGCGGGCTGCAGCCGTACTTCGTCGATGTCGATCCCGTCAGCTGGCTAATCCGGCTCGAGGATGTGAAGCGGATCGCCGCGACGCAGCGCGTCGGCGCGGTCATCGTGGTGTCGGCATTCGGCGCCCCCCTCGATCTGGCGGTCTGGGAAGAGTTCACCCGGTCGACCGGCATCCCGGTTGTGATCGATGCCGCGGCCGGCTTTGACGGTTTCGCGCGCTGCGGCGAGCAGCAAAGCAGCGTACCGGTGGTGGTCAGCCTGCATGCGACGAAGGTGTCGGGCATCGGCGAGGGCGCCGTCGTTCTGACGCGCGACGCGGCACTGGCGCGGCGGATCCGGCAGTTCGGCAATTTCGGCTTTCACGGCAGCCGCAATTCCGAAATGGCGGGTGCCAACACCAAGATGAGCGAATACGCTGCGGCCAGCGGGCTCGCCTTGCTGGCGGAATGGTCCGACCGGCGCCAGGGGTGGAGCGATCTCAGCGCGGCCTTTGCCGCGCAGGTCGAGGCCATTCCCGAGCTTCGTCTGGCCCCCGGCTTCCATGAAGGCTGGATCTCGTCCTACGGTCTGGTGGAATTGCCCTTGTGGATGTCGGCGGCGTCATTTGCCGCCAGTCTACAACAGCACGGCATCGAGACGCGGCAGTGGTGGGGCACGGGCTGCCATTTGCAGCCGGCCTACCAGGACTGTGCCCGCGGCGCGCTCCGCGAAACGGAGCGGCTCGGCCGGCAGGTTGTCGGACTGCCATTCTGGCTCGGCCTGACAGTCGACGATTTCGCCGAGATATTTGCCGTGGTGCGATCCGCGCTGGTCAGAGATCAGAAGTCACTGGCCCGCGGCTAAGTGCGGAGCCTTATGAGGGTTCCCTCTCGCGATCAGGGGACCAGTTCAAGAGCCATCCATTCGTCCCGGGTCCGGACGATCAGCGTTTCGCCAAAGGCGTGAACGATCTGGGACGGTTTTGTGTCGGGGTAGAATGTGTTCATCGTGGAAGCCTGTAGCACGCGTGTGGCATGCACCATGCGGTGTTGGCCGTTGACCTGAATAGTCGCGAAGCGATTGCCAATGGCCAGGGCGCGAACCCGGGCCTCGATCTCGCCGGAGGTCATGTCTAGGTGCATGTCCCTCAGTTCGATGGCGTCTCGCCGCGTAAATACCGTTTCCCGCCAAGGAGCCTGTGCAATGCCGGCCGCCACTTCGAAGTTGCGCGCGATCGCTATTTTTAGGGCCTTGGCTTCCGCCCGAAAGGAAAGTTGATACAGCAATTCGAGACTGATCGACGGGTCGAGCTTGATCGGTACTTGCGCGATGTATGGCCCGACATCGACCCGGTCCGTCATCATATGACAGGTCGCGCCAGCGTTCCGGAAGTAGTACATCGCCGATATGACAGGGATCGGGCCGCGATGATCCGGCAGAATGGCCGGGTGGAGATTGATGAAAAGCTGACCAGGCCGTTGCAGCTCGGATATCGGAATGATGAACGGACAACCCTCTGATATCAGAATCTCGAACTTGGTGGACCGTATGATCTCGGCGAGTTCTTCTCTGCTATCAAAAAGGTCGAAATTCCACCCTTCGTGCGCAAGTTCTCGATGCGCATAGCTGCCCCGATGAACCGCAAGTGTCGGCGCTGCATCGAGATCGCTCAATATCATCGGTACGGCGTGGGTGCGGTTGCCGATAAATAGGACTTTTGATTGCCGCAACGAAACATCCCCGGATGCGTCACAGGTTTCGCGGTTTGACGGCCCGCAAACGACAAATCACTATTGACCAATATGCGTGAAGCTGCAACAGGCCTAGTCAATTCAATCGGGTACCGACAGCCGAAGGCTAGAAATGAACGTTCTGATTTTTCCCTCAAGCGTCGATGAATCGGTTCGGCTGGCCGCCGATGCCCGTCGTTCCGGCGATGTGGTGATCGGCTCCTCGTCTTTGGCGGTAGATCCGAACGCGGCCTTCTTTGATCGCTGGGAACATCTGCCGTATCTCGGGGAGCAGGATTTTCTGACGAAACTATGCGAGCTGATCGAGCGTGAAGGCATTCAGGAAATCGCTACGCCGCACTCACCCACCTATCTGGCGCTTGAACAGAGTCTGCCGCGCATTCTTCCCGGAGTATCTCTCAGGGGAACAAGTCCCTATGGCGCGCAAATGGAGCGGGTGTCCCGCGCGAACGCCGAGGGCGCACGATGCGCGCTGATCGTCGATGGCATTGCCGACAAGGAAAATTCGATTCCGGTCGGCCTCCTGAGCGCCATCCTGGCCCAGGCCGACCAGATTCACGGCGAATGCACGAAGGAAAAACTGCTCGCGATATGCGGCATTTTCTCAGACAGCCCGCGCGGCGACGTCATCGAGATAGGCAGCCTGTTTGGCAAGAGCGCTTACGTTCTCAACCGGCTGGCGACGCATTTCGGGGTAGGTGCAACGCTCGCCGTCGATCCATGGGACATGGAGACTTCGGTTCAGAAGGATTCGTCGGTTCTCATTCAGCAATACACCCGGGTGTGGGACTGGAATCGGATATTCGACGGATTTCTGCTGACCATGCAGGCGTGCTGCTGCGGGGATTTCAACTACATTCGGGCAAGCTCGATGTCGGCATATGGCCAATATGATGGCGGGGCTGTTGTCGTATCGGAACAATTCGGGCGCACCGAACTTGCAGGCTCGATCGCCATTCTGCACATCGACGGGAACCATGATGAGTCTGCGGTCAGGTTGGACTTCGACCTTTGGGCTCAGAAACTGGCTCCGGGCGGGTGGATCATTTTCGACGATTACGAATGGACGCACGGCGACGGGCCCAAAGTGGTTGCCGATGAAGTCGTAGGAAAATATGCCGGATTTGTTGAGCGGAAGTTCGTGGCCGGCGGGGCGCTGTTCGTGAAGATGAGTTCGACCGGATAGGATGCGGCTCGGTGCCGTTTGCGACGTACGCGATCAGTGTTCGGCGCCGGAATGTTCGGGCATCTTCGGGCTTCGATAGGCGGGGAAGAAATCGCTGGCTGCTGCGTCCGCGCTGAGTTTGTCGTAGGCCGCGCGGTCTAGTACCTTGCCACACAAAAGCGATTGCGCCGTCCGGTTGGAGAAGCCGGCCTTGAAGCGCGCCAGCCCGCCGGAAGTATCGTCGCCGCTCCCGGCCCCGCCACCGAAATTGATCACGTCGCAGTCGTCGAGGTCGCCCAGTGCGGCGTCGTTGACGGCGTAGGCCGCGCCCAATTTGTAACCTCGCGCGGTAGATGCCGCGAGATGACTGATGGCGTGGTTACCGTGGGTTACGAACAGATGCGCTGAGACCAGTTCGCCCTCGGCGAACGCGCCGAACATCCGGACTCCTGAGAGATCAGACAGCAGCCGGAAGTGCGCGTCGGGGAAGGCATGGACTCCAGTCAGTTCGTGCCGTTCGTGCAACTTTCCGTAAAGCCGCTGCCAGTCGCCGAGATGGTCCGCAAGCGCGATCTCCTTCGCGTCGACCTGACCGCGGGCCCGCTTGATCTCGTAGCGATGATGCTTGCCATAGGCGAACGGCCCTAGCGTGCGATCGTGCAGGTGATGCGTCTTGAACGGCCTGGCGAAGTCAAACGCTCTCAGGGCGTGCGTGGGAGGCCGTAGGGCGTCCTCGACCACGAGGACGACGGAGACGAGACCGCCGCCCGCCAGCCGTGCTAGTCCGGCTTCAACGTTGGCGTGCGGCGCGATGGACGTCACGGGATATGGCCCGACGGCGTCGTGACGACCCCCGGCCACGGGCCGAACTAGAACGTGGGTGTCCCACTCTGGTACGGCGAAAGGCTCGCCGACGTGAGGCAGGCTTTCGGCATAACGTTCGGTTCCATAGGGGTGGGTCATTCCAAAAGGCTTGCCACACGGTTGGCGATCCTGTCCATCTCGGCCTCCCTGTAGCGGTGGTCGCAGGGCAGCGTGACGAGTTCGCAGCTCCACTGCCGTTCCAGCGGAAAATCGCACGCCGGGCCGGCGATCTCGGCCCAGTGCACCGCCGCAAAGATCCGCTCCGCGTGCAGTTTCCTGAGCAGCGATTTACGGCGGCCGGACGGCACTCGGATCACATATCCCAATGGCGGCGAGGTGATGGGGCAGGGCAGCGCGGACCACGCGCGCAGGCTGCGATCGAGGAATTGCCAGTTCTGCAGCCGCGGTTCGCGAAGGCTCTGCAGCGAGGTCCGCGACAGCAGGTCGAGGCTGCGCTGGCTGATCGCCTCCGGCGACGCCGTCATCCTTCGTTCTTTTTCCTGGTTGGCCGCATGCCACGCGGCATTATTGAGGCCGTCGGGGTCCTGATGGCGTAGTAACGGAGCGACCCACAGGCTGGTGGCGTCGGGAGCGCGCTCAGGGGCGGGCAGCAAGCCCCCCCGGTTGCGGGCCACGAGGATACCGCCATCCGCCACTCCGAACAGTTTCCGCGGGCTGTACAGTCGCCAGTGGCTCCACATAGTGCCTGGATCCAAGGCCTGGGCGCAATCTTCGATCGTCCACAGGTCGGGGCGGCTGGTGGCGAAGGCCCGCGTTTCCGCGGCTGCGCCTTGGCCAAAATAGGCGTTAACCAGCATCAGATCGCCTGCCTCGGCGAGGCTGTCCAGCACATTCAGGTCTGGCTGAAATCCGTCGAGCAGCGGGTAGAACCTGACGCGGGCCATATCGAGCCCGTCGAGCAAATCGACGCAGGAAAACGCCGGCAGCCAGATCGAGGCCGTCGGCAACTGACGTGCCAGGCCGGCGAACGCCGATCGAGCATTGACGAAGGTTACATAATCGCCGCTCCCGGCCCAGGCGTCGAGGACGCTGGCGCCCTCGGAGGCGCCATCCGCCTCGTGCAGTTCGAAGAATCCGCCGATCGGTCTGAAAGGGGCGGGGGTCTTCATGGCTGCCTACCGGACGCCCAGAGATTCGAGGGCTGCTATCACGGCAGCCGGTTCGATGTTGTAGTCCGCATGCTTGCTCGGCGAAGCGTCCTTGCTGCAAACCCAGAGTGGCCGATAGCCGAGCACTTCCAGCGCGGACTGAAAGCCGCCCCAGTTAAAGGCTTCGCTCTGGGCGAGCACCACAGTCGGCACCCCCTGCGGCGCGAACAGAAGATTGAGCAGTGCGGATCCGTTCGGCGCGACGATGACCTCGGCGTCGCGAAACAATGCGATCTGCTGTGCCAGCGTCAGGTCTTCGGGATACGCTGTCTCGAATCCCACCATATGCAAAGCCGCTTCGATCTCGACCTCGTTGGTCAATCGCCGCCAGCGCAAATTCCGCCGTCCCAAGAACAAGCGGCTGCGTCGTGCCCCGGGCGTGAAGGCCGGATCGGAAGCTGATCCGGCCAACACCCGTTCGCGCAGGATCGCAAGCGTCGGTGCCGACAGTATGTTCTGACGTTCGGAAGGCACGCCGTGCCCCGCAACGAGCTCAACCGGGAAGAAGCCCGGCGGCGGCGCGTACACTAGGCGCCGGCAGCGGAATGCTTCGCCGAGCGGGATCTGAACGATGGGCCGATCGCAAACCAGCGTGAGGTAGTCTATGTGTGAGGCCGGCATGTCGGCATCAACGATCACAGGCAGATCGTTAAACGACGGGTGCTGCTCGAGCGTCGGCAGCCGACAGAGATACTCCGGAATCCAGTGCCCGAATGCATTCGATGCGAGGCCGGACAGCATGATACCGCCTTCGATATCGATGGGCGCGTAAGCGGCCTTGTCGACCATGACGGTCCGGCCGCTCTGTCCGAGCACGCGCTTGTCATAGGCCCAAGTGACCATATGGCCGAATTCAGGGTCTGCGCCGACGTCATTCACGATGCCGTTGTCGGCCATCACGATCAGGCTCGATTGCGAGGCGATGATCGCGTTAGGCAATTCGACGACATAGGGTTTGTAGCCCGCGACCAGCGTTGGCGCGGCGGGCTCAGCGCCGCCCCAGATGCGCAACTGGCCGACCGGTACGTGCTCGACCGGGCCGGCTTCGACGACGGCGATGCCATGGCGTTCCGCCCATGTGCGGGCCGTCTCAATACGCGCTGCCACCGTAGTGCTGCCTGCCGGTGCCGCGTCCGGCTCGCCATGCTCAACCAGATGCGTGCGCCAGGAAAGCTGCAGCGCAGGACTGGAAAAGTCTGCCGGGGCCGTTTCCATGACAAGACGGGCCGCGCCGAATCCGCGCGATTCCAGGGTGGTCTCCAGCAGGTTGGTGCGCATGCTGACGTCGGATGGATACACCTGAACGGCACGGCCGAACGCTGCGCGCGCTTCCGTGGCGCGGCCAAGCGCCCGCAACGCCATCCCGCGGGTGAACAGAGCAAGCCAGTCACCGGGGCTAATGTCCGTTGCAGTCGAGGAGGTCGCGACCGCCTCTTCGAGCCTTCCCTGTTGCTGCAGACAATAGGCGAGCAAGCCCTGCAACTCACCGAGTTCGGCAAAGCGCGTCAGACTTTCTCGGGCTAAAGCCTCCGCGCCGCTGGCGTCGCCAGAATTGAGGCGAGCGCGGATGGCGGCAAGATCAACAACGGCGGCGCCTCCGGCCACGCGCTGCACGATTTCGTCCAACTGGTCAGTGGGTATCTTGGAGCGAACGTCGGCAGGAGCTTCCGCATAGAGGGAATACATTGCGGCAATGCCGTCGGTGGCCATCGCGACTTCCATTCGTCGGTAAAGCGCGGCTTTCGGATCGACCCGCATCGCCATCGATTTTGGTTTGACGACTTCTTCTGCGAGACAGGCGGCCTTGCGTGCGATGCTGCGAACTCGGTGCGCCAGCCACGAGGACGGATCCTTGCCGATTGCCTTGTCGCAATGGACAACGGCTTCCGCAGGCTTGCCGGATTGCAGGCAGATGTGACCGAGCAAGGCAAGAAGTGTCGCGCTTCCGAACTGTTCGACGGCGCTCTGGCAAAGCCGTTCGGCCTCGGAAAGATTGGCCGAGTTCAGCTCGGTCTGAATTGCCGCGAGGGCATCGGAGTCGGTCATGCTGTATGAATCTCGGGTTCTATTTACGCTCGAACAACACGACTTGGCTCAAGTCCGTGCGGGTGACGGCAGGGTCAGTGAACCAAGGATGCGCCAACTTGTCGATCCATGCGAGGTTATCCTTGTCCACGACGATCATTTGCCAGGGCAGGTCTTTCATATCCGCGAAATGACCGGATCGGTCGAGAACGCTGGAATGCCACGGTGACATGAAAAGTTCGGGGCCTTGCACCGCGACCGTATCTTTCATCAGATCGTAGATGCCGATGAAGGAGAGAAGGAACAACCGGCCGCATGCCGGATCGACACTGCGGTACATCCACAGCCTGTCGCGGTCTGGCGGCAGTTGGCGCGCGAGAATGACTTCCCGATCGTTCCTCGTCCGGATTTCGGCGGTGGCGAACTGCTGCTTCTGTGCCAGCGCATCCGGCACTGCGACATAGAGACCGATGGCGGTGAGTAGCATCGCAACCGGTGCGCCCCAGCTGACGCCGGCGCGTGCCTGCCACACCACTAGGAATGGAAACACGGCGACAAAGGAGACGACGTAGTAGGGCTGAAAGTGTTTCAGCACCGCGATGAGCATGACGCCCGCTGCGCCGTAAAGAAACACCGCCTCCGGGAGAAAACGCCGCAGCCAATCCGCGTCGTGACGGCGTCGGACAATCTGCCAGATCGCAAGGACCGCACAGGCCGCCAAAAAAACGAGTATCCAGCGATCCATCGTCCAGATCGTTCCGAGATTGGCGAGCAGGGCACCGAACGAGACAAAGGTCTTGGCGCCAGAGCCGTAGATTCCGCTTCCGAACAGGATCGCCTTGTGGGCGTCGAGCATCAGCTGCAGGCCTTGGCGGCTCAGCAGGAGATACCCGAACACAACGACGCCGATGACGATTCCGGCCACGAGCAGCACGGACCGGATCGCGGCGTCCCTCCAGCTCAGACGTTGTGCCCACGCCGCCGCGAACAAAGCGGGGATCAGGGCCGCCGGCCAGACGACGTAGTTCATTTTATGCAGATATAGCCCGCTGGCGGCGAGCCCGCACAGAAAGATATTCAGGAGCGGCCGGCGTTGCCCCGGAGCGAGCATCGCCAGCCCCAGCGGAAAGAACAGCGCGGCGATCGGGAGCGAGAAGCTTTCATTGAAAAACTGATACGTGCTGTATTGGAGGCTGGCCAGCGACACAAAATAGCAGCTCACGGCGGCGCAGCGCGCCAGCGGGGGGAGATTTCGGCAATAGCGCCAGAGCAGAACGAGACCAACAAGTGTCAGCAGGACAGGGGCAGCCTGGTTGACCGCCCAGAAATGTTCGGGATCGCGGAGAGCGGCATCGAAAAGCTCGCGCGGCGAACCGCTGCCACTTGTCGCGCGATACATCGCAAAGCTTGCGAACTGAAACCACAAGCCGGGTTGGTAATACTGCGCCTGGCTGAGTGTCCTGTGCCCCGGCTCGCGAATCCAGAAGTCGATATTGACCGCCTGGGCCAGCGACATCACCGGCCAGTCCCAGGGAAATCCCCAGAAAGAAACCGGGATTTCGACCACGATACGGTGCCAGAACAGAACGCCCGCTACCGTCAAGCCGAGGAAAAACCCGAACTCCAGCAGCTGAGCCCACCTCGACTGATACAGAGCGGCACCGGACGTGCTCGGAGTTATGTCCATCGCCTCAGCCTTTGATCGCTTACTTGGATGCGATGTCGAAGATGGGAATTTCACGATGCAAGCCTTATTGTCTGCAGCCGCAATAGTCGCTGGTGCTGCCTCAGGCAGTGGGAAATTGCACCTTGGTGCATTTGCTATTCGGACGGTTGTTCTCGCTCAAACAAAACGACCTGCTGCAACTCGGTCCGCTTGACTTTCGGATCGTCGAACCACGGATGCGCAGTCTTGTTGAGGTAGGCGACCGATGTCTTGTCGACGACGATGGCTTGCCAGGGAACCGCCTTCATATTCACATAGCCGGAGGCTTCTTCGATCATATCGTGCCACGGCGAGACAAACCGCTGAGGCCCCTGAACTTCCGTAATGTCGTTGAGCAGGCTTGGGATACCTGTGAAATTGACGAGGAACAGCCGACCGCAAAAGGGGTCGACGTCCCGATACATCCACAGCCGGACCGCTCCCGGCCTCAGCGCGCGGCTGACGATCACCTCGTGATCGGCCTTCATTTTCGCCTCGGTTTCCGCCCAGCTTTTCTGCACCAGGATCAGGGCGGGGACAGTGCCGAGCGCCGCCAACGCCGTGAGAAGCAGGGCGACCGGACCAATGATCCAGACTCTTGCGCGCGCTAACCAAAAAATCATGAACGGAAGCACCGCGGCCACCGAAACGATGTAGTACGGCTGGTAGTGTTTAAGCACGGCCAGCAGCATGGCGGCTGCCGCTGCGAAGATGAAAATTCCCTCGGGCAGTTGGCTAGCGAGCCAAGCAGAATCACGCAGGTGAAGCAGGGTGATGGCGACGGCGAGCAGCGCGCACGCCGCCAGAAGCAGTACGAGGTAGTATTCATGCTGCACAAGGCCGAGGGCGCTCGCGATCATGCTCTCCAGCGAGACGACGGTATGTCCCCCCTGGCCGTAGATGCCGCTGCTCAGCAGGATCTCCTTGTGAGACTGTAGCATCATTTGCAGCCCGGTCGGTCCGAGCAGCAGATAGCCGAGGGCCAGGACGCCGACGACTATGCCGGCGACCAGCAGCAGCGAGCGTAGTAGCCCGTTGGTCCACGTGGTTCGCCCGGTGACGGCGGCAGCTAGAAAAGCCGGTATCAGCGCAATGGCCCACACGATGTAGTTCATCTTGTGAAGATACAGCAAGCTGGCGACAACGCCGCAAAGTAACGCGTTGAAATAAGGACGCTGTTGCTCGGTGGAGAGGATGCGCAGTCCGACCGGGAAGAAACACGCCGCAAGCGGCAGCGTGAAGCTCTCGTTGAAATACTGGTAAACGCCGAAAGCGAGCGCGGCACTGCAGACGAAGTAGCTGCTGATAACGGCGCAGCGCGCCAGTGCGCCGATTCCCCGCGAAGCGCGCCATAGCAGGACTGTTCCGAGCGCGGTCAATGCCAGCGGCATCACCTGCAGCACGTCCCAGTAGCGCTGCGGATCGCTAATGACTTTTTGAAACAGCTGGTGCGCCGATCCGCTGCCGCTGGTGACGCGGTAGATTCCGTAGCTGGCGAACTGGTACCACAGGCCGGGCTGGTAGAACTGCGCCTGGCTGAGAGCCCTCGGACCGCTTTCCCGTGCCCAGAAGTCGATGTTGACCGCTTGGGCGAGCGACATGATCGACCAGTCCAGCGGCACGCCCCAGAACGACACGGGGATCCCGATCACGACGTGCTGCCAGAAAAAGAGCAGAGCGGCGGACAAGGCGAGGACAAATACAATCTCGCCGATCCGTTCGATCCTACCTCGCGTATCCGCCGTCACCAGACCTGCCGCGCCGGAATGCTCGCTGTCGGATGGAGCAGGATATGTTGGTTGGGGGACGGCCGTGCCACGCTGCATTGTGCCTTCGGATCAATCGCTGGGAACAGAGTGGAAGGTATCGGCTGGACAGCCTATCGGGGGGCTCTTATCCTCATTGAAACACCGTAAAACATCACCGCCGTCAAGGGATCTCTGTGACATATCCGAGGTTTGACGGTTTGGGGGGCGGGCCCCGGCGGGTCCGCATACATGCTTGTTGCAAACCTAGCTCTGTCGCTGATGGTTCGGTATGGAAGTTCCTATGTTGATTCATCCCACCGCCATCATCGATCCGTCGTCGCGATTGGCCGCCGGCGTGCGCGTTGGCCCGTACGCCGTCATCGGCGTCGGCGTCACAATCGAAAAGAACGTTTCGATTGGTACCGGAAGCCTGATCGGGAGCGATGCGCAGCAACCATCTTCCTGGGCGCAATCCGACACAGTGGTGCTCGCGCCCGGCGTCAGTATCGGCGCTAACTGCCGGATCACAGGACAGGTTACGGTCGGCGCAGGCACCGAGATTTTCGATGGTTGCCGGCTGCGCGGAACGCTGACGATCGGGGCGGAAGCCCAGTTGTTCGACAACGTCGTCGTCGGCAACCCTGGACAATTTCCCGGACATCACCAGCGCGATGGCCGTATCGAGATCGGCGACCGCTGCGTGCTGCGAGAAGGGGTTATCGTGGCCCAGCCTATCCTGTCGCCTCTCACGTCGGTGGGCGCCGACAGTTATCTGATGGCGCGGACCCAGATCGATCATGATTGCCGGATCGGGCAAGGCGTCAAAACCGGAACCGGGGTGACATTGGGGGGTTCCGTCGAGATCGGCGACTATGCCTATCTCGGCATGAACGCCGTCGTTCATCAGCGATCGGTGGTGGGTGGCTATACGATGATCGGGATGAACGGTGTGGTGATGCGGCATGTCCCGCCCTATGCCGTCTTGGTCAACCGGCGGTTTACCAAGATCAACAGCCGCGGGCTTGAGATAAAGGGATGGTCCGCGGCCTCCCTGGAGGCGGTGGAAAGTTTCTACAGGACGGGCAAGCCCGGGCTTGAGGACGGCCCGGATGATGCTTGGAAACTGCCGATCCAAGCGTTCCTTGACCGGATTGGGAGCGAGGAATATGAGACCATTACAGGGTGAGAGCGAGGCGTGCAGATTACAGCCGTTTCAGCAGGATGATGCCTTCGAGCCAACGCGGTGAATGTCTTGCCCATCGTCTCTGTCGTTGTACCGGTCTATCAGCAGCAGGCTTTTGTTGCGGAAGCGGTAGAAAGTCTTCTCTCGCAGACTCTTGCCGATATCGAGATCATCGTTGTCGATGACGGGTCGATCGACGACAGTGCATCGATCGTGGAGTCGTTCTCTGATCCGCGCTTGGTCTTGATCCGCCGGCCGAACGGTGGGCCCAGCGTCGCCATCAATGACGGCATGCTGCGCGCGCGGGGCGACTTCATTGCCTTGCTGGGCGGCGACGATGTCGCTGAGCCTTGGCGCCTAGCCCACCAAGTCGAGGTGATGGTACAGCGCGGTATCGACATCATCTTCTCGGAACCCACATTGATCGACCGCGAGGGAAGGGTTCTACAGGACACGGTCGTTCCGAATTTCTACTCGCATGCGGGGCACCGGGGCGCGCCGTCGATTTTTAGGCAACTCGTTCTGGACGGAAACTTCCTCTGCGCGCCAACGGTAATGTTTCGGCGAAACGTTTTCGAGGAGATCGGGCTGTTTCGTCCCGAGCTCATTCAACTGCAGGATTATGAGTATTGGATGCGCGCTGCGGCAGCCGGCAAGGTCATCTCGGTGATGCAGCGCCGGACCACACGCTACCGGCGGCACGCCGGCAATCTTTCCAGCGCTAGTGCTGATGACGCGATGATGGCCGAAATGATGGTCTGTCTGCATCGGGCGCTGGCGGACGCACCCGCATTGATGATCGCCGAAGCCTTCCCTGAAATGATGCAGCCGGGGCAGCGTTCGGCGACGCGCGTCGACCGTGCATTGATTGCTATGGCGCATCGTCATGCGCCGGCGCTCAGCAACGTCTTTCTGCTTCGCGCTTTCCTTTCCGGCGATGCGGCCGATCCGGACGACACGTTTCTAATGGCACGCCTTAGCGATCTGCCGCTGCCGGTTTTTTCCGCCGGAAGGACCATCTTGAAATCGGGCATTCGCTCGGTCAGTGCTGAAAGTGCAGAAGAGGCTATGTGGATGCCAGCCCGAAAGAAAAGCAATTGAACCGATGACATCCCCGATGCTCATACGCTTGTCCCGTCGCGCCATAAAATTTTACCGGTACGGGGTCGTGGAATCGGATTCGGCGCTGAGTTCGATCTTGATGTCGGGACTGTTCGATCTCGGATTCTATAATGTTCAGTCGTCGACGCCTTTCAAGAAGCGGCGCGATGCTGTCCGGCACTACATCGCTCAGGGCGAAGGCGCCGGGCTGAATCCAAATCCGTTTTTTGACGTGGAGTGGTATCGATCCACCTATCCCGATGTGGTTAGCGAAGGTCGGAATGCGCTGTTCGACTTCCTGTCTCGTGCGCCAAAATACGAGCGAAATCCTTCGCTGGGGTTCGATTGTGGCTGGTACCTGTTGCAATACCCGGATGTTGCGGCCGCGGGCGTCAACCCGTTGCGGCATTTCATGTCCGACGGCCATCGTGAGGGACGAATTCCGTCGCCGCTGAACATTGCTGTTCAGGCGCCGGTTCGAAATTTCAATCTGACGCGTGCCGCGACGCCGCAGGAGGGGGAGACCGAGCTTTCCGGCCGGTTCGACGTGGCGCCGGTGCCGGGCGCCCAGCGCAAGATCGGCGTTTGGGATGCGGCCGCGACGGGCAAGCAGGACTTCGTGCCGGGAAGCCGGGCCGAGCTTTTTCCGCCCAGGCCCTATACCGCGGTTTTCCGCGATGTCGGAATCGTCGGCGGCACGCGGCTGGTCATCACCGACACCAACACTGTTTTTTCGGACGAAATCGCAACCTTCTGGGAGGCGCCGGGATGGTGCGTCCGTCCCCATGGCTACAAGATCGATGGTTCGGGGACATTGTCGGTTGCGTTGCACCGGCGTTATCCATCGCATATCGAGCGCGGCGCGCATCTGATGCACGAATACGCCAGCAACTATTTTCATATGATCACCGAGCTTCTGCCGCGGCTGATCGCGGCTGAAGACGGTGGTCTCGATCCCGACCTGCCGCTACTAATCCAGGAGGGATTGCATCCCAATCTGCTGGAATTGCTCGGCGTCATCAATCAGCGAAACCGGCCGCTTGTTGCGCTGAGGAGCCGGCAGATTTACACGGTAAACGAACTGCACTTCATCTCCGACGTCGCCAGCATCCAGGATGTCTATGAACGGCCGCGGCACAGCGAAGAGACCGTCCTGCATCGCGGCCTGACTCGACGTCTGGCGGACCGGGTGATTGCCGCGCTGGATCCGGGCGAGCCGCCGCAACGCTCGCGACGGCTCTATGTCCGCCGCGGTAGCCGGTATCGTGGGCTGTTGAACGAGCAGGCGGTGGAGGAGATGCTGATTCGGGAGGGGTTCGAGGTTGTGCTGATGGACGGTCTGTCCGTCGCCGCCCAGATCGCCCTGTTTAGGCAGGCCCGGTTGGTGGTTGCGCCGACCGGTGCGGCTGTGACAAACATCCTGTGGTGTCAGCCCGATACCCCAATCTGCGTGCTCTCAGCCGAGCACGACGCCATGCCCGTGGAAATCTGGGTGCAACTGGGCGAGATTGCGGGGTGTGGTGTGACGTCAATGCGCTGTAAGCGTGCATTTGACCGAGACGATATCTATTCAATTCATGACAATTACACGGTGGACCTCGAGGAATTGAAGCAGACGATCCGCGGGCTGGAGGCATAGGGCCGATCCGGCCAATGGCGTCAGTGGCGGTGTGCACCGGAAGTCCGGTTGCGCGGCGGGAGCAAAATCTTGGTCGGCCGCCGGTTCTTGGGGCAACTTGACGCCCTGCCATGAACAGGGCCATGTCTGTCCGCGCGGGCAGGTCGGCGAAGTCGCTGGGGCGGCTTGCTGCTTTACAGAATGACCCAACGTCGCCTGTTAGGCTGGACCCATAATATTAAGAGTTGTCGATGTCGAAAGTCGCTTTGATTACCGGCGTAACCGGTCAGGATGGAGCCTATCTTTCCGAGCTGTTGCTTGAGAAGGGCTATATCGTCCATGGCGTGAAGCGCCGTTCCTCGTCGTTCAATACCGGCCGCCTCAGCCATCTGTACAATGACCGGCACGAACCCTCCGCACGCTTCTTCCTGCACTATGGCGATCTGACCGACGCCACCAATCTGATCCGGATCATTCAGGACGTTCAGCCCGACGAGATCTATAATCTCGGCGCTCAGAGCCATGTCGCGGTCAGCTTCGAAACCCCGGAATACACTGCAAATTCCGACGCGCTGGGCACGCTGCGGCTGCTCGAGGCGATCCGCATCCTGAAGCTCGGTGACAAGATCCGCTTTTACCAGGCCTCCACGTCCGAGCTGTACGGCAAGGTGCAGGAGACCCCGCAGCGCGAGACGACGCCGTTCTATCCGCGTAGCCCCTATGCCGCCGCCAAGCTGTATGCTCACTGGATCACGGTGAACTACCGGGAGGCCTACGGCATGCATGCGTCATGCGGCATTCTGTTCAATCACGAGAGCTCCATGCGCGGCGAGACCTTCGTCACGCGCAAGATCAGCCGCGCTGTCGCCGCCATCGCGGCCGGCCGGCAGAAGCATCTCTATCTGGGCAACCTCGAAGCGCAACGCGACTGGGGTCATGCCAAGGAGTATGTGCGCGGCATGTGGCTGATGCTGCAGCAGGACGAACCCTCGGACTATGTACTGGCCACCGGCGAAGTGCACTCGGTGCGCGAATTCGTCGAAGTATCGTTCGCCCGTGCCGGCATCCCGATTGCATGGCGCGGCCAGGGTCTCGAAGAGGTCGGCTATAACGCCGAAACCGGCGTCGATCTGGTTTTCGTCGACCCCGCCTATTTCCGCCCGACCGAGGTTGAGTTCCTGCTCGGCGACGCCACCAAGGCGCGCGAGCGACTAGGCTGGGTGCCGCAGATCAGCTTCCTGGAACTGGCGCAGGAGATGGTCGACCTAGAAATCCAGGCGCTGCGAGACGGCCGTGTCCCGAATGAATACCCGCTCGGGATTCGCGAAGCATGAGAATACTGCTCACTGGCGCGACCGGAATGGTCGGGCGAAACCTGCTGGAGCATTCCGACGCCCAAAACTATGTCTGGCTGACACCGGGGCGCGACAAGGTCGACCTGCGCGACCGCGACCAAGTCCGTGGCTTTCTGAAAGCGGAAAAGCCCAACTTCGTGATCCACGCCGCGGGCGTCGTGGGCGGCATTCAGGCCAACATCCGCGAGCCCGTCAGGTTTCTGCTGGATAATCTCGACATCGGCCGCAACGTGATCGCGGAATCGCGCCGCGCTGGCGTGACGCGGCTGCTGAATTTGTCGTGCTCTTGCGTCTATCCGCGCAACGCGCCCAATCCACTGCAGGAAAGCAGTCTGCTGCAGGGCGAGTTCGAGCCGACCAACGAAGGTTATGCGTTGGCCCGGATGGCGGCGCTCAAGCTGTGCGAGGCGATCAGCAAAGAGGATCCGTCCTTCGCCTACAAGACGCTGATCGCCAGCAATCTCTACGGCCGTTTCGACTCGTTCGATCCGTCCAGCTCGCACATGGTCCCGGCGGTCATTGCCAAGGTGCACGCCGCCCGCTTCGCCCATGTGGCCGAGGTGGATATCTGGGGCGATGGCCTGGCGCGCCGCGAGTTCATGCTAGCTGGCGATCTGGCCGATTGCGTGCTCCGCGCGGTGGAGCGCTTCGACGATCTGCCTGCGCTGGCCAATGTCGGCACCGGCGAGGACCACGACATCAATACGTTCTACTCGGAAATTGCCGCGATCGTTGGCTTCAAGGGCAGGTTCGTGCACGATCTCACCAAGCCCTCCGGCATGGCGCGCAAGCTGCTCGACGTTTCGCGGATCGCGGCGTGGGGCTGGCGCGCGCCCACCTCCTTGTCCGACGGACTGCGGAAGTCCTATGCTTTTTATCAACACGACATCCTGAACGAGAACATCCAGTGACCATTCAATATCCCCTCGCGAGCAGTTCCTGGGACGACGAAGAGTTGGGTGCCATCCAGTCGGTGATGGCCACCGGCATGTTCACCATGGGTGAGCACGTTCGGAAGTTCGAAGAAGAGTTCGCCGCCTATACCGGCAGTAAGTACTGCATCATGGTGAACTCCGGCTCGTCGGCCAACTTGCTGGCGATTGCCGCGCTGTTCTACCGCGGCGCCGGCGCGCTGAAGGCCGGCGATGAGGTGATCGTCCCCGCCGTGTCGTGGGCCACCACCTACTATCCGCTGTCGCAGTATGGGCTGAAGCTGAAGTTCGTCGATATCGATCCCGATACCTTGAACTTCGACCTCACGGCGCTGGCAGAGGCCGTCACGGATTCCACCCGGCTGATCTTCGCCGTCAACCTGCTCGGCAATTCCAACGACTTCGAAGCCATCGGCAAGATCATCGGCGACCGCCAGATCATCATCGTGGAAGACAACTGCGAGTCGATGGGCGCCACGTTCAAGGGCAAGCAGTGCGGCACCTTCGGCGTGATGGGCACCTTCAGCACGTTCTTCAGCCACCACATGTCGACCATGGAAGGCGGCCTGATCGTCACCGACGACGAGGAGCTCTACCAGATCCTCAAGTCGACGCGCTCGCACGGCTGGACACGCGGGCTACCGCAGAAGAACCACATCGCCGGCGAGCTCAGCAATGATCCGTTCTTCGAGTCGTTCCGCTTCGTGCTGCCCGGCTATAATCTGCGCCCGATCGAATTCTCAGGTGCGATCGGATCGCATCAGTTGCGCAAGCTGCCGGGCTTCATCGAAGCCAGGCGCCACAACGCCGTGGTGTTCCAGGAGTTGTTCGGCAACGATCCACGGTTCTCGATCCAGCAAGAGATTGGCGAGAGCAGCTGGTTCGGTTTCGCGCTGACGGTCACCGAGCGCGCGGGTTTTGACCGCAAGCAGGTTGTCGATGCGCTGCGGCAGGCCGGCATCGAGTGCCGTCCCGTGGTGGCGGGCAACTTCACCCGCAATCCGGTGATCAAGTGGATGACGCACGAAATCCACGGCACGCTGCGCCACGCCGACCGCGTGCATGAGCACGGACTGTTCGTCGGCAACCACCAGTTCCCGATCGACGATCATATCCGCCTGCTGAAGCAGACCCTCGTCAGGCTGGGCTGAGATCAGAACGGCCCGCGGAACGGCGTTGTATGCGAGCGATCGTAGCGCGACGCGTCCGGCACCCAGCCGTCGTCGCCGCGCACCATCCGGCTCGCGGAGGCGGCAATGGTAGCGGGGTTGGGATAGAACAGCTTCTCGAGATTGCTGGCGGTGGGGCAGGGCGTTGGCGCGAAGCCGGAACGTCGCATCACCAGCCCGGCGGGCATTCCCGGCGTCTCCGCAACGCGCGCGATAATCTCCGCGCTGGCTCCGCAGTTAGTCCACGCATTGTCGATCACCAGCAGGCGCCCGGTCCGCTTCACCGACGTCAGGATGGTCTCGATATCGAGCGGCACCAGAGAGATCGGGTCGATTACCTCGGCGCCAATTCCTACCTCCGTCAGCAGTTCTTGCGCGCGGAGGCATTCCACCACCATGTTGGAGATGCCGACGATGGTGATGTCGTTCCCCTTCGGGTAGACGCGGCACTTGCCGAACGGCACCGCGTAAGGCTCCTCTGGCACTTCGCTCGGGATGTCGAACAGCGTGCGATGCTCTAGAACGAGCACGGGGTTGTTGTCGCGGATGGCGGCGATCATGCAGCCCTTGGCGTCGTGGGCGTTCGACGGCATCAGCACCTTGAGGCCGGGAACGTGCATGAACATTGAGTGCAGCGCCTGCGAATGCTGCGCGCCCTGGCCCCAGGATTTTCCAATGATCGCCCGCACGACCAGCGGCACGCGCACGCTGCCGCCGTACATGTAGTGCGTCTTCGCTGCCATGTTGACGAGCTGGTTCATGCACAGCATCAGGAAATCGACGCGGATATGAATATGGATCGGGCGCATGCCGGCCATCGCTGCGCCGATCGCGACGCCGGTCATAGCGTCCTCCGACAGCGGCGTCGTAAAAATGCGGTCGGGCCCGAACGTCTCGACCAGACCCTTGGTCGACCCAAGGATGCGCTTGGGATCGTCGACGTCGAGACCCATGATGAAGACGCTGGGATCGGCTTCCATCTCCTGCGCCATGGCTTCGCGCACGGCCTCGACATAGCGGAGTTCGCGGAGGCCGGATTTTGTCGATTGCGTCATGTGGCAAACTCCTGGATCGAAATTTTGTAACGGACCCGGCCAGCGGATGGCACGTCGCAGTGCCCGCCCACGCCGAAGGCGTCCTATGGTGCGAAAACGTTGGCGTAGAGCTCGCCGTCTGTGGGAAGCGGCGACGTCTCGGCGAACTCCACCGCACGGGCGATCCGGGTTTCGATCTCCTCGTCGATGATGGCGCGCCGTGCCGGGTCGATCATTGCGCCGGTGAGCGCCACCTGATCGTTCTCGAGCCAGAATTTGGCTTCGTCGCGGCTGCGATGGCCGAGATTGTAGTCTTCGTGAGGCCCGACATGTTCGAGCCAGCGATAGGTTAGGCACTCAAAGAACAGCGGCCCGGCGTTGTCCTGGCGGATGCCGTTAAGATGCGAGTGCAGGGCATCGCGAATTTCGAACACGTCGCCGGTCTCGAAGCGCTGCACCGGCACGCCAAAGCCCTTCACGCGGTCGCAGATCGTGCTCGACGACCAGCGCTTGTTGAGCGCGGTATAGATCGCATAGCCGTTGTTCTCGCACACGAACACGATTGGCAGCTTATGCAGCGCCGCGAAGTTGACGCTCTCGTAGAACACGCCTTCTTCGGTCGCGCCGTCGCCCATGAACACGGTGACCACGCGGCCCTTGCCTTCGCGCTTCAGCGCCATTGCATAGCCCACGGCGATCGGGATCGTGCTGCCGACGATGGCCGAGGTGCCGAGAATGCCCTGGTCAAAGCCGACCAGATGCATCGAGCCGCCCTTGCCGCCGGAGCAGCCGGTAGTCTTGCCGTACAGTTCGGCCATCATGGCGTTGAGATCGCCGCCCTTGGCCAGGAACAGCGCGTGACCGCGATACGTTCCGGCGACGATATCGTCAGGGCGCAGCGCGCTGCAGATGCCCACCGCGATCGACTCCTGTCCGATCGACAGATGCACCGGGCTCTTGATCTTGTCGGAGGGGTAGATGACCGCGATGGTCTCCTCGACGCGGCGAATGAATTTCAGGTCGCGGTAGAGCTGTTCGGCATCGGCGGTGTTGCGCTTCGCCTGGGGAGCGGCTTCTTTGGCCATACGGTCTGCAGTCATGCCGTTACCTGCTGGTCGATTGGTTGAGTGTTTCGAACAAGACATTTATGAGCGGCGGGCGAACTCCCGCGGCGGGCTTCATTAACTCGGGCGGCGGTCAAGGCTTGCCTTGGCGGTCTGGGTTGACTTGCGCTGCGGAAAGGCCTCGCGGACGATCTGGTACAGGAAGCCGAGGCCCCAGCGGATCACGCGCATCTTGCGCTCGCCCTTCAGGCGAGCGGGCTCGTCGCCGGGAATTTCGGTGATGCGACACTTCGCCCGCGCGGCGCGCACGGAGAGCAGGGGCTCGATCGGGATGTTGGTCTTGAACAGCCGCTCGGGCGTCTTGAAGCCGTTGTCGCCGAGCAGGTCGAGTTCGGTGAGCAGCGCGGTCCGGTAGCCGCGCAGCATCACGAACGCGTCCGTGTAGTTGCTGCCGTGCAGCACATTGGTCAGGCGCGTGAAGAACCAGTTGCCGAACCCGGTCACTAAGCTGTCGTCCTGGCTCTTTGCGGGCGGCAGGTAGCGCGACACGATCACCATGTCATAGCCCTCGCGCATCTTGGCGACGAGCTCGGGCAGCTTCTCCGCGAGCGAATTGCCGTCCGGGCTGAAGGTGATGACGACGTCGCCGACGATATGTTCGAGCGCCTCGCGATAGGCCGCGCGCAGGCCGCGCTGCTTCTGCACATACACTTCGTAGCCCTGCTCGCGGGCGTACTCGATCGTGCCGTCGGTCGAACCGCCATCGACGACAAGGATCTGCTTGAACAGCGAACGATCGATCATCGGCATGATCTCAAGCATCGATTCGTATTCGTTCCAGGTCAGAACAAGCAGCGTCACATTCATTGAGAAAAATCCTTTATGGAATTCGGAGGCGCGCGCGAGCTGCGACCGTTTAATTGCCTAGCGCATAAAGCGCGCGTTGCCATTCGATCGTGCGTGCGAGGCCCGCCTGCAATGGCACGAGTTGCTGCTTGCCGAACTCGGTCTCGTAGCGAGACATATCCAGCCGGACGACGGCCGGCGCGCCGGCGACGCCGTCGGTGGCGCCGCGCGTGACGGTGGCGTTCATCAGCCGGCCGGTGGTTTCCGCGAGCGCGAGGATGCTGACCTCTTCCTGTCCGCCGATGTTATAGACGCCGTCGCGGCCGGTGAGCAGAATGTTCCATAGCGCCTCAATGGTATCGGTCACGTAGATGAACGTGCGCAGCGCCTCACCGCCATCGACCATGGCGATGGTGCCGGACAGTCCCTTTTCGATGAACATATTCAGGACCCGCCGGTCGTGCGGTTTTGTACCGGGCCCGTAGGTGAGGGCGATGCGCGCGGACTTCGCGGCGACGCCGCGCTGGCGATAGGCGTGGCAGATGGCTTCGCCGACACGCTTGCCTTCGATGTAGCAGGCGCGGGGATGGTCGGTATTGGTGGTCCCGATGCGGCTTTCATGAAACGGCCCGTCGACCAGCCCAGTGTACACCTCGGCCGAACTGGTGAACAGGAATTTGCCGTCGGGAGAAAGCCGGTTCATCAGCTCCATCGTACCCATGGCATTGAGCGCGATGGTTTTCACCGGATCGCTCATGAAGCGCCCGGGCTGCCCGTAGCCGGCCGAATGGATGATCAGATCGGACATCGGCAAAGCCCGACAGAACAGCGGATCGGCGATGTCTCCCCGCACCACGTTGATATCCGCATGCGCGGCCAGTTCCGAGAACAGGGCATCGGGCGCCGAAAACACCACGAGCGTCACCTTGCAGCCCGCTCCGCGGTCGATGAGCTGCCGCAGCGAGGCGAGAAAGTAGATGCCGATCAGCCCGGAGGATCCGGTAATCAGAACCCGTTTGTCGGCGACCGCGCCGAGGTTCAGCCGCTCGCAGATGCGGCCCGCATCCTCGGTGATTATACGCGCTAATACGGGCTTTCCGGACATTGTTTCCACTTTTCAGGGTGCTCTGTGCGGCTATCATCCGGCCCCCTCAATGTCCATCGCCGATTGTGTTCCCAACAGGCGTTTCAGGCTGTCTACCGCTGTTCCGGGCAGGCAGAACGCTTGCGACCGCGTCGGCGAGATGATACCAGCCCGGCAACTTGGCCCACACCTGACGATCACCGGCGACTACGCCGGTTGCCACGTTTTGTGCGCGATCTTTTTCAATATGAGGTGTCGCGTGACGGCCCGGCGTGGACGGAAAATTGCTCTCATTTCAATCAAGGTTGCGCTGTCTGCGGTAGCTTTGTTCGTCATCCTGCGGCGCCTGAGCGTTTCCGACATCCTGTCGCGAATACCGGAAGCGCATCCGGGCTACGTCGCAGCCGCGCTGCTCGCCGCGCTGATTACGGTGCCGCTGGTGGGAGCCCGCTGGCGGCTGATTGCAGGGACCCTCGGTTTCCCAATTTCGCAGGCGGACGCCACGCGCGCCACCTTCGCGGGACTGTTCGTCGGTCAGATTCTTCCCGGGGCGATCGGCGGCGACGTGATCCGCGGCTGGCTCGTGTGGGGGCCCGGCACGCTGGCCCGACCGCTGGTCACCAGCCTCATTCTGGATCGGCTCTCGGCGCTGGTCGCGGTATTCTTGTTGATTGTTGCCAGCTTGCCGGGGCTTTTTCCTTATTTTCCCGACGAAATCTATCCGCTGCTCTGGGCCGGCGCCGGCGGTACGATTTTGCTCGCCGCGTGCTCGACACTTCTTTGGCGCAGGTTCGGTCCCTGGATCCGGACACTGCTCGGCCCGATAGCCGCGGTGCCGGCGCGCGTCGTCGTCGCCGCGCTCGCTTATTCGGTGGCGGTGCACGGCCTCACGATTTTGTCCGCGTATTTTCTGGCGCAGTCGCTTGGCGTCGAGGCGCGTCTCACCTGGATGCTGATCATGCCGATTGTTATTCTCGCTATTTCGGTGCCGATCTCGATCAACGGCTGGGGCATCCGCGAAGGCCTGATGGCCTATATGGGCGCGCGCGTGGGGCTGTCGGAGCCGGACGCAGTCATGATCTCGCTGTGCATGGGCTTCGTCGCAATTCTGGCCTCGATCCCGGGGCTATGGTTCTGGCTCGCCAAGAACAACGTCGACCGAACCACGCTGGAAGACTAGCGCGGTGCGACCTTGCGCGATCAGGCGCGGCTCTTGCGGATACAGGCGACGGTATAATCGAGCTGTTCCGTGGTCATCTGCGGCCACATAGGCAACGACAGGCAGCGCTGCGCTGCGGCTTCTCCGAGCGGATACTTGCCCTCGGCGGCTAGGTAGCTATAGGCCATCTGTTGGCCGGGCGGAGCGGGATAGTGCACCAGCGTATCGATACCTTGCTCGCGTAGCGAGGTTGCCAGTCCATCCCGGTCGTCGCACTCGACAACAAAAAGGTGATACACATGCTCCGCCCAGTTCGCCTGGGTCGGCAGTTTGAGGCCGGGAATGCCGGCCAGCTTGTCCTGATATTGCCGCGCAAGCGAACGCCGTGTCGTGTTCCACGAGTCGAGATATTTCAGCTTCACCCGCAGGATGGCCGCCTGCATCTCGTCGAGCCGCGAGTTGTAGCCGATGACCTCATGCACGTACTTTTCAGCGGAGCCGTAGTTGCGAAGCGCTCGCAGGCTGCGGGCCAGCGTTGCGTCGTTCGTGGTGATGGCGCCGCCGTCGCCGAGCGCGCCAAGATTCTTTGTCGGATAAAAGCTGAACGCCGCGGCGCGGCCGAGCGTGCCGCAGCGACGATCCTTGTAGCGCGCGCCATGCGCCTGCGCGGCGTCCTCCAAGACGAATAGATCGTGCCGGTCAGCGATCTCGCAGATCTTGTCCATATCGCCGATGTGGCCGAACAGGTGAACCGGGATGATCACACGTGTCTGCGGTGTAATCGCAGCTTCGAGACGACCGGCGTCCAGCGAATAGGTCACAGGATCGATATCCACCGGTACGGGCGTAGCGCCGACATGGGAGACAGCCAGCCAGGTGGCGATGAATGTCTGCGAAGGGACGATCACCTCGTCGCCCGGACCGACGCCGATCGCGCGCAACACCAGCGTCAGAGCATCGAGCCCATTGCCGACGCCGATAGCGTGAGACGCATTGCAATAAGCAGCAAATTCGCGCTCGAACGCTTCCAGCTGCGGGCCCATTATGGTGCGGCCGCTGTCGATCACCTGACTGATCGCGCTATCGACTTCGGGCTTGATGTCGATGAGGGATCCCGCGAAATCAAAAAAGGGGACCTTCATTGTTGATCAGCCAGTTCCTTGATGAATTGGTCGTAGTCGCGGAAATAGTCGCTCTCGTCATAGATCTTGGAGGCAAGCACTAGACAGATGGCGTTGGAGGAGAAGTTCTCCATTTCACGCCAGACCATTGGGCCGATGTAGAGGCCGATATGGGATCGGTTCAGCGAATAGCGCTCGCGCGTGACACCGTTGTCGACGCTGACGTCGAAGCTTCCCGAAAGGCTGATCAGCACTTGTTCGAGATCGCGATGCGCGTGTCCACCGCGCACGGCGCCACTCGGAACGTCATAGAGGTAATAGACCCGGTTCAACTCAAAGGGAACGTGCCGGTTACCTTCGACAAAAGTAAGGTTGCCGCGCGCGTCTGGAATGACGGGAAATTTGAACGTGAAGGATTTTCCTCGCCCTCCTACAATCATTGTCATTCTCTGAACGCCCTGGCCGGTATTTTTGAGCACAATCCGACGCCGGCATACGCTGAAAAAGAAAGCCAATCAAGGGATAGGCTGCAAACGGGAGCAGGACGTCCGGTCGGTAGGCGATCCCCGATCATTAGCGTACCTAAATTTCTGCGGTACCGACCAAGTCGCGGACGCGCCGTTCCACGGTTTGACTCAGTCCCCTTCGCCGGGGAACGAACCGCGGCTGCACGGCATTAATCAACCTAACGGAGGATTGTCCTCTAGATGCGGGGATGACGAGGGTAAATGGGCATTGTGCGAACGCTGCTGGCGCTGGCAGTCGTATTGAGCCATGCGGGTTCGTCGTATTCTTTCATCGAGCCGGGAATGGCAGTAGAGATGTTCTACGTCGCCTCAGGGTTCCTGATTTCCTTCGCTTTGCTCGGCAATCCAGTCTATCGCACCAACTGGGCATCATTCTACGCCAACCGCGCTCTTCGGCTTTACCCGATCTATTTTGCCGTTCTGCTGTTCGCGGCTGGCGGCTTTCTTGTCTTTCCGGACGTTTTCGCACGGCCCGCGCTTCTGTCCGCCGAGATGTCGACCGGAGCGAAACTTTATCTGTGGCTATCCAACATCTTGCTGTTCGGGCAGGACTGGAGCTACTTCCTTGGCCTTGATCGAGGTCATCTGGTTATCCAGCCTGATTTTTGGAAGTCGCAACCTCCGTTGTGGACGTTTTATCCCATTCCTCAGGCGTGGACCCTCGGTATAGAGGTGTCGTTCTATGTGCTCGCGCCACTGCTGCTGTTGAATAAGCGGACTTTGCTGCTGGCCTTCATGGCTGCAGCAGCACTGAAAATCTGGTCACTCAATTATTTCGGCGGATCAGATCCATGGCTGTACCGGATGTTCGCATTCGAGCTGTCGCTGTTTCTGCTCGGAGCGGTGTCGCACCAATGGTTTGTCCCCGCCTATCGAATGCTGGCGGCGCGCTTTCGGCCGCATCTCATCGACGCGATCGTCGTTGCCGTGACAATGCTTTTGCTCGTCGGCGTGCGATATTGGGCCCGCGCGTGGAACGTGACGATCATGCCCGGCCTGTGGGAGCCGACAGCAACCTGTGTCCTGTTCAGTCTCGCGCTGCCGGCGCTTTTCGCGTTTCAGCGGTCTTTCAAGATCGGGTACTGGCAGGCGGACCGCGCAATCGGCGAGTTATCTTACCCGATCTACATCATTCATTGGCTGATGATCAGCCTGTCGTCCTATTTTTGGGGTGCATTCCTGACGGGTCATAAGGAATTGAGCGCGTTCGTCGTTGCCGGATTGTCGATATTTGGTTCGCTGCTTCTCATCACAGTTGTAGCAAGGCCGCTTGATCGCCTCCGAAAGATGATCAGGAACAGCGGGCGTTTGTGCTGGGCGGGCTGCGACTCAAATGTATTACGCACGAGCTCAGTTGTATCGGGCCAGACCCCATGACAGCTGGAGGTGAGTCATGCAGCGACGAGCGCTCAGGCGACAGTTTGAAGTTGGTCTTGTGGACCTCTGCCAGCGCATCGCTGGTGTCTTAAGAAGGCGGCTAGGAAAAATTGCAGAACGAAGCCAATTTAAAGCCGCCCAACACGCTGCCGGTGCGTCATCCTAGTGACAAATCGTACGAGAGATTTTGCGAGAGACACGCTCGGCTGTCGCCTTGGCATGAGCGATCAGCGCGACTACACTGACTTAGTGTGAGCAAAGTTGGACCTCTTATGATTGAAACGACCAAGGGCGCTCGTACGGGCCAGATACAAGGTATCGTTACTGTATTGAAAGCCGGCCTTGTGGCGAATTCGCTGCCGCTCTGGTCTAGAGAAGGCTGGGATTCTCGGGAAAGTGGCTTCATCGAACGTCTTGCTGCCGATGGCACGCCCGAGACGTCCGCCCCCCGCCGTGTCCGCGTGCAGGCTCGCCAGATCTACTGTTTCGCCAAGGCGGCGCAGCTCGGCTGGTACCCGCAGGGCGCCGAGATTGCGCGCAAGGGTCTCGATTACATGCTGGCCAAAGCGAAGGCGCCGGATGGCAAGCCGGGCTTCGTGCACATTCTCGCGCCCGATGGTTCGGTGCTGAACCCGCTGCGTGACACCTATGACCACGCTTTCGTTCTGCTGGCACTGGCGACGGTCTATCAGCTTGATCGTGATGCCAGTGTGCGCGCCGAGATCGACGAATTGATGCAGTTCATTGATACGCAGTTGCGCTCGCCAGATGGCGGTTATCTCGAGGGCGCGCCGGCTTCGATGCCGCGACGGCAGAATCCGCAGATGCATCTGCTGGAGGCCTTCATCGCGGCTTTTGATGCTACCCATGATCAGGCATTCCAGGCGCGGGCCGGCGATCTGTTCGGTCTGTTCTCGTCGAATCTGTTCGATGCGAAGAAGGGCGTGCTCGGCGAATATTTCGAACAGGACTGGTCGCGGATCGAGCCGGTCAGCGTCGAGCCCGGTCATCAGGCAGAATGGGTCTGGCTGCTCAAGGGCTTCGAACGCATCACCGGCTGCCCGACCGGCAAGCAGCGCGCCGCCTTGCTCGAATCCGCGCTGCGCTATCGCGACGCTACCGGCTGCCTGGTGGACGAAGGCGACGCCCAGGGCAATATCGTCAAGGCCACACGGCGCTGCTGGCCGCAGACCGAGATCGTCAAGGCCTTCGTCGCGCAGGCGGAGTCAGGAGTCGAGGGCGCGGCCGACGAGGCACGGGCAGCGCTGATGCGGCTGGACAAGTATTATCTCCAGCATCCCGTCAAAGGCGGCTGGTACGATCAGTTCGACGGTGAGGGACGCTCGCTGGTCGATACGATCCCGGCGTCATCCTTCTATCATATTCTATGCGCGGTCGCCGAAGCCGAACGGGTGCTCGGCGCCTGACCGCCTGTGCGATCTAGCGGATGGCTTCGTTCGGATCCGTCGGCTTGGTCCGGAACACCACGAAATGCGACATCGTGAAATTCACGATGAAGCTGACCAAAATGGCCAGAAGCTTGGCGGCATAGACCGGCATGAAGTGCGACAGCATCACGAGCGTGGTGGTGGTCGCGATCACGCCTAATACACCCGAGGCGACGAAGCTGAGATAATCCTTCCGTCGCAGCACGCGGCCGGATTCGGCGCGGAACGTGATCATGGTGTTCATCACGTAGGAACACGATACGGCCACCAGCCAGGCTATGACATTGGCGGGCACCAGCGGCAGCTTCAGCACCTGATAGGCGAGGGTGAAGATGGCGAGATCGATGAGGGTGTTGCCGAGGCCGATCACGCCGAAGCTGATGATCTTCGACACCGTGGGGCGCGACAGCCAGGTCTCGACAATTTGTGGTAAAATCAGTCTCACGGCAGCAGGCATCCTCGATCTGGGCGGCTGCATAGCAGGATCGCCCGGGGAAGTCCGGCTTTTTATGATGCGCCGCGGCAGTCCTGCGTGGTCAGTTCCCGCGCTCGTCCGCGATGATCTTGCCGTCATTGGGCAGCGAGGCCGGCGCCACCAGCTCCACGGCGCCACCAAGCTTGCTGACGGCCCTGAGCGTGGCTGTGACGGCCTCCTGCAGGCCGGGCTTGTCCCGGGCCGCCGCTTCGGCTTTCAGCACCATGGCATCGTTTTCACCGTCTCTGGACACCACCAGCCGTAGCCGGCCGAGTTCCGGGTGCCGCTTGCCGATTTCGGCGACCTGTTCGGGCCGCACGAACATACCCTTGACCTTGGTGGCCTGGTCGGCGCGGCCCATCCAGCCCCGGATGCGCATATTGCTCCGGCCGCAGGCGCTGGGGCCGGGCAGGGCGGCCGTCAGGTCGCCCAGTGCCAGCCGGATCCACGGGTGGTGCGGATCCAGCGACGTCACCACGATCTCGCCGACATCGCCCTCGGTCACAGGCGCGCCGGTCCCAGGGGTCACGATTTCCAGGATCAGGTCCTCATTGACGATCAGGCCGTCCCGGGCCGTGCTCTCATAGGCGATGAAGCCCAGATCGGCGGTGGCGAAGGCCTGATAGGCCTCGACACCGCGCGATGCGATCTCCGCCTGCAGCGATGGCGGGAAGGCCGCGCCGGACACCATGGCGCGCTTGATGGATGACATGTCGCGCAGGGCGGCCTTGCCGGCATCCAGCAGGATCTTCAGGAAATCCGGCGTGCCGCTATAGGCGGATGGACGATAGGTCTCGATCAGTTCGAGTTGTTGTTCGGTGTTCCCCGGGCCCGCAGGGATCACGGCGCAGCCGAGCGCCCGCGCAGCGCCGTCGAAGATGAAGCCGCCGGGGGTCAGGTGATAGCTGAAAGTATTCAGCACCACGTCGCCCCCGCGGAACCCTGCGGCATAGAGCGCCCGCGCGCCGCGCCAGGGATCAGCCTGTTTCGACTCCGGCTCGAAAATGGGCCCCGGCGAGGTGAACAACCGGCCGAACGAGCCGGTCGCGCCTGACACGAAGCCGCCGAACGGTGGGCTGGCCTTGTGCAGGGCCGGCAGGTCGGATTTGCGCAGCACCGGCAGGTGCGCCAGTGCCGCGCGGCTGACGATCGCAGCGGGATCGATGCCCTTGAGATGCTCCGCATAAGCGGGCGCCTGCATCGCGTGGCGCAGCACATCCGGCAGGCGCGAAAACAGATTGGCCTGGCGCTGCGACGGATCGCAATTCTCGAGTGTGTCGAAGTGGCGCATCTGGATGAATCCTGGTGGTTTGGCGTCGTCGCGATTATTCCGGTAGCCTGTCGCGCCGTGCTAGTGGGAAATCATGTCGTCAGAACGTATCGTCCAATGGCTCGAAAGCTTCGGCCAACTCGATCTTCCTGCTGCCGTTGTGCTGGCCGCATTGGTGGTTGCCTCTTCGTTTTTGCCGGTCCCGCGAACCTTCATCGTGCTCGGTGCCGGTGCTGCATTCGGCTTGCGCTCTCTCGTTGTCATTGTTCCAGTCGCCGCGGCTGCATCCGTTCTGGCCTTCATGCTGGCGCGCTCCGTTCTGCGCGGTTGGGTGGAACGGCAGACCGAAAAACGCGCGGCCTGGCGCCTCATTGCCCAGGCCGTCGATGACGAAGGCTGGCGCATCGTCGCACTGATGCGGTTCGGCGGACCATTGCCCAATTCGGTGCAAAATTATCTGTTCGGTTTGACAAATATCGGACTGCTCCCGTTCGCCCTCGTCACTTTCGTGTTCACGCTGCCGCAGATCGTGCTTTACGTGTATCTCGGTGCGTCCGGACGGGCGTTGTTGCTCGATGATGGACCAGTGCCGCTCAACCGTGTGCTGATTGCCATGGCCCTGGTCATTGTGCTCGTCATCCTGTTGCTGGTGTCGCGCCGCATTCGCGCGATCCTTGCGTGCAAGACCGGCGTCATGACGGCAGAGGCTGCCAGCAGCTAAAGCCATCGCTTGCGTCGCTTGAAGCTCTTCAGATTCTTGAAGCTCTTGCGCTGGTCGCCGGCGCCGCCGAGATAGAACTCCTTCACGTCCTCGTTGTCGCGGAGTTCGTCAGCGGTTCCGTCGAGCACCACCTTACCCTGTTCCATGATGTAGCCGTGGCTCGCGACCGATAGCGCCGCGCGGGCATTTTGCTCCACCAGCAAAATGGTGACGCCGAGATCGCGGTTGATCTTCTTGATGATGGCGAACACCTCCTTCACCAGCAGTGGCGACAGGCCCATGGAGGGTTCGTCCATCAGGATCATCTTCGGCCGCGCCATTAGCGCGCGTCCGATCGCCAGCATCTGCTGCTCACCGCCGGAGAGATAGCCGGCCAAGCCTGTTCTTTCCTTCAGCCGCGGGAAGTAATCGTAGACCATGTCGATATCGGTGGAGACCTCGTTGTCCCTGCGCGTGAAGGCGCCGAGCCGTAGGTTTTCCAGTGACGTCATGTCGGACACGATGCGGCGGCCTTCCATCACCTGGAAGATGCCGCGGCGGGCGATCTTGTCGGGATCGATGCCGTGGATGCGCGCGCCATCGAACAGGATCTCGCCGCGCGTGACTTCGCCGTCTTCGGTTTTCAGGAGGCCCGAGATCGCCTTCAATGTGGTCGACTTTCCAGCACCGTTGGCACCGAGCAGCGCGACGATCGCGCCCTTCGGAACTTCCATGCTGAGGCCGCGCAGTACGAGGATCACGTCGTCATAGACGACCTCGATATTGCGGATGTCGAGCAGGGGGGCGGTGGTGGCCGGGGCCACTGTGATTTTCGTCTCGGGCTGAAGTGTAGTTTGCACAGATGTCACTCCGGTCGCTGTTCTTTTCCCTCCCCCCTTGCGGGGAGGGTGGCCGGCCCACTGGTCGGGTGGGGGTGCCACAAGCGCCGCCGCTCGTGGCACCCCCACCCCTGACCCCTCCCCGCAAGGGGAGGGGAACATCGGCGTCCTAGTTCAAACTACCACCCATGCCATTCCGGCTTGCGCGGCAGCTCGACTGTCTTGACCTTCTCGAGCTTGATCGTGCCCTTGGCCATCAGGTCGTTCAGATCGCCATCGGTCGCGCCGGAAACCTTCGAGCGATACAGATCGACCTTGGTGGTCGGGCGGTGATCTTTGTCGGTCCAGGTCGAGGGATTGCAGACGCCCTCCATGCCGGCCGGCACCCAGTCCTTCTTCTGGTAGAAGCCCTTGGCGACGTTCTCTCCGGTGGCGCCGCCGTTTTTCGCGGCCCAGTCCAGCGCTTCCTTCATGTAAAGCGAGGTGCAGACGGCCGCGATGTAGTGCACCGGGCGATAGATCTTGCCCGACGGGTCGGAGATCTTGGAAATCTCCTGCACGGTCTTCATGCCTGGCGCGTTGCCGCCCCAGCTCACCGCCGTGCGCAGCGGGAAGATCACGCCGTCGGCAGCATCGCCTGCGGCCTTTGCGGCGTTCTCGTCCATGCCCCACACATTGCTCATGAATTGTACGTCGACGCCGGCGGCCTTGCAGGCCTTCATCACCGAGATGTTCGAAGCTGCGGTGTTGCCGAGATAAGCGTAGTTGGCGCCGGCGCTCTTCAGACTGAGGCACTGCGCGCTGTAGTCACCGGGCGCGAGTGCGAAGACCAATGGCGGCAGGACTTCAAAGCCGAGTTCGGCAGCAAGCGCTTCACCAGCCGCTTTGGGCGCGTTGGGGTAGGGATGGTTGGCGCCCATATGGACATATTTCGGCTTGCCTGACTTGCCCTTGGACTTCCAGTCTTCCGCTGCCCAGGTCAACTCTGCGCGCAGCGCGTCCGAATAGGACGGGCCATAAAAGAAATTATAGGGCGCGGGCTTCGCCTTGCCGCCGGCACCGGTCGGGTCGGTCAGTGCCGCCGAGTAGGAGCCCGAGATATCGGGGATCTTGTCCTGTGCCAGGAATCCGGTGAGCGCTTCGGTATCTGCCGTGCCCCAGCCCATGATCGCCGCGACCTTGTCAGCGCCGGACCACTTCTTGTACAGCGCGATGGCGCGGGGCACCTGATAGCCGTAGTCGTTGCTATCGAGATTGACCTGCTTGCCGCCGACGCCGCCATTCTTGTTGATCCAGGCATAGGTATCGACCACGCCCTGGCCATACGGCGTGCCGACGTCGGACGTTCCGCCCGAATAATCGGCAAGATGGCCGACGGCTATCTGCGCCTGCGCACTGGCGGACACCCCCGCAATGAGAAGGGCAATGGACGCGGACGTTAGAAATGATTTCATCGTCATGAGCATTCTCCCGTTGGATTTTATATTTTTGTGGTCTCGTGTCGTCCATCCTGTTCAAGCGTCAATGCGAGAACGGGTAGAGTTTCCAGTAGGTCTTGATCTGCCGCCAGCGATGCGCGAGCCCGTCCGGCTCGAACACCAGAAACGCGATGATGACGAGGCCGATGGCGATCTCGCGCAAAAATGTGAGGTTGTTGTTGAGCGCCAGCGCCTTGTCGATGACGCCGCCCTTCAGCTCCATGCTGATCCATTCCATCGCTTCCGGCAGCAGCACGACGAAGGCCGTGCCCATCAGCGTGCCCATGATCGAGCCGGTACCGCCGATGATGACCATTGCCAGGAACAGGATCGAGCGCTCGATGCCGAAACCCTCGTTGGAGACCACGAGCTGGTTATGCGCGTACAGTGCGCCGGCGATGCCGGCGAAGAACGCCGCGAGGCCGAAGGACAACGTGCGATATTTGGTGAGATTGATGCCCATGATCTCGGCCGAGAGATAGTGATCACGCACAGCCACCAGCGCGCGGCCGTCGCGCGAGCGCATCAGGTTGGTAACCAGCAGATAGCTCGCCACCACATAGGCCAGCACCACATAGAAATACTGCCGGTCGCCGCGCAGCGTATGGTCGAAGATCGAGAACTCTTTGGCCGTCGCCGGCACCGAGCCGCCGCTGAACCAGTCGGCGCGGGAGAAGAAGTCGAGCAGAATGTATTGCGCGGCCAGCGTGGCGATAACGAGGTACAGCCCTTTCAACCGTGCCGCCGGCAGGCCGAAAATGAGTCCCACGATGGCCGTTACCGCGCCGGCGATGGGAATCGAGAAAAACACCGGGATTGGATAGCGGTTGGAGATATAGGCCGAGGTGAAAGCGCCGAACAGGAAGAAGGCGGCGTGGCCGATGGAGATCTGGCCGGTAAAGCCGACCAGGATGTTGAGCCCCAGCGCCGCGATGCCGTAGATGCCGATCGTGATCAGCTGGCTGAGCCAGTATTCGCTGAGCAATTGCGGCGCGAAGCAGATCAGCACCACGCCGAGGATCGCCGCGTTGCGGCTGGTGGTGGTCGGAAAGATTGTGGTGTCGACCGCATAGCTGGTGCGGAAGTCGCCGGCCGGGATGAGGGAGGGACTGGCCATGATGCTTACACCCTCTCGATGTCTTTGGTGCCGAACAGGCCGTAAGGCTTGATCATGAGAATGATGATGAGGACGTAGAACGGCGCCACTTCATAGAGATTGCCCCAGTGCAGATATTCGCTGTCGATGAACTGCGCGAAGTTCTCCAGAAGCCCGATGATGATGCCGCCGACCACCGCGCCGCCGATACTGTCGAGACCGCCGAGGATGACCGCCGGAAACACCTTGATGCCGTAGATCGACAGGCCGGATGACACGCCGTTGACGACGGCGACGACGACGCCAGCGACAGCGGAGACCATCGCCGAGATCGCCCAGGCCATGGCGAAGACCGTCTTGACGGAAATGCCGAGCGATTGCGCCACCTGCTGATTGAACGCGGTGGCGCGCATCGCCAGGCCCCATTTGGACACTTTGAAGAACCACGCCATGCCGATCATCATCGCGACGGAGACAACCAGGCTCATCACATAGACGGTCTGGATCTGTAGGCTACCGATCGTCACCGACTGGCTGGTGAAGACGCGCGGGAACGGCTGCGGGTTGACGCCATAGATCCACTTCAGCGCCGCCTGGAACACGGCGGACAGCGCGATGGTCACCATGATCACCGAGATGATCGGCTCGCCGATCAGCGGGCGCAGGATCACGACCTGCACGAGGATGCCGAAGGCGAACATGAACACCAGGGTCATCGGCATGCCGAGCCAGAACGGCACCTGATATTTGGTCAGCAGCGTCCAGCACACCCAGGCGCCGATCAGCAGTAATTCGCCTTGCGCGAAGTTTACGACTTGGGTGGCTTTGTAGATCAGCACGAATGACATTGCGACCACGCCATACAGCGTGCCGACCACGAGGCCGTTGACCAGAAGCTGGAGGAGGAACTGCGTGTTCATGCTGACGGTCTCATTCAGCGGCCTGTGCCTGAGCTGCATCCCGCGCCATGTCCACCACGACCAACCGTGTGCGGATGCGCTGGGATGTGCCGTCCTGGAAGCGGATCGTTGTATCGACGGGGATATCCCGGGCGCCGCCATAGATGCCGTCGATGATATCGGCGTATTTCTCGTTGATGACGCTGCGGCGGACTTTGCGGGTGCGGGTCAATTCGCCGTCGTCGGCGTCGAGCTCCTTGTAGAGCAGCAGGAACTTGGCGATGCGCTGTGCGAGCGGCAGTGTGGAATTGACCGTCTCGACTTCCTTCCGGATCATCTCGTACACCTCTGGCCGCGAGGAGAGGTCGGTATAGGTCGTGAACGAGATGCGGTTCTTCTCGGCCCATTTCGAGATGATCGAGAAGCGGATGCAGATCATCGCCGCGAGCGCATCGCGGTTATCGCCCAGCACCACCGTCTCGGCGATATAGGGCGAGAATTTCAGCTTGTTCTCGATATATTGCGGGGAGAAGCGCTCGCCGCGCGCGGTCTGCGCCAGATCCTTGATGCGGTCGATGACGACGAGCTGTTTGGCGTCGTTGAAATAGCCGGCGTCGCCGGAATGCATCCAGCCGTCACGCAAGTCGGCCGCGGAGGCCTCGGGCGATTTGTAATAGCCGAGGAACATATTGGGGTGCCTGACCACGATCTCGCCAACGCCCTGCACATCGGGATCGCGGACTTCGATCTCGATGTCACTGCCCATGGCAATGCCGGTGGTGTCGGGATCGACGGCGTCCGGCGGATGCAGCGTGAAGGCGCCGAGTGTTTCGGTCTGGCCATAGAGCGTGCGCAGCGGCACACCCATGGCGCGGAAGAATTTGAACGTATCGGGGCCTAGTGCGGCGCCGCCGGTGGCGGCCGAGCGCAGCCGTGTGAAGCCGAGCCGATCGCGCAGGGCACGGAACAGCAGCGTATTGGCTACGGCCGAGCGTTTGCCTTGCGCGAGTGCGGACAGGCCGGACTTCATGCCGATCTCATACAGGCTCTGCTTCAACGGCGACGAATCCATCACCCGGGCACGCACATCGGCCGCGATGCCTTCCCAGACCCGCGGCGCGAACAGCACGAAGGTCGGCGCGATCTCCCGGAAATCGTTCATCATGGTGTCGGCCTGCTCGACGAAGTTGACCTTCATCCGGCTCAGGAGGCCTTTGCCGAGCGCATAGACCTGTTCCATGATCCAGGGTAGCGGCAGCACCGAGACATATTCGTCGTCCGGTCCCTTGGGATCGAAGGAGAGATACACCGCGCAATGGCCGAGCACGCGGCCTGCCGCGAGCATCGCCAGCTTCGGGTTGGATGTGGTGCCTGACGTGGTGCAGAGGATCGCGACGTCCTCGCCCTTGGTCGCATCGACCAGCTGATCGTAGAGGCCCGGCTCGCGCGCCGCACGGTCGCGGCCCATCTGGGCGAGCCTGTCGGCTTCCAGCAGCCGTGGGTCGTCGTATTTCCGCATCCCGCGCGGATCGCTGTAGACGATGTGCTTCAAAGCCGGGACGCGGTCGGCGAGGGTCAGCAACTTGTCGACCTGTTCTTCATCCTCGGCGAACACGATCTTGGCTTCGCCGTAGTTGAGGAGATAGGCGGCCTCCTCATCCAGTACGTCGCGATAGAGACCGAGGCTCATCCCGCCGATGGCATGCGCGGCGATCTCGGCAGCGACCCAGTCCGGCCGGTTATCGCCGATAATGCCGATGACGTCGCCACGGGCTATACCGAGCTCGACCATGCCAAGCGTGAAATCCTTCACCCGGGCATGGTAATCGTTCCAGGTGAACTCCCGCCACAGGCCGAAGTCCTTTTCGCGCAGCGCGATTTCGCTGCCATGTTCTTTGGCGTTGAGGCGCAGCAGCTTCGGATAAGTATCGGCCTGTTTGACGCGTCCGGCATAGTCCATCATGCGGCACTCTCCGCAGCGATAGGCGCATGGTCGGGATCGACGAGGGCTTCGTCTTCTTCACCGAGATAGGCGCGCTTGACGTGCGGATCGGCGAGCACGGCAGCCGGATCGCCCTCGGCGATCTTGCGGCCGAAATCCAGCACCATCACGCGATGGGAGATGTCCATCACGACGCCCATGTCGTGTTCGATCATCATCACCGTCATCCCGTATTCTTCGTTGAGATCGACGATATAACGCGCCATGTCTTCCTTCTCCTCGAAGTTCATGCCGGCCATCGGCTCGTCGAGGAGGATAAGGTTCGGCTCCAGCGCCATCGCGCGGGCGAGTTCGACGCGTTTGCGCAGACCATAGGGAAGGGTGCCGGCGGTCGCCTTGCGCACGCTCTGCAGATCGAGGAAGTCGATAATCTCCTCAACCTTGCGGCGATGCTCGAGCTCTTCCTTGCGTGCGCCGGTCAGCCAGTACAGCGAGCCGGTGAGGAAGTTGTTCTTCAGGAGGTGATGGCGGCCGACCATGATGTTGTCGAGCACGCTCATATGATGAAACAGCGCGAGGTTCTGAAAGGTGCGGCCGATGCCGAGACCGGGGCGGGCATTCGGGTTGAGTCCGGTGATATCCTTGCCGTGATAGAACAGCTGGCCTTCGGTCGGGCGGTAGCGGCCCGAGATGCAGTTGACGATGGAGGTCTTGCCGGCGCCGTTCGGCCCGATGATCGAGAACAGCTCGCCGTCATTGACAGCGAAGCTCACATCGGTGAGCGCGCGAACGCCACCAAAGCGCAGTGACACCCCGCGCACGTCCAGAGCAACCGCCACTCAAATCCTCCCAGATACGGCGCTTGTCGCGCTCTTTATCGACGTTCCTCGGATGGTCCCGAGCCTATATCGCCCGGTCACGCTAAGCCATTCTACTAATGACCTTTCGTGATGGTCTTCCCTACGTCAAATCGGTATCCTGAAATGTCTCGCGGCGGACAATCTGCCTGCCAATTTGTCGCGCGAGCGTTCTTTTGCGCTGCAACATTCGAAGTGAAGCCGGACCCTATGATTGCTGCAGATCATCTCAAGCGCATCGCGGCGTGGGCGCGGGACCTGAACGAAAAGGAGATCGAGGTCGCGCGCGCCGGCATCGTCGAGAAGTCGTTCAAGGCGAATGAATTCGTCTGCATGCGCGGTGACCAGTTCGAATACTGGACCGGCGTGGTGAGCGGTCTGGCGAAGATCGGCACCATCTCACGCAGCGGCAAGGAGGTCAGCATCACTGGTCTCACGGCCGGCGCATGGTTCGGCGAGGGCAGCGTGCTGAAGAACGAACCGCGACGTTACGACATTGTGCCGCTACGCGACTCCAAGCTGGCATTCATGGAGCGCCCGGCATTCATGTGGCTGTTCGAGAACAGTGTCGGCTTCAACCGCTTCCTGGTTTCGCTGTTGAACGAACGGCTCGGTCAGTTCATCGCACTGACTGAATATGGCCGCAGGCTCGACGCCACAGGACGCCTCGCGCGCTGCATTGCCTCGCTGTTCAACCCGATCCTCTATCGCGACGCGACCAGGCATCTGGACATCACCCAGGAAGAGCTCGGTGCCATCAGCGGCATTTCGCGGCAGAGGGCGAACCAGTGCCTGCAGACGCTGGAGAAGGAGGGTCTGCTGCGGCTCGAATATGGCGGCGTGACAGTGGTCGATCTCGAAAAGTTGGGTAGCTACGGCGACTAGGCCGTGGCTAGGACGCAGCGGTGGCGCGTTTCCTCTCCCCGCTTGCGGGGAGAGGGTGGCCGCGCGAAGCGCGGTCGGGTGAGGGGGACTCTCAGCGGGCTCGAAGCATGTGGAGATTCCCCCTCACCCGACGCCCGCATGCTTCGCATGCGGACATCGACCTCTCCCCGCAAGCGGGGAGAGGTAAGGAAGAGCGTTCAGACTTCCAGCCATTCCCTGCGCACGGCGTCATTGGCCTTGAGTTCGGCGGGCGTGCCTTCGAACACGATACGGCCGTGGCCCATCACATAGACCCGGTGCGAGATGCGCAGCGCGATCGACAGCTTCTGTTCGACAAGCAGGATCGCCACGCCGCGGCGTGCGATCTCGGCGATGAGGTCGCCGACCTGCTGCACGATGATCGGTGCAAGGCCCTCGGTAGGCTCGTCGATCATCACCAGTTCAGGATCGCCCATCAGCGTGCGGCAGATCGTCAACATCTGCTTCTCGCCGCCGGACAGCACGCCCGCTGCGGTATCGGCGCGCGCGGCGAGGTTCGGAAACATGCCGAGCATGTCATCGAGCTTCCACTTGCCGGGATGACGCGGATCCTTGATCCCCAGCATCAGGTTCTGCCGCACCGTGAGGCCCGGAAAGATGTCGCGATGCTCCGGCACATAGCCGAGGCCGAGATGCGCGATCCTGAAGCTCGGCAGGCCGGCGATATTGGTGCCTTTGAAGGTGATCGTGCCGTGCGGCGGCACTTCACCCATGATGGCCTTCACGGTGGTGGAGCGCCCGACGCCGTTGCGGCCGAGCAGGCTGACGACCTCGCCGGCATCGATATGCAGATCGACGCCCTGCAGGATGTGGCTCTTGCCGTAATAGGCGTGCAGGTCCTGAACTTGGAGCATCACGCCACTTCCTCGCCGAGATAGGCTTCCTTGACCTTGGGATTGCCGCGGATTTCCTCCGGCGTGCCCGAGGCGATGATCTGGCCGTAGACCAGAACCGAGATGCGGTCGGCGAGGCCGAACACCACGCTCATGTCGTGCTCGACGATCAGCAGCGTGCGGCCTTCGGTCAGCCGCCGGATCAGTGCCACGGCACGCTCGGTCTCGGCGTGACTCATGCCGGCCGTGGGCTCGTCCAGCAGGATAACGTCGGCGCCGCCTGCAATGGTGATACCGATTTCGAGCGCGCGCTGCTCGGCATAGGTCAAAAGACCCGCGGGCACGTCGCGGCGCGATACGAGGTTGATATCCTGCAGGATCTGCGCGGTGCGGTCGCGCACCTCGGGCAGGTTGTCGACATTCTTCCAGAACGCGTAACGATGGCCGGTGGCCCAGAGTACGGCGCAGCGCAGGTTCTCCCACACGCTCATCTTGGCAAAGACGTTGGTGACCTGAAAGCTGCGCGACAGCCCGCGGCGGTTGATCTGGAACGGCGGCAGGCCGGAGATCACCTGATCGCGCAGCAGGATGCTGCCGACTGATGGCTTCATATAGCCTGATATCAGATTGAACAGCGTCGACTTGCCGGCGCCGTTGGGGCCGATCAGCGCGTGGCGTTCGCCTTGGGCGACCGTCAGGTTGACGTTGCGGATCACGGAGGTGATGCCGAAGGTCTTCTCGACGCCGCGCAATTCAATGGCATTGCTCAGATTATTCCGGCTCATGCGGCCACTCCCTTCTCGCGCGCGGCGGTCAGGGCGTCGTCCCAACTGCTGGCGACGCGCGCCCATGTCTTGCGCGCAATCACGAAGCCGCCGATCAGCAGCACGGCGGCAACGGCCCAGATCGCAGGGTTCGCTGCATCGAATGGAATCCCGAAGGCTTTGATGTGTGAATCCTCGCCGGGATTGACGGTGAAGTGGACGGTGGTCTCGATCGCCAGCATCAGGCCGGTGATCATCGCCAGCGTCGGTACGAAGGCGACGAGATAGCTCGGCAGCACGCGGCTGAGCGTGCCGCCTTTCAGCAGCGGTCGGTGCATCATCAGCAGTCCGGTGATGCCGCCGGGCGCGAACATCACCACGGCGATGAAAATCAGACCGAAATAGAGCTGCCAGACCTGCGTGAGATCGGAGAGGCCGAGCGACAGCAGCGTGACGAAGATCGCGCCGACGATCGGACCGATGAAGAAGCCGACGCCGCCGATATAGGTGGCGAACAGCACGGTGCCCGATTGCACGGCGCCGAGATAGGCCGAATTGGCGATTTCGAAATTGATCGCGGCCAGCGCGCCCGCTATGCCGGCGAACAGGCCGGAGAAGCAGAAGGCGATATAGCGGATGATATGCGGGTCGTAGCCGACGAATTGCACGCGTTCGGGATTGTCGCGCACGGCGTTGCACATGCGCCCGAGCGGCGTGCGGGTGAGGGCATACATGGCGATGACGGCGATCAACGTCCAAGCCGCGACCAGATAATAGATCTGGATCTGCGGGCCGAAGCTCCAGTCGAACAGACGAAGCACCTTGGTGCGGTTGGCGGAGACGCCGGCTTCGCCGCCGAAGAAGGTGCGCAGGATCAGCGCCGAGGATGCGACGAGTTCTGCGACGCCAAGCGAGATCATCGCAAAGGCCGTACCGGAGCGCCGCGTCGACACCCAGCCGAGCAGCATGGCGAAGACGAGGCCAGCCGCGCCGCCGACCAACGGAACGAGCGGTAGCGGGATCGCAAACTTGTTCCTGGCGATGATGTTGATGGCGTGGATCGCGAGAAAGCCACCGAGGCCGTAATAGACGGCATGGCCGAACGACAGCATGCCGGTCTGGCCGAGCAGGATATTGTAGGACAGCGAGAAGATGATCGAAATGCCGATCAGGCTGAAGGTGGTTAGCGATCCGCCCGATGAAAACAGTTTCGGCAGCACCAGCAGCGCCAGCGCGGCGCCGATCCAGATGCCGTAGAACTTCAGCCGGTCGGAGGCGGCAGGGCGGGGCGGCGCGATGGTTGCCGGAATTTTGGCGGTGGCGTCGCTCATGTGTCGCGTGTTCCCAGCAGGCCCATCGGGCGGAAGATCAGGATCAGCACCAGCAGCAGATAGGGCATGATCGGTGCGATCTGGGCGACGGTGACGTTCCAGATATCGGAGAGCCAGGTAGCGGCATAGTCGGGGCTGAGCGGGCCGAAGGCGCCGGCCAGCGAGCCGTTCATCGATACGGCAAAGGTCTGCACGAGGCCGATCAGCAATGATGCGATGAAGGCACCGGGCAGCGAGCCGAGGCCGCCGACCACCACGACGACGAACAGGATCGGACCAAGCAGACCGGCCATGTTGGATTGCGTGACCAGCGCCGGGCCTGCGATCACGCCGGCGACGGCGGCGAGCGCAGTGCCGACGCCGAACACCAGCATGAAGATGCGCCCGACATTGTGCCCGAGATGGCCGACCATATGCGGATGGGTCAGCGCCGCCTGCACGATCAGGCCGATCCGCGTGCGCTTCAGCACTACCAGCAATCCGATGAAGATCACGATGGAGACGACCAGCATGAAGATCTTGAAGGCCGGATAGTTGGTGGAAAACAGCGTGAAGGCCGGGAAGTCGAGCAGCGGCGGTACGCGGAAATCGACCGGGCTCTTGCCCCAGATGATCTGCACGATCTCCTCGATGGCGAAAGCAAGTCCGAAGGTGAACAGCAGCTCGGCGACGTGGCCGTTCTTGTGAACGTGACGCAGGCCGTAGCGTTCGACGGCGGCACCGAGCGCGCCGGCCAGCAGCGGTGCAAGGATCAGCGCCGGCCAGAAGCCGAACCAACGGCTGATCTGGAAGCCGAAGAAAGCGCCGAGCATATAGAAACTGGCATGGGCGAAGTTCAGTACGCCAAGCATGCTGAAGATCACCGTCAGGCCTGAGGCCATCAGGAACAGCAGCATGCCGTAGAGGACGCCGTTGAGCGTGGAAATGACGATCAGTTCAAGCACGAAGTATCTGCCTCTCGGGTGAGGAGTGTGCCGGAGTGCGGCGGCGTCTTAACCTCTCCCCGCTTGCGGGGAGAGGTCGGATTGCGCAGCAATCCGGGTGAGGGGGAGGCAGTGAGTGAAACTGAGAGTCCCCCTCATCCGTCCCGAACTTGCTCTGCGAGTTCGGTCCACCTTCTCCCCGCAGGCGGGGAGAAGGCAGGGCTTACGGCCGTTCCATCTTGCAGGTGGTCGGCAGCACCGTCTGCGGCGTGTCGATCTTCGCGGCCAGCTTCCAGCCCCAGCCGGTCTTTTCCTCGTCGAACGGCTCCTTGTCGGTGCGCTCGCCGAACGAGGCGATATACATCGGCTGGAAGAACTGATGGTCGTCCTTGCGCATATTGCCCTTGCCGCCGTCGAACACCTCGAACTCCATGCCTTCGAGGGCTGCGGCCACCTTCACCGGATCGAGCGACTTGGCCTTCTCCGCCGCGGCGGCGAACATGCGCATCTCGTTCACGGCGCGCGGATAGAACAGGCTGAAGTCATACTTGGCGCGCAGTGCCTTTTCGAACACGTCGGCCGAGGCGTGGCCGAGATTCGGGATGCCTTCGGCGATCTGGAACACCTGATGGTTCAGGCCGGCCTGCTTGATGGCGGTCGGGCCACCGGTGCCGCCGGCGTAATAAGTGAACCAGCTCACCTTCAGGCCTGCGTCCGCCGCAGCCTTCAGCAAGAGGGCAAAATCCTGACCCCAGTTGCCGGTGATGACGCTATCGGCGCCGGAGGCCTTGATCTTCGCGATGTAGGGCGCGAAGTCGGTGATCTTCAGCAGCGGATGCAGTTCGTCGCCGACGATCTTCACGTCGGGCCGCTTGGCGCCGAGCATGGCGCGCGCCTGGCTGCGCACCGACTGACCGAACGAGTAGTCCTGATTGATCAGGTAGACGTTCTTCACCGCAGGCACGGTCTTGATGTAGTTGGTGAGCGCTTCCATCTTGATGTCTGAATTGGCATCCCAGCGGAAATGCCAGAAGCTGCATTTCTCGTTGGTCAGAACCGGATCGACGGCGGCATAGTTGAAGTACAGGACTTCCTTGCCGGGATTGCGGTCATTGAACTTGGTGACGAAATCCGACAGCGCACCGGCGACCGACGAGCCGTTGCCCTGGGTGATGTAGCGAATGCCGCCATCGATCGCCTTCTGCGCCTGGATCAGGCTTTCCTGCGGATTGGTCTTGTTGTCGAGGGGGACGATCTCGACCTTCTTGCCGAGAATGCCGCCCTTGGCGTTCAGCTCATCGGCGAGAAACTGGAAGGTCTTGAGGCCGACTTCGCCGACGCTGGCGCCGCCGCCGGAGAGTGGATCGATATAACCGATCTTCACGGTCTCCTGCGCCATCGCCGAGCCGCCGAGCATCGGCAGCGCAATGGACGCAATGAGGGCTAGTTTGCGCATGGTGTTTCTCCCTGGAAGCATTTGTGCTGGCCGTTGTCGCGACGCCGAATCTTTTGATCCATCCGTCGCTGGCCTTATGCCGGGAGTGTGAGCCAAGGCGGTAGAAGCTGCAAGCCTCACTTGCTGCCTCACTTGGTCGTAGGCGCGGCCTTCGCTTTCTTGGATATCGCAGCGTCGCCAATGATTTCCGCGGCGCGCAATTCGTCGATTTCGGTGGCGTTGAGGCCCAGGAGATCGCGCAGGACTTCCTCATTGTGCTGGCCGAGCGTCGGCGCCAGCCGGGTGATCGGGTAGGGCATTTTTGCACTGCCTTCGCGATAGGCAACGGAGGGCAGCAGATGCGGGCCCATAAATACCTTGGTCACAGGCTGCCAATGTCCGACTGCGAGCAGGTGCGGATCCCCGGCCAGATCGAGCGGCAGTCGCGCGGTACCCGCGGGCACGCCGGCGTCCTGCAGCGTCACCATGGCCAGATCCGGCCGCACGGTCGTCGTCCAATGCCGGACCGCGACCTCGATACGGTCCTCTTCAGCGCGGCGTCCCTCGGCTGTGGCAAGTGCGGCGTCATCGGCCAGGTCAGTGCGATGCATGACCTTGCACAGCGCCCGCCATTCGTCGTCGCTGCGCACGGCAATGGTGATCCACTGATCTTCGCCGAGACACGGGAAGCAACCATTCGGCACGAAGCGCGGATGCCGGTTGCCGATGCGCGGGCCGGATTTGCCGGTGGCTGATTGCTCGATGACCGAGGGTGCGACAAGAGGCAGCAGGGCTTCCGTCGCACTGAGATCGATGTGTTGGCCGAGGCCGGTATTCTTCTGATGCATGAAGCCGAGCATCAATGCCGCCGCAGCACTGACGCCGCCGAAGGGATCACCAAGCGCGGCATGCAGCATGGTCGGCGGATCGCCCTCACGCCCGGTCACTGACGGCAGGCCGGAAGCTTGCTCCAGCGTCGAGCCATAGGCACGCACGCCGCTCCATGGACCGGTCATGCCGAAGGCGGGCATCGTCACCACCACGAGACGCGGATTGATCTTGTGCATCGCCGCCGCATCGAGGCCCATGCGCGGCAGCACGTCGGCGGCATAATTGTCGATCACAGCATCGGCGCCGGCGAGCAGTTGTTTCAGCAGCTCCTTGCCGCGCGAATTGGTGAGATCCAGCGTGATGCCGCGTTTGTTGCGGTTCATCTGCTGAAACCAGTAGATCTTCTCGTAGGTGCGTTCCGGAAAATACGGGCCGCGCGGATCGGTGCCGCGAAACCAGTCCGGATATTGGCAGGACTCGACCTTGATGACGTCGGCGCCGAGATCGCCCATCTGCCGCGTGGCCGATGGACCGGCCCAGCCCATGGTGAGATCGATAATGCGCAGGCCCTTCAGCGGCTGCGGATCGTCAGGTGTTGCCTGCCGCGTGGCCACGCGCCGATGCGCGGGCAGGGCGTCGATTGTGTCATCGCCGGCAAATGGCGCGCGGCCATTGGGCTTCGGCCGCGAGCCGGTTAGCGTTTGCGGCAGCACCGGCGCATCGAATGATGCCGTCCCGATGTCGACCTTCGCGAAGGCGCCGCGGTCGCGGTAGTATTGCTGCTTCAGCAGCGTCTCCATGTCCGGCACGACAGCGAGCGGAAGACGCAGCTTGATGCCCATCTCGAACCATTCGTTGGCGCTCTTGTGCATCAGGATGGGCTGGAAGATATCGAACAGCGCCTTCGAATTATTGGTGCGCGCGAGACCGTCGTTGAACTGCGGCTCTGTCTCCAGTTCGGGAAGGCCGAGCATCACGCAGAACGCAGCCCATTGCGCTGGTGTCACGACCGTGATGCCGAGCCAGCCGTCTTTGGTTGGGAAATTGCCGACGGGATAGCCGCGGCCGAAGCGATTGATGGCCATGCGCGGCCGCGTGAAGCCGACTTCCAGTGCGAGACCGGTGTCGAATTCGCTGATCTGCAACATCGCTTCATGTGCGCTGACGGCAAAGCGTCGTGCGCCGGTGTTGCGACCATACATGCCGGCCAGCGTCGGGATGAACGCAGTGAGGCCGGCCATGACAGCGATCTGTCCGTCGCGCGGCAGCACCGGCGGGCCTTCCTGCGCACCGACCAGTTTCACGCTGCCGGACAGGCTGCGACAAACGGAGTCCGTCGTCTGATAATTGCTGTAGAGGCCGTGTTCGCCGAACCACGAGATCGCGGTGATCGCGAGGCCCGGTTGCTCCTTGCGTAGATCATCATGCGTCAGGAGTGAGCTCGGAATCTCCGAAGGCGCGCGCGCGTCGATCAGCAGGTCGCATGTCGCAAGCAATGCGCGGATACGCGCGACATCATCGGCCTTATCGAGATCGGCGATGACACTGCGCTTGTTGGTATTCAGCCAGGCGAAATATCCGCTCTCGCGGCGGCCATCGCCGGCATCGACGAGCGGCGGATAGTGCCGCGCAGGATCGCCGCCAGGCGGTTCGATCTTGATGACCTCGGCGCCGAAATCGGAAAACAGTTTGCCGCAGTAATCCAGCGTGTCGCCGGATCCGATTTCCGCGACACGCAAATCCGATAATGGCAAGTTTGGCATTTCCGCCCGATCATTTTTTTATGTGTCGGGGCATCATGTCGAGATGTATGCGGGCGTCAAGTCATTCGGCGCGCGCTGCAGCCTTGTCGAGCGCGATCGACATCGCCGAGATCAGCGGCTTCATGAAGAACGCATCATTGGCCGGAGTGATGTCGGCTTCGAGGCCGTATGATTTCAACTCGTCTGACACGACAGGGCCGACCGACGCGATCGGTGTCTTTGCAAGTGCACTGCGCAATTGATCCTCGCGGCCGTGCGCCTTCGCAGCATCGACGAGACGACGCACCTGACCCGAACTCGTCAGCGCGATGGCATCGACGCTGCCGGCTTCCATTTCGTCGATGGCCGAGAGGATGTTCGTTTCAGCAGCCTTGGAGTCGTAGACGTAAGGCAGCACCGTATCGACCTCGGCGCCGCAGGCGGTGATCGCTGATATCAGGACGGTGTGGTCCTTCTCGGGATAGAGCTGCAGGCCGAGGCGATGGCCTTTGAGATCGAGCCGCGACAGCATTTCGGCGACGCCTTCGGAGGTCGGCTTCTCGGTGGTGATGTCAGCCTCGAGGCCGATCTCGCGCAAGGCGCGCCCGGGCTTCGGTCCGCGGGCGAATTTGCGGGATTTACCGACTGCGGCGACGAACTCTTTTTCGATGCCGCGTTGACGCACGATTTTCATCATCCGGCGAAGCCCTTCGCCGGTCATTAAAACGAGGTCGTCGAACGGGTTAGCAATGAATCGGCCGATCCAGGCCTCGACCGGGGCGGAATCCGGCGCGTCCTCGATGGTGAACATCGGACATTGCAGCACATTGGCGCCCTGTTCGGTCAGCAGCCGGGAGAATTGCGCTTCCTCGCGGGTCTCCAGGATCAGGATGCGATAACCGTTGAGCTTGTCAGCCATATCCGTTTTCTGCCTGTTTTCGTTCGTTAATTCGCTGGCAATGACGTCCATATTGCAGCGCGCCAATTGGATTGGCGCAAGGCCGCCGCGGATGATAGAGCAGGGCCTCGATTTCCGGTTCACTTGAAGCAGATCAGCCCGTCCCATGTCCCATCAATTCGTCCTGACCCTGTCCTGTCCAGATCGCCCCGGCATCGTGTCCGCTGTATCGACCTTCCTGGCCCATAATGGCCAGAATATTCTCGATGCCCAGCAGTTCAACGATGTCGAAACCGGGCACTTCTTCATGCGCGTGGTGTTCAACGCCGCCGACGTGAATGTCGGTCTGGCGGCGCTGCAGACCGGCTTCGGGGCCATCGCCGAGCGCTTCAAGATGGACTGGCAGATGCGCGACCGGGCGACGCGTCGCCGCGTCATGCTGCTGGTGTCGAAGTCCGATCACTGCCTCGTCGATATCCTGTATCGCTGGCGTACCGGCGATCTCGACATGATCCCGACCGCGATCGTCTCGAACCATCCGCGCGAAGCCTTCAAGGATCTCGATTTCGGCGACATCCCGTTCCACCATATGCCGATCACCAAGGAGACCAAGCGCGAGCAGGAGCAGGCGATCTGGGATCTGGTCGGCACGACCGAGACCGAACTCGTGGTGCTGGCGCGTTACATGCAGATTCTGTCCGACGAGATGTCGGCGAAACTCTCCGGCAAGTGCATCAACATCCATCATTCGTTCCTGCCGGGCTTCAAGGGCGCGCGGCCCTATCACCAGGCGCACGCGCGCGGCGTCAAGCTGATCGGCGCCACCGCGCATTACGTGACCAGCGATCTCGACGAAGGTCCGATCATCGACCAGGACGTCGAGCGCATCAGCCATCGCGACACGCCGGAAGAACTCGTGGCCAAGGGCCGCGACATCGAACGCCGCGTGCTGGCACGCGCCATGCGCTATCACCTTGAGGATCGCGTGATCCTCAACGGCATGAAGACCGTTGTTTTCATGAACTGAGCGACGCCGTCGCGGCGCCGCACGATAGCGCGATCAGCGAACGGCTTCTGCAGAGGGTGATGTGGCGGGGTCCGGCCCAGTCATGGCGCCGGACTGCTGCTGCTCGTGCCGCTTCGCATAGGCTTCGTATTCAGGAGAGCCCGGACGCGGCGGCGCGTCTGCTGGCAGGCCGCCAGCCCATGCCGGGATTAGGTCGGCCATGCCGCCGGCCATGAATGAACTGATCGAGCCGCAACCGCCAAGGCTGCAGGACAGCAGCACAACACAGACGAGGGCGGGAACGCGGCGGGCTACTGGCATGGTGGCAACATCATTTGAGGCGGTCTGCGGAATATAGCAGATCTGCGACGGGTTTTGCCGAGAATTGAAGGCAAATCAATGGTCGAATATTACCGAGCGTGGCCGGGCGGCCTCAGTGTTCCGGCAATCTCGCTGCCAAAAAGCCGGCCAGCTCGTCCAGTCGCTTGCGGTGAGAAATAATGAGGCGACGACGCGGTAGCATCATGCCATATTGGATTCGAGTGCATGAACTCACCGCGCTCTCTGCGTTAAATTGCAACGGGTGGCGGGTAGGATGCGGGTTTTGAATCAACGAGTGGCGCGCTGCTGGCTCGCCCGCCTTGTCACCGCAACGGCGCTGGTCCTGACGACGCTGCCGGTGGCAGCGCAGGACGCCACATGGCTGAACGCCCCCGGCAGCGGCGACTTCAACACGGCAGCGAACTGGGGTCCGGCCGCGGTGCCGACCGGCACCGCGTTCTTCGGCACGTCCGGCGTCGCCGCGCTGTCGTTTTCGGCCTCTACGACCCTCGGCGGCTGGACCTTCAATGCCGGTGCTTCGGCTTACAGCTTCACCGTCGGCAGCAGTCTCTTTTTCGTCGGCGCCGGCATCGTCGTCAACGGCGGCTCAGTCGACATCACCAACAACAGCGTCATGACTTTCGCCAACTCCAGCACGGCCGGCAGTGCCACCATCGCCAACAACTTCCAACTGCAATTCATCAACACCAGCACGGCCGGCAACGCGGCCATCACCAATGGCGCGGCGGGTACCACGGATTTCGGCGGATCGACCGGCCCCCTTGGCGACAACAAGCTCAGCGCCGGCTCGATCAACGGCGGCGGCACTTTCAGACTGGGCCAAAACGAACTGACGGTCGGTGGCAACAACCTCTCGACCAACGTCACCGGCGTCATCGCCGACGGCGGCACCGGCGGCTCGCTGGTGAAGACCGGCGCCGGCACGATGATCCTGTCCGGGATCAACACCTACACCGGCGGCACGACCTTTGCCGGCGGCACCATCAGCGTCGCGCAGGATGCCAACCTCGGCGCTGCAGCGGGTGCGCTGACCTTCACCGGCGGCACGCTGCAGACGACTGCCGGCTTTTCATCGGCGCGCAGCATTGCTTTGGGCACTGGCGGCGGCACCCTGCAGGTCGATACCGGCACTCTCGAACTGTCCGGCAATATCGCGGACAGCGGCGGGACGCCTGGCGCATTGACCAAGACCGGCGCCGGTACACTGTCGCTCACCGGCAACAGCATTTATACGGGCGCCACCAATATTCTTACCGGCACGCTGCTCGCGAGCGGCTCGCTCAGCCCGGACAGCGCCTATACGATCGCGGCCGGCGCCACGCTGGCCCTCGACAGCCCGTTCCAGTTCATCGGCTCGCTGGCCGGCGCCGGCAACGTGACCAATGCCAACGCCGCCGATGCGGTTCTGGTCGTCGGCCTCAACAACAGCAGCACGACCTTTGCCGGTGTGATCCAGGATGGCGCGGCGGCGAAGATGTCGCTGTGGATCGACGGCACCGGCGTCACGACACTGACCGGCGCCAACACCTATACCGGCGGCACCGCGATCTGCTTCTGCTCGACGCTGCAGATCGGCAATGGCGGCACCACCGGTTCGATTGTCGGAGATGTCACCAACGGCGGCACGCTGATCTTCAATCGCTCGAACTTCTACAGCTTCGACGGAGTCATTTCCGACAGCGGCGCGGACCAGGGCAAACTGGTGAAGACCGGTGCGGGCAACACCGTGCTGAGCGGGATCAACACCTATACCGGCACGACGACGGTCGACGTCGGCACGCTCAGCGTCAACGGTTCGATCGCATCGTCGTCGCTGACTACGGTGAATCCAGGCGGCACGCTCGGCGGCAACGGTTTTGTCGGCGACACGCTGATCAATGGCGGCACGCTGGCGCCGGGCAACTCGATCGGCACGCTCAATGTCACTGGCAGCCTGACGATGACGGCGGCATCGACCTATCTGGTGCAGATCTCCGGAGCATCATCGGACAAGACCATCGTCACCGGCACCGCGACGCTGGCCGGCAAGGTCGCGGTCGATCCGCTGGCGCGCATCGCCGCGACGACGACCTATACGATCCTGACTGCCGGCACGATCAGCGGCAGCTTCGACACGACAACCCTGCTCAACAACTTCGCGCGCAATGCGCGGCTGAGCTATGTGGGCAACGACGTGTTGCTGACCGTCGATCCCGGCCTGCTCAGCCCGAACCTGCCGGACAGTGCCAGCCGCAATCAGAAGGCCGTCGCAACCGCCATCGACAATGCGCTGGTGAGCGGCGGCACGATGCCGAGCCAGTTCAACGCGCTGTTTGCGCTCACCGGCGACGCGCTGCGCAACGCGCTGACGCAGACCTCGGGCGAAACCGCGACGGGATCGCAGCAGACGACCTTCAACGCCATGACGCAGTTCATGGGCATGATGACCGATCCGTTCAGCGCGGGCAGGGGATTCGATGCGCCGGGCGCGATGGGATATGCGGATGCGCGCAAGCCGCGTGATGCCTTCGCGATGTTCACCAAGGCTCCGTTGGCGAAGTCCCACGATCCACGCTGGAGCGTCTGGGCGTCGGGCTTCGGCGGGTCGCAGACCACCGACGGCAATGCGGCGACGGGATCGAACACCGCGCGCAGCAGCATCGGCGGCACCGCCGTCGGCGCCGATGTGCTGTTGTCGCCGAACACGGTGGCCGGTTTCTCGCTTGCGGGCGCCGGCACGAATTTCTCCGTGGCCAATGGCGGCAGCGGTCATTCGGACATGTTTCAGATGGGCGCCTTCGTGCGCCACAGCGTGTCGTCTGCCTATATCACCGCCGCGGCCGCCTATGGCTGGCAGGACATCACCACCGATCGCATCGTGACCGTCGCCGGCCTTGATCGCCTGCATGCGCAATTCAATGCGAATTCCTATTCGGCGCGGGTCGAAGGCGGTAACCGCACTGTGAGTTCATGGCTCGGCGGCGTCGGCGTGACGCCCTATGTCGCCGCGCAGGTGATCGCATTCGACCTGCCGTCCTATACGGAAACCGTCAATGGCGGCGCCAGCACCTTTGCGCTGAACTACGCGGGCAAGACAGTGACATCGACCCGCAGCGAACTCGGCCTGCGCACCGACAAGTCCTTCGCCGTCAACGATGCGATCCTGACGCTGCGTGGCCGCGCGGCGTGGGCGCATGACTTCAACAGCGATCGCAGCGTGGCCGCCACGTTCCAGTCGCTGCCCGGCGCATCGTTCACGGTGTCCGGCGCAGCGCCGGCACGCGATGCGGCGCTGACCACCGCGTCGGCCGAGATGAGCTTCATCAGCGGCTTCTCGCTGGCAGCGACATTCGAGGGCGAGTTCTCGGACGTCACGCGCAGCTATGCCGGCAAGGGCGTTGCGCGTTATACGTGGTAGCAGGTGCCGAGGGCGCGGTGCGCTGCGCGCATTCGTTCGGCGAAATCTGAAAATAATCCTTGACGTCATTCCAGTTCAGATTATATTCCCTTGCATCCCGTCCCACTTTGAGGGGCGTTGCCAGGGACGCTTGTTAGCGCGGGGCGGGATGTGGCGCCTGCGGGCGGGAGGGAGACGTTCCCTCACGCACTCGGGAGGCCTTGGGTCACCGTCCGGCCCCACTACGGGGGTCTGCCACTCATGCTGGCTGGACGTGGCATTGGTGAACGGCGGGAAACCGTCGGGAT